>NZ_CAJMZJ010000007.1:0-357328 GCF_905220295.1 Paraburkholderia sp. J76
ATAGCGCGTCTTCAGGCGGAAGTCGATGCGCGTCTCGTCGCATTCCACGGCGATCATCGAGAAACCCGCCATGGTCGCCGCGAGCGGCTGCGCGCCGCCCATGCCGCCCAGACCGCCGGTGAGAATCCAGCGGCCCTTCGGATTGCCGTTGAAGTGCTGGTTCGCCACCGAATAGAACGTCTCGTACGTGCCCTGCACGATGCCCTGCGAGCCGATGTAGATCCAGCTACCCGCCGTCATCTGGCCGTACATCATGAGGCCCTTGCGGTCCAGTTCGTGGAAATGTTCCCACGTGGCCCAGTGCGGCACGAGGTTCGAGTTCGCGAGCAGCACGCGCGGGGCATCCGCATGCGTGCGGAACACGCCAACCGGCTTGCCCGACTGGATCAGCAGCGTTTCGTCCTCGTTCAGGTCCTTCAGCGACGCCAGGATCTGGTCGAAGCACTCCCAGTTGCGCGCGGCGCGGCCAATGCCGCCGTACACCACGAGCGCATGCGGATGCTCGGCGACTTCCGGGTCCAGATTATTCTGGAGCATCCGGTAGGCAGCTTCCGCCAGCCAGGTCTTGCAGACCTTCTGCGCGCCGCGCGGGGCGCGGATCGTGCGGGTCGGGTCGAGGCGGGGGTCGGTGAAGTTCGGGTGGTTCATGGCGTTGGTTCGAGTCCGGTCGAGTCGGGATGGCAAGCTGAAGGACCGCGCCCGCGAATGTGCGACGAGCGCTGCAATGTGGACTAAGTCTAACGCCGCCAAGTTGTATATACAACTCGTTTCGAACAAACGCGGGTAAGTAGTTACCCTGGATTATTTACGGGAAATGGGCGGTCCCGCGCAATGTCGCGGCAAGCGAATTGCGAGGAACGTTGTCTAGACAAATTCGGAAGGCGAAAACGAGCGGTGTCTACCGCATCAGACCGTCCCGGCCAGATGAAAACGCGAAGCCGGATGCCACAAACGCACGGAAGTCGCCACATGCCGCCCTACCCACGTGCGGCGCAGCAACAGCAGGCAGGGCTCGCCGATTTCCATCTCCAGATATTGCCGCACGCGCGCGTCGGGCTTTTGCGCGTAGATGCGGAACTCGGCGCGCTGGATCGGCGCGAGGCGCACCATGTAGTGATTCGGCGTTTCGACGGTGAAGTCCTGGGCCAGATAGTCGGGGAACACCTCGGGATTCACGTAGCGGTCCTCGTACTGGATCGGCTCGCCCTCCTCGCTGTGCACGATGCGCGAGTGGAAGACCGGCCCGGCGTCGAGTTCGAGCGCGGCGATCGCGTTCGGATCGTCGCTCGACTCCAGCCCCAGCACGCGCGCCGCATGCCGATGGCCGCGCGCCGCGATTTCGTCGGCGATATTGCGGATTTGCAGCACGGTCGATTCGTACTGGCGCGGCGCCACATAAGTGCCCGATCCGCGCACGCGGTTCAGCACGCCCTCGGCCATCAGTTCTCGCAGCGCGCGCGACACGGTCATGCGCGCCACGCCGAACTCTTTCACCAGTTCCGTTTCGGAAGGCACCACGTCGCCGGGCCGCAGGGCGCCCCTTTCGATCTGTGCGAGCACGTGGCGTTTGATCTGCTCATAGGCGGGCAACGGGGCACTGTGGACCGTTTTCTTTTGCATGGTCTCGATCTTCGAATGAACGGGGGGCGCCGGATCGATCCTGCATGGCGCGACGCGGCGACGTGGCTTCAGGCGGCCCACATTGTACCGCCCCTTATAGTGCCGCCGCGCGGGCGGCGAGGCAGGGACGGCGCGCGATGCATGGCTTGATGGCGCGCGCAGCGGGCCGCAGTTCGACATGCAGCCGTTCGGCGAGAATTGGTTCGAGGTGCGAAGGATCGCGGGGTGCCGGTTGAGTGTTCGTGATTCTGCCGGGCTCGGCATGATGCCGAAGGCGGCGCTCGCCGTGGCAATGGCTCTTCGTGGTGTTCGCCGCTGCGCTTCAGGGCGCGCATGAGGCCGATCGCTATATGAGCGGCGCACTACCCGTGCGCCGCGTTCTTTTATCGAACCGCCGCAGCGTTACTTCGGCTGTTCGACCGTGCGCAGGTACGGCTTGAGCGTCTTGAAGCCCTGCGGATACTTCTGTTTGGCCGCATCGTCGGAAACCGAAGTCGGGATGATGACGTCGTCACCGGGCTTCCAGTTCACGGGCGTCGCCACCGTGTGCTTCGCGGTAAGTTGCAGCGAATCGAGCAGACGCAGCACCTCGTCGAAATTGCGGCCCGAACTCATGGGGTAGACGAGCATCGCCTTCACCTTCTTGTCCGGCCCGATGAGAAACACCGAGCGTATCGTGGCGTTGTCGGCCGCCGAGCGCGTGTTCGCGCCGCTCGCGTGCGGATGGATCATGTCGTAGAGCTTCGCGACGCTCAGATCCGGGTCGCCGATCATCGGATAATTGACCGCGCTTCCCTGCGTTTCCTCGATGTCCTTCGCCCACTTCACATGGTCGTCAACCGGGTCGATGCTCAGGCCGATAATCTTCGTGTTGCGCTTGTCGAATTCCGGCTTGAGCTTTGCCATATAGCCGAGTTCCGTCGTGCAAACGGGTGTGAAGTCTTTCGGATGCGAAAACAGAATGGCCCATTGGTCGCCGATCCATTCGTGAAAACGGATCTTGCCTTCGGTGGTTTCCGCGGTGAAATCGGGGGCATCTTCTCCAAGACGAATCGTCATCTTCAGTCTCCTGAATGCGGTGATTGGCAGACCGCGAGGGTCTGCGTGCGCGCGAAAAGGGTTCCCGCTTCTGCATTTTAGATAGTCCGCGCGACGCTTACGGCATTTCTTTCCGGTTTCGTCTTTATTACAACTCGCATACATTCCGCCCTCATTTAGCGTTAAGTGCCCGTATTGGCGCGACATTGCAGCCTTGACATTCACCGAGCATGAAGCGAATAATGCGTCGTTCGATAATCGAAACCGTGTTCGTAATACGAACGCGAGAACAATAAAAACGGGCTGGCCGTCTTGCCGGGCGAATCCGCGCGTGCAAGGCGAGATATGAACCCGCTGCGCCGGGGCGCCATCGCCTCTCGCACATGGAGGAGCCGCCTCTGCCTTCCCGTACGCCACGCGCCATGGCTCGCCAGCCGCGCGGCGCCGGGACCGTCCGCAAGCCACGCCTCCTGTCCGCTCCGGCCAGCCAGTAGCCATTCGCTACCTAGCGCAAAAGAGCATGAAAAGAGACCTCCAGACTGAAACGACGCGCGATTCCCGCCAGGGTGTCGTCGCCGCCCTCGTGTACGTTTTCGAGCGGGTCATGCCCGACCCCTTCGTTCTGTCCATCTGCCTCACCTTTTTCGTCGCGGTGCTCGCGCTGGTCGTCGCGCCGCACGGCAACCTCCCCACGCTGCTCGGTTCCTGGTACGAAGGCACATTCGGCATTCTCGGCTTCGCGCTGCAGATGATCCTGATCCTCGCCACCGGCTACGCCATCGCCGAGGCGCCGGTCATCCAGCGCGTGCTGCGCGCGCTCGCCTCCAGGGCACAAACGCCGGCGCGCGCCGCCCTGCTTGTGTTTCCCGTGGTCGCCATCTCGGCGTGGCTGAACTGGGGCCTCGGCCTGATCGTCGGCGCGCTGCTTTCGCGCGAAATCGCCAAGCGCGTGAACGTGGATTTCGCGTGGCTCGTAGCGGGCAGCTACTCGGCCTGGTCGATCTGCAATAGCGGGCTCTCAAGCTCCATCGCGCTTTCGCAGGCCTCGCACGGCAACGCGCTCAATCTCGTGGAAAAGGCCACCGGCCACGTAATTCCGCTCAGCCAGACCGTGTTCGCGCCGTTCGTCTTCGTGCCGACCGTGCTCGTGGTGGTCGTGATGACGTTCATCTTCATCCGCATGCATCCGAAGCCGGAGCACGTGGCGCCGTTCAGCCAGGCGGCAGAAGCCGAAGCGAGCGACGCCGGCGTGAGCGACGATCCGCACGCGCGCGCCGGCAACGGCACGCCTTCGTTCGCATCGCGCCTCGAACAATCGATGCTCGGCACGCTGCTGCTGATCGCGCTCGGCGCGGGCTATCTCGCGATGGAATGGAGCGAAAAGGGCTTCGATCTCGACATCAACACGACGATCCTCATCTTCCTGCTGATCGGCCTCGCGCTCCAGCGCACGCCCATCGCCTACGCGAACGCCATCCGCCGCGCCGCGCGCCAGACCGGCTCCATGCTTCTTCAGTACCCCGTCTACGGCGGCATCATGGGGATCATGAAGGGCACGGGCCTCGCCTCGATGATCGCCAAGGCATTCGTCACGATCGCCACGCCGCTTTCGCTGCCGCTCTGGAGCTATCTCAGCTCGCTCATCATCACGCTGCTCGTGCCGAGCGCGGGCGGCCACTGGGCCGTGCAAGGGCCGTTCGTGCTGCCCGCCGCGCTGAGCCTGCACGCCTCCGTGCCGCGCACCGCCATGGGCGTGGCGATGGCCGAGAACGTCTCGAACATGCTGCAGCCGTTCTGGGCCGTGCCGATCGTCGCGATTGCGGGCATCCGCATTCAGCGCGTGATGGGCTATACCGCCGTGACGTTCGCCGTTTCGCTCGTGATCTACGCCGCCGCGCTCTGGTTCGTACCCTGAGCGCACGCGCCGCCCTGGCCTCGCGGCGCGCGAAGATCGGCGACAATGAGCGGACTTCGACGGCGGCATGCTGCGCCGAATCGACCTGCGATCCGACCCAGGAGACTGCCATGACCGCCAGCGCGCCGCCTTCCCCGCCCTCGTCGCCTTCGTCTTCAGGCTCCGGCGACGACGAATTCGATCCGCGTTTCGTCGAGTTCGCGCGCCAGGTGTTCGACACCGCGCGCCGCGGCGAGGCGGCCACGCTCGCCACCCTCATCGACCAAGGCCTGCCGCCGAACCTGCGCAACGAAAAAGGCGACAGCCTCGTGATGCTCGCGAGCTACCACGGCCACGCCGCCGCCGTGCGCGCGCTCGTGCAGCGCGGCGCGGATCCGAACCTGCGCAACGACAACGGCCAGACGCCGCTCGCGGGCGCGGCCTTCAAGGGCTATGCCGACGTGATCGGCGCGCTGCTCGAAAACGGTGCAGACGTGGAAGGCGCGTCTCCCGACGGCCGCACCGCGCTGATGATCGCGGCCATGTTCAATCGCTGCGATATCGTCGACCTGCTGCTCGCGCGCGGCGCGAACCCGGCGGCGCACGACACGGCGGGCAACACCGCGCTGGACGCCGCGAACGCCATGGGCGCGGTGGACACGGCCACGCAGCTCGCGCGCCTCGAGGGCGGCAAACGCCCCTGAATCAAGGGGCGCAATCGCGCGACAAAAAAACGGCGCCGGAAACCAGGCACGCCAAACGCTGCAAGGCGCATAACCGCGCGCGCCTTCCTGGTGTCACTCCTGGTTTGCATACAACGCGCCGCCAGGCGACGCTATCCATGTATGTAACACCCGTGCGTATAGCGCCCGTGCGGGGCAGGCGATTTTCCACAAGCCGTGATATCGTTTTGTCATCGGATTCGAAAAAGTCTGCACGCACCCGTCAATCGAACTCTGTTACTTTCGCGAGCGTCGCCATGAGTGATGTACGCCACCATCTGAGTCCGCGCGATCGCGTGGAGCTGCTCTGCTGGCTCACCTGCGGGAGCCTCGGAGCCTACTATCTCAACGAGTCCTGGCCCAACGCGGCCTTTCACGTCCAGGCGGCGCACAAGTGGCTCGACCGTCACGCGCGCGAGGCCGACTGGCTCGCCATTGCGCGCCTCGCCGCCATGGCGCAGGACATCGCACAGCAGCACGCGTGGTTCGTGGACGCGGTCTGGGCGCGCGACGCTGTCGAGGAGATTCTCGACACCGACGACCTGAACTACCAGGCCAAGCTCGTTTTGCAGGTCCTCAAGGACTGCGAACGGGCGCTCGCCGACCGCCGCCCCGCGGACTGAATCCGGCTCGTCAAGCGGGGTTCGCCGTCGCGGGCGAGGACTGCGACGGCTTCGCGCTGTCCGCCGCCGGCGCAGGCGCGGCGGGCGTCCAGCCATAACCGAGCGCCTTGTACAGATTCACGATCTGCGCAAGCTCCTGGTCATGTAGCGACGACTCCTGCAATTGCGCATTGAAGAGACTGCGCTCGGCGTCGAGCACTTCGAGGTAGCTCGTATAGCCGCCCTCGTAGAGATCGTGCGCCACCGACGTATATTCCGTAAGCGCCGCCACCTGGCGCGTGGTCGAATCCAGTTGATCGCGCGTGCGCGCCACGCCCACGAGCGCATTTTCCACATCGGCGAACGCCTGCTGGATCGCCTGCTCGTAGCTGAATAGCGCTTCCTGCTGCACGGCTTCGGCCTGATGCACACCGCCCGCAATCGCGCCGCCCTCGAAAATCGGCTGCGTAATCGCGCCCGCGAACGACCACACACGGGCGGGTCCCGTCCAGAGTCCCGAGAGCGCCGTGCTCGCTGCGCCGAACAGTCCCGTGAGCGAAATCTGCGGGAAATACAGCGCGCGCGCGGCGCCAATCGATGCGTTCGCCGAAATGAGCGTTTGTTCGGCCTGCAAAATATCGGGGCGGCGTTCCAGCAGCGTCGATGGCAGCCCCGCGGGAATGGCGGGCGCGGTGAGTTCGGTGATCGACTTGCCGCGCGGAATCGGCCCGGGATTTTCACCCAGCAGCAGCGAAATCGCGTCTTCCTGCGTGGCGATTTCCTGCTGGATCGAATACACCGAGGTCTGCGCCGACTGGTATTCCGACTGCGCCTGGCTCACCTGCAGCCGCGAAACGACCCCGCCCGCATAGCGCTCGTTGAAAAGATCGAGCGCCCCCTTGCGGCTTTGGAGCGTGCTCTGCGCGATGACGAGCTGATTGTCGAAGTCGCGCAGTTGCAGATAGGACGTGGCCACGTTCGCGATGATGGAAATGCGCGTGGCCTGCTGCGCGGACTGCGTGGCCATATAGTCGGCGCGCGCCGCTTCGGTGAGCCTGCGCAGGTGGCCGAACAGATCGAGTTCCCAGGACACCGCGCCGTTCAACTGCACCTGGTTGCCGACCACGGGCGGGTAGCCAGGCGCCGGAACGCCACGGCTGCGCGACGCGCCGAAATTCGCCGACACCTGCGGGAAAAGACCTGCGCGCGTCACGACGTATCGCCCGTAGAACTCCTCGACGCGGGCCGCCGCAATCAGGAGATCCTTGTTCTGCGCCAGCGCCTTCGTGATCAGATCGTTGAGCACGGGGTCGTTGAACTGCGTCCACCAGTCGAGCGAAGTGTCGACGAGTTCCGCCTGCGGCGAAGCATAGCGAAACGTCGAAGGCGTCTCGACCGCGGGACGCTGATAGTCGGGCCCGACCGCGCAGGCGCCGAGGCACGCGGTCGCGAGGATCAGCCCGAGGGGACGCAGCGCGCGATTCGTCAGATTCAAATGTGTCTTCATCGCTCAGCCCTCCTGCGAAGGCGGCGCCGCAGGGGGCGTGCTGGCATGCGGCGCGGCGCTCGGCTTCTTGCGCGACGAGAGCGTTTCCAGTCCCCAGAAGAACATCGGAATGAAGAAGAGTGCGATCGCCGTGGCGCCGAGCATGCCGGCAATCACGCCGGTGCCGAGCGAGCGCCGGCTCGCCGCCGACGCGCCGCTGGCAATGGCGAGCGGCACGCAGCCCAGTATGAACGCGAGCGAGGTCATGATGATCGGCCGCAAGCGCAGCTTCGCGGCGTGCAGCGCGGCATCGAAGGGCGACATGTTCTCCTTCTCGCGCATTTCGATGGCGAATTCGAAGATCAGAATGGCGTTCTTCGCCGCGAGCGCGATCAGCACGGTCAGGCCGATCTGGAAGTACACGTCGTTTTCCATGCCGCGCAACAGGATGCCCACGAGCGCCCCGAAGATCGCGAACGGCACGGCCAGCAGCACGCCGACCGGCAGCGACCACTTCTCGTACTGCGCCGCGAGAATGAGGAACACCATCAGCAGTGCGAAACCGAACACGAGCGCCGCTGTCGAGCCCGCCTTCTTTTCTTCGTACGCCTGACCGCTCCATTCGAAGCTGTAGCCCTCGCCCAGCACTTCGCCCGCAATCTGCTCCATTGCCGCGATTGCCTCGCCGGAGCTATGGCCCGGCGCCGCGTCGCCGGTGATTTTCGCCGCCGGGAAATTATTGAAGCGGTTGACGATGTCGGGGCCCGGCACGAAACGCGAAGTCGTCACTGCCTTGATCGGCACCATGTCGTTGTTGCGGTTGCGCACATAGAGCTGCTGGATGTCGTCCGGGCTCAAGCGGTATTGCGGCTCGGCTTGCATGATCACCTGGAAAAGGCGGCTGCCCTTCGGGAACTGGCTCACGTACAGGGAACCGAACATCGTCTGGAGTGCAGAATAGATATCCTGAACCGGAACGCCGAGCGTTTCCGCCCGCTCGCGGTCCACTTCCACGAGCAACTGGCGCGAGTTCGTGTTGATGGTGGAATTCACGCTGCGCAGGGCCGGATTCTGGCGCGCCTTCGCGATCACCTGCCGCACCTTCTCCTCGAGCTGCTGATACGTGCCGTCGCCGGTGCTTTGCAGCCAGAACTCGAAGCCGCCCGTGGTGCCGAGGCCCGGAATCGACGGCGGATTGAGCGGCACGACCACGCCGTCCTTGAACGTGGAAAACGCCTTGGTGGCATCGCGGATCAGGTCCTGCGCGGTGCCGTTCTCGCCGCGATCCTTGAAGCCCTTGAGCGTCACGAACAGCGTGCCCGCGTTCGATTTGTACTGCGCATCGATCAGGCTGTAGCCGATCGGCGCCGCCACCGAACTCACGGCAGGCTGTTTCGCGAACCAGTCCTCCGCTTTCTTCGAAAGCTCGCCGGTGCGGTCCAGACTCGCCGCGTCGGGCATCACGACCGCGCCGAACAGATAGCCCTGATCCTCCACGGGCAAGAACGACGATGGAATATGGTTGAACAGGCCGACCGTTGCAATCAGCATCACGACAATCAGGCCGATGGAGAGGATCACGCGGCGTATCGCGGCCTGCACCCAGCTTCCATAGCCTTCGGTCAAGCGTTCGAATTTATCGTTGAACCAGCGGAAAAAGCGGTTCTTCTTGTGCTCGCCTGGCTTGAGCAGGATGGCCGCGAGCGCGGGCGAAAGCGTGAGCGCGACGATACCCGAAAGCACCACCGAAACGGCGATCGTCACGGCGAACTGCTTGTAAAGCTGCCCCGTGATGCCCGAGAGAAACGCCACCGGTATGAACACGGCGAGCAGCACCAGCACGATCGCCACCACCGGTCCGCTCACTTCGTCCATCGCGCGTTTGGCCGCTTCCTTGGGCGCCAGCTTGAACTCGCTCATATTGCGCTCGACGTTTTCGATCACCACGATCGCGTCGTCCACCACGATACCGATGGCCAGCACCATGCCGAACAACGTCAGCATGTTGATCGAGAAGCCGAACGCCGACATGCCGATGAACGCGCCGATGATCGACACGGGCACGGCAAGCAGCGGCACGAGCGTCGCGCGAAAGCTCTGCAGGAAGATGTACACCACGATGATCACGAGAATCACCGCATCGCGCAGGGTATGGACCACCTCGTTGATCGACTCGTGCACGAACTCGGTCGTATCGAGCGCGACTTCATACTTGAGGCCGGGCGGAAAACTCTTGCTCAACTGATCGAGCGTCTGGCGCACCTGCTTGGCCACTTGCAGGGCATTCGCGCCCGGCTGCTGATACACGGCGAGCAGCGTGGCCGTCTTGCCGTTGAAGCGGCCGCGCAACGAATAGTCCTTCGCGCCCAGCTCCGCGTGGCCGATGTCCTTCAGGCGCACGATCGCCGCATCGCCCGACGCCGCGCGCAGAATGATGTTGTCGAAATCGGCGGGCTCGGTAAGACGCCCCTTCGTCGTCACAGGAAACGTCTGGTTCACAGGACTGGTGGTCGGCGCCGCGCCGAGGCGGCCCGCGGAGAACTGCTGGTTCTGCTGCGCAATCGCGTTCTGCACGTCGGCCACGGTAATGCCGAGCTTCGCCATGCGGTCGGGCTTGAGCCACACGCGCATCGCATAGTCAGCAGAACCGAAGATCGACGCCTGGTTCGCACCCGGAATGCGCTTGAGCGCGTCGAGCACGTAGACGTTCGCGTAGTTCGCCACGTAGGACGCATCATATGAGTTATCGGGCGAATAGATCGCGACCACCATCATGAACGCGGAGGAGCGCTTCTGCACCGACACGCCTTGCGCCGTCACCGAATCGGGCAGGAACGGCAGCGCGAGGTTCACGCGGTTTTGCACGTCCACCTGGGCGAGCGACGGATCGGTGCCGATGTTGAAGTACACCGTGAGCGTCATGTTGCCCGTCGAGGAACTCGACGAGTTCATGTACATCATGTTGTCCGCGCCGTTGACCTGCTGCTCGATCGGCGCGGCCACGTTCTGGGCGACGATATCGGCGCTCGCGCCCGGATACGTGGCGCTCACCGTGATGGTGGGCGGCGCGATGTCCGGGAACTGCGCGATCGGCAGGTTGAACATCGCCACGAGACCCGCGACGACGAGCACGATCGAGACGACCGACGCGAAAATCGGCCGGTCAATGAAGAAGTGGGAGAACTTCATCGTTCAACCTCCCGCGGCGGGCGAGAACGTGACGTCCACGCGGCGGGATTTGTCGGGCGGATCGTTGGCGACGATCCGCGCCGGTTTGCGCATGTCGATGCGCTCGGTCTTCACGCCGGCCACCACCAGCGCCGCGCGCACCGTGGCCGCGCGCTCGGCCGCGAGACGCTGGTTCGCGGCCAGCGAGCCCGTCGAATCGGTGTAGCCGGAGATCACGACGCGCGCGCCCGGCTCGGCGACGAGACGGCGCGCCACGCCCGCGAGCGCATCGGCCGACTGGGCGTCGAGGCTCGCACTGCCCGACGCGAAATACAGCGCGGTGTGTTCGCCCTGCGCGCCGGACGCGCCCGAAGCCGTGGCCGATTGGGCGGCGTTCGCGCCTGTATTCGCTTGCGCGTTCGGGTTTGCATTCGGGTTTGCGTTCGGGTTTGCGTTCGGGTTTGCGTTCGGGTTTGCGTTCGGGTTCGCATTCGAGGCAGCCGCGCCCGATGCGCCCGCCTGTGCTTCGCCGCCCGCGGTACTGCCCGCAGCACCGCCTTGTCCATCAGCCGCGCCGCCGATATTCACGGATGCAGGCGGCGTCTGCACCAGATTCGCCTTGACCGGCGCACCCGGCATGAGCCGCAGCGTATTGTCGATGATGACGTGATCGCCCGGATGCAAGCCCGACTTGATCACCCACGCATTGCCGTTCCACTCGCCCGTTTCTACCACGCGCTGCTGCGCCTTGTTGTCCTTGTCGACGGTCCACACGTACGCGCCGCGCGGCCCCTGCTGCACCGCGGACTGCGGCACGGCCACCGCCGAACTGCGCATCGCGCCCAGCAGCTTGATGCGCACGAACTGACCGGGCCGCAGCGCTCCCGTGGGATTCGGCATGGCGGCGCGGATCAGGTAAGTGCCGGTTTCCGAGCTAAGCGCGGCGTCGGTAAAGGCAATGCGGCCGCGCTGCGGATAGATGCTGCCGTCCGCGAGCACGATCACCGCTTCGAGCTTGCCGACTGGCGGCAACTTGAGCGTGCCGTTCTGCGTTTGCGTGCGCAGATCGAGCATCTCGTTCTCGGAGAGCGAGAAGTTGATCCACATGGGATCGAGCTTGGCGACGTAGGTGAGCAGGCTGTTGCTTGCATCGATATACGAACCGTCCTGCTTCTTCGCAAAGCTCGAAAGACCCGTAACGGGCGCGACGATGGTCGTATAGCCGAGATTGAGCTGCGCGCTGATCACATTCGCCTTCGCCCCTTCGACCGCAGCGGCGGCGGCCTGCTCCTGGCCGACCGAATCGTCGAGGTCCTTCTGGCTCAATGCGTTCTTCGCGGCAAGCGGACGCACGCGGGCAAGATTGGCCTGCGCGGTTTGGAGCCGCGCCTTCTGCTGGGCAAGTTCGGCCTTCGCGGCGTCGAGCGTGGCTTCGAACGGTTTGCGGTCCATGACGAACATGACGTCGCCCGCATGGACCAGCGAGCCTTCCGTATACACCCGCTTTTCGAGGAAGCCACTCACGCGCGCGCGAATTTCGACCTGCTGCGAGCTTTCAGTCTGCCCCACGTATTCGAAAACCACAGGCACGTCGCGCAGCGCCACTGTGATCACGTCGACGTTCGCTGCGGGTCGTGTTTCGGCAGCCGGTTTGTTTTCATGACATCCAACGACACTTGTCAGCAACCCTAACGACAGACACAAGCTGGCCACCCGAATACCGTGAGTCATGCTGTTCTCCGTGTTGTCGACGATCTGCGCTGGACCGACGAAACCAAATCAGGCGCGCGCGGGCGATCTCATCGAATCACCGCCACTGACTTTAGTGCTCGACCAAATACTACTGTCTTTCTGGACGACACAGAATCAGGGTGACCAAATATTCGCTCGGGACGACAGGACTGGCGCGTACAGCGCAATGACGACCGCATTTGTTTCGAAAGGCGAGACGATATCCGGATCGTTCGCTAACGTCTGCGCGAAATCACGCGGCGCTTGCGCATGGACAAGGAGATGAAAGATGCGGATGCATGAAGCATGCATCGCGTGAACTGCGGGCGGGTGAATAGTCGAGCGAGGCGCAGCTTTCGCAGCGGCGGGCGCCCCGCGCGTTACGAATCAGGCAGCGCGATCGAGGCCGCGCACCGAGCCGAATTCCGCGCACGAAAGCGTGCGCATGAGCAGCGTCATGGCCTCTGCCACGCGGCGGCGATCGAGTTCGACATGCAGGCAGGCAACATCGCGGCGGCGGTCGATGTCGATCGTATGCACGCCGAGCGCGCCGCCAATCAAACCATGCAGCGTGCATCGCGCCAGTTGTGCTTCGCGCGTGGGCACGCGCACGACCAGTTGCACCGTTTTACGCTGGGTTGCCGCCTGAAGCGGCTTGCGCAAGTTGCGCAGTGAGAGAACGGGCCGCTGCGTGGTAGCGGAGCGTGACCTTCGGGAAATCGGGCCCTGCGAGACGATAGATGGCATACGTGTTGTGCGCGCGCCGTCGTTACGGCGGCGCGCTTGAGTTGAACACGAACCGATTCTAGGCAGCACCGCGTAAACGTCTGGTAAATAAACCCAACGCGGCCGCTAAAAGTGCGTAGCGGCCAAAGCCACCGTTTAATCCAGCGGGCGCCCCGCCGGCTCGCGAATGAGCGGCAGCGCGAGCAGCGAGACCGCGCCGCAGCCGATCAGGTACCAGGCGGGCGCGAGCGGATTGTCGAGCAGCTTGATAAGCCAGGTCGCGAAGAATTGCGCGAAGCCGCCGAAGATCGACACGCCCACGCAATACACCACGGACATGCCCGTCACGCGAATCGACTGAGGAAAGAGTTCG
Source organism: Paraburkholderia sp. J76 (assembly GCF_905220295.1). NCBI lineage: Bacteria > Pseudomonadati > Pseudomonadota > Betaproteobacteria > Burkholderiales > Burkholderiaceae > Paraburkholderia > Paraburkholderia sp. J76. Next base: position 13,361 of record NZ_CAJMZJ010000007.1, read on the forward strand.
GGCAGCATCACGATGTTGGGAACCGCCGTGAACGCGACGATCGCGCCGAGCACGGCCACGACTGAGAGCACGGTGGCAACGGTCGGCATGGCGTGAATGAGCATGAATGCCGGATAGATCACCGCGATCAGCAGCACGCGCGAGACGCCCATCACCCACTTGCGGCCCAGGCGGTCGGACAGCGACCCCGCGAACGGCGAGCAGATTGCCGTGACGAGCGCCGCGACGAGCGCGGCGCTCATGCCGACCGACATCGGCAGGCCGAGAATCTTGATCGCATACGTCGACATGTAGAACAGCACGATATAGTTCGCCGCCGTGCCGCCGATGGTCGTCACCACGCCCGCCACGAGAGACTTGCGGTGACGCCCGAAGATCTCGCGCAGCGGCCGCGCCACGTCGGCCACGGGTGCGGTGTCTTCGACTTCGACAGGGTTCGCGAGCGTTTCGTCGAGATGGCGGCGAATGTACACGCCCACGGGCACCACCAGCATGCCGATCACGAACGGCACGCGCCAGCCCCAGCTTTCGAGCGCGGCCTGCGAGAGCATAGTGGAAAGCGTCACGCCGATGAGCGCGCCGCACACCGTATTGAGCCCCTGGCTCACGAACTGCCAGCTACCGTAGAAGCCGCGCGAGCGGTCGTCCGCGTATTCGAGCAGCAGCGACGTCGAGGCGCCCACTTCGCCGCCCACCGCGAAGCCCTGTACGAGACGCGCGAGCAGGATCAGCGCGGGCGCGGCGAGCCCGATCTGCGCGTAGGTGGGCGCGAACGCGATGAGCGCCGAGCCGAGCGCCATGAGCCAGAGCGTGAGCGTCATGGCGGCCTTGCGGCCCACGCGGTCCGCGAACGCGCCGATCACGATGCCGCCGATCGGACGCACGACAAAACCCACGCCGAAGCTGCCGACGGCCAGCATCAACTGGTTCAGCGAGCCGTGCACCGGAAAGTACAACTGCCCGATGATCGAGGCAAAGAAGCTGTAGACCGTGAAGTCGAAGAACTCGAGCCCGTTGCCGAGCGTGATCGCGAAGATGGCCTTCGCGCGCGAGCGGCGCGTGGAAGTCGGGGCCGCTGCGGCTTGCGCCTGGATCGACGTGGCGTTCATCGGGTGTCTCCTCGTGTGTCTCGTGTCTCGTATCGTGGGCGTCGTGTCTCGCGCCCGCTGGCCGCGGGCCTCAGCCGCGCAGGAAGCGTTCGGCGAGCTGCACCCAGTATGCCGCGCCGGTGGCGAGGCAGTCGTCGTTGAAGTCATAGCCGGGGTTGTGGACCATGCAGCCGCCCTCCCCGTCGCCGTTGCCGATGATGAGGTAGCTGCCTGCGCATTTCTCGAGCAGGAACGAGAAGTCCTCGCTGCCGGTGAGCGGCGCCATGTCGTGAATGAGGCCATCGACTCCCAGCCAGTCGCGCGCCACGTCCTGCGCGAATTCGGTCATCGCGGCGTCGTTCACGAGCACCGGGTAGCGGCGCTGATAGTCGATGCGCGCCGTTGCGCCATACGCGCTGGCCTGCGCGTGCACGAGCGCCGTGATGCGCTCCTGCAGCAAGTCGCGCACTTCGGCGCGCAGCGCGCGCACGGAGAGGCGCATTTGCGCGGTTTGCGGAATCACGTTGGGCGCGTCGCCCGAATGGATCGCGCCCACGGTGACGATCGCCATGTCGAGCGGCGGCACGTTGCGCGACACGATGGTTTGCAGCGCGAGCACGACGTTGGCGCACACCACCACGGGGTCGATCGCCTTATGCGGCACCGCGCCATGACCGCCGCGCCCGTCGATGTCGATGATGACGGTATCCGACGAAGCCATGAACGGCCCCGCGCGAAAACCGAGCTTGCCCGTGGGGAAACCGGGCATGTTGTGCATGGCGAATACGGCGTCGCAGGGAAAGCGCTCGAACAGGCCTTCGTCGAGCATGCGCTTCGCGCCGCCCATGCCTTCCTCGGCGGGCTGAAAAACGAGGTGCAGCGTGCCGTTGAAGCTGCGCGACTGCGCGAGATGCTTCGCCGCCGCGAGCAGCATGGCCGTGTGGCCGTCGTGGCCGCACGCATGCATCTTGCCCGGAATGCGGCTCGCGTAGTCGAGGCCGGTGTTCTCGTGGATGGGAAGCGCGTCCATGTCGGCGCGCAGGCCGAGGCGCTGCTTGCCCTCGCCCACCTTGAGCGTGCCCACGACGCCCGTACCGCCCAGCCCGCGGTGCACCTCGTAGCCCCACTCGCCGAGGCGCTGCGCGACGAGGTCGCTGGTGACGAATTCCTCGAAGCCCAGTTCGGGGTGCGCATGGATCTCGTGACGCAGCGCGATCATCTCTTCTTCGATCGCGGCGATTGCGGCCGGGATAGCCATCGTGTTCATACGAATTCCCTCCAGGGCGAGCGTGAGTGTGAATTCGCTTGAGAATAATGACGTCTCTTATCCGCCGACAGCCCTAAAATAGTTGGCCCGCCAACCAGAAGTGCGCACCCGGGTTATCCCTTATGAAGTTCCACCAGTTCCGCGCGCTCGTCGCCATGGCCGATACCGGCAGCATTCGCGCCGCCGCGCGTGCGCTCGGCATATCGCCGGCGGCGGCGACGAAGGCCGTGCGCGAGCTGGAGGCCGAGCAGCAAATCGCGCTCGTCACGCGCAACGCGAACGGCATCGCCTTCACGGAAGCGGGCCAGGCGCTGCTCGTGCATGCCCGGCTTGTGGTGCATCAAATGTCGCGCGCGCAGGACGAACTCGACGCGCGGCGCGGGCGCGGCGGCGGCAAACTCGCCATCGGCGTGACGCCGTGGCTCGCCCTCTCCTTCCTGCCCGATGCCGTCACGCTGTTTCGGGCGCGCATGCCCGGCATGCAACTGGAGTTTTACGAAGGCTTGCTCAATATCGTGATGCCGCGGCTGCGCGACGGCTCGCTCGACTTTTCGCTAGGCAAGCCCGGGCCCGCATCGCTGCACGCGGAGTTCACGCAAACGCCGATCTTCGCCACGGAGTCGGCCGTGGTGGTGCGCCAGAATCATCCGCTGTCGCACGCGCAATCGCTCAAGGAACTTCAGGATTGCGAATGGTTGCTCAACTGGGACCCGGCCAGCAAGGACATGATCGCCGACGACGTCTTCCTGCGCCACGGCCTGCCGATGCCGAAACACGTGCACCTCGCGCACTCGTTCGTGGTGGCGATGGGGCTCATCATGAATACGGATATGGTGAGCATTTTCCCGTGGCCGCTCGTGGAGACACGTTTCGCGCGCGAGAACCTGCGCGCGCTTGCGCTTCAGGAGGAAGTGGACCGCACGGTGGTGAGCGTGGTTGCACGGCGCGGCGTGCCGCTTTCCGCCGCGGCCGAGTGCTTTCTGGAATGCCTCAAGGAGGCCATTCATGCGGGCGAGGCTTCGGATAATCCCGAGCGACGGCGGCTCTATCACTCGCTTGAGTTGCTGATCTGAGTTTTTTGATTTGTTTTTTGGTGGGGTTGTTGGGTTTCTGTGCGTTTTCTTGCACACCACCGCGAAAACAGGCAATGCGGCCTGGGCCGGCACGCGACTGCGTGGCCCGGTAACGCCTTGCAACAGGGTTTCTATTCCTCGCATCGGTCTTCGTCCGTCGCTTCGCTCGCATCGCGCTTCGCGGTCACGTTCGGTGTGCGAATGCATATGCGCGCGCGTCAAATGCAACCGTACCTCGTTCGCGCGGCCGCATCGCCAACTTGCCAGGCGTCACGCCATCGAACACGATATATCAGCATTAACGAAGGTGCGTGTAAGCGACTATTCTCGCTATTTTCGGACAAATCTCATATCGGGCGCCTGAATTTCTCCCGACGATCGATGACAGGAGTGGGACAACCGCTCTTGACTGGACTTTTGCCGGTCCAAGTCCATTTGCTGTCGTTACTGACATCGGCATGAAATCACTTTCAACCGATAATTGTGCTTTAGGCATCTATGAAATCCGAAAAAATTAACTTGTGTATAGTGCAACCCGAAGGAAGCGTCCACGCTATCGGATTCATGGATCAGGCGCGCTTCTTCCAGTATCAATTTCAAAGATTGGGCGCAGAGGTTCAAATCTCGATAAATGAAATGGACCGGAATTCAATAAACCTGGTTTTCGGCGCTCATGGCGGTTTCTATACCACCCGTATTCATGGATATAGGTATGCATTCGTTAACCTTGAGCAGCTAGGAAATAATGGTGCCTCCGTACACCCTTCATATCTTGATTTATTGTCGAAATTCCCTGTAATTGACTACGATCCGTGCAACGTCGCCGCCTATCGGAGCGAGAGCAGTGTTCCGATCGTATCGTTCGGCTACGCGCCATATCTCGCAACGCAAAAGTCAATTGACCTTGACAAGCGACCGATCGAGTTGCTGTTTTTTGGGAGCATAAACGAAAGACGGCGTCAGATGCTTCTTGATATTCACGAGTGCGGAATTGACCTGAGCATTCTTCGCGGATATGGACAGGACCGGGACGAGCAAATAGCGCGCGCCCGTGCTGTGTTCAATTGTCACTATTACGACAGTGCCAGGTTTGAACAGGCTCGCGTCTTTCAGTGTCTTTCAGTGGGAACGCCGGTTATCAGCGAACTCACGGAGCATACTTCCGCCCCTCCACAGTTCAAGGACAGTGTATTTTGGCTGGAGAAGTCTGATTTTAAAAGATTTTTTTATGACGAATTTCGAATGAACAATTTTCTACACGAGGCAAAAAACAAATTATCCAGATTCTGCGAGTATGACGTAATTGAGCAATATTCTACTGCGTTAAGGTACGTCCAACAGCATGCGCATTAACCTGGGGCAATCCGCCAATGCCCCTTGATGCTTCGCGTCAGCAATAGAAGACGCCTGATGCGGATCGCAAAGCCAGAATTGTGCGTTGGCAAGTTGCGCGCACGTCTGTTTGCGTATCCATTCGTTCGCGGCGTCGCGGAAATCAGGCGGCACCTGCCGCGCGTAGAAAAGCGCTTCGCGTTTCAGGTCGCGATACGGCGGTCGGTCATTGCGATACGTCGCGCCATGCTCCGCGCGTTCCTGTTCTATCCACCAATCCGCGCGCCATGGTTCGGTAACGAGCGCGCGCACGATCTTGTGGCGGCCTTCAGAACGCACAGGTCGCAATTACTCAGTTCGCCTTGTGGGTCGAGGCGCGCCAGAAAACGAGTATGTCTGCTTTCGCGGCGTCGCTCGCGCGAGCGGCAGCACGGGCACGCTGTAAAAGTTGTCGCGTGCGGGGTCCGACAAGCGGGACACGCGGCGCGGTTCATCCGCGCGAATTCCCATCACGTTGTCCCAATTGTCAAGGCCGTGTGAGCGCATGTACGCGCCGCCGGCGCAACTTCCGAGGTTGATCGTACAAAGCCGCTCGACTGGTTCAGGCAACATGTTCACCGCACGCGCGAGCGCGGCGAACGGTTCGCCGTTGCGTGCCGCCGTGTCGAAAGTGACCTTTCCGCGAGCGATACCGACATTTCCTTTGTGCGCGTCAATGCGTTGGCAATGATCGCGCTATGCAGTGCTTCATTCGCTGCGCGTCCTGAGCGCAACGTGCGCGAGTAACACGCGCATGGCGTCGGCCCATTCGGGATTGGGATAACTGCCCCCGCAGCAGCGCGCCCCGCAACTGCATTTCAGCGTACGCCGCGCGTAGGCGATGACGAGCAGCGCGCGGGGCGCAAGTGCGAGCTGTTCGAGCTGTCGACGGATGCGCGCCGCCTGCGCTGTTGCATCGGTGCCCGTGAGTTTGGACGCGGACGGTACGCCCTGGTGCAGCACACCGAGCGAAGACATACCGCCGCGCTCGACGGCACGGCGTAGCGCGTCGCGCAGCGCTACCGCGTGACTCGAATAGAGGTCGCGCAGGGTGGGCCTTACAGGGAGATTGTGCAGCCCAGAAACATAAAAGCCCGCATTGCGCGGGCTATAGGGGTCAGGGATAGCTAGGGAGCGTCCTGATTAACGGCCATAGTAGTAATTTTTTTGACTTGTCAAATTTTCTGAGGATTACCTGCTGCGCATTGATTTGACGTTAGTTAACAGAAATTCGAACCTTTTTATGACCTGTCCAATTGCACCCCCAGGGGCACTTAGGCAAGTATCGAAACTAGGCTTCGTTTATCCGCACCATTCGTTGTAACCGTCTAACCCGCGCCGTGGGCGCTTCGAAGGACCTCGGAATGGCAGAGTTTGATCCACTACGTCAGGGCATTACCGGCCGCCAGGCGTACTTTCTGGAAGTTCAGGGAGTACCCGCAGCGGCGCTATCGGTCGAGTCGTTTTCGGCAACCGAAAAAATGGGCGTGGCGGCGGAAGTACGCGTTGAAGTGACACACTCGTACCCGCTTGCGCGCGCCGATTTTCTCAACCAGGATGCGACATTTACCATCGTGCCGGACGACGGACCGCCCCGCAAATTCAGCGGCTTCATTCAGCGCCAGTCCACGATTCAAACCACGAAAGACCAGATAAGGTCTGAACTTGTGCTGATGTCGCATTTCGCCCGGCTCGCAGCGGCGACGCGCACGAAAATCTACCAGCACGCGTCCAGCCCTGACATTCTCGCGGAGCTACTGCGAGGCCACGGCATGCGGGAACATCAATTCAGTTTCCGGCTGCGCGCAAGCTATCGTAAGCACGATTTCCGTATGCAATACGGCATGACCGATATTGCCTACGCCCAGATGACGATGCAGAAGTCGGGCATCTATAGCTATATTCAGGAAACCGAATATGGCGATCAGGTGGTTTTCGGAGATGACAGAGACCACTATATCTGGGAGCCGCGCCTGGTCGCGCCGTACCGCGAAGCGGCGGGACTGGAATCGGGCGGCGTCGAGGCCGTCACGTCGATCAAGACCCATTCCGTTGTCGTGTCGAAGTCGGTTATGGTTGCGGAGCGCAACCCGGAAAAAGCGTGGGAGCGTCTGAGAGACGAAGCCAACGTCGCCCCTGCTGATTCCACGACCTACGGCCAGCCATATATCTATGGCACCCACCATGAGGACCAGGCCGGGGCAAAATGGGAAGCACAGCTACGCCACGAAGCGGCTCTCGCCTGGCAGGTCGTCTATGAAGGTGAGAGTAATGTTCTGGCCTTGCGGCCGGGCCGAGTGTTCGAAACAGATATCGTCCTTCCCGATGCACCGGAAGGACAGGTGATTATTGAAATCACGCATAGCGGGGCGCGCAACGCGCCCTATACGAACCGCTACAAGGCCATCCCTGCCGACCGCCGTTTTCGTCTGAAACTGGAGCCCCAAACGTGGGCGACCGTGGCGGGCACGCTGTCAGCGCGCGTCACAAGTCCTGACAGATACACCTACGCGTACATTACAAAAAACGGCTACTACACGGTTCGCTTCGATGCGGACTTCGAAACGTGGCCCAACGGCGGCGAAAGCGTCCCGCTGCGCCTCGCAAAACCGTTCGCGGGCAAGCTGCAAACCGGCATGCACTTCCCGGCGCTGGACGATGCCGAAGCCGTGATTACGTGCCGGGACGGCGACCCGGACAAGCCGGAAATCACCGCCTTTCACCACCATAGCCAGGCGCGGGACCTCATCACGAATGACCGGCGCTGGCTCTCGCGCAATATGATCCGCACGCAGAAGAACAACAAACTGCGGATGGAGGACTGGGCGGGCCAGGAAGGTATCAAACTTGGCACGGAACATTCGGGCAAGTCACAACTGAATCTCGGCTACCTGGTTAACAGCAAACTCGAATACCGGGGCGAAGGCCACGAGCTTCGCACATCGGGTTACGGGGCGCACCGCGCGGGCAAGGGCATGATGCTGACCGCGTATGACCGCCCCGCCGCGACGGGCAAGCAACTGGACATGCAGGAGACCATCGCGCAGCTTGAAAGCGCGCTGGCGACCGCGAAGGCGCTGGCGGCATCGTCCAGCAACGCGAAGGCCGAACCCGCCGACACCGACGCCCAGCAGCAGATGAAAGAGGACTTCGACGGCCTGAAGCAACCGGGCCTGTTGATGAGCACCCCCGCATCGGCGGCGCTTGTCGCGGGCCAGGGCATCCAGTTCGCGGCGGAAGGCAACATATCAACCGTGGCCGGAAAGAATGCTGACTGGAGCGTGCTGAAGCGTTTCACGGTTGCGGCGGTCGAGCAGATTTCGCTGTTCGTGCAGAAGGCCGGCATCAAGATTTTTGCGGCCAAAGGCCCGGTTGAGGTGCAGGCGCAGGGCGGCCCGATGTCGCTTGACGCGGACAAGGACCTGACGATAGCGAGTGTTAACGGCGTGGCGCGCATCGTCGCGAAGACAGAACTCACGCTCGAATCGGGCGGTGCGTTTATCCAGATGAAGGACGGCTCCATCACGCTTGGCGGTCCCGAGGACCTGTTCCTGAAGGTCATCACGATCCAGAAGCAGGGCAAGGCGCAAATGCATCTGGCGGCGCCCGCGTTTTCATCAACCATCGTGCCGTTTACCTTCGCCTGCAAGGCGTGGCGTCGTCCAGTTGACGCGGACGGTACAGCATCACCGCCGCCCGCTCCAGAGGCTTCGGAGTGGGACAGACCAGGCAATCCGGCGACTGGCAACCCCGAGGCCCCGGCCCCCGTTGCTGCCCCCGTAGCCCCGTCAAAAGGATCAACGCCACAACTGCCGCAGCAAGGCGCAACGACTGCTACAAGTGCACCTGACGCATCTGGCGCAGATCAGGATTCTGCGCATGAGCCGAAAAAGCCGCTTGCGGATGATGCAAGCGTTCCGATCAAGCTGGCTCCGCCTGTCGTTTGTGACTGGCACACTCCAGCGTTCACGCAACAGCGCAAGGATACGGCCGAAACGAAACTATATTATGGATGGGTAGACAAAGACACCGCTTGGCCTACACCTGACGCACGCGGAACACGGCCCCTAAGTGGCAATCAATTCGATACGAAGTTAGAACTCTCATACGACGATCAAAACAAGACGCTTTATGCGACGGTTCGGGTTCAACTCATACCCGTTGAAATCGTCCCATGCGATCAGTGGGGGAAACCATTACCCGGTCCTGACGGGAAGCTGCAATCCCTTCCCTTCGATCACGATAGTCTTTGGACCGTGGCTGGGAATGGAGTCGGCAATCCAGTGAATGGCTACGTGCTGAAGTATCGCGATTGCGTCGGAGCGGACTTCAATGTCGAAACAAAAAGGAGGCAGATTGAGACTGTTCTTAATGAGCATAGGAGCAAACTGATCCTGAATGGGTGCTCAAGAGGGGCCGCTTGCGGATGTCGCGTATCTGTCGTGTTTAAGGTGGAACTGCTTTTGAGCATCAAGGGCGCGGCGGTCGGCAACGGTAAAGAAATCCACAAGACTATCAACCTTTTTTCGCGTGCTCATCGCGCCGATGCCGGATCGTGGGGCGAGTGGAATATGTACGCGGAGCAACTACCTGACAAGAGTATTGTTTGGCATGATATGCCGTATGACACTAACGTGCTGGCGCATGAATGCGGACATCTTTTCAACTATCCAGACGAATATTGGTCGTATGGTGGTTGGGTGCATCAGCAGTACATCAAGGATCAGCAACTTGATTTCAAACTCGGAGAAGCCAATCAGGGCAAGGAAACGTGGCAGATTGTTTCAAAGGGTAACCTTATGGGCTACGGTGCCAATAGTCAGGTTGCCACAGGTGACAAGGCGTCCCCGAGTGCGGTCGTACATCCATACTACCTCGAATATATCAGGCGACATTTCTGCGATCTGACTGGCGAACATCCGCAATACGAAAATGGAGATAAATCTAAGCCTATCTGGAAAAAATGGAGAATTGGCTATGAATCTTAAATATTCCAGAAATATTGGATTTCCAATGATTTTCCGACTCTTTCTCCTGGTTTATCTTTTATTCGGAATACTCGCTATGTCAAAAAATGCGCACGCAGATGAAGCAACCGACAATGTCGGCTCATTTGCCTTTTCGATTGTAGGCGATCATCAATACGGAGGTAATGGTATCGGTGTATGGCCGTCAACCGGGAAAATCCGTCTCGCGATATCGAATGCGTTGTCAAGTACGTTGAACAATCATTTCGATGGAGTTGGCCTCTTAGAGACCCAACTGTCACCCGACGATTTGAAGCGTGCAATGGATATTCGCGATCAGTTATGTCATGCCGCCGAGGAAAAAGCACCTACTGATCTTCGGGTAGATCCGATGATCAATTACTCAATAAGTTGTATCCAGGATGGGAAGCTGGTCGATTACCAAGGTCGTCTCGCTGAACTACCAAAAAAACTGGCCTTTATTATCGATGATTTTTTCAAGAATTCGTTAAAAAAATACACGCCGAATGGCCACCCAATAGTCAAATTCGATGCAACTGTCGCCGACATTCAGCGGGAGAAAGATGAATTTATCGTCTCGGTAAAGTTTATCAATAGTGGACACTTTCCGGTCAGGATGAGGACGCCGGACCAGTGGAACAAGCTTGGGGGAGATAGGCTTGAAATTAGCGGATTCCGCGTAGGCGGAAATGGAGAATGGCGTACTGATTTGGCTGGTGCCTCAATAGTGAACAAAGGTGATTATTCGGTTGAAACGATCGAACAGCCGATGGGTGACTCCGGAACATTCGTCACCCTGCCAGAGGGTGGCACTGTGACATTCAAATTTCTTGCAGTTCCTGGAAACAAGGCGCCAAAGGGAACCTACGAGTTCGATGCGCTCGTTTTTACGACCATCAATGTCAAGGGGGCTTTTGGTGTGGGGGGGCGAGTAAATTTCCCTTCGGATAGGACCAAGACCGCCCGAGTTAATTTTGACACTGACTACCCCTCGACACCTAATGAGTGGAAGGACTACGAAGCTCGCCAGCGCGAAAAAATGTCGTCGCAGCTAGTCCGCCCCGGTGAAGCGGTTGTCGAACCCGGCTACTACCGAAGCGTGTCCGCCAGCGGCGAGCGCGGCCAGTTCGTGGTGGGCCTGTACAGAGGCGAGCCAACCGAGAGCCTTGAACGCAAATCTGACCGTTGGCTTTGGGATGCTGACTTAGCGCTAAAGGCGCGATGCAATCCAGGCGAGCCCTGTCCCCGCGAAGGGCGTTGGGTAGCTCGAACCATGGCGTCGGGCCTGAGAGGCACAGGCAGCACCCACCCCGAAACTGAGCGCTATATGCTGGCAGGGCAGATAGCGCCGGACCTTGGCGGGCTGGGCGGATACGTGCCGTATCACTTCTGGCAGTGGCTTGGCGTATAAGCGCCGAAATGTCCAGAAACTGTTAACGTGTTCGACGCGAATATCCCCGCACACGTCAAGACAGCAAACCATATCGAAATCCGGCTCGCAGACCAGGACCTGTTGCCGCGATTCGTTGATCTTTAAATTCGGACGCTTCGCCTGTAAGAGTTACCCCGCTTCGGCGGGGTATTCGTATGTATGGACGAACATGAAACGACAACCTCTCGCGATTACATTGTTCGTTGTAAGCGCAACACTGGCAGCGCTATCCGTCACGGCACATTCCACGACCCCCGGCGGACCGGACAATGCTCGAAGTATCATAGCGGACAGTGAATTACTTCAAAAATTTCCTAATTCGATTCAGTACACTCTTGCTGACTCTGAGGGGAAGGTATTGCCGGGAATTGCTTACCGGGTTACGTTTCCATCTGGCATCACGGCACAAGGTATAACGGACGAACAGGGGCGAACAGTTCGATTTCGAACTAAGGACCCGGAGCGCCTAAGTCTGGCCGTCAAATCGTCCAGTAAGGGCGTTGTTCTCATGCCAAAGATATCACGGCCCTGAAAGTTCATCCGTACTTGTTCCCGCTTCGCTGGCGTGATCGAATTGCAAGCGTTGCCGGTACACATCATTGATTCGCTCACAGGCGTTATCGAAATGCGCCGGGTCCAGCTGATGCCAACGAAGCGCCGCCCGGTCTGCAACGCCGCTACGCCGCATGAACCCGAGCCCATGAACGAGTCAAGCACGCACCCGCCCAGGGGCACAATGCGCAGTTGTTCAACCGGCTTTTGCGTGACGTGGACGCGGTTACGTGGCGCGCTGCACTCGTAAAAGCCCGGTATGCGGCCTGCGCTATCGTCGGCACTTACAGCGCCCGCTGTGCCCCAAATGACATACTCACGCTGAGCCGTGAACCGGCCGAATTGTGGCCGTGCACCGGGCTTGCACCACGGCACGATACCGCGCCACACCCATCCGCCCGGCTGCAGGTAATCGGTTGACGCGGGGAGTTGCCGCCAGTCCGTGAAGAACATGCCCACCGCACCCGGCTTGCACGCGCGCAGCGCGGCAGCGGACCACAAGGCGGTCCAATACGCAAAGCCGCGCTGGTCGCGGTTATCGCCGCTGAAGTCCGGCAAGTTGATACCGGACGAGCCCGTAACAACGTACTTTTGCGCGTGTCCTGCGCGCGGTCAGAACGGAACTGTAATATCCCCGCACAGGGGCAACCCACGCACACCGCCAGGAACAAAAAGAACCACCACTCAAAACGACGTACCAATCTGAAACTGGAACTTCTGATACTGATCACCCGCATGCTTGACAATCGGAAACCCCAGATCGAGCTTGAGCGGCCCGATTGGCGAGATCCATTCGAGGCCCGCGCCATAGCTGTAACGCAAACCGTTCGCACCGGTGCTGCTGCCTTCCGTGCCCCACACGTTACCGCCATCCACGAACGTGAATACGCGCAGCGTGCGATCGTAGCCCGTGCCGGGCAGCGGGAACGTCAACTCGATATTGCCCACCACCATCTTCGAGCCGCCGATCGGATCGTTCGTCGTGGCATCGCGCGGGCCGAGCGAGCCCGACTCGTAGCCGCGCACCGAACCGATACCGCCAGCATAGTAGTTCTTGAAGATCGGATATGGCTTGCCGCCCAGGCCGTTGCCGTAGCCGCCCTGGAAGTTCAGCCCCAGCACGAACCCGCGCGCGAATGAGTAGTAGTACTGCATTTGCGCATCGCCCTTATAGTACTGCGTGCCCGCCGGCGTACCATATTCGGCGTTGGCTTGCGCATAGTAGCCGCGGCTCGGCACCAGCGCACTGTCGCGGTTGTCGCGCGACCAACCCACGGTGAGCGGCACCGTGTTCGAAACACGCCCGAAATCGTTCACGTAGTCGATGTAGGTCTGCGGCGTGCTGGAATCGACGTCGAGGCGGTCCTGCTCGATGCCGAGGCCGAAATACACCATGTCGGTCTCGGAGAACGGTATGCCGAACTTCATGTCAGCGCCATACGAGATGATGCGAAAGCTCGTGTCGTTCGTGCTCGAGTAGTAAAGCGGCTCGGTCGTGCGATAGTAGACGTCGGTAATGCGCTTGATGCCGTCCACCGTGAAATATGGATCGACCTGCGTGACCGAGAGCGTGCGATATGTCGTCGCCGTATTCACGTTCAGCGAAAGGCTGTTTCCCGAGCCGAACACGTTGTCCTGCGAAATTCCCGCCGAAATGATCGGCCCTTCGCCCGATCCGTAGCCGAGCCCGAGCGAAAGCGTGCCGGTGGGCTTCTCGGTCACTTTCACGTTCACGTCCACTTCGTCGGGCGTGCCTTCCACGGGCACCGTGGTCACGTCCACGTCGGTAAAGTAGCCGAGCCGGTTGATGCGATCCTTCGAAAGCGCGAGGCGGTTCGAGTCGAACCACGAGCTTTCGAGCTGGCGCATTTCGCGGCGCACGACTTCGTCGCGCGTGCGTGTATTGCCGGTGACGTTCACACGGCGCACATACACGCGGCGGCTCGGGTCCACCTGCAGCGTGAGCGCAACCGTGTGGTCTTTCTGGTCGATTTCGGGCAGGGCGTTCACAGTCGCGAACGCGTAGCCGTATTCGCCGAGCTTGTCGACGATCGCCTTGGTCGTGTCCTTCAGTTTCTGCGCCGAAAAACGCTGTCCCGGCTTGATGCCGACGAGCTTCTTCAACTCGGCTTCACGGTCGAGCAGATTGCCGGCCATCTTGACGCTCGAAATTGTATAAGGCTCGCCTTCGTGAATCCCGATCGTCAGATACATGTCCTTCTTGTCGGGCGAGAGCGAGACCTGCGTCGAGTCGATATTGAACTCCAGATAGCCGCGGTCCAGATAGTACGAGCGCACGTTGTCGAGGTCGCCCGTGAGCTTTTCCTTCGAATACAGGTCGTTCTTCGTGTACCACGAAAACCAGTTCGGCGTGGAAAGCTGCATCTCATCGAGCAGCGTTCCGTCGCTGAACGTCTTGTTGCCGATGAAGTTGATCTGGCGGATCTTCGCGCTCGGCCCTTCGACCACGGAGAACAGCAGGCCCACGCGATTGCGGTCGATCGGCGTGACCGTGGTCGTGACCTCCGCCGCGTAGTAGCCGCGCGTGAGGTACTGGCGCTTGAGTTCCTGCTCGGCCTTGTCAACGAGTGCCTTGTCGTAGCTCTGACCCGGCGCGAGCCCGACCGACTTGAGCGCCTTCGTCAAGTTATCCTTATCGAATTCCTTGATGCCCGCGAAGTCGATCGTGCCGATAGCGGGGCGCTCCTGCACCTGCACGATCACCGTGCCGCCCTGCGTGGAAATGCGCACGTCGCTGAAGAGGCTCGTTGCGTAGAGCGCGCGAATGGCGTCGGAGGCCTTGTCGTCCGTAAAAGTCTCGCCCTGCTTGATCGGCAGATACGCGAACACGGTGCCCGGCTCGATACGCGTGAGCCCGTCGATGCGGATGTCCTGGACCACGAAGGGCTCGGTGGCGTGCGCCGCAGCAGTCACGCCGATGCCGAAGCCGGCGAGAGTCAGTGCGCGTGCATAGCGCGCCGTGGTAAATGATGCCGTCATGCGGGAGGTGGGATATGAAGCAACGAAAGAGCCGTGAAAGTGCCGAATGCTCCATGACCGGCGCGAGACGCGCGCGGCTGGCATCCACGGATGCAGGGTGTACAACGAATGCGGCAACGGGTGCGACAACGGAGGCCGACGCGCCACGCCTATTGCATGCTGGCGCGGCCAGGCAGGCGCATCTTCGCGAGCCCCGTCGCGAGCGAGAGCACCTCGGTCATGTGCACGGCTTGCGCGGGATGCAGGCGGAACGACAATTCGGCGCCCCCGGGCAAGCGAAAGCTCACCACGAGATGCTGCACGTCGCCCGACTCGCGACCGACCTCCCAGGCCTCGCAAGGCATGGTGAATTTCACGCTCGCGGTTTTGTGGCGGATGCGCTCGGAGCGGCCAATCGCATTGGAGAGCGCGGCGAGCAGTTCATGCATCACCGAGCAATGAAGCGCGAGGCTGTCCGGCTGATTGCCGTTCACCATCAGGTACTGGCCGTCCGCGGTCAGCTCGAAATCGCGCAGGGAGTGAATGGCAAGAGCCGGGGACGAGGGCATGAGCGACGCTCCGTTACGAAAGCATCGGCGGAGTCTAGTGCGTGGGGCGCGGTATGCGCGTTACCCCGTCATTACAGGAATTACTTTCATCAATATTGCGCGGTGGCTGGTTTCGGTCGTTGCGCACGCAGCCATTTCCGCGTCAGGCCAATACCCTACGCATATGCAGCGGCTTTCAATCTGCTCGCGGCTGCACGACATCCCAGCTATCTTGAAAATTTTTCGTAACCGAAGCGATTACCCTTGCTTTCCATGAGCAAACAGGCACATTAACGCACGCAGCGCGGCTGGTATCGCGGCGAAGGGCTGCTGTTATTTATCGAAAAAAAGCTGAAGCTCTGCGAAGCTCGCATGCGACCGGTCAAAGGGCCGCCCCGCGCCGAGGTGCGCGTAGAGGTTGGTGCAGTCGGGCAACGCCGCCGCGAGCGGGATGTCCGCGAGGTGCGCAGCCGCGCGCGGGGCGCCCCTGCAGGTCGTAAAACGCGCGCTCGGGTCTCGCCCGGCCTAGCCTCCTTCGTCCACGATACAATGCGGCTGCGTCCGATCCGTCCCTCGCTGCCCTTATCCGACATGCAGAATTCTTCCCGGGCCTTTCTTCTAGGCCCGTTGCTCAAAGGCGTTTCCCGTTCGTTCTACCTCACGATGCGCGTGCTGCCCGCCGGCATGCGCGATCCCGTGGGCGAAGCCTACTTGCTCGCGCGCGCCGCCGACACCATTGCCGACACGGCGCTGATTCCGCCCGAGCGGCGGCTCGCCCTGCTGTTCGCGCTGCGCGAGCGCGTGAACGGCACGACGAGCGACGACACCCTGCTCGCCGATCTCGCGGGCGAAGTGGCGGGCCAGCAAACACAGTCGGACGAGAAACTGCTGCTCGAATCACTTGGCGGCGCCCTCGACGTGCTCGCGCAACTCGACGACGCCGATCGCCATGCCGTGCGCGAGATCGTCACGACGCTCACCGAGGGCATGGAGTTCGATCTCCGCACGTTCCCCGACGAGCGCTCGGGCCGGGTTGCCGCGCTGAATACGTGGGACGAACTCGACCGCTATACGTATCTCGTGGCGGGTTGCGTGGGCGAGTTCTGGACGAAGATGACGTACATGCATTTGCCGGGCACGCTCGCACCCTCGCTCGAACACACCATGTATGCGCGCGGCATCCGCTTCGGCAAGGCCTTGCAGATGGTGAACGTGCTGCGCGACTGCGGCAAGGATCTGCGCATTGGCCGCTGCTATCTGCCCGCTTCGATGCTGGCGCAGGCGGGGCTCGGCGCACAGGACCTGCTGAGGCCCGGCGCCTCGGCGCGCGCGCGGCCTATCATGCTGGAACTCGTGCGCATCGCGCTCGATCATTTCCGCGCGGCCGTCGACTATACGTTCGCGCTGCCGCGCCTTTCGGTGCGTCTGCGGCTCGCGTGTCTGTGGCCCATCCTCATCGGCCTCGAAACGCTCGAACGCCTCGTTGAAAACGACGACTGGCTCGATCCCGCGAAGACCTCGAAGGTCACGCGCAACGACGTCTATCGCATTCTCGCCTGCTCCACCGCGCTTGCGCCTTCGAACGCGCTGCTCGGCATCTGGTTCGAGCGGCTCTTTGCGCGCATCGAGGCTCGTATCAAGGGTTGAAAACGCGGGCGTAAAAAAAGCGCGCTTCGCAGCGCGCCTTTCACGGTCCGAAACTGCGCGCTTCAATCCTTCCCGGCGCGATACAGCTTGATGATCGCCGAGAAGTCGAGCTTGCCGTCGCCGTGGCTACTCATGGCCTGATAGAGCTGCTGCGCGAGCGCAGCCATGTACGCGGGTTGATGCACGCTTTTCGCGGCGTCGGTGGCAAGGCCCATGTCCTTGAGCATGAGATCGGTGCCGAAGCCGCCCGTATAGCCGCGCGAAGAAGGCGCCGTCTCGATCACGCCCGGATAGGGGTTGTACGTATCCGAACTCCAGCAGCGGCCCGTGGACGTGTTCATGATGCCGCCCAACACCTTCGGGTCGATGCCGAGCGCCTCGCCCAGCGCCATCGCTTCGGCCACGCCTGCCATCGTGACCCCGAGCACGAGGTTGTTGCAGATCTTCGCCACCTGCCCCGTGCCGGTCTCGCCGCAATGGACGATGTTCTTGCCCATGCCCGAGAGCACCGGCTTCACGCTTTCGTAGACCTCGGCGCTGCCGCCCACCATGAAGGTGAGCGTGCCCGCGGCCGCGCCGCCCGTGCCGCCCGAAACCGGCGCATCGACGAAGGCGTTGCCCTGCGCGGCGGCGAGCTTCGCAAATTCCTTGACGCTCGCCGGATCGATGGTGCTCGAATCGATGATCGTCACGCCCTTCCCGATACCCGCCAGCACGCCGTCTTCCGCCGTGAGCACGCCGCGCACGTGCGCGGCCGCGGGCAGCATCGTGATGACGCATTCCGCGCCGCTCGCCGCCGCCCTCGCCGATGCGGCCTTCTGCGCGCCGGCCTCGGCGAGCGTTTGCATCGCGCTTGCGCTCAGATCGAACACGGCCACCGTATGCCCCGCCTTGAGCAGGTTGAGCGCCATGGGCGCGCCCATGTGGCCCAGCCCGACGAATCCTATTTTCATGAGCCTGTCTCCGTTATTGTTCAGTACTCCATGTTTATTGCGGGCGGCGCATCAGCGCAGGCTGATCGTCGTGTTCACGCCGTCGCTCACGGTGGCGTCGTCGAACCAGCGCGCGGTGACCGTCTTGGTCTGCGTGTAGAACTGCACCACCTGCTTGCCGTACGGGCCGAGGTCGCCGAGCTTCGAACCGCGCGAGCCCGTAAAGCTGAAATACGGCACCGGCACCGGAATCGGAATGTTGATGCCCACCTGGCCGATGTCGATCTCGCTCTGGAACTTGCGCGCCGCCGCGCCGCTTTGCGTGAAAAGCCCCACGCCGTTACCGAACGGATTTGCATTGACGATGGCGATGGCTTCGTCGAGCGTCTTCGCCGTGAGCACCACCAGCACGGGCCCGAAAATCTCGTTCGTGTAGATGTCCATATCGGTCTTCACGTCCGTGAACACCGTCGGTCCCACGAAGTTGCCGTTCTCGTAGCCCGGCACTTTCACTTCGCGGCCGTCGAGTGCGAGCGTCGCGCCCTGCTTCACGCCGGAGTCGATCAAGCCGAGAATGCGCGTTTTCGCGGCGCGCGAAACGACCGGCCCGACGTCGGTCTTCGCCTCGTGGCCCGCGTTGACCTTGAGCGTCTTCGCCTTTTCGACGAGTTCTTCCACCCATTGCTGCGCCGCGCCCACGAACACGGCCACCGAGGTCGCCATGCAACGCTGGCCTGCCGCGCCGAACGCCGCGCCGACCAACGCATTGAGCGCCTGCTCGCGATTCGCATCGGGCAGCACGACGGCGTGATTCTTTGCGCCCATCATCGATTGCACGCGCTTGCCGTGCTCACTGCCCAGCCGGTAGACGTGCGTGCCCACAGCGGTCGAGCCGACGAACGAAATCGCCTTCACGAGTTCGTGCGTGCAGATCGCATCGACAACTTCCTTGCCGCCGTGCACGACGTTGAGCACTCCTTTCGGAATGCCCGCTTCGATTGCGAGTTCCACGAGCTGCATGGTCGAAAGCGGGTCCTGCTCCGAAGGCTTGAGCACGAACGTATTGCCGCAAACGATCGCCATCGGGAACATCCACAGCGGAATCATGGCGGGAAAGTTGAACGGCGTGATGCCTGCGCATACGCCTAGCGGCTGCTGCAGCGTATAGGTGTCCACACCGCCCGCCACATTCTCCGCGAAACCGCCTTGCTGCAGCGTGCCGATCGAGCAGGCGTGCTCGACCACTTCGAGGCCGCGAAAAATATCGCCCTCGGCGTCCGGCAGCGTCTTGCCCTGTTCGGCGGTGAGCGTCTTCGCGATGCGCGGCATGTGCTCGCGAATCAACGCCTGAAGCTTGAGCATGATGCGCAAGCGCGCGCCGACCGGCGTGTTCTTCCACGTGGCGAACGCGGCATGCGCGGCCTTCACCGCCTGATCGACTTCCTCCACGGTCGCGAACGGCACGCGCGCCAACACTTCCTGCGTAGCCGGATTGACGATCTCGCGCCATTCCTTCGTTGTCGATTCGACGAACTCGCCGTCGATGAGCAGCTTGACGGTCGAAACGTGCGCGTTGGATGCCTGGGTCACTGCGTTCATCGTGAAGTCTCCTTGTTGTCGTGCGACCGTGTCTGTTTCAGTCGCCTGCTTCAACGAGTATAGTTATTCGAATATCCACGGCATAGAGATGAAAAAGCCCATCCGATATGCAAAAAAGCACAACGAGCAGCATGGAGACACTGAACTGGGACGATCTGCGCTACTTCCTCGAAGTCGCTCGCACACAGCGCGCGAGCGGCGCGGCGAAGCGCCTGGGCGTTGACCACACCACGGTCGCGCGCCGGGTGCGCGAACTGGAAGCGGCGCTGGGCACCGTGCTGTTCGACAAATCGCGCTCGGGCGGCTTCGTGCTGACGGCCGAAGGCCAGCGCTTGCTGGCCTACGCGGATGCCGTGGAAACCACGGTGCAATCGGCCAGCGAGCAGTTCGCGATTGGCGCGCAGTCGCTGTCGGGCCATGTGCGCGTGGGGTCGACGGAAGGTTTCGGCTGTTTCTTTCTGGCGCCGCAACTGGCGCGCTTCACGGGTCAGCATCCCGACGTGTCGATCGACCTGTTGCCGGTGCCGCATTTCGTGAGTCTTTCAAAGCGCGAGGCCGACCTCGCGATCATGCTGGAGCGTCCCGAGCGCGGGCAGTATGTGTACACGAAGCTATGCGATTACCGCTTGCGCCTGTACGGCACGCCCGCCTATCTCGAACGCCATCCGCGCATTCGCACCGCCGCCGATCTGCGCAATCATGCCTTCATCAGCTATGTCGCCGATCTGGCGTTCAGCCACGAGTTGCTTTACCTCGACCGAACGGCGCCGAACGTAACGGCCAATCTGTGCAGCACGAGCGTGATCGCGCAATATCACGCTGCGCTGCAGGGCAGCGCGCTCGCCATCCTGCCGTGCTTCATGGCCGAACCGGACCCGTGCCTCGTGCCGATCCTGCCCGACGAAGTTATGGTGACGCGGCGCTTCTGGCTGTGCAGCCGCGAAGACCTGCGCAAGCTGCGGCGCATCACGTCGCTTTGGGATTATCTGCGCGCGGCCGCGGATGCCAACCGGCCGCTGTTAATGGGCGAATCGCCGGAAATGCATTACGTCGAGCCCTGAGGGCGGTTCGCTAACAAGCGGCACGGGCAATAAAAAGCCGCACATGCAGTCCGCGAACGGGACTGCATGTGCGGCCTTCAGGAAGCATCTCGATGCACCCGCTCCGGCGCAGCGCCGCCCACCACGAAGGGCGATCGGCGCGGGCCGGCTAGCCGATGCTCAGGTCCCCACCGGGCGGATCGTCAGCGCGTTGCGCACCGACGTTACGCCTTCCACGCCCTTGGCAACGTCGCCGGCGCGCTGGATTTGCGACGACTCGGGCACGGTGCCTTGCAGGATGACGGCGCCGTCTTTCGCACGCACGGTGATATTGGAGACGCTGATGTTCCGGTCACGCGCGAGAGCCGAACGGACCTTGCGGCCGAGCGCGCGGTTCGCGGAGCGTGCCTGACGCAGCGCTGCCTTCGACTGACTGACGTTATGCTGGGCCGTGGCGGTCGGACCGCTGGTGGGCGCGGCGGCGGCGGCCGGGGCCGAGGCGTCCTGCGCGTAGACCTGGAACGAGGCCGCCACGATTGCCGTGGCGGCGGCAAGCTTGAACATCTGAATAGCCTTCATGCAGTTTCTCCTGTTGTCAGTCTTATTGCTGGCCCAGGAATGGGCCGTTAACTACACCATTGACTACAAAACATTCGCGCGCCGGACGGCGATGGGGAGTAACGATACCGCAACTATTTCATTCTTGACACGAAGCGTGCCCAATCTGTGATTCCACGCCACACTTGTTGCCGCTTTCCACAGACGAATCCGTCGATTGTCCAAATAGTGAAGCCGCTACTCAGCAATGCAATCGAAATGGCGTCACCGGCGGCTCCGAATTCCTTTAGAGCCGCCATGGGCGCATTCAACGGCATTTCACTGCCGGTTTAAACGCCCGGCGTAACGCCTTCAACCATGATCCGCCTTGGTGCATGCGATTTGAATACACGGGCTAATCGCTTATTCCAGAGCGGGATTGGGCCGCTTTAATCAAAGAGCAACGCACATCACGCAAGCAGCGTTGACAATACGCACAGCGGTTAACCCGAATATCCCATTGCGCAATTCGAGAGGCCGGCCGGCATCAATTGGCCAATTGCGCCTTTATCCATCGATAGAACTGCTGGATCGCGGCCTCGCGCGGATGCCCTTCGCGCCACGTGAAGTAATAGTCGAGCGAGGCCGGAATCCGGACCTGCCCCAACTGCACCAGTTCGCCACGCTCGATGAACCCGCGCGCGAGTTGCAGACGCGCCGTGGCCGCTCCTTGCCCGGCCACCGTGGCTTGCAGCAGCAGGCCCGCGTCGTCGAACACCGGTCCGCGCTCCGGCTCGTCGCCGGCCACGCCCGCGGCCTCGAAGAAGTCGCGCCACGAGCGCCGCGAAAAACGCAGGAGCGGCATGCTCGCGAGGTCTTCCATGCGAAAGCCGGGATGGCGCGCGAGCAGGGCCGGGCTGCATACCGCGACGACCTGGTCGTCCAGCAGCTTGCGGATCTGGAAGCCGGGTTCGTCCACCCGCCGATGCCAGATGCCGACATCGAACGGATAGGGATCGGGCGGCGTGACGTCGGCATGCATGCGCAGCGAGAGGTCGACCATGGGATGACGGTCGTAAAAGTCGCCCAGGCGCGGAATCAGCCAGACGGATGCGAAATCGGACATCACGCTCAGTTCGAGCCGCGTGACGCCGCTCACGCCGGGGCGCGTGGCGTCCAGCGCCTCGCGCAGGTCGTCGAGACTGCGGCGCACGCGCTCGGCCAACTGGGCGCCCGCCGCGGTGGGAATCATGCGGCTGCCCGCTCGGCGGAACAGTTCGACGCCCAGTTCCGTTTCGAGCGCGCGCAGGTGATGGCTCACGGCGCTGTGCGTCAAATGCAATTCTTCCGCGGCGCGGCTGAAACTGCGCCGCCGCGCGGCGGCTTCAAGGGCGCGCAGCGCCTGCAAAGGGGGGAGAGTTCTGGCCATGACGTCAAATTCTACTCACAATGCCGTTTGAAATCTCTCGCTGGCTTCGCGCCCGGCAATCGCCAATAATCGACAGCCAGGCATTCAATCCGCTTTCTTCGCACGATGACCTCACTCAGACTGCGCGTATTCGCCGTATTCGCGCTCGGCTACTTCATTTCATACCTGTTTCGCGGGGTCAACCTCGGCTTCGCGCCGTTTCTCTCGCGTGAAATGGGCTTCACGGCGACCGATCTGGGCACGCTCACGAGCCTCTACTTCCTTGGCTTCGCGGGCGCGCAGATTCCCGGCGGCGTGCTGCTCGACCATTACGGCCCGCGCCGCGTCACCGCGTGCGTCATGCTCGTGGCCGCGGCGGGCGCGTTGATCTTCGGCGTCTCGCACAACATGGCCGCGATGATGGCGGGCCGGCTGTTGATCGGCGTGGGCGTGTCGGTGTGCCTCGGCGGGGCGTTCAAGGCCACGGCGCAGCACTTTCCCGTCGCGCAGCTCACGCTCGTGAACGGCCTCGTAATGGCCGTGGGGGGACTCGGCGGCGTGGCCGTGGGCGCCCCGCTCTCGTGGCTGCTCTCCATCGCGCCCTGGCGCGCGGTGAGCCTCGGGCTTGCGGCGCTCACGGTGCTCGTGGCCGCCATCATCTGGATAGGCGGTCCGCGCACGCGCGACACCCACCACCAGGCCAGCGTGCTCGAACAGTTCAAGGGCACCGCGCACATCCTGCGCAGCCATGCGTTCTGGAAAACCGCCACGTTCTCCTCGCTGACCCAGGCCGTGTTCTATGCCATGCAGTCGCTGTGGGTCGGTGCGTTCCTGCGCGACGTCGTGCCGGCCGGCACCGCCGATGCCGCTGCGCGCGCGGCGTCGCTCGTTTCCGTGCTGGGCGGCGCGTTCATTGTCGGCAACATCGGCTTCGGCGCGCTCGCGCGCAGTTTCGAGCGGCGCGGCGTTAGCGTTCAGCTTTTTTCCGGCATCACGATGCTCGTTTTCGTGCTCGTGCAAGCGTTGCTCGCCGCGCGCGCGCCGCTGCCCGCCTCCTTGCTTTGGGCCGCTTATGGCGCATTCGGGGGCACCGGCATCCTCACTTACGCGGTGCTCGCCGAATATTTCCCGCCGCGCCTGATCGGCCGCGTGAACACGACTTTCACGCTTGTCATCTTCATCGGCATCTTCCTTTTGCAGATTGCGATTGGCGCCGCGCTCGCGCACTGGCCGGCACTCGACGGCCATTACCCGGCGGTCGCGCATCAAACCGTGTGGACTGTTCTTGTCGTGCTGCAAGTGCTCTGCGCCGTGTGGTATTTCATGCCGTCGCGGCGCACCGCCGCGACGCGGCACGCTATCGAGCCGCAATAAGGCACGCTTTTGCGCAAAGCCTCACCGCGCTCAGTGGGGCTTTGCGCTTCTGCTCACATCGATAGCACGATTTCTTCCTTCGGCACGGGCTTCGCTTCACTATCATGAAGGCGCCCTGCCGTTCATATTTCCCGCCACGCGCAGCGCCTCTGTCGAGAAATGCAAATCTCGAATCATTGGTTGTCCTGATCGCTGCATCCGGAAAAGAATGACCCAACGGCAATGACGGCGACGCAAGCTCGCCAGTCTGCGCGCCCCGTTTCGTCACCTCAATCCGACCTGCCCATGCGTTCACATCGCGTTCTGCAGTACCTGCTTTGCGCAGCGCTCTCGTTCCTCTCCCTGCATGCCGCCGCTGAAAAGCCTGCCGTGATCCGCATTGGCGTTGCGCAGCAAGGCGCGGGCGATCCGCCCACTTTCGGCGGTTCGACCGCCGCCACGGTGCGCGGCCAGCAACTGCTCGAAAAGGAATTCGCCGCCGACGGCATCAAGGTCGAGTGGCTCTTTTTCAAGGGCGCGGGCCCCGCTGTCAACGAGGCTATCGCCGATAATGCGCTCGATTTCGCGTACCAGGGCGACTTACCCGCGGTGCTCGCACGAGCCAACGGTCTCAAGACCCGCATCCTGCTGGAATCGGGCGTGCGTTCCGGCGTGAAAGTGGGCGTGCCCATTGATTCGGACATCAAATCGATCAAGGACCTCAAGGACAGGCGCGTCGCGATATTTCGCGGCACCAATCTGCAACTCGTGGCCGACAACGCGCTCGCCGAAAACCAGCTCGACGAACACGCGCTACGCGTGATCAATCTCGATACCGCAAGCTCGCTCGCGGCGCTCGCCTCGAAAGGCATCGACGCGTCGGTGAACGATTACCACCTCTACCGGCTGCGCGATCAGGGGCTTGCCCGCATCGTCTACGAATCGCAGCACGATGGGCCGCAGTTGACGCGTCAGGCGCATCTGCTCGTGCTCGACGGCTTCGAGAAAGCGCACCCCGATATCGTGCAGCGCGTGGTGAATGTCTTCGTGCAAGCGGCGCAATGGTCGTCCGACGAAGCAAACCGCGACGCGCTCTTCAAGCTCTGGGCGAAGAGCGGCGTGAGTTACGCGTCCTGGCAAGCCGAATTCGGCGAGGAGCCCCTGAAGTACCGCAATTCGCCGCTCATCGATCCATTCATCGTGGCGCGTTACAAGGCCGTTGCGCAGGACGCGTTGCGCCTGAAGCTGATCCGCCAGCCCGTGGACGTCGATTCGTGGTTCGAGCCGCGCTATCTCGACAACGCGCTGCGCACGCAAAAGCTCGAACACTATTGGACCCGCTACGACGCCGCCGGCAAGCCGCTTGGCTGAGCGCGCGCGAGGAGCCGCATCATGACGGAAACCGCCATCACGATCGCCACGGAAACGCCGCGTGCGGCACCCCGCATCGACGCGGCAACGACGAACACGCGCGGGCGCGCATTCATGCGCGCGTGGGCATGGCATCTCGCGCCCTGGCTGCTGCCCGCCCTGCTCTTCCTGCTATGGAGCGTGGGTTGCGCGCGCGGGTGGATCGCGCCGCAAATCCTGCCTGCACCGCAACGCGTTTATGAAACGCTCGCCGATCTCGCCCAAAGCGGCGAACTTGCGCGCAATACGCTGATCAGCCTGCAACGCGTGCTGCTGGGCTTTGCGGGAGGCACCGTGCTCGGCGTCGCGATTGGGGCCGCCCTCGGGCTCTCGCGCACGCTCGAAGCCTGGGTGCTGCCCAGCTTCAACGCGATCGTGCAGATTCCCGTGCTCGGCTGGCTGCCGTTTTTGCTGCTACTCGTCGGCGTGGGCGAGCCGCTCAAGTATTTGCTCATCGCTCACGCGGCGCTCGTGCCCGTCACGCTCAGCACCATGCAGGGCTTTCGGCAGACCCCGGCCGCCCTCGACGAAGTCGCGCGCGTATTCGCCTACACGCGCTGGCAACGTATCGTGCGGCTCGTGCTGCCCGCGGCGATCCCCACGCTCGCAACCGGCGTGCGGCTTGCCTTCACGAAGGCGTGGCTCGCGCTCGTTGTGGTGGAACTCGTGGCATCGTCGGAAGGGCTCGGCTATCTGATCGTCTATGGCCGGCAACTCTTCCAGCTCGATCTCGTGATGGCGTCGGTGGTCGTAGTGGGCGTGGTCGGCCTTGTCATCAATCGTCTTCTCGATGTGCTGGAGCGGCGTTTGCGCCGCGGCACGCCTTCGGCCTTTCGTGGCTGACTCCGCCTGACTGTGCCTGACTGCACGCCAACCCACCCAGAGAGCGTTCGCCATGAAATTTTCGCTTGCGCGCAAGGAAGCGCGTCCCGATTGCGCCTGCGAGGCGACCCCGAAAGCCAGGCCACGCCCACGCATCGATCTGCGTGGCGCCGCGCTGCCCCTCGTCGCCGTTGCGCTATGGTGGGCCTTGAGCGCTTCGCATCTCGTGAAAAGCGGCCTGCTCGTGAGCCCCGCCGATGTGATTAGCACCGCTTACGAACAGATCAGGAGCGGGGCCGCGCTCCGCGCGCTTTCGGCGTCGCTTGCCCGCGAGGCCTGCGGCTTTGCCATCGGCGCCACGGCGGGGTTCCTGCTGGGCGGCGCGCTGGGTCTTTCTCGCATCGCCGCACGTGTCCTGGGACCGAGCTTCGACACCTTCAAGCAAATCTCGCTCTTTGCGTGGATTCCGCTCATTTCCGTATGGTTCGGGCTCGGCGACGCCGCCAAGGTCGTCTTTCTTTCGCTCGCGGCGTTGCTCCCGGTTGCGGCTCACACGTGCGACGGCATTCACGCCGTGCCGCGCAAATACGTCGAACTTGCGCAGGCGTTGCGCTACTCGCGGCTGCAACTGGTCCGTTACGTCCTGTTGCCGGCCGCACTACCCTCCATATTTACGGGCCTCTATCTCGCGCTCATTTATTCGTGGCTCGCCACGCTGGGCGCGGAGTATCTGCTGGTTGCGGGCAGCGGCATCGGCAACCTGCTGATCGACGGGAGCGAGCAATTCCGCATGGACCTCGTGCTGTTCGGCATCGTCGTCGTGGGTGCGGTTGGCTGGGCGCTTAACGCGCTCGCGCGGCGTGTGGAACGAACGGTGTTGGCGCGGCTGCACATCACCGCACAATGATTCGTATTGCCAGGCAAATGAACCTGGGAAAAAGGAACCTGAGAGAAAGCCCCCATGAGCACCAGTGAACCCGAAGGACTCGACATTCTGCATGTGAGCAAGCGTTACGGCGCGGGCGAGTCCGCGCTCGCCGTGCTCGACGACGTTACGCTGCACGTGCGCCCCGGCGAATTCGTGAGCGTGCTCGGCGCGAGCGGATGCGGCAAGTCCACGCTGCTGCGTCTGATCGCCGGCCTCGACGCGGGCTACAGCGGCGCGATCATGATGCGCGGCGAGCGCGTGGGCGACACCTCGCTCGAGCGCGGCATCGTGTTCCAGGATCACCGGCTGTTTCCCTGGCTCACGGCCGAACAGAACATCCTGGCGGCGCTGCGCAACGCCCCGCTTTCGGCGCGCCAAAAGCACGAAGCGGTGGCGGAGCACATTGCGCTAGTGGGCCTCACGGGGTTCGAGAAGGCGTATCCGCATCAGCTCTCAGGCGGCATGGCGCAGCGCGTGGCGATCGCGCGCGGTCTCGTCAATCGGCCGCGCGTGCTGCTGCTCGACGAACCGTTCGGCGCGCTCGACGCCCTCACGCGCGGCCGCCTGCAAAACGAATTGCTGCGCATCTGGGAGCGCGAACGCATCACGATGCTCCTCGTCACGCACGACGTCGACGAGGCCCTCTATCTGGGCGACCGTGTCGTGACGATGGCGCCGCGGCCGGGCCGCATCCGACGCATCGTCGACGTGACACTGCCGCGCCCGCGCGAGCGCGCCGATCCGCGCTTCGCGCGGCTGCGCGACGAAATCCTCTCCGACTTCTCGGAGGGCGCCACGCTGCCGGCCGCTACGCCATTGCCCGATTCTTCGACCCATTCTTCGGATCAATGGCGCATGGCGTGGTGAGTGCATGAATGCGCCGACCGACTGGCCGGTCGCATCTCTCCCCAGGAACCCGACACCACCGGCAACGCGCCGGGTGTGGGCCAATTGCGCCCGGCGTGAGAAAATCCCTTTTCGAACGGAAACACACGACGCGCCAGCGCGCGCGCATGGTTGCCCGCTTTCCCGAACTTAGCTGTCTTTTCGGCCGGTTTATCGACATATCCCGCCGGTTCGACGCCTGGATACCGGGGACGTGATTAACTCGCGCAAGGCGGCGCGAAGTTTTCCGATCCGCAACGGGTCGGCTCAGCGTAAACTCCCGCTGTTGCCATTCGATAGTGTCGATTCATGATAAAGAGAGAAACATCCATGCCAGACAACACCCACTCGCACGACAGTCCCTCCGATTCGTGCGGCTGCGATCTGTTACACCTGCTCGACGGCGTGGACGAATTCACTCATCACGTTTTCCCGGGCAATAAGGAGCTGTTCCACAGCCTCGCCCACAGCCAGGCGCCGCACACGCTCTTCATTACGTGCGCCGACTCGCGCGTTTCGCCGGAAATGATCACGCAGGCCAAGCCCGGCGATCTGTTCGTTTGCCGCAACATCGGCAATATCGTGCCGGCTTACGGCGAAATGCTCGGCGGCGTTTCGGCCGTCGTGGAGTTCGCGGTGCTCGCGCTCAACGTGAAGCAGATCGTGCTGTGCGGCCATACCGATTGCGGCGCGATGAAGGGACTCGCCCTGGGCGCGCAAGCCACGGCCGAGATGCCCACCGTGCAGGCGTGGCTGCGCAACGCGGAGGCCGCGCGCAGCGTGGTGAAGACGCGTGGCCTGGACGAAGATCAGGTGGTCCAGGCGCTCGTGGAGGAAAACGTCCGTCTGCAGCTCACGCACCTACGCACGCACCCCGCGGTGGCGGCGCGCGTGGCCCAGGGCCAGCTCGACCTTCAGGGCTGGGTGTACGACATCGGCCACGGCAAGGTCACCGTGCTGGACGAAGCCCACGGCAAATTCCTGTCGCTCGGCGAGGCGCGCGCGCGCCTGCGCAAGCGCGTCGAGGAATAACACCCGGGGCGGCGGTTCTCGCCGCCCCATTCCACTCCCTCATTCATTCCGCATGATTCGAGGTGTGCCCACGCCGCATTTAGAGTCCTGCCGCGCGATTCACTCAATCCACGTAATAATTCTTTTCGACTTAGGGGTTTACCCTAGGTAAAAATGCGACTACACTGGCGCCCGCACTACATGCGGCGACCTGTCGCACAAGAAGAAGAATTCCGGAATATTCAAGGCCCACTCCGCGTCATCGCCGTTTCATGCCGCCGCTCACACCGCGGGAAACGGCGCGCGCCTTT
This sequence comes from Paraburkholderia sp. J76, assembly GCF_905220295.1. Classification (NCBI taxonomy): domain Bacteria; kingdom Pseudomonadati; phylum Pseudomonadota; class Betaproteobacteria; order Burkholderiales; family Burkholderiaceae; genus Paraburkholderia; species Paraburkholderia sp. J76. The sequence continues at coordinate 42,542 of NZ_CAJMZJ010000007.1, forward strand.
GCGCGTAGGGACGCCCGGTAATGGGCTTCGCACCCGTCACGGGCCGAGCGCCCGGTTACCGAAGGAGAAGCATCCATGGAGTCCGCGCAGAGCCGTCAGTCGAAAGTCGAAATCAAGCTGTTCCTGCATCCGGAAGACCATTACCGCGCGATGGCCGCCGCGAAAACCCTCAATCTCGCGGAGCGCGAGTTCTTCGCGCTGGCGCTGCATTTAGGCGCCACCCAGATCCTGCGCCAGGCCGAAACAGCCTGAAGTACCTGAGCGGCCTCCCTGCGCGAAGACTCTCCTTAAACCGGCGACGGGTTGCGCTCGGCGAAACCCTCCTGGTGCCAGTATGGGTAAACGGGACGCACGACGCTCGCGGCGTCGAGCTTCGCCACCTGCTCGGGCGTGAGGTTCCAGCCGACCGCGCCGAGGTTCTGCCGCAATTGCGCCTCGTCGCGCGCGCCGATCAGCACGGTCGAGACCGTGGGCCGCTGCAGCAGCCAGTTCAACGCGATCTGCGGCACGGTCTTGCCGGTTTCCTTCGCGATCTCGTCGATGGCGTCGAGCACGCGAAAGAGATAGTCGTCCGGCACCGGCGGCCCCTGGTCCGCTGTTTTATGCAGACGGCTTGTCTGCGGCAGCGGCTGGCCGCGCCGGATCTTGCCCGTCAAACGACCCCAGCCCAGCGGACTCCACACCACCGCGCCGACGCCCTGGTCCAGGCCGAGCGGCATCAGTTCCCACTCGTAGTCGCGACCGATCAGCGAGTAATACGTCTGGTTCGCGACGTAACGCGGATAGCCGTAGCGATCGGCCACGGCCAGCGATTTCATCAGGTGCCAGCCCGAGAAGTTCGACACGCCCGTGTAGAGAATCTTGCCCGCGCGCACGAGTTCGTCGAGCGTGGACAGCACCTCTTCGGCCGGTGTGCGCGCATCGAAACCATGCAACTGGAACAGGTCGATATGATCGGTCTGCAGACGTTTGAGCGCCGCGTCGACCGTGCGCTTCAGGTGGAAGCGCGACGAACCCACGTTATTGGGTTCGTCGTCGAAACGGAAGGTCGCCTTGGTCGAAATGATCACTTTGTCGCGGCGGCCCTTGAGCGCTTCGCCCAGCACCGACTCCGACGCGCCGCTCGAATAGACGTCCGCCGTGTCGAACATCGTGACGCCGGCGTCGAGGCAAATGTCGATGAGCTTGCGCGCTTCGGCGACATCGGTTGCGCCCCAGGCCTCGAAAAACTCGCCCTTGCCGCCAAATGTGCCCGTGCCGAAACTCAGCACCGGCACCTTCATTCCAGACGCGCCCAGAAAACGGTATTCCATTTCCGATCCTCCATTGGTCGATGAGGTTGACGATGGGTTCGACGATGCGATGCCGACAGCGCATGAGTCTACGCGTTTCGATTTGAGCTTGCCGACGGGCTCACGCTGTACAGATGCTTTTGCGTATTGGAAACTGTCGCCTTTGCAGCGGGAATCTCGCCCGCCGACCGCCCAGGATCCGCACCACGATGACGTCGATTCCCCTTTTCCGCGCGGAGGCGCGATGACTGCTCCCGCGCAACGCTCCTCCAGCGTCGGCTGGCTGCCGTACCTCGTCGCCGCCACGTTCTTCATGGAGTACCTGGACACGACCGTGATCGCCACGGCGCTCCCGCAGATGGCGCGCTCGTTCGGCATCGGCCCGAACAGCCTGAGCCTCGGCGTGACCGCCTACATGCTCGCGCTCGCCATCTTCATTCCGGCCAGCGGCTGGGTGGCGGACCGCTGCGGCGCGCGCACCGTGTTCTTCGGCGCCGTGGTCACGTTCACGGTGGCGTCCGTGCTGTGCGGGATCTCGCAGAACGTCGACGAATTCGTGGCCGCGCGCATTCTGCAAGGCATCGGCGGCGCGATGATGGTGCCTGTTGGGCGCAGCGTCGTCGTGCGCAGCACCGAGAAAAGCAAGCTCATGCAGGCGATCTCGACGATCACCTGGCCCGCCATCGCCGCGCCCGTGGTAGGACCGCCCATCGGCGGCTTCATTACGACTTACGCCTCGTGGCGCTGGATCTTTCTGCTGAACGTGCCGTTCGGCATCGCCGTGCTCGCGGCCATTGCCACCATCGTGCCGAACTTGCGCGGCGAACAGCGCCGGCCGCTCGACGTCACGGGCCTCGTGCTGAGCGGCGCGGCGCTGACCGCCATCCTTTACGGCGCGGAACTCGCGAGCCAGGTCGGCCAGAATCCGTGGCGCGCCATGGCGATCGTCGCGGCGGGCGTGGCGATCGGCGTCGTCGCGTTCGTGCATGCGAAGCGTCATCCGCATCCGCTAGTCGATGTTTCCACGCTGAAAATCCCGACGTTTTCCGTCACGATCGTGACCGGTTCGCTCACGCGCGTCGGCATCGGCGCGGCGCCGTATCTGATGCCTTTGATGTTCCAGATCGGCTTCGGTCTCTCGGCGTTCCAGTCCGGCCTGCTGCTGCTCGCAAGCGCGCTCGGCAATCTGGGCATGAAGGCGCTCACCACGCGCATTCTCGAACGCTGGGGTTTCCGGCTCGTTTCGGTCGTCGACGTCAGCGTCGCGGGCGGCTCGTTGATCGCGTGCGGCCTGCTCACGCCCGGCACGCCGCTCGCCATCGTGCTGATCGTCGTGTTCGTCTACGGCATGGCGCGTTCGATGCAGTTTTCCACCCTCGCCACGCTGGCCTACGCCGACGTCCCGCAGCCGCAGATGAGCGCGGCCAGCACGCTCTGGAGCGCGGCGGCGCAGATGACCATCGGCCTCGGCATTGCGTTCGGCGCGCTCGCGCTGCGCGTGGCCGCGCACGTGAACGGCGAAACCACCGGCCACGTGTTCACGCTCGACGACTTCCGGCTCGCCTTTCTCGGGGCCGGCGTGCTCACGCTGATTTCGGTGTGGGGTTACGCGCAGATGGCGCGCGACGCGGGACAGAACGTGGGCGGCGGCTCGCGCAGGCAGCGCGCGTAGGGAACACCGCGCGACGGGCGGCGCGCCGCGGAATTGCGGTTAGTTGCGGCCGTTATTTGGAAAGGCTTGCCCGCACAGTGTATTCCGGCGCCTCGCCCGCTTCGAGTTCGTCGGCATGTTCGTGCGCCGCGTGGAACTCGTTGGAGAGCGGCTCGACCGGATAACCGTGGCGCTCCCAGGCGTCGAGGCCGCCCTTGAGCGCGCGCGCGTGATAGATATGCTTGTTGCGCAACTGATCGACGATGCGCTTGGCCGTCGCCTCGTTCGGGCACACGCAGTACACGACAATCGGACGCCCGATCAGCTCGGGCGACAATTCTTCGTTTGATTCCAGGTTCAGCGGCCGCGCGCCGGGAATCCGGTACGACTCCTTCTCGCGCACGATTTGCGGGCGCGCATCGAGCACGATGGGCGGCGCGCTCGACTTCATCATCTCGTCGAGCTGATCGGGCGAAATTCGATGCGTGGCGAGCCAGTGGCGGAACTGCATGCGCCGCAGCCAGCGCCAGGCGAGGAACAGCACGCCCGCCACGGCGAGCACGTCGAAGATCGTCATGCCGTTCGCGCGCACGAAGGCGGCGAAACGCACGATCTCCGCATGCAGCGCCGCGCCGCCGAGCAGCCAGGCGCCCGCCCACAACGCCGCGCCGACCGTGTCCCAGAGCAGGAAGACGTGCACCGCCACCGTGGTCGTGCCGAGCAGCGGCGCGGAAATCAGGCCGAGCCCCGGCACGAACTTCGCGACCGCGAGAATGGGCGCGCCGTAGCGCTCGAATACATTGCGCGCGATACGGATGGTCGTGTCGAGCGACAGCGAAAAGCGCACGAGACCATTGAGCAGACGCCGCCCGCGCTTGCGGCCCGCCGCGAACCACAGCGAATCGGCGAGCAGCGTGGCAATCACGGCCGCCGCCAGCAGGCTCCCATAGGATGCCTGGCCGCCCGCCGCCATCGTGCCCGCGAGAATCAGCACGGGCGCGGCCGGCACCGGCACGCCCAGTTGCGTGACTAGCACGCTCAGAAAGACCGCTCCGGCGCCGAAATCGGGTGGAATCGCGGTGGGGAGCGTCAACATTTAGAGATAATCTGCGCGCGGGAGGGTTCAGGTAAGGAAACATGGCGCGCATTGCGCGCTGGCCGAGGGTGGAGATTACCCGAACGCGCCGTTCCTTGCTGACGTCGACGCAGCCTTTACGGCGGCATGGCGCACGGCGATCCGGCCCCGCTGCCGGCGCGTTGCGGGGCTTTCGCGCTTCTTTCGCGCTTATGCGAAACGATGCTAATCTCGTAAATGAAGGTTTTTCCCGCCGTTTTCCGTCAAGAAACATGCGTCACTGGCATCTCGATCGACCGAGGCAGGCAGGTCAGTTCGACCTCTCCCGCGTCACCAGCCTCGTTTCGGCCATCGGCCGCGACGACGCCAACGCGCTCGCCGCCGAAGTATTGAACATGCTCGGCCCGGCGACTTCGGTCACGCAGTGCACGGTGTTCGCCTACGAGTTCGGCAACCGGCCGCGCACGGTTTCCGTGGCCGATCATCGCGGCGGACGCTTTCTGCGCGACGTCGCCGATACCTACGCCCGCCTCTTCTACGCGCTCGACGGCAATCAGCAGATCGTTACCGGCGCCTCGGCCGACAAGCCGGGCTCCTCGCTCGTGCTGCACTGGCAAAGCAGCGCCGACATCGCGCACGACGGTTATCGCACCGCGTGCTACGCCACGCCCAACGTGTCCGACCGGCTCTCGCTGCTGCTGCAGCCGGCCGCCGATATCTGGCTCTCCGTGAATCTCTACCGCGAAAGCGACGCCGGGAATTTTCAGCCGGGCGAGGTCCAACTGGTCGAATCGCTCGCGCCGCTCATCGGCGAGTCGGCGCGGCACCACTACACGATTCGCGGCCAAAGCCAGCTCGGCATTCCGCAGATGATGCTCGCGCGCCTGCGCGGGCTCTGCCCCACGTTGTCCAAACGCGAACTCGACGCCCTGCGCGGCGTGCTCGAAGGGCGCAGCGCGGTCGAAATCGCCGAGTGCATGGGCGTGAAGCCCAGCAGTGTCGTGACGTATCAGAAGCGCGCGTATCAGCGGCTGGGGATTTCGAGCCAGCGGCAGCTTTTCGCGCTTTGTCTGGCGACGGATCACGGCTGATCTCAAGCTGTCTCCACGCATTGCTGCCGTAAGCCCCCTGTACCCAAATTGAGGACAGCAGTCCGCGGGCCGCGCTCCATACTGCCTTCATCGCCGGCGCCTTCCTTCAAGGCAAGTCGGCGGCACAAGACTTACGTATCGGAGACGCATTCCCCATGAGCGCCGAATTCCAACCTTATCCGTTCGAGGCGAAGCAGTACGCCGCCCGCCTGCCCGAACTCGAAGGCGGCCTTGAAGCGCAACGCCACGCCGTGACGATCGTCGGCGGCGGTCCGGTGGGCCTCGCCGTCGCGCTCGGCCTCGCGAAGCACGGCGTGCGCTCGGTGCTGATCGAAGCCGACGAATCGGTCTGCTACGGCAGCCGCGCGATCTGCATCTCGCGCCGCAGCCTCGAAATCGTCGAACGCCTCGGCGCGCTCGACGGGTTTCTCGCGAAAGGCCTGCCGTGGACGGGCGGGCGCAGCTTCTATCGCGACGACGAAGTGCTGCACTTCACGATGCCGCAGGACGAAAACCAGAAGCTGCCGCCGATGGTCAACCTCGCGCAGTACCACATCGAGCAGTTTCTGCTCGACGCCGCGGAACAGCACGCCGATCTCATCGACATTCGCTGGCGCACGAAGGTGACGGCGCTGCAGCACGACGCGCACGGCGCCACGCTCTCGCTCTCCTCGCCCGCGGGCGACTACACCACGCAGACCGACTGGCTCATCGCCGCGGACGGCGGCCGCAGCACCGTGCGCGAATCGCTCGGCCTGAAGCTTCAGGGCACGAGCTACGAGGGCCGTTATGTGATCGTCGACATCCTGCTCGACAGCGCGCGGCCCACGGAGCGGCTCGCGTATTTCGACCCGGCGTCGAATCCCGGCTCGACCGTGCTCGTCCACAAGCAGCCCGACAACGTGTGGCGCATCGACTATCAACTGCGCGACGGCGAGGACGCCGACGAGGCGATCAAGCCCGAAAACGTCATGCCGCGCGTGCAGAGCCTGCTAAACATGATGGGCGAGAAAGCGTCGTGGTCGCCGGTCTGGATCACGATCTACAAGGCCAACGCGCTCACGCTCGAGCGCTATCGCCACGGCCGCGTGCTGTTCGCGGGCGACGCGGCCCACCTCGTGCCGATCTTCGGCGTGCGCGGCGCGAACTCGGGTATCGACGACGCCGACAATCTCGCATGGAAGCTCGCCCATGTCGTGAAGGGGCTCGCAAGCGACGCGTTGCTCGACAGCTATTCCGACGAGCGCGTCTACGCCGCGCACGAAAACCTGAGCTACGGCACGAAGAGCACGGAATTCATGGCGCCGCCGTCGTTCGCCTTCGACCTGATGCGCACGGCCGTATTGAGCCTCGCGCGCGAGCACGCCGCGGTGCGCTCGCTGATCAATCCGCGCCAGACTTCGGCCATCGCCTACACGGCCTCGTCGCTCAACGCGGCCTCCGACGCTTTCGCGAACGGTCCGGGTCCGGGCACGGCGTTACCCGAATGCCCGCTCACGATCGTCGACGTGAAAACCACGCGCGAAGGCCACGTGACCGACTTGATCGGGCCATGCTTCACGGCGTTCTACTTCAGCGAGGATGGCGCGACGCCCGCCCCGATCGCCGCGCTCGAAGCGACGCTGGCCGCCCGCTCGTTGCCGTTCGCATTGGTGCCGCTCTCGCAACGCTCACCCGCCGACGCGCCGCGCCGCAGCGGCTGGGATCGCACGGGACGCCTGTTCCCGATGTACGGCGCGCAGCCTGGCACGCTCTACCTCGTGCGCCCGGACGGCCACGTACTCGGCCGCTGGCACGGCGACGCCGGCGCGCTCGCCACGCAGGCGCTCGCCGCTCTCGACCACGCGCTGCGCGCCTGAGCGACGGCGAATCAAGTACAGATGGAAAAAACCATGACCGACAGCGAACTCGACACCGTCTACACGCACCTGTGCAAGACCATGACCCATCTGGGCGAAGCCAACGGCCCGCTCTTTCTCGCGCGCTTCGCGCTGCTCGCGATCGAGCGGATCGGCAACGCGCAAACCTGCGTCGGCCTCATCGATGCCGCGGGCGAAAACGTTTCGGCAGCCGCGCCGGAATAAAGGGAAAGGCGGCCAGGCTCAGCGTTGCGTCGACTGCACGAGCCGCGCGAGGCGCGAGCGGTTAGTGACACCGAGTTTCTGAAACGAACGATCGAGATGCGTGCGCACGGTCGTATAGGAAATGCCTAGCCGCTCGGCGATCTCCTTGTCGAGCAGCCCTTCCACCACGAGCGCAACCACGTCGCGCTCGCGCCGCGTCAAGCGGTTGATCGCTTCGTTATCGGCAACGTCATCGTGCACGCGCCGAACATGCGCGGTTTGCGTGCGCGAACGCGCCAGCGCGACGACGAACGCCGGACGCACCAGATCGAACAGCAGCCGTTCGCGATGGGAGAACCGCTCGCGCCGCTCGCCGCGCCGAACCTGCAAATGATCGAGATTCTCTTCGCCCGACCAGACAAACAGGTCCGCGCCCGCATGCAGGCCGTCGGCGCGCAGCAGTTCGAGCAGGCGCCGTCCCACCTCCAGGCGCAGGGCACGCTCCGGCAGAATGTGGTCGGCCAGCAACTTGAAGACGTCGGCGATCAACGCGAGTTCGCGGTTCGTCAGGTCCATGCCCGGGTGCGATGAGAAGTGGGCGCGCGCCTCGCCTGTGAGGCAATGCCAAAAAGAAAATGGGGCGGCGAACGCCGCCCCAAGAAAAACACACGCCGGCAAAGGGCTGTCTTCCGCCGGAGGTTGCATAGTACGCGATGACTAACGGAGCGGCATCCCCAAATTTGAGGATAAACGATCATGTCATGCAAACTTTGGCAACCCATGCCAGGTTGCCGATGCGAAATGATTTTTCCGTCATGCATGACGCATCGTTTCGCATCGGCGTCGCGGTTTTACTGGATCAAGCGCGACACGCCACGACCGCGCGGATCGGAAACCGCGTCGGGCGTATCGCCGTTGATACGGATCGCCTGAATGTCGCCGTTGAAGCTCTGCCCCTTCAGCACGTAGCCCTTCGCCTCGACCTGCCTGGCGAGTTCGCCGTCGATCGGCTGGTACGGCTCCCAGAAAATCGTGTTGGGCGGCAGCAACTGATGATGGAAGCGCATCGCGGCCACCGCGTCCTTCAACGGCATGTCGAAGTCGTAGTTGTTGTTGATCACCTGGAAGATCGACGTGAAGATGCGCGAGCCGCCCGGCGTGCCGATCACGAGCGCCACCTTGCCGTCCTTCGTGAGGATGGTCGGCGTCATCGACGACAGCGGACGCTTCTTCGGCTGGATCGCGTTCGCGTCGCTGCCCACCACGCCGAACATGTTCGGCACGCCAGGCTTGGACGCGAAGTCGTCCATCTCGTCGTTGAGCACGATGCCGGCGCCCGGCACGACCACGCCCGAACCGAAGTAGCCGTTGATCGTGTAAGTGTTCGAGACCGCGTTGCCCCACTTGTCGACCACGGAGAAGTGCGTCGTTTCCGCTTTCTCCGGCATCGAGGTGCCGAGGCCCGGCTGCACGCTCTTGGTGTCCGAAGGCTTGTCGGGGTCGACTTCGGCGACGCGCTTCGCGAGATACGCGTCGTCGGTGAGCTGCGCGACAGGCACCTTGTAGAAGTCGGGGTCGCCGAGATACTGGGCGCGATCCGCGAACACGCGCTTCTCGATCTCCGAAATCAGGTGGATGTACTGCGGGGAATTGAGCGGCACGTCCTTGAACTGCGGCGCAAGCATCGCCTTCATCTTGAGCAGTTGCACGAGGCCCACGCCGCCCGAACTCGGAGGCGGCGCGGTGATGATCTCGTAGCCGTTCCAGTTCGCCTCGACCGGCTGGCGCCACACGGCCTTGTACTCCTGCAGATCGCGCTTCGTGATGAGACCGTGGCCCTTCATCGAGGCGGCGATCAGATCGGCGGTCTTGCCGTCGTAGAAGTCCTTCGCGCCCTGGTTCGCAATGCGCGTGAGCACGTTGGCGAGATCGGGCTGCTTGAACGTCACGCCTTCCTTCAGGTTGCCGAAGTAGTCGTCGAAGTTGGTCTTGCCGGCGAAGTCTTTTTCCGCGGCCTCGCGGCGCTTGGCGAGCTGCTCGTCCACGACGAAACCGTCGCGCGCGTACTTGATCGCGGGCGCGAGCACCTGCTTCCATTGCAGCCTGCCGAAGCGCTTCTGCGCTTCCCACATGCCCTCCACGGTGCCGGGCACGCCCACGGCGTCGTAGCCGTACAGGCTCTTGCCCTCGATCACGTTGCCCTTGTCGTCGAGGTACATCGTGCGCGTGGCGGCGAGCGGCGCGCGCTCGCGATAGTCGAGGAAATACGGCTTGCCGTTCACGTAGAGCGTCATGAACCCGCCGCCGCCGATGTTGCCGGCTTCCGGGTACGTCACGGCGAGCGAGAAGGCGATGGCGACCGCCGCATCGACCGCGTTGCCGCCTTCCTTGAGGATCTGCTCGGCGGCGTCGGCCGCGTACTTGTCGGCGACGGCTACCGCCGATGCGTTGAGGACCGCGGGACGATGCGCCGTATCCTTGGCAAAGGCCGGCGTGGCTTCGAGGAAGCCGGTGGACAACGCGGATAGTGAAAGCAGTGCGAGAGCGGCAGCGGAAATTTTCGTTTTTTCAACCAGCTTCATTGAGTTCACCCATGATTCGGTTTGTTGGCCTGACAGATACCTGCCTTGGCCTTATAGCACGCCGGTAAAACGATTGCGATCCGGCGATCCGCTGATTCCGCCAAGGCGCAAGACGAACGCCGCGCCTGAAATCAAGCCTTGCCGCGCCGGCCGCGGGCAATTTCTTCTCCGGCATTCGCGGGCAAACGCATCGTCACCGGAATCGACGCCACCGAAAAAAGCCCGACCACGAGAAACGCCGGCCAGAAGTCGGACCACACGATGGTCGAATGCCCTTGCACGCGATGCGAAATCTGCAACACGAGACCCGCAATCGTCACGCCGAGGCCGAGCGACACCTGCTGGATCACGCTAGCCACGCTGGTGGCGCGGCCGATGTCGCGCGTCGGAATATCGGCGTAGGCGAGCGAATTGAGGCCTGTGAATTGCAGCGAAGGAAAGATGCCGCCCGCGAGCACGATGACCCAGATGAGCCACACCGGCATGCCTGGCGAAAACGAGCCGCATATCGCGATGGCCGTGCCCGCGAGCGCCGCGTTCACCATGAGCGTGCGGCGAAAGCCAAAGCGCCCGAGCACGCGCGAAACAATCGCCTTCATGAAAATCGAGCCGAACGCCGAAGCGCAAGTGATGGCGCCCGAAGCGAACGCCGTCATGCCGAGCCCTTCCTGCAGCGTGAGCGGTAACAAAAAAGGCACGGCGCCGAGCCCGATGCGAAACAGCGAGCCGCCCGCCACGCTCGCATTGAACGTGGGGATGCGCAGAAATTTCAGATCGAGCACGGGCCGCTCGACTCGTTGCGCATACAACCAGTAGGCGCCCAGCAGCAACGCGCCGATCACGCACATCGTCACCGCCGTGCCGGTGGCGACCAATTCGCCGCCCACGAGCGAAAGGCCCAGCATGAAGAGCGACGCCCCGCCCGCGGAAAGCACGAAGCCGGCCCAGTCGAGCCGCCCCGGATGCTCCTCATGCATGTTCGCGATATGCCGGTTCGCGAGCCAGATGCCGAGCACGCCGATGGGAATGTTGATGAAGAAAATCAGCCGCCAGTGCAGATACGTGGTGATGAACCCGCCGAGCGGCGGCCCCACGACTGGCCCGAGCAGCGCCGGCACGGTGAGATAGTTGACGGCGCGAATGAAGTCCGACTTCGGCAGCGAGCGGAAGATGATGATGCGGCCCACCGGCACCATCATCGCGCCGCCGATGCCCTGCACGAAACGCGCGGCCACGAACATCTCGAGCGAGCGCGAGGCCGCGCACAACAGCGACCCCGCCATGAAGATGCCGATGGCCGTGCGAAACACGTTGCGCGAACCGAAACGGTCGGCCACCCAGCCGCAGATCGGGATGAACACGCCCAGCCCGATCACGTAGCTCGTGACGGCCAGCTTGAGTGTGATGGGGTCCTGGCCGAGATCGCGGGCCAGTGCGGGGAGCGACGTGACGATGACCGTCCCGTCCACGTTCTCCATGAACATCGAGCACGCGACAATGAGCGGAACGATGAATGTGCCGAGGGCTAATGGCATGGGCAACGACAATCAGCGTGGCTGACGGCGTAAAGCTGCCATTATGGCGCTTGTTGCGGAAAACGGGAACCCGGCAACAGATGAAGCGGCGCGCTTTTGCACGCACGGCGCGGGAAGCCAGGGCCCGCGCAAAAGCAAAAGCCGCGAAGCCCGCCGCCGCACTCAGGCGGCGACAGACCTCGCGGCCTGAATAACGGTATCGGCGCCGATGCGCCTCAAACAGCGGTCTGCTTCACGCGGCTCACCACCGGACGCAGTTGCGGCAGCACCTGCTCAGCAGCGCGCATCACGTCATTGGGGAAGTCGATTTCGATCCACGGCGCGCCGGTCACATCCGCGGTTTCGAACTCGCTGCCGCGTTCGAGCAGCAGATCGCGCAGCGCTTCTTCGTGAGGCAGGTTCGCGCGGCCCGTATCGACATAACCTTCGACGATCTGCGCGAAGCGGCGCGCCGTCGCTTCGTTCAGGCGGAAAAAGCCCACCGACTCGCCGATCGTGTCGTATTGCAGACCCACCGCGAGTTGCTTGCGCAGTTCGACGGGCACGCCATCGCGCAGACACAGCTTCACGGGCTCGTCGCCGGCTTCGAAGTCGCGATCGATCAGCAGACGGTTGGCCGGCGCCTCGCCCGCCACGAGCGGCGCGAACACGCGCTCGTCGTAAAGCACGTCGGCGTCCATGAGCAGCACGTCGCCGCCGCGCGTGAGCGCCCCGGCCGTGCGATGCACCGTGAGCACGCTGCCCAGGTCGAAGCGCGGGTTCATCACGACCTCGACCTTGTGCGGCCAGTTGATGCGCTTGAGTTCGGCCTCGACCAGTTCAGGCTGGAAACCGAGCGCGAGCACGACTTCCGTCACGCCCGCCTCTTCCAGCAATTGCAGATGGCGTTCGAGCAGCGTTACGCCCTCGAACTGCAGCAGACATTTCGGAAACTGTTCTCCAGCTCGTTGCTGAAGGCGCAGGCCGAGGCCTGCCGCGAGAATGATGGCGCGCATGCGCAAACGTTCCTTGGGAGAAAAAGGTCAATCGGCGACTTCGACAGCACAGACGCGCGAGGCACGCCGGCGTTGCCAGCTACGTTCGCTGAAATGCAGATACAGAAGGCCCGGCAAGCCGAGCACGATTTCACGCGCGCGCTTGGCGAGCGAGAGCGCGAGCGCCGCCTCGGGCGGCAGGCCGACGAGCGGCGCGAGCAGCAGATAACCGCCCTCTTGCACGCCCAGCGAGCCAGGAATGGCGAAGGCCGCGCCGCGAATGGCCTGGCCGATGCTCTCCAGCAGCAGCGCATCGACCCAGCCTACGGGATGGCCGAGAAAGCGCAGCGCGAGCCACACTTCCACGGTGCCCACGAGCCAGCCCGCGAGGCTCAACGCGAAGCTTGCGGCCACGCGGCCGCCCTGGGCGTAAAGCGACTTCACGGCCGCGTCGATGGCGTCGGCGCGCGTGGCAAGCGTCGACCAGTCGCGCTTGCCGAACATCTTCGAGGCGAGGCGCAGCAGGCGGCCGAACAGGCCGCGGCGCTGCGCGGCATAGAACAGCGCGATCATGCCGCCGAGCACGACAGTGGCGATGAGCGCGGCGACGCCGAGATCGCGCGGCGCGCCATTCGCGGCGTAGGCCGAAAAAAGTACGATGCCGAACACGGCGAAAACGATCTGCGCCACGGCCTGCAGCGTGGTGCTCACGGTGATGGCGGCCGCGGCGTCGCGCATCGACATGCCGCGTTGCGCGAGTTGACGAGCCATGGCCACCGGGCCGCCGATCTGGCCAGCGGGCAAGAGGCTGTTGACCGATTCCCCGCTCCAGCGCACGAGCAGCGCATCACGCTGATCGATGCGCTCGCCTTTGCCGAAGAGCACGGCGATCGCTCCCGCGTCGAGCGCGAGCGGCACGACATGGAACGCCGCCACGAGCGCGAGCCCCCAGCCGGCGGCCGCGAGCGCGCCCGTCACCGAGCCGAGGCCCTGCCAGGCGAGCAGCGCGACGAAGAGCGCCGTGCCGATAGACAGCAGCAGGATGGCAGCCCGGCTCACGCCTTGCCTCCCAACGCTTTGCGGAACACCTGGCGAAAACCGAAGTACGCAATGGCGTCTTTCATGTTCGAGATGAAACGACGCCACGGACGCATGTTCGGGTTCGTCACGTATTCGAGCGTGAGCGAAACACGCATTTCGCCTTCGAGGCTCGGCGTGACGCGATGGCGAAGCTTGTCGCCGTCGAACACGATCAGCGCGCCCGGCGGGTACTGCACCGAGCCTGGTTCGTCGGCCTTGTTCGGGTCTTTCGTGTGCAGTTCGTAGTCGAGCTTGCACGACGACTCGTCGATCACGCCGAGCAGCACCGTATAGCGGCGGCCGTCGTAATACGAGGTGTCGTAGTGCCAGCCGATATGGTCGCCCGCGCGCGTGTAGTAATAGAGCGCGTAGGCGTGCGGATCGTCTTCGGGCGAAAGCTGCAGACGGTCGCCCGTGATCTTTTCGAGCCACGCGATCAGTTGCGGCGAGCGGTAAAGCTCGGCGATGTACGGCGCGAGACGATCGAGGGTGTGCCGGCTCACGCTGCCGCCCGCCTTGTGGCCCGGCAGATAGTTGCGATTGACTTCGGGAAGCAGCGCATTGGCCGCATCGATCAACTGTTGCGTGGCGTCGGCGGGCAGGAAATCGGAGAGATACAGAAACGAGCCCTGGCGCTCGTAGTCGTCGCGCAGGCGCGCGGTGTTCAACGGTTGCAGCGCCCGGGCGATCGCGCTGTCCGGCGCGCCGGGCGCGGCGCCCGAGACGCGCGCCGCCGTGGGGACGGGAGGCGCTACAACCGGTTCTTGTTCTGCTTGCAAGCTCATCTGCTGCTCCACACCTGACGGGTTTCCTTGGCGGGGCGCAGGCGGCGCGTCACGCGCACATAGTCGAGCACCACCCAGATGGCGAACAACGGCGCCCCGATCGAAGCCGCGATGATGAATGGCGACACGACGCCCGTCAGCGTGACAAGGGGTAGCAGATACAGCACATCTTCGGTCTCGAACCCGCCGGCGAACGCCTGCTGCGTGCCTGCCTTGCCGGCCATTTCCTCGATGCGCATGCGCAGGTAAAAAATCACGGCGACCGCAATGCCGGCCACGCCGCCGAGCACGGCTGGGGGCACGCGCCAATCGGCGCCCGAGTGGGCCGCCACGGCGCCGAGGCCATAGCCCATGCCAAGGAACAACAGGACGGTCACGAGCGCATCGGCCGCGAGATCGTAGAAATGTCCGATCCGGCTGGTTTTGCCGCTGATGCGGGCCAGTTCGCCGTCGGTATGATCAACAAAATTCGACAATACGATCAGAAATGCGCCAATATTGACGTGGAGAAAGTCTCCACGCGCGAGATAAAGGCCGCCGGCCACGCCGATCAGGAGTCGCAGCGTGGTCAGATGATTCGGGGTAACGCGGGTAGGGACAAGCGGAGTGACGAGCCAACGCGCCGCGCGAGCGTCCCACGTGCGCGGTAGTGGCACCGCTTTGGGCGCCGTTTTTACAGGTTTATCTTTTTCGGTCATAACCGCGCAATATATACGCCTTCCAGAAAACTTGCAGGTTTTCTGACGCTTGCACCATTTTAACTTGTCGTACTGTAAATCCAAGCGCCAGTTGGCTCCCTGCGGCGCTGCAAGCGGCGTCTGCCGAACACGCGTAGAGTGCAACCCTCGCGCTGCTCCACGCATGATGCGCATGCCCCATTCCGGCTCCAGCGCACGCACTTTCGCCACGCATGCAATGAAACGCCTTACCTTTGCCGCCTTTTTTCTCGCTGCCCTGACGCTTCTCGCCGGCAACGTCCGCGCCGCCGCCATCGACGACTCGCTGACCTGCAGCGAGTCCGCGCACGACTTCATCTCGGGATTGATCGCGCAAAACCTGATCGATCCTAAACCCATGAGGGTCGAAAGCAATTCGATCAACGCATTCTGGCCCGCGCATGGCCAGCGCATGACGGCATACGGTTTCAGCGTGTTCGCCGTGGTCGGTTTCCAGAAGGACGACCCGCTTTTCAGGTCCGGCGCCGGCACGCCTATCGCTCCTTCCGCCTACGGGGCCGTGGTGGTCGGCACCCAGGCCAAGGTCCAGGCGGCGCTCACGGCGGCTGGCAACAACGCCATCGTCCATCATGCCGGTCCGCTATTGACGGCGATCTTCTGCAAGCAGGAGTGAGCGGGCGGCTCCGGTATTGACTCCGGTACTTACTCGATACGCCCGAAGCCGCCTTCGGCCCAATTCTCGGCGCGCGCTTTCGTAAGCTTGAAGCTGGGAGCAACGCGCGCTTGCGCCAGTTGCACGCCGAACGCATCGATTGCGCTGACGAGCGCATAGGGCTCGTACTCGTCCGGAACGATGTCGAGTGTCACGTCCACATCGCCATCGGCGGTCTGCACGCTCACGCGCTTGTGCAACAGGGCGCGCAATTGCTGCTCGTGCCGGCGCAGCACCTCGGAAGCAGTCTTTACGAGCGTGTTGAACGCCGATGTATCGAGCGGCTTGGGGTTCTTCTTGTCACGGCCCATGGTCCACGGGCCGACCAGCGCCGGCTCCGGCTCTCCGTCCTTGATCATTTCAACGGCCCAGCCGTCGTCGTCCTCGTTCTTGATTACGCGCGCGGTCCAGCCGTCCTTGCGCCACAGGCGCGCTTCCTGGATGACTTCGGCCTCGGCGGCGTCATCGGCGGGGAAATCGGGATCGGTTGCGGGGGAGGAATCGGTCATGGCGGGGCTTTCGTCGGGTTCTGCGCGGGACTTGCCCGTCGCGGGGCAAGGGCAAGATTCTACCCGGATCGGGCCGCGCGTCGGGCGCCACGTCCCTCTATCAGATGGCCAGGATTATTCCGCCGCCAACGCCGAAAATCGCTCGGCGATTTTAATCATGCATGTTTCGCAAGCAAAAAAACGCGGCCCGAAAGCCGCGCAAAACAGATGAAAAAGACCACCCTTGGTCGAGGGCTGAAGAAATTGTAGCGCCGCACGGCGCGTGTGTTCAGCCCGGGATCTGGAAGAGTACCTTTCACTAAACGACGACAATCAACCTTGACTCGCTTACATCGATTAACGCGAGTCGCGAGAAATGATGAGCGCGTTATTGCGGCGCATTGCGGCGATCCGGGCGAAAGCTGTTGCATCTTTTTACGTCTGCGTGGCCCTTGATTCAGATCAGGCTGCGTATACTCTCGCTGGCCAGATCCGCTGCTTCGCTACCGACACGCCGCTTATGAAAACACTCACGCTCCGACTTCTCGCCGCCACCCCGCTCGCCCTCCTCGCCGCGTGTGGATCGACACCGCCCTCCAGCACCGCTTCGAACGGCGAAACGATGATCTACGCTTCGTCGGCGCGTTCGGCGTCGTCGGTTGCGAGTTGCCTCGAAGACCGCTTGCCGCACGTGCATACTTCGCGAGACGGCGACACGACCGAACTGAGCGTGGGTTCGCGCTCGGACGCGTCGTACTTCGTCACGCTCACCGCGAACGGCCACGGCTCGGTCATTCGCGTGACCCATGGCGCTTCGGCATCGAACGATCCGCCTGAAGAGGAACTGCGCTTCGACGTGGCGCGCTGCGCGACCTGACGAGCGAGCGCGTCGCGCGAGCGTCGCTCGCGCCGCGCCTCGCACGCGCCTCTGTCATAACGGCGGCACATCTGCGAAGATTGCGCCCCCTTCGACTTCGCAACGCACAGCTTCATGGCATCAGGCACCGCACATCACGCGACGGGTTGGGCCGCAGGCGTCATCGCCGCCGCAATCGTCACGCACCAGGGCGCCGATAGCGCCTGGCATCTTTACGCGGCGCTCGCGTTCGCGGCGGGTGTCGCGGGCGGATCGGCGCCGGACTGGCTGGAAGTTGCATGGTGGCGCAAGAAGCGGCGGCTCTGGATCACGCATCGAACGCTCACGCACTGGGGCGTCGCGTGGATCGCATTGCTCGTATGGTCGTATCACAAGCTCGGGCACACGCCGATCGCGGCACCCGCGTTCGGCTTCGCTTGCGGAGGCGTGATCCACCTGTTCGCCGACTGGCCCAATCCGCTTGGCGTGCCGTGGATCTTTCAGCGCCATTCGCTGAACTGGTGGCGCAGCGGCCGTTGCGACCTGGTCGTCGTCGCCGCGTCATGGGTCGCCGCGTGGTTTTTCGCCGTGCATGGCGTGCCGCACGACTGGTCGCTCGCGCCGTTGCGGCGGCTCGTTTGATTGATGCGGGTTCCCAGCGAATCGCTAATACATTCTCGATTGCGCAATATCGATGTGTTTGCTATCGGGAATGAAAGTTTATTAACGAGTGAATAGCCACAAAAATAAAAACGGCGTCCCCGTAAAGGACGCCGCTCCTAAATCGCTTCACGCGTTATTCAGGCGTTCTGCTCGCACTCCGCGCGGGCCATGCGGTAGCCGATAATCAGCCCGGCGTCATACGCCGATTCCAGCGCGCGGCCAATATCCTCCGCGCTCACGAGGTGCGCGTCGGCGGTAGGCTTCCCGGTCAATTCGAAGCTCTCGATCCCGAGCGTTCTTCGCGAGATAGCCAGCAATAATTCGAGTCGTTCGTCGTCCATTTCGCCTTCTCCACTTGACCTACATCATCTGACTACAATGATAAATATCAAATTCCATGTAGGCCGCGACGCATGGCCGCATTTTGAACCAACGCTCTAATATCAGCCCCATAAAATCTTTAAAATTTGTCAAATTAATTTTTAAATATCTTTAAATCGAATCGTTTTAAGCAAAAATTAATAGGGCATTAATAGATGATGGTGTGTCCCTATCGCGCCGCCGACGCCGCGCCGCCAGCCTGCGTTGGCCGTTCGGCCAGGATTTCGCGCGGCCAACCGTTTGATATGATCGGTAACAGATCGCGCGGCCCAACTGGGCTTTTCGTCAGTCTTCGAACATAGCCCCATGGACTCCACGCTCACCCCATCCGCCAGCACGGCGACCACCGACCTCGGCCGCCGCGTGCGCGCCGCGCGCGTCGCCCAGGATCTGACGCTCGATACGGCCAGCCGGCTATGCGGCGTCTCGCGCTCGACCTTGTCGAAAGTCGAAAACGGGCTGATGTCGCCCACTTTCGACGTGCTGCAAAAGATCGTCGGCGGACTCAGGATCGACCTGGCCGAATTGTTCGGCACGCCGCCCAGGCTCAGTGCGGGCGGCCGCCGCGCGCTCACGCGCAACGGCGCGGGTCAGCGTCATGCCTATCGCGGCTATCAAATGGAACTGCTCGCCACCGATCTCGCGCATAAGGCCATGCTGCCGTTTCGCATCCGCATCACCGCGCATTCGCTCGATGCTTTCGACGACTGGGGCCGCCACGAGGGCGAAGAGTTTCTGTATGTGATCAGCGGCAGCGTATGCCTGTATTCGGAGCTTTACGCGCCCACCTGCCTGGAAGCCGGCGACAGCCTCTACTTCGACAGCCGCACCGGCCACGCGGCCATCTCGACAAGCGAGGAAGACGCCGAAGTGTTATGGATGGCCACGAGCGCACGCCTGCCTGGCGTCGCGCCGGAGACTACGTCGAGGTCGCGCGCGAAGGCGAAGCTAGCGGCCGGCTGAATATGTGGCAGGGCTTCCTGCAACCTGACTAGGCGGGGGGCCCCATACCTCAATCCTTCCCGGCAGGCGCGCGCCGCTTCCGTCGCGCGGCGGCGCCATCCGGCAGCACTTCGCGCTCGCGCGCCGCACGCCGCACGGCTTCGATCAGGGCGCGACCGGCAGGCGTGGGCTGCGTGTCGGTGCGCTGGATCAGCCCCACCGGCTCTTCGCCGCCCGCCGAAGGCAGCGGCAGCCGCACCAGCGTGCCGCGCCGAAGGTCGTACTCGACAGCGCCCGCGGGCACGAACCACACGGCGTCGTTCTGGAGCGCGAGCGCGCGTCCCACCGAAACCGAAAGCAGCTCGACGAACGCCGACAGCGGCAGCGCGCCCCACGCAGCGAGCAGGCTGTCCGCCGCCTGGCGGATCAACGTGCCGAACGGCGGCAGCACGAGTGGAAACGACGCGAGTTGCGCGGGCAACCCCGCACCCTGTGCGAGAGGATGCCCCGCGCGCACCACCACGGCGAGCGGCTCGTTGTACAACTGCTCGAAGCTCAGGCCCACCATGCGTTCCGGGTCGGCGAGCCGCCCCACCGCGAAGCTGACCGCGCCGGTCTTGAGCCGTTCGAGCAGTTCGGTGTTGGCCCCCGTGACCAGGCGCACGCTCACGCGCGGCCATTGCTCGCCGAAGTGACGCAGCGCGCCCGGCAGCAAAGCCGTCGCCACCGTGGGCAGCACCCCGATATCGAGCGTCGCGGTCACGGCGCCTTCGTCGCGCGCGAGCAAGGCCACGCCCTGACGCAGCGCGCTCACGCAGGCGCTCGCATGCGGCATGAAAAGCTGTCCCTCGCGCGTAGGGACCGCGCCGTGCCGCCCGCGCTCGAACAGCTTCACGCCCAGCACCAGTTCCAGCTCGGCGATCGTCTTCGACACAGCGGGTTGTGTGACCGAAAGACTTTCGGCGGCCTGCTGCACGCTGCCCATCTGCGCAACGGCAAGGAAGCATTGGAGATGGCGGAATTTGACGCGTCCGTCCGCGAGCCGGTTTTGCATAACGATTCGTTATACGAGATGCGAAAAAACATCATTTTGCATAACTTTTCGCTTTGGATAAAGTGGCGGCATCGGCTCGCACCGCCAACCGCTGCCGGCGACGGGCCCTTCCCCCAATAATCCCACTCAGGAGACACCCATGGCCGAGTCCATCCTGTCGCCGCGCGACTTCGACTCGCATCCCGCGTACGTTTATCCGCCGTACCGTTCGTCGGTCAAACGCGGCCCCACGCTCCCACTCATCCCCCTGAAGGAAAAGCTGCGCAATCAGCACGCGCCCGTGTACGGCGCCGACGATCTCGGCGCGCTCGATCACGACCTCACGCGCAACGCGGCGAAGAACGGCGCGCCGCTCGGCGAGCGCATCATCGTGACGGGCCGCGTGCTCGACGAAGGCGGCAAGCCGGTGCGCAACACGCTGGTCGAAATCTGGCAGGCCAACGCCGCGGGCCGCTACGTCCACAAGCAGGACCAGCACGACGCCCCGCTCGACCCCAATTTCCTCGGCGCGGGCCGCGCGATCACCGACAACGACGGCCGCTATCGCTTCCTCACGATCAAGCCGGGCGCCTACCCCTGGGGCAATCACCCGAACGCGTGGCGGCCGAATCACATTCACTTCTCGCTGTTCGGCGACTACTTCGGCTCGCGTCTCGTCACGCAGATGTACTTCCCCGGCGACCCGCTGCTCGCGTTCGACCCGATCTACCAGGGCACGCCCGAAGACGCACGCGAGCGCATGATTTCGCGCTTCTCGCTCGACACCACCGAAGAAGGCTTCGCACTCGGCTACGAATTCGACATCGTGCTGCGCGGCCCGAACCAAACCCCCACGGAGCGTTGAACCATGGCACTCAAGGAAACGCCCTCGCAAACGGTCGGCCCGTATTTCGCCTACGGCCTGTGCCCGCAGCAATACGACTTCGATTTCAAGAGCCTCTTCACGGCCAACGTAGTCGGGCCTGAAACGCCGGGCGAGCACATTACGCTGATCGGCCGCGTGATCGACGGCGACGGCAACCCGGTATTCGATGCGATGCTCGAGTTTTCGCAGGTCGATGCGAGCGGCCGCTATCCGGCTTCGCGCGAGGCCATCGCGAAAGACGGCTTCCGCGGTTTCGCGCGCGTGGGTACGGGCACGGACGCGCAGCGCCGCTTCATCGTGCACACGGTTAAGCCGGGCGTCGAGACCGCCGGCGAGGCGCCGCACCTGAACGTGATCGTGATGATGCGCGGGATGCTCACGCACACCTTTACGCGCATCTATTTCGAAGACGAAGCCGCCGCCAACGCCGAAGATCCGGTGCTCTCCTCCGTGCCCGCATCGCGCCGCGACACGCTCATCGCGCGTCGCAGCGAGCAGGCCGGCAGCATCGTCTACACGTTCGACATCCGCATGCAGGGCGAACAGGAAACGGTGTTCTTCGACCTGTAACGCATCGACGGATGCGCGAACGGAATCGCGCGGACTTTCACGCGGCTTTCATGAACCGGCCCTACGATCGTGCCGCTGCGATCCGATCGCGGAACTCCGAGTTGTACCTTGTGAAGCCTGCCATGCGCAGGCTTCTTTTTTTGCATGCTGCCAATGCTTGCGGGCCGTGCCGCGCGCCTAGCCGAGCGGCCGCACGCCGATCAGCAACGCATGCAGCCAGAAGGCGAACACCGCCCAGACCACGAGCCCGACCACGACGACGATCGCATCGCGCGAAACCTGTCCCGGCGGATAGACGACTCCGGCCTCGCGATCGCGCCGGTTCTCCCCCCGCAGTTCGAACAACGCCCAGAACAGAAAAACCGCGAAGAGAATAATGTCGTTGAGCGTGCCGTTGGCGAGCAGATGCGCGAACGCCCAAAGCGCGACGCCGCTCACGAACGGCTGGCCGAGCGCGCGCTTGAAGTGATTGCCCGGCACATAAGCCGCGACGATAAAGATGAATGCGATGGCGGTGAGGAGCGCCGTGACATGCGCCATCCAGAACGGCGGCATCCAGATCGGCACCGGATAGCGGCGTGACAGCCCGTAGCCATAGACGATCAGGACGAAGCCCAGGATCGAAAGCAACGCAAACGCGCCTCGCCAGGCGCGCGGACCGAGGCGCTCGATCTGCGCGGCGCGCCAGGGCCCCGCCACGATGCGGATCGAATGGACGCCAATGAAAATCACGAGGCCCAGCACGAGTATCGCCATCACAACCTCCCTGCCGAAGCAAGAATGGAATGGGCGAGATTGTCGCGCAGCTTGATCGCGTGGCCAACCGGAGTTTTCAAAAAAGCTGACTAATTACGCGCGCGGAAATGCCAACAAAACACGATGCGTAAATCATTGCGCGCCTAAACCGGCTCGCACTTTAGAAGTGCGCAATTAAAACCGTGCTCACGCCGAAAGGCATTTTAAAACTATGCAGAATAATACCGGGCGCCGCGCCAATGCGCGGGCTCTGCGGCTTGCGCCGCGAACGATCGGGCGAACCCACGGGCGGTCGAACGGCAACGCCGGCGCGCTTTATGCGCACTCGTGCACCATCATGGCTAACAGCGAAAATGCTCGATATCCTGTCCCGCGTGCTTATAGCGCAACAGCCAGGCCGGCATGTCGCCCTCGCCATTCCACGTATTTCCGTATGCGTCGCGGTACTTGGGTAGTTTTTCGCTTTCGGCAATAGACGCTTCAAGCTCTTCGAACGTAATGCCGTACTCTTCCATGCGGCGTCGAATCCACACGATGAGCCGTTCGCGCGCCTCTCCATCGAGGTCGAACATCGATTAATTCCTCTCGCTTCATCTGGGGCAAGGCACCGATTCAACAATCGGCAAAGAATCGTCTTCCCTGAAAAGACAAAGGCTTCGCGAACAGACTGCGAAGCCTTGCTGCACTGATGAGGTGGCCTGGGGGTGGGCCCGCGACCGGTTCGGAGGGGATCTGCAGTCCGCTGCTCCGCTCTCAGGTGACGCCGCTACGGGTGAGCGAACGTTTGCTGCAAGCGGAACCCATGATACCTTGCGCGCGCGGCACAGATCAAGCGGTTTCAAGGCGGAGCGGGCCTCCGAGGCCCGCTCCGTTCTTTAGCGCGACTCCGCCGCGCCCGTTGCGCGCCGCTGTGGTGCAGGCGTTTCGGCGACGTTCGCGTCGCCCTTGCCGCGCGCCAGCACCGGCGCGAGCGCGGCGCCGGTATGACTCGCCCGCACCTTCGCGAGCGCTTCGGGATCGGCGGCGGCGACGATGGTGCCGCCGCCCACGCCGCCTTCGGGGCCGAGGTCGATGATCCAGTCGGCTTCCGCGATCACGTCGAGGTCGTGCTCGATCACGACGACGCTATGCCCCGCATCGGCGAGCCGGTGCAACACGCTGATAAGGCGCGCCACGTCGGCCATGTGCAGGCCCACCGTGGGTTCGTCGAGCACATAGAGCGTGTGCGGCGCCTTCTGCCCGCGCCGCGTGATGTCGTCGCGCACCTTGGAAAGCTCGGTCACGAGCTTGATGCGCTGCGCCTCGCCGCCCGAGAGCGTGGGCGAAGGCTGGCCGAGCGTGAGGTAGCCGAGACCCACGTCCTTCATGAGTTGCAGCGGGTGCGAAATGCTCGTGATCGAGCCGAAGAACTCCACTGCCTCGTCGATTTCCATCGTCAGCACTTCGCCGATGTTCCGGCCGCGCCACGTCACCGCGAGCGTTTCCGGATTGAAGCGCTGGCCGTGGCACACGTCGCACGGCACCTTCACGTCGGGCAGAAAGCTCATGCCGATGGTGCGCACGCCCTGGCCTTCGCACGCGGGGCAGCGTCCGTCGCCGGTATTGAACGAGAAACGCGACGCGCTATAGCCGCGGGCGCGCGCCTCCAGCGTATCGGCGAACAGGCGGCGGATCGCGTCCCACACGCCGATATAGGTCGCCGGGCACGAGCGCGGCGTTTTTCCGATCGGCGTCTGGTCGACCTCGAGCACGCGGTCGATGCTTTCCCATCCGCTAATCGAATCGCAGCCCTGCCATGTATGCGAAACCTCGAGCCTGGGCCTGACGCTCGTACGCGCGAGCACGCTCGACCGGCGCTCCGACGCGCTCGGCGCTTTCTCCTTCACCGCCTTGCGCGCGCGGCGCTCGGCGGGCGAAGACAGCACCGAACGCCCCACGGCGTCGAGCAGATTGGAAAGCAGCACGTCGCGCGCGAGCGTGGACTTGCCGGAACCGCTCACGCCCGTAATCGCCACGAGACGGCCCAGCGGAATCTGCGCGGTGACGTTGCGCAGATTGTGCAGCTTGCCGCCATGCACGGTGAGCCATTGTCCCGGCACCGCCTCGCGAGCGGCGCGCGCGGGACGCACTTCGCGACGCGGCTGCAGCGGATGCTGGATCGGCTGCGCGAGATAGCGGCCCGTGAGCGAATCGGCCTGCGCCGCGAGATCGGCCACACTGCCCTGCGCGACCACGCGGCCGCCGCGTTTGCCCGCGCTCGGACCGATGTCGATGATGTGATCTGCGCGGCGGATCGTATCTTCGTCGTGCTCGACCACGACGAGCGTGTTGCCCTTCTCGCCGAGGTTGCGCAGCGCGTTCAGCAGAATCTGGTTGTCGCGCGGATGCAGACCGATGGTCGGCTCGTCGAGCACGTAGCACACGCCCTGCAAATTGCTGCCCAGTTGCGCGGCGAGACGAATGCGCTGCGCCTCGCCACCCGAAAGACTCGGCGCGGCGCGATCGAGGCTCAGGTAGCCGAGCCCCACTTCCTCCAGGAACTGCAAGCGGCTACGGATTTCGCTCACCACGTCGCGCGCGATTTGCGCATTGCGGCCGTTAAGCTTCAACGCGTCGATCCAGCGGCGCGTGTCCGCTACGGTCCACTGCGCGACATCGGTGATGGCCTGCGCGTCGAATGTCACGGCGCGCGCCACCGGATTAAGACGCGTGCCGCCGCAATCGTGGCATGGTTCGTCGACCATGCCGTCGGGCTCCTGCTCTTCCGAGGGCAACGTCTGCTCGCGGCCCCGGCCGTCTTCGGCGACGATGGTGTCGTCGTAGGCGGCGCGCTGCTCGCGCGTGAGCGCGAGGCCCGTGCCCACGCAGGTCGTGCACCAGCCGTGCTTGCTGTTGTACGAGAACATGCGCGGATCGAGTTCGGGATAGCTCGTGCCGCACACCGGGCACGCGCGCCGCGTGGACAACACCTTCACCTCGCCGATGCTCGCCGTCGTGCCGCCATTGCCAATCGCATGATCGAGACCGTCGAGCGGCGCGAGCAGGTGCACGATGCCCTTGCCCGCTTCGAGCGTGGTGGCGAGCATCGCGCGCAATTGCGCCTCGTTTTCAGGCTCGATCACGAGGTCGCCCACGGGCAGTTCGATTGTGTGTTCGCGGAAACGGTCGAGCTTGGGCCACGGCGCGACCGGCACGAATTCGCCGTCCACCCGCAGATGCGTATTGCCGCGCCCCTTCGCCCACTTCGCGAGATCGGTGTACACGCCCTTGCGATTGACGACGAGCGGCGCGAGCAAACCGACATGCTGGCCGCGATGTTCGCGCAACAGTTGCGCGACGATCGCATCGACGCTTTGCGACGTCACGGGCGTACCGTCATGCACGCAATGCTGCACACCGAGCTTCACGTAAAGCAGACGCAGGAAGTGCCACACTTCCGAAGTCGTGGCCACGGTACTCTTGCGGCCGCCGCGCGAGAGGCGCTGCTCGATCGCGACGGTCGGCGGAATGCCGTACACGGCATCGACTTCGGGGCGGCCCGCGGGCTGCACGATCGAACGCGCATACGCATTGAGCGATTCGAGGTAGCGCCGCTGGCCTTCGTGAAAGAGGATGTCGAACGCGAGCGTGGACTTGCCCGAGCCCGACACGCCCGTAATGACGTTGAAGCGGCCATGCGGAATATCGACGTCGAGCGCCTTGAGGTTGTGCTCGCGCGCGTTCACGATGCGCACGACATCTTCGCCCTGCACTTCGCGGCGCGCCTGCGCGGCGCGCAACGCCGTTTGCAGCGCCACGCCTTCTTCTTCCGCAAGCAGTTCGACGCCGCTGCCAAGCGCGGCTTCATAGCGTTCGAGCGCCGCGCCGGTATGCGAGCGCGGGCACGCGATCGCGTCTTCGGGGGTGCCGACGCACACCACTTCGCCGCCCGCGTCGCCGCCTTCGGGGCCGAGATCGATGAGCCAGTCGGCGGCGCGGATCACGTCGAGGTTATGCTCGATCACGAGCAGCGAATGACCGCCCGCGAGCAGCTTGCCGAACGCGCGCATGAGCTTGGCGATGTCGTCGAAATGCAGGCCCGTGGTCGGCTCGTCGAACATGAAGAGGCGGCCGCCCGCATCCTTGCCGCGCGACTGCGCCGTTTCCGCGAGATAGCCCGCGAGCTTCAGGCGCTGCGCCTCGCCGCCCGAGAGCGTCGGCACGGGCTGGCCGAGCTTCACGTATTCGAGGCCCACGTCCACGATAGGCTGGAGCACGCGCAATACTTCGGCATCCTCAGCGAAACATTGCACCGCTTCGCTCACCGTAAGGTCGAGCACGTCGGCCACCGAAAGCGTGCGGCCGGCGCGCTCGATCTTCACTTCGAGCACTTCCGGGCGATAACGGCTGCCGTCGCAATCGGGGCAGCGCAGGTACACGTCGCTCAGGAACTGCATTTCGATGTGCTCGAAACCCGAGCCGCCGCAAGTCGGGCAGCGGCCTTCGCCCGAGTTGAAGCTGAACATGCCCGCCGTATAGCCCCGCTGCTTCGCGAGCGTCGCCTTGGCGAACAGCTTGCGGATTTCGTCGAACGCGCCGACATAGCTGGCCGGATTCGAGCGCGCCGTCTTGCCGATCGGCGACTGGTCGACGAATACGGCGTCGCGGATCTGCTCCGCGCCGCTCAGCTTGCGGAACGTGCCCGGCGCTTCGGTGGCCTTGCCCAGATGCCGCGCGAGCGCGGGATACAGCACGTCCTGCACGAGCGTCGATTTGCCCGAGCCCGACACGCCCGTCACGCACACGAGGCGTTGCAACGGGATCTGCACGGTCACATCGCGCAGGTTGTGCTCGCTAGCGCCTTCGAGCAAAAGGTGCGGCGTGGACGCATCGACGGGGCGCCGTTCCCAGTGCGAGGCGTCGGCCACGGCGCGGTGGCCGCCCAGGTACTCGCCCGTCAGCGTGCCCGCGGAGCGGATATCGTTCGGCGTACCGTCGTAGACGATCGTGCCGCCGCGCTCGCCGGGGCCCGGCCCCATGTCGATGAGGCGGTCGGCCGCGAGCATCACGGAAGGATCGTGCTCGACCACGACGAGCGTATTGCCCGCGTCGCGCAGCCGCTGCATCGCTTCGACAATGCGGTTGAGGTCGCGCGGATGCAGGCCGATGCTCGGCTCGTCGAGCACGAACAGCGTTTTCGTGAGCGAGGTGCCGAGCGCCGTTGTCAGGTTGATACGTTGCACTTCGCCGCCCGAAAGCGTGCGGCTCTGGCGGTCGAGCGTGAGATAACCGAGGCCCACGTCGCAGAGATACTTCAGGCGCGTGCGCACTTCCTCGAGCAGCAGCTTGAGCGCGTCGTCGAGTAATGATGAGGATAGCGAAAGATTGTCGAAGAAGCGGCGAATGCGCTCGATCGGCAGCAGCATCACGTCGTGGACGGTGAGGCCCGGCAGCGCTTCGAGTTGCGCGCGCGTCCAGTCCACGCCGTGCGGCAGAAAGCGGCCCGATGGCGCGAGCACGTCGTCCGCGTTCTGCTGCGTGCCGAGACGCCACTGCAGCGCCTCGGTTTTCAGGCGCGCGCCGCCGCAAGTTTCGCACGGCGTGTAGCTGCGGTACTTCGACAGCAGCACGCGAATGTGCATTTTGTACGCCTTCGACTCCAGATACTGGAAGAAGCGCTTCACACCGTACCACTGGGTTTGCCAGCTCCCCTTCCAGTCCGGCGCGCCATTGACGACCCAATCGCGCTGCGCCTGCGTAAGCTCCGACCATGCGGTATCGCGCGGAATGCCGGCTTTTGCGGCATAGCGCATCAGGTCGTCCTGGCATTCCTTCCATGCCGGCGTTTGCAGCGGCTTGATCGCGCCGCCGCGCAGCGTCTTGCGCTCGTCGGGAATCACGAGGCCCCAATCCACGCCGATCACGCGGCCAAAACCCCGGCAAGCGTCGCACGCGCCATAGGCCGAGTTGAACGAGAACAGCGCGGGCTGCGGGTCGGCATAACGCAGATCGCTGTCCGGGCAATGCAGGCCGGTCGAGAAGCGCCAGATCTGCGGCTCGGCCTGTTCATCGGCGTCGCTGGGCGGCAGCACGTAGATGTTTACGCGCCCGCTGCCGCGCTTGAGCGAGGCTTCGATGGCCTCGATCGCGCGGCTCTTTTCCACGTTTTGCATGCGGAAACGGTCGGCGACCACGTCGAGCAGCTTGCGCGTGCCTTCAGCGGTCCTGACCTCGCGCTGCGCCTGCACGCGCGTATAGCCGCTCGCGGAGAGCCACTGCGCGACTTCTTCCTCGGTGGTCGTATCCGGCAGTTCGACCGGAAACGTGACCACGAGGCGCGGATCGCCCATGGCCGTGCGTGCCATCAGTTCGGCGTAAATCGTTTCGGGCGTGTCGTGCCGCACGGGCTGCGCCGTGACGCGGTCGAACAGATTCGCGGCGCGCGCGTAGAGCAGCTTCAGGTGGTCGTTCAACTCGGTCATCGTGCCGACCGTGGAGCGCGAACTGCGCACCGGGTTGGTCTGGTCGATGGCGATGGCGGGCGGCACGCCGTCCACGCGATCGACCTGCGGCCGGTCCATGCGGTCGAGGAACTGGCGCGCGTAGGCGCTGAACGTTTCGACGTAACGGCGCTGGCCTTCGGCGTAAAGCGTGTCGAAAACGAGGCTCGACTTGCCCGAGCCCGAAGGCCCGGTGACGACCGTCATTTCGCCGGTGTGCAGGTCGAGGTCGAGGTTCTTGAGGTTGTGCTGGCGGGCACCACGGATACGGATGGATCGGTTTTCGCTCACTTGCGCTGGCATTCCGGCTGGATCACACGCATGGGGCCGGGCGGCGCGCGAATGGGGGCAGATGCGCGGCGAGGCCCGGGTGTCAGCCTAGGATTCTACTGTATATTTATACAGCACGCTGGATGGCCATCTGGCCGATTGTCCATCGCCGGATGCGCCATATTTACGCGCCAGACCGCCCCGCGTTTGCGGCCACGCGCCACATCCCGTCGTACGCCGCCTCGACGCCACGGGCGAAAAGCCCGCCATCCATGAGCGGCGAGCCCGCCATGCGCTCGCGCAGCGTCGCGCGCAGATGCGCGAGGCGCGGCAGGTCGTTCGCGAGACTCACCGCTGTTTCCACGAAGGCGTCGTCGGAATCGGCGGCCAGATCGGGAAGGCCGAGATTCGCCAACTGGCTCAAGCCCGCGCGCCCCGCCACCGTCGGCCCGATGCGCGTGACGACAGGCACGCCCATCCACAGCGCGTCGAGCGACGTGGTATGGCCGTTGTACGGCAACGTGTCGAGCCCGAGATCGATCCCGTGATAACTGCGCAGATAATCCGCGCGCGGCCTGAACGGCAGGAAGCGCACGCGCGCTGGGTCGATGCCGGCCCGCGCGAGCCGCTGCGCAAGCCGGCGCCGCGCGTCGCCTTCGGCGACCATGAGCAGGAGGCGCGCTGCGGGCAAACGGGCGAACACGCGCGCCCACAGATTCAGCGTCGTATTCGTGAGCTTGCACGGGTTATTCAGGCTGCCGAACGTGACATGACCGGCGCTCGATGCCGGCAGCGCATTCACTTCGGGCTCCGAAGCAAGCGCGTCATAACACCAGAACGTGTGGGGCAAGCGCCACGACTTTTCGCTGTAGTGGCTGTCGTGCGCAGGCGGATCGAGCCAGGGATCGGTGAGCCGCCAGTCCATTGCATCGATCCCCGTCGTGCCCGGATACGCGAGCCAGGCGACCTGCACCGGCGCAGGCTTGCGCGCGAACAGCAAAGGCCGGCCATCGGACATATGCATCGTGAGATCGACGAGGATATCGATGCCGTCCGCGCGAATCCGGTCCGCCAGCGCCGCGTCGCTCAACGTGCGCACGTCGTGCCACTTGTCGACGTGCGCCGCGAGACGCGCGGTCGTCGCATCGGGCCGCACCACGCTCGAATACGCGTGAATTTCGAAGCGCGTCCGGTCGTGGTGCGCGAACAGCGGCGTCATGAACAATGCCTGGCAATGCTCACGAAAATCGGCCGATACGTGGCCGATACGCAATCGCCTGCCCTGCGCCGGCTCGAACTGCGCGCGCGTGCGTTCGGCATGAAATGGCGCTTCGTGCTGCGCGGACCAGCGTTTCGCCTCGCCCAGAATCATCTGCGGATCTTCGGACTGAAACGACAACGCATAGAGAAGATTGCTGTGCGCGATGAGGTTGCCGGGCTCGCTCGCCACGGCGCGTCGAAAGCATTCGATGCCTTCGTCCAGGTCCCCGCTGTCCTTGAGCACGTTGCCGAGATTGTTGAGCGTAGCCGAGCGCGACGGATCGAGGTCGAGGGCCTGGCGCAACAGCGCCTGCGCCTCGTCGAGACTGCCGCGCGTGCGCATCAGATTCGCGGCGTTGTTGTACGCATCGACGAAATCCGGCCGTACGCGCATGGCCGTTTCGTAGGCCTCCTGGGCGGCCCGGTGTTCGCCGAGATCGCGACAGACATTCCCCAGGTTGTTGGCCGCTTCCGCATGCGCCGGATCGAGCGCGAGCGCGCGGCGATATTGCGCTTCGGCCTCGCGCAGGCGGCCGCATGCCTGAAGCGCGACGCCATAGTTATAGGCTCCATGCGCGAGGTGAGGTTCGATGGCCGCCGCGCGTTCGAGCAAGCGCAACGCTTCGTCCAGACGCGCCAGACGCGTCAGCAGCACGCCGAGATTGATCATCGCGACGGCGGTGTCCGGTGCGGCGGCCAATGCGGCACGCAAACTGTCGAGCGCTTCCTCGTCCAGCCCCGCTTCCTGCAGCAGCGAGCCGAGGTTCGTTAGCACGTCGGCATCGCCCGGCTGCAAGGCGAGCGCGCGACGATACGCCGCCTGAGCCTCGCCGGAATCGCCCAGCAGACGCAGGCAGTTGCCGAGGTTGTTCCAGGCGTCGGCCCGGGTCGCCTCGCGCGCAAGCGCCGCTTGCCACGCCTGGGTCGCTTCCGCCAGCGCGCCCTGCGCCTGCAACGCCGAAGCAAGCCCGCACCAGAGATCGGCGGATGAGGCATCGTCCGCCAGCAGGCCGCGATAGATTTGCGCCGCCTCGGCATGACGCGCGGCCATGGCATACGCCTGCCCCAATGCTTCGCGGTAGCGTCGCTGACCGGGTTCGACCCCGAGTGCGCGCTGCAACCACCCGGTCGCATCGGCGGGCGCGCCTTCCTGCAAGCCGATCACGCCGAGGCGAAACATCGCACCCGCATGCGTTGCGTCGATTGCGAGCAGTTGCGTGTACAACTCACGCGCGCGCGGCAGGTCGCCCGCGAAATGGCTCTCGCTGGCGCGCTCGTAGAGGGACTGGTTCTGCATCGGGCTCAGTGGATTCGTGCAACGGAGGGGTTATCAAACCTTATCCAACCATATTAACGGCAGTTCTTTCGAAAACTTCTCTCCCGCTATATCACCAGATATTGAGCAAGTTCATCGCACGCGACACCCCTTTCCTTCAGACTCGAAAGCTGGTCCGGCGCACGGCGACACCACGATGCGCAACGCATCCGGCCGCGCGCCGCCACTGTGTTTCGACAGGAGCCCGACGATGAACAAGACGATGCAAGCCGCCGTAGTGCGCGCATTTGGCAAGCCCCTCGTGCTGGAGGAAGTGGCTGTGCCCACTCCTGGGCCCGGCGAACTGCTCGTGAAAATCGAAGCGTGCGGCGTGTGCCACACGGACCTGCACGCCGCGCACGGCGACTGGCCCGTGAAGCCGCAGCCGCCGTTCATTCCCGGTCATGAGGGCGTGGGTTATGTCGTGGGTGTGGGCGCGGGCGTCACGCACGTCAAGGAGGGCGATCGCGTAGGCATTCCGTGGCTCTACTCGGCCTGCGGTCATTGCGAACATTGCCTCGGCGGTTGGGAAACGCTTTGCGAGCAGCAGCAGAACACCGGTTATTCGGTCAACGGCGGCTTTGCTCAATACGCGAAAGCCGACGCGAACTACGTCGGTCTGCTGCCGAAAAATATCGACTTTATCGAAATTGCACCCGTACTCTGCGCGGGCGTGACGGTCTACAAGGGCCTGAAAGTCACGGACGCGCGCCCGGGCAACTGGGTCGTGATTTCCGGCGTGGGCGGCCTCGGCCACATGGCCGTGCAATACGCGCGCGCAATGGGCCTGAACGTCGCCGCCGTCGACGTGGACGACGCGAAACTCGAACTGGCGAAACGTCTGGGCGCGGCCGTGACGGTCAATGCGAAAACCACCGATCCCGCCGCGTATCTCAAGAAGGAAATTGGCGGCGCGCACGGCGTGCTCGTCACCGCGGTCTCGCCGATTGCGTTTTCGCAGGCGCTCGGCATGGTGCGCCGGGGCGGCACCGTGTCGCTCAACGGCCTGCCGCCCGGCGACTTTCCGCTGCCGATCTTCGACATGGTGCTGGGCGGCGTGACGGTGCGCGGCTCGATTGTCGGCACACGTCTGGACCTCGAGGAATCGCTGATGTTCGCGCAGGAAGGCAAGGTCAAGGCGACCGTGTCTACCGACAAGCTGGAGAACATCAACGACGTGTTCGCGCGCATGGAGCGCGGTGCGATCGAGGGCCGCGTCGTGCTCGATATGGCGGGCTAGTCGTGCGCGGCGGCGCAACGAAAACGCGCCGGACGCCGCTGCTAAGCGATGTCCGGCGCGTTGATCGCAAATACTCGGCTCAGTCACCAGGCTCAGTCAGCGACGTCCACGCCTGTCAGCAGTCTCACCTCGGGCGGTTCCGTCACCCACGCAGCGATCTTCGCGCGATACGCCACGAAGTGCGCGCTTTCGCGATGCGCCTGGACCGCCGCTTCGTCGACATACATTTCGTAGAGGGAAAAGCCCGGTGCGCCATCGGCGCGGCGCAGCAGGTCGTAGCGCAGGTTGCCCGGCTCCTTGCGCGTATGAGAAACCATGTCGCGCATGAGCGCTTCCACTTCGGCGACATGTTCGGGCTTGGGCGTAATACTCGCGAATAGATAGACGGTCATCGGAATTTCCTTGTCGTCAACGGTTTTACTGTCTGTGAGGCGAGGCGAATTTCAGCCGACCTTGTAGCGCTCGAGCCAGTGCGCGTACGGCGCGGGCAACGTCCACGCCGCGCGCTCGACGCCTAGTTCTTTCGCCGCGAAGTACGGCCAGTGCGGATTCGCGAGATGCGCGCGCCCGACCATCACGAGATCGAGCTGCTCCTTCGCCACCGTGCCCTCGGCCAGTTCCGGCGTGCCGATGCCCCATGCCGACGACACCGGCAGGCCGGTTGCGCGACGTACCTTTTGCGCGAGCGGCGCGAGGAAGGCGGGCGCCCACGGAATCTGCGCGGCGGGCGTCGAAAAACCGACGCTCACGCCCAGCATGTCGATCCCATCGCGCTTGAAACACCTGGCCAGTTCGATGGATTCGGCGAGCGTTTCCTCGTCGCGGCCATCGTACTCGATCACGCCGAAGCGCGCCGTCAGCGGCAGATGTTCCGGCCAGACCTTGCGCACCGCGGCCAGCGTTTCCAGCAGGAAACGGCTGCGGTTTTCGAGGCTGCCGCCATACGCGTCGTCGCGCTGGTTCGAATGCGTCGAGAAAAAGCTCTGCCCGAGATAGCCATGCGCAAAATGCAGTTCGAGCCACTCGAAACCGGCTTCGAGCGCGCGTTTCGCAGCGGCCACGAAGTCCTCGCGCACGCGCGCGATGTCGTCGAGCGTCATCGCTTTCGGCACCTTCGGCAGGTGCGCCCCGAACGCGGTGGCCGAGGGCGCGATGGTCGGCCAGCCGCGCGCGTCGCCCTCGGCGATGTGGTCGTCGCCTTCCCAGGGGCGGTTCGCGCTCGCCTTGCGGCCCGCGTGGGCAATCTGGATGCCGGGCACGGCGCCCGCCCCCTTGATCGAGGCGGCGATGGGCTTGAACGCCTCCATCTGCGCGTCGTTCCACAGGCCCGTACAGGCCGGCGTGATGCGGCCTTCGGGCGAAACCGCCGTGGCCTCGACGATCAAAAGGCCCGCGCCGCCGCGCGCGATCTGCGCATAGTGAACGCGGTGCCAATCGTTGACCATGCCGTCGACAGCCATGTACTGGCACATCGGCGGCACGGCGATGCGGTTACGCAGGGACACGCCCTTGAGCTTGAACGGTTCGAACAATGCTGACATCTACAACTCCTTTCCTGGCACAGGTCACGCATCGCGCGGCGCCTGCGCCGGTTGGCAAAAACAGGATTTCCTTTCGGCAACGCACACCCGGACACGCGCTGCGAGTGCGGCTCGCAGCGTGGCCGAAAGGAAATGGAGAAAAGGGAACGCGCTCAGGAACGGCGAAGCGCCGCGAGCAAAGCCTCGGCAACCGGTTCGGACGAAGCCGGATTCTGGCCTGTGATGAGCAGGCCGTCGGTGGCAACGTGCGGCTGCCAGTCAGCGGCCTTCGAATACTGGCCGCCGGCTGCCTTCAGCATGTCCTCGACGAGGAACGGAACGACGTCGGTCAGTTGCACAGCCGCTTCTTCGTCATTGGAAAAACCGGTGACCGACTTGCCGGCCACGAGCGGCTTGCCATCCGCGGCCTTCACGTGACGCAGCACGCCCGGCGCGTGGCACACGGCAGCCACAGGCTTGCCCGCGGCGATGGTCTTTTCGATCAGCGCGATCGACACAGGATCCTCGGCGAGATCCCAGAGCGGGCCGTGGCCGCCAGGGTAGAACACGGCGTCGAAGGCGTTCGCGTCGATATCGGCGAGACGTTTCGTATTGGCAAGTGCCGTTTGCGCGTCGGTATCGGATGCGAAACGGCGCGTCGCATCGGTTTGCGCCGAGGGATCGCTGCTCTTCGGGTCGAGCGGCGGCTGGCCGCCCTTGGGCGACGCGAGCGTAAGCTCGGCGCCGGCGTCGCGCAGCGCGTAATAAGGCGCGGCAAATTCCTCGAGCCAGAAACCCGTTTTCTTGCCTGTGTTGCCGAGGTCCTCGTGGGAGGTCAAAACGATCAGTACCTTCATCGGCGTTCCTTTATTCGTGAGGTTTGGGCGCTCACGCGCCCTTCGGAAACCGGCCCCTTCATGTGTTATTAGACCGGTCGTCTAGTACCTTGGCACAATGCGTGACAATCGCGCGCAGTTCACACACTGCGCGGCTGATTCGCATTGGATTAATCGCCCGGAGGCAGGTTCAGCAGAATTCGCGTGGTCGCCAAGGCCGCGTCGAGCGGCCTGCGGTCGCGATGGATCTTTTCGAGCAGGGTTGCGCCGAACCACAGTTCGTAGAGCGTGAGCGCCATGACCGCGGGGTCGCGCACACCCGCGAGCGAGCCATCCGCCCGACCTGCCTCGATACACGCGGCAATGCGCGAGATCGTCGCGCCGGTGCCGCGGCGCAGCGCTTCGCGCATGGGCTCGGAAAGGTCGCTCACTTCAGCGCCCAGTTTCACCGCGAGACACTTGCCTACCGGGTCGTCGGCGCACTGGATCAGGCGCCAGTCGTCCCAGTAGCGCATCAGTTTCTCGGCTGCCGTGCCCGGCGAACGCACGAGCATATCGTCGAGACGCTCGGCATACTCGGCGAAATACGACGTCAGCAGGGCTTCGCCGAACGCTTCCTTCGATCCGAAATAGTGATAGAACGACCCTTTGGGCACTCTGGCGGCCGCGAGAATCTCATTGAGACCCACCGCGGAAAAGCCCTTGCCCAGCAAAATGGGCATGGCGGTATCGAGGATGTGTTGCCGCACTTCAACGGCTGCCGCTGCATTCATGAGACGGCATGTTACAAAGCGATTAGACCAGTCGTCTAGTAATCTCCCACGATGAGTAGTGGCATTGCATCGCAACTCCGCAATCCAACGAGGCACCCATGAGAGGCAACCCATGACGTCACGCACCCTGCTCTGCTACGGCGACTCCAATACGCACGGCACGAAGCCGCTCACCGTACCCGGCGTGTCCGAGCGATTCGGCCCCGCAGACCGCTGGCCCGGCGTGCTGCGCGAGGCGCTCGGCCCGGGCTGGACGATCGTCGAGGAAGGCTTGCCCGCGCGCACCACGGTTCACGACGATCCCATCGAAGGGCGGCACAAGAACGGGCACGCTTATCTGCGGCCCTGCCTTGAAAGCCAGCTACCCGTGGACGTGGTCGCATTGATGCTCGGCACCAACGACCTCAAGACGCGCTTTTCCGTCACGCCCGCGGACATCGCGAATTCGGTGGACGTGCTGCTCGAAACGCTCGTCGCCTGTCGCGCGGGTCCGGGCGGCTCGACGCCGCACGTGCTGCTGATGTCGCCCGTGCCGATCGAGGAGATTGGTTTCCTCGGCGAGATATTCACGGGCGGCGCGGCGAAATCGCGCCTGCTTGCGCCGCTCTACGAGCGCGTGGCCGTGAAATACGGTTCGGCGTTTCTCGACGCCGGCGAATTCGCCGCCGTCAGTCCGACCGATGGCATTCACTACGAAGCCTCGCAACACCACCGCCTCGGCAAGGCCGTAGCGGATGTCGTGCGCCAACGCTTCAGCGCCTAGCCGCGCGTGACGCCAGCGGACGTCGATGGCCGGGCGTCAACTCGACGGCCGCACGCACGGCGAATTTTCGCGAGGAGTGCAATGAGAGAGCGCCCGATCCTCTTCAGCGCCCCGATGGTCCGCGCGATCCTCGAAGGTCGCAAGACGCAGACGCGTCGCATCGCGAAAGGCCAGGCGCTCGACTGGCTACAGCAGGCGCAGTTCACGCCCGAGGATGTCGCGCTTCCCGAGAACGCGCTGTGCCCTCACGGCTTCGCTGGCGATCGGCTCTGGCTTCGCGAAACATTCTTCGCCTACGGACGCTGGGAGACGCGCCACAACGCCAGGAAGGGCCGCAAAGAGTGGCGCTTTGTCGACATGACGCTCGAATGCGATCGGGCGTATCGATACGCGGCCGACAACCCGGATGCGCCGGTGACGAGCCCGAGGAATGACGGCGTATTGCCCGCATGGTGGAAGCGACCCGCGATCCACATGCCACGCGCCGCTTCGCGCATCACGCTCGAAATCGCCGGTGTTCGCGTCGAGCGACTGCAGGAGATCAGCAACGACGACGCATTCGATGAAGGTTGCCCGAGTGATGCGCCTTTCCCGATCGACTGGTATCGCGAGCTGTGGAATGGCTTGAACGCCGCGCGAGGCTTTGCCTGGGACGCCAACCCGTGGGTCTGGGTCGTCGAGTTCCGCAGTGTGCAAGCGGCAGGAGGCCCGTGAGGCCTTGATACTGGAGGGGAAAAATCTGAGGGAGAAGTCCGGAGAGCCCCACGTGGGAGGGCCCTCCGGTCACGATGCGCTTAACGCGACATCATGTTCATGCTGACGTTGTGCATGACCCACAACGTGCCGACGACCACGATCAGGACCGTCAGCACCGTGAAGCCGAACGCCGTGACGTTCCAGCGCTGGCCCGACGACGTGTTCATGTGCAGGAAGAACACGAGGTGAACCACGATCTGCACCACGGCCAGCACGGCGAGGCCGAGCAGCGCGGTTTCGCGCGGGAAGCCGCCGTGCAGCACGAGCCAGAACGAAGCGGCCGTGAGCACCACCGCCAGGACGAAACCGGCCACGTAGCTGCCTACGCTGCCATGGCTCTCTTCTTCATGGATGGAATGAGCACTCATTTAGATCACGCTCGCAAGATAAACAAAGGAGAACACGCAGATCCAGACGATGTCCAGAAAGTGCCAGAAGAGGCTCAGGCACGTCAGGCGGCGGATTTCACGCTCGCCCAGTACCGGCGCCTTCACGGCCTGAACCATCAGGACGATCATCCAGATCATGCCCATCGTCACGTGGATACCGTGGGTGGCAACCAGCGTGAAGAACGACGAGAGGAACGCGCTGCGGCTCGGGCCGTTGCCCTCGGCGATCATGTGCGCGAATTCATGCAGTTCGAAGTACAGGAATGTTGCGCCCAGCAGGAAGGTGATCGCCAGCCAGACCAGCGCTTGACCCTTGCGCTGCTTGTGCGCGCCGATCATCGCGAAGCCGTACGTGATGGACGACAGCAGCAGCACTGCCGTTTCCATCGCGACGCCATTGATGTCGAACAGGTCCTTGCCCGTCGGGCCGCCCGCGAACTGGTTCTGCATCACGGCGAACACTGCGAACAGCGAGCCGAACAGAATGCAGTCCGTCATCAGGTACAGCCAGAAGCCGAACACCGAGTGTGACGGCGGGTGATCGTGGTGATCGTGCTCCGCGAGTGCGGCCGCACTTGTTTTCGTCAACATCAGTTGGCCTCCAGTGCTTCTTCAACCTTGCCACCGCGTTGCTTGTCAGCGAACGCCTTGACCAGTGCGCGGCTACGCGCTTCTTCGTCTGCCCGGACCTTGGCGGCCGGGATGTAATAGCCTTCGTTCTTCTGGAAGCTATAAGCGATTGCCGTACCGACGATGCCGATAAAGCCAACGATCATGAGCCACCAGATGTGCCAGATGCCAGCAAAGCCGAGCACGAGGCTGAAGAAACCGATGAACACACCTGCGCTCGTGTTCGAGGGCATGTGGATGTCGGTGTATTTCGTGTTCGCGACGTCCACGGTCTCGCGGCCGGTGTCCTTCAGGTGCTGGAACTCGTCGAGTTCGCTCACGTGCGGAATGATCGCGAAGTTATACGACGGCGGCGGCGACGAGATCGCCCACTCCAGCGTACGGCCGCCCCACGGATCGCCCGTCAGGTCGCGGTTTTCCGGCAGGTTGCGGTCGCGGATCGACACGTACAGTTGCAGCAGTTGATGCGCGATACCGATTGCCACGAGCACGGCGCCCACCCACGCGATGATCATCCACGGATGCCATGCGGGATTGTCGTAGTGGTTCAGACGGCGGGTGGCGCCCATGAAGCCGAGCACGTACAGCGGCGTGAAGGCGACATAGAAGCCCGAGAGCCAGAACCAGAATGCGCGCTTGCCGAGCTTTTCGTTGAGCTTGAAGCCGAACGCCTTCGGGAACCAGTAGTTGAAGCCGGCCAGGTAGCCGAACAGCACGCCGCCGATGATCACGTTGTGGAAGTGAGCAATCAGGAACAGCGAGTTGTGCAGCACGAAGTCCGCGCCCGGGATCGCCATCATCACGCCGGTCATGCCGCCGATGGTGAAGGTGACCATGAAGCCGATCGTCCAGAGCACCGGCGAGGTGAACTCGAGGCGGCCGCGGTAGATCGTGAACAGCCAGTTGAAGATCTTCACGCCCGTCGGGATCGCGATGATCATCGTCATGATGCCGAAGAACGCGTTGACGTTCGCGCCCGAACCCATCGTGAAGAAGTGGTGCAGCCACACGAGGAACGAGAGCACCATGATCGAGCAGGTCGCGTAGACCATGGTCTTGTAGCCGAACAGCGGCTTCTTCGCGTACGTTGCGACGACTTCCGAGAAGATACCGAACGCCGGCAGGATCAGGATGTACACCTCGGGGTGACCCCAGGCCCAGATCAGGTTCAGGTACAGCATGGCGTTGCCGCCGCCGTCATTCGTGAAGAAGTGCGTGCCGATGTAGCGGTCGAGGCCGAGCAGCGCGAGCGTCACGGTCAGGATCGGGAACGCGGCCATGATCAGCACGTTCGTGCACAGCGCCGTCCACGTGAACACCGGCATCTTCATCATCGTCATGCCGGGAGCGCGCATCTTGATGATGGTGACGAAGAAGTTCACGCCGGTCAGCAGCGTGCCGACACCCGAAATCTGCAGCGCCCACAGGTAGTAATCGACCCCTACCCCCGGACTGTACGCAAGCTCCGAAAGCGGCGGATACGCGAGCCAGCCGGTCTGCGCGAACTCGCCCACGACGAGCGAGATCATCAGCAGGATCGCGCCGACAGCGGTCATCCAGAACGACAGCGAGTTCAGGAACGGGAACGCGACGTCGCGCGCGCCGATCTGCAGCGGCACGATGATGTTCATCAGGCCGACCATGAAGGCCATCGCCATGAAGAAGATCATGATCACGCCGTGCGCCGTGAAGATCTGGTCGTAGTGGTGCGGCGGGAGGTAGCCCGGCGCGTTGTACGCGAGCGCGAGCTGGGTACGCATCATGATCGCGTCGGCGAAGCCGCGCAGCAGCATGATGAGGGCGAGGACGATGTACATCACGCCCAGACGCTTGTGGTCGACGCTCGTCAGCCACTCCGTCCACAGATATTTCCACTTACCGAGGTAAGTGATGCCACCGAGCACGAATGCGCCGATGAGCGCCATGCCGATCATCGTGCCGACGATAATCGGCTCGTGATACGGAATGGCGTCCAGTGTAAGTTTTCCGAACATGCCTGGTTTACCCCTTGGTCACGCACGACGGGTCACTGAAATTCGTGACGTGGCCGTTGTTGTACTTCGCGATGATGTTGTTGAAGAGCTTCGGGTCGACCGTCGAGAAGTACTCAACCGGAGCCTTCTCGCTCGGCTGTGCGACCGATGCGTACTGATCCATGGAAAGCTGCGTCTGCGAAGCCTTCACCTTCTGGACCCACGCGTCGAAGTCTTGCTGGCTCGTGGCGAGCGTGCGGAACTTCATGTCCGAGAAGCCCTTGCCGCTGAAGTTCGCCGAGAGGCCGGCGTAGTCGCCAGCGTGGTCGGCGATCAGGTGCAGACGCGTCTGCATGCCAGCCATCGCATAAACCTGGGTGCCAAGCTGCGGGATGAAGAACGAGTTCATCACCGAGTCCGACGTGATGCTGAAGTTCACCGGCGTGCCAACGGGCACAGCCAACTGGTTCACCGACGCAATGCCGAGATCCGGGTAGATGAAGAGCCACTTCCAGTCGAGCGCCACCACTTCCACATTGATCGGCTTGACGTTCGATTCGAGCGGCTTGTAGGGGTCGAGTTCGTGCGTGGTGTTCCACGTGAGCACGCCGAGGAACAGAATGATCAGCGTCGGGATGGTCCAGACGACGACTTCGATCGCCGTAGAGTGCGACCACTTCGGCGCGTAAGTGGCGCTACGGTTCGACGCGCGATAACGGTACGCGAACCACAGCGTCAGGACGATCACGGGGATCACCACGATCAGCATGGCCCATGTGGAGGTTGCAATTAGCTGCTTTTCCGCCACGCCCACACTTCCCTTGGGGTCGAGAAGCTCCATGTTGCATCCGGAAAGACACAAGGCCAATCCGGCGCTTACGGGAAGCAGTAACCTTTGAAAGGTCGTTCTTTTCATCACGTTTGCCTGAATTTCATTCATTGAATAGTTCCGGACACGTCCCCTGACATCCGACAAAGGAAGCGCGCCCGCATCATACAGCCGCTTTGATATTTCGCAATCAATGAATGTGGAAAATGACCTTTGTCAAAAGAAGATTGAGACACTTTGTCGCATGTGTTCGCGAGGTTTGTCGCGCCTCGGAAACACACGCACATCGCGCCCTGCTCCGCCCTTGACAGCGGTCCGCCGCGGCTACTTTTCGAATCTCAAAATTCGAAAGCTTCTGGACGCACAAACGCGCCGCAGCGCCCGGAAGCGTTGCGGCGCGCTGGTTGCGCCGTCAATCTCTAGCGATCACGTCGGCGAGTGCGGAGCACGAACGTCCGTGCCCGCGCGCACTGCGTCAGCAGGCGCTGCATCGTCGACAGGTTGCTTGCTGCGACCGGCCTGGGTGACGAGGTTCGCCGCCGAGAGTTCGATCGCGTCGGTCATCGGCTTCGGGTAGAGGCCGATCGCGAGCACGAACGCCGCGAGCGAAGCAAAGATCAGCGTTTCGCGGCGGCCGATGTCGGCCAGCTTCGCAACGCCCTTGTTCGCCACAGCGCCAAAGATCACGCGCTTGTACATCCACAGGGTGTACGCAGCGCTCAGGATGACGGTCGTCGCGGCGATCGCGCCGACCCAGAAGTTCACGCGGATCGCGCCCATGATGACCATGAACTCGCCCACGAAGCCCGACGTGCCCGGCAGGCCGAGGTTGGCCATGCAGAACAGCATCATGAAGGTGGCGTAGCGCGGCATTACGTTGACGACGCCGCCGTAAGCCGAGATCGTGCGCGTTTTGGTGCGGTCGAACAGCACGCCGATCGAGAGCAGCATGGCGCCCGACACGAAACCGTACGAGATCATCTGCACGATCGCGCCTTCGGTGCCGATCTGGTTGAAGAGGAACAGGCCCAGCGTGACGAGGCCCATGTGGGCGACCGTCGAGTACGCGAGCAGCTTGGTCATGTCGGTCTGCGCGAGCGCGAGCAGGCTCGAATAGACCACGGCCACGAGCGAGAGCGTGATGATGGCCGGCGCGAAGAAGTGCGCTGCATCAGGCGTGATCGGCAGCGTGAAGCGCAGGAAACCGTAGCCGCCGAGCTTGAGCATGGCCAGCATCACGGTCGCGCCGGTCGGCGCTTCGAGGTGGACGTCGGGCAGCCAGGTGTGGAACGGCCACATCGGCACCTTCACCGCGAAGGCCGCGAAGAAGCCGATGAAAATGAGAAGCTGCGGAACGAAGCCGAGCGTGAGGCCGTGCCACACGGCCATGTCGAAGGTGTGCGACTGGCCGTAGAGGTACAGCATCGACACCAGCATGAGCAGCGAGCCGCCGAACGAGAAGAAGAAGAACTTCACCGCGGCGTAGGTGCGGCGGGCATTGCCCCAGGAGCCGATCAGCAGGTACAGCGGGATCAGCGTGGCTTCGAAGAACACGAAGAACAGCATGCCGTCGGTCGCCGCGAACGTGCCGACCATCAGACCCGAGAGAATCAGGAACGCGCCGAAATACTGCGCGACGCGCACGGTGATCGACTCCCACGAGGCGATCACGATCACGAGCGTCGTGAACGCGGTCAGCACCACGAGCCACATCGAAATGCCGTCGATCCCGAGTCGCCACGCCACGCCGAATTCCGGCAGCCATTCGCGGAATTCGACGAACTGCATGCCGGCGGCATGGTTGTCGAAACCGGAGATGAGCGGAAGC
The DNA here is from genome assembly GCF_905220295.1 of Paraburkholderia sp. J76. Classification (NCBI taxonomy): domain Bacteria; kingdom Pseudomonadati; phylum Pseudomonadota; class Betaproteobacteria; order Burkholderiales; family Burkholderiaceae; genus Paraburkholderia; species Paraburkholderia sp. J76. Next base: position 85,495 of record NZ_CAJMZJ010000007.1, read on the forward strand.
GTCAGCAGCAGACTGACGACGGCGCCAACGAGCGCCAGCCAGCGGGCGCGCTGCGGATGACGATCCGACCCGAGGCGCAGCACGGCCACGCCGAACAGGATGGGAATCCAGATCGCCAGACTCAGGAATGGAACGGATTGCATTTCAACAGGACCTCAAAAATGCGGAGCAAATAGCTTCCACGGCGCACGTTCAGGTGCGCAAGCAACTTGAAAGATTGACGCGGGGTGAAAATCGAACCAGGCTGTCTGTAATGTATTTGTCAGCGACGAGGCGAAATGCAACACACGTTCAAGGGTTAACGAGGGTAAACGGAATACGGAAGTTTTGCAGCGCAACAACACGGGCCGGATCGACGGTTGACACAAGTCATTGTTTTTATTCAGAAACGTACTAAGAGAAAAAACAACAAACGGGCTGCTACAGCCTGTTTTTGGTCGCAAAAACAACGTTTTCGATGGCCGGGGCGCGGTGACGCGCGGCAGGCTGTCACGCTGCGCGGGCAGAATAATACCTTACTTGTTTCTTTCGGTTCAATGACTTATGCATCGCGGTGTAGCCCGCGGTCGTTGCCAAAGCGCGTGCCAGGGGCGTCGCGACGGCTCTGGCGCGGTGCAAAAAAAAGCCCCGGCCGTCATCGGGCCGGGGCCAACTCTCACGTTGCGCCAGAGCGCTGGAGCACGCATGAGCGGCACTTTAGCGACTTGTGGCCCCGTAATTAAGGGCGCCGGCTGGAACAGTTCCTTCCGGTTTTGCCCTTTTATCTTCGCACTCTGGTCTCTTCTTTTCACAAATGAGAATCATTTGCATTTGGAAAAAATTTGTCCCAGAATAGAGCCCACGCCGGACGACCCGGCGCCACCCGAATCGACTGTGCGGGACCGGAGGCTCCATGAACTACACCGCCCCTTTCGCGAGAAATGACACGCTGATCGACGACACTTTCGTCCATCACCCCGACACCGCGGAGCAGACCGTCCTGCGCGCGGTGCGCACCTGGCTGCGCCCGCATTGCGACGCCTACGCCAAGGCCGAAAGCTGGCGCGGCGTACTCGCCGAAGCCGGGCTGGGCGCAGAAGGCTTCGGCTATTTCGATCTACTGATGGGCACACTGTGCCGCGCCTCGTGCCGCCCGCTCGACACGCGCTGCCGCTGCGCTTCCGAACTCGCGAAGGACGAAGGCTCGCTGCTGCAGGTGATCGCGCTGCTGCAGTCCACGCGCAGCGAGGCCGCCGTGCAACTCCTCAACGACTGGCTGCCGACGCCGAGTGTGAGCAGCATGCTCAAAACCGCGCGCTGGTTCGCCATCGCGCTGCTCGACGCGGGATTGCAGTTGAGCGACCGCGCCCGCCGCGTCACTTACATGCACTGACTCGCCCACGCCGGCCCGCGCCGGCGGCATGAGCTAATTACCAAAAACGATTTGGGCGCGCGACGCGCGGGCGGTAGCATCACGCGCTTTGCCGCTATTTGCGCGCCCGCCCGCGTTGCCTCGCATGTCCGCCTCAGCTTCTCCCTCTTCGCTCAGCCCCGCCAGCCGCCCCGTAATCCGCAGCGCCGCCGACGTCTCGCAGCTCGTCAACGCGGGAGCGGCCGCGGGCAGCAACGCGCGCATCGTCGTGGCGATCGCGCTGGGCGGCGTGTTCCTCGACGCGTACGACCTCGGCGCCCTCGCCTTCGGACTCAAGGACGTGGCGCGCGAGTTCTCGCTCTCGCCCGCGGGCACGGGCTTCGTCGCATCGGCCATCACGTTCGGCGCCATCGTCGGCGCGTTTCTCGGCGGCTTCCTCACCGACCGCATCGGGCGCTATCGCGTGTTCATGGCCGACATGTTCTTCTTCGTCGTCGCCGCGATTGCCTGCGCGCTCGCGCCAAACGCATGGGTGCTCGGCGGCGCGCGCTTCGTGATGGGGCTGGGCGTCGGCATCGATCTGCCCGTGGCCATGGCGTTTCTCGCCGAGTTCTCGCGGCTCAAGGGCCGCGGCAACAAGGCTGCGCGCGTGGCGACGTGGTGTCCCGTCTGGTACGCGGCGATCAGCGTGTCGTATCTGCTCGTGCTCGCGTTCTACGCAGGCTTGCCCGCCTCGCACTCGCATCTGCTCTGGCGCCTCACGCTCGGCTTCGGCGCCGTGCCCGCGCTCGTCATCATCGCGATCCGCAGCCGCTATATCAGCGAGTCGCCGGTGTGGGCCGCGAATCAGGGCGATCTCGCGGGCGCGGCACGCATTCTCAAGCGCTCGTATGGCATCGACGCGCAGGTCGCGCCGCTGGCCGACACGCGCGGCGCGGCCAAGCCGGCGCGCGTGGCCTCGTGGAAGAACTATGGCGCGCTGCTGCGCGGCGCCTATACGCGGCGCACGGTGCTCGCCACGGTCATCGGCGTGGCGTCTTCGTTCGCCTACAACGCGGTCGCGTTCGGCCTGCCCGTGATCATCTCGAGCTTCCTCGCGCAGTCCATGCTCACGACGATCCTCGCCTCGCTCGTGCTCAATCTCGGCTTCGCCTTCGTGGGCGGGGTGATCGCCGTGCGTATCGTGCCGCGCTTCGGCGCGTGGAAGCTCACCGTGTGGGGCTACGCTATTCAGTTCGCGGCGCTCGTGGGCCTTGCGATCGTCGGCAAGCCGGCCACGGCGCCCGAAGTCGTGAGCGCGGTCGCCCTGCTCGCCGCTTTCCTGTTCGGCCAGGGCGTCGGCCCCGGTTCGCACTGCATGACGTTCGCCTCGCTCGGCTATCCGACCTCGCTGCGGGGCGTGGGCGTCGGCTTCAACCAGACGCTCATGCGCGCAAGCTCCACGGTCTCGCTATTCCTGTTTCCGGTGCTCGCCGCCGCGCTCGGCACGCACGTATTCTGGATCATCGCAGTCGCGCCGCTCGCCGGGCTCGCGGCGCTGCTTTCGATTCGCTGGGAGCCTTCGGGCTACGACGTCGACGCGGAAGACTTCGACGCCGCCACGCCCGCGCGAACGCTCGCCGGGCGGGACGTGGAAACGGTCCAGTGAATCTCGACGAAGGGCGGTGCGTGCGCGCCGGGCGCTAGTCCCGCTTGCTCAACCGTTCGCGCAGATAACGCCGTACCGCGCGCGCCATCTTCGGATATTGCTCGCCGGGCACGGCGAACAACACGAGCGCGCACAGCGCAAGCAGGCTGCAAAAAACGAACGTGCCGCGATAACCGAACGCCTGCACGAGCATGCCGGAAAGCACGCCCGAAAGAATCGAGCCGAGCCGCGACGCATTGAAGAAGAGCGCCGTTGCGCGCCCCGGCGACGACGGCATCAGATCCTGCACGAAGGTCATGCCAAGACACGACGTGACGGCAACCACGAAGGCGTTGAGCATCTGCATCGGGATTAGCGCGTGCACGCCGGGCGCGAGCGACATCGCCACGAAGTAGACGGCATGCACCACGGCGCACGCCGCCAGCCACCAGGGCTTGTTCAGGACCGAGGCGCGCGCCCCGAGCGCGAGCATCATCGGTATCTCCATGAGCGCGCCGAGGCCTAGCATGATCGACACGTCGATGCGCGTGCCCCGCAAGCCATGCACGATGTAAAGCGGCAGCACGATCATCGTCGCGTTGGCCGCAAGACCGATGAGTGTGAGCGCAACGATCGCGCGCATGATGTCTTTTTGCGAGCCATCCAAAGCGGGCGCCCGGGGGCGCACCTTCGCCTTCCCTTTCGCCGTTCCCGCCGTTCCCGCCGCTGCCGGCAGCGTCGCGGGGTCGCGCGGCGCGCCCGGCAGCACTTCGGCCTGCGTGAGCGGCTGGCCCTCGTACTCCGCCGCGCTTTCGGCGCTCATCTCCTGCGCGACTTCGCCCGAGGTGGGACGCGCCATCAAATGCTGCGTGGCGTGCTCGTCGTGGCGCGGCTCGCGCATGCGCCAGACAATGGTTCCGCAAGCCGCGAAGCTCGCCGCCGCAAACAGGAAGAGCCCGTAGAAGTTCGTCGCCGCGAGCACGAGCGCGCCTACCGCGGGCCCGAACACCCACGCGGCCGAAAGAATCGTGCGCAGCGTCGCGCTTGCGAAGGTGCGCTCGGCGTCGTCGGTCGCGGGCAGCGCCGCGCGGCTGAACGAGAACACGAGCGAGAGCGCGCAACCGCCCGCGCCGATGAACGCAACGCCCACGAGAAGCAGAAGGCGGTAATCGCGCACGACGCACAGGCACAGATAGCCGAGCGTGGCGGCGCACAGCGAGACGAGCAGCAGGGTTCGATGCTTGCCGGTGGCGTCGCTCCAGCGGCCCGCGGCGGTGCTCGCGATCACGCCGCTCGTGGCGATGGCGGTCATGAACACGCCGAGCCGGAACGGCGTCATGCCGGCGCGCTCGACGCCGAAGAGGGAAAGGTACGGCGCGGTGAAGGACATCGCGACGCCCAGCATCAGCGTGGCGCCGGCGAGTGGCAGGAAACCAGGAATACGCAGAAGACCGGCAAAGCGCGAGTTTTTGAGCACGGCGCGGCGGGTAGTGGCGAAAAGAAAGTTGCCCGTGCACGCGCGGTCACGCGACGGCCATATCGACGGCGATTATCGTGCCGAACTCCCACACTGTGCAAGATCGATTCGGCCGCGATCAACATCTGGGTGTGGCTATCCACAACTTACGTGGACAGCCTTGTGCGTAACATTGGGACGACTCCATCAAGTGCTTGACGCAATTAGGATTGTGCTCAAAGTCACCGATTGTTGCAGCGGCGGCGTCGCAGGGAAAATCGCGCGAGCGGTTTTCCACAGATTTTGTTGGCAAGTCAGTGGATAACTCTTCCCCCACAGCGCGGAATCGCACGCCACAAGGCTTTTCGGGCTACGTGGGGAGAAATAGAGCATTCCCCACGCGCCACCAAACATCATTCCCCCACGTTTCCCCTCACGCTGCGGTGCGGGGAAACCTGCGTTCCCCATGGCGGGGACGGTCTACATATTAAACATGTGTCTTGTAGAAGTTGCGGGCTAACGGGAGGCCAGCAGTCGTTTATACAAGTCGCTTGTACACGAAAGACACGTACAAACGATCTGTTCACGCTGCGGCGAACCTATGACGGGACATGCTGTGGGGATTCCCCACGGCGCGCGATGATAGGGCTAGATATCGAACGGCTCGCCCTTCTCGCTTGCCAGCATCGGCTCATCAATGAGCGCACTGGTCCGTATCCGCATGTGATCCAGCAGTTCCGGCCTGCCGTATGCGGCGAGATTCAGCGCCTGGAGCTGGCAGGGATGCAGTATCAGCACGGCGGGTTTGCGGCCATACCGTTCCATGTAGCCGTTGATGCCGTTTGCGATCCTCTGCCAGGTGACAACGCTCTTCGTCCTATTCCTCATAAAATCATACCCTGTGATTTTTGGGTCAGTGCGGCACGGACGCTGCGTCAGCGTCTCAGATACTTCTTCTTCACAAAGCTCGTGGCGGGAACGAAGTGCCACAGCTCCGACTCCGGGTCAAACAGGACCACCTCGTCGCACAGTGATGGCTCGCACACCGTCACTTCGATGGCCGCCAATGCGCGATCCACCACACGAGCCAACCTGTCGGTGCTCCATGAGCCTATAGAGCGTACCGTGTCGCGCCAGGCAAAAAGTCCGGCCCGCTCGTGGATGTCATCAAGCCACCTGAGTCCAGCTTCGTCCACCTCGAACACGTCCGGCGATTCGTTGTCCGGTACTAGAACCCGGATTTCCCTGGAGACCGACGAAAGCCCGCGATCCGTGCGCAGGATGATCCTGCGGTTCATCACCGGCCACGCGGCACGCACGTCTGCCATCAGGCAGTGACGCTCTTCCTTGTAGAACAATGCCCGCTCCACCGAGCTTGCGCACCGGGGGGCGGAACCCCGGTTGTCCGGCACGAGCAAGGTATGCAGCATCGATGAGCGCGGTAACGGCGTTGGTGTAACAGCCAACCGACATCCCATCTTCGGTCCCGTCACACGAAACGTCGTACTGGCCGCCGCCCGTGTCGCGCGCCAGCACCTGTAGCGAGAATTCGGAAAAGTACGGCCGAACACGACCAGATTGCTCATGATTCAACGACACGTCTCCTTCATGACAGGGCACACAGTGATTTCTACAAGACCCCTGTGCTACTTCCTCATTGCTTCGTGGCAGGGGGAAACGGATTCACGAGGTCGGCGGAGTGAATCCAGCCGGTCGTAACTTTCGCTGCATTTCTTGTATTCATATGAGGGTTGTAATAACGCACATATGAAAATTGCTCATATGTCTTTAACACAACAACTCCATCCCCCTTTGTCAGATAGCCCTTTCTAAGGGAAAACTTCCCGTCCTTTAAATCAAAAAGCCCAGTCTTTAGATTAACCAATCTTATCCCGATTGCCGGCGCGGTGTCCGAAACATAATAGCTTTCCGCACCTTCCTGCGAAGGATCGAACTCAAACACACCCATCGCATTCGCACATCCCGCCTGTGGCCGTGTAGTCTTTACCACCCAATCACCCCCTTTCCTGTAAATAAATCCATCTATATCAAATTCCTTAAATCTAGCAGAAAAATTCAAAGACACATCACCGGGAACAAAGGTAAGTATTTTCGTCGAAGAATATCCTCCGATGCCGGAGGAATTGGATTTATCCCCCGGATACTGAGAAAATAAGAAATAACAAGAGAATTTTTCGTTCTCTGAATCATAAAATCCCTCAACAGTTCCATTTTCCCGATATGCAATCAAATTACCTTGGTTAAAAAAAATTGCTTCCCCTGCGATTGCCGAATGTTCAGCAAGAATAACAATCGCACACATCAATATTTTATTTAGCTTCAGCATAATATTTGGCCAAATCAGTTGCATAATTGGGGTTTGTAGATTGCCAATGTTTCCCGTTGTAGGCCCGTGCGACCGCTTCCCAATCGTGATTGCGCAGCCCTTCCAGCGCATCCGGTTTCTCGTTCTTCATAAATGCACAAAATATTTGCGCCTGCCCATCCGTACCCGATAGGAATTTATTTACAAACTCAAATACCGTTGAACGACCACATGATGAATAATATTGCCCAAGAATCTGAAATGCCCCCCCAAGAGCAGGCTCTCAAAGCCACTTCAAAATCAAGACTTGCCGCACGAACTAATTTCTCGTATTGATGCAGTCCGCCAGCGCCATAATTATCCTTTCCATTTGGAAAGCATAAGTCAGGATAAATTGAGATGGACTGCCCCGACTCGACGACGCTGGCGGGATTACGTGAGATATCAAGCAGGGCGTTGAACGGTGACGGGTAACAGCGCAGCGCCGCCTGTCCGCTCTGCAATTCGCTGCCGTGGTACCGGCGCTCCCCATCGTCCTTCTCGAACACAATCACGTAGGCAAGCGGGTCCCATGTGCGTATTTTTTCCATCCACTGGCCCTTAGTAAATACAGCGGCAGCAATCACGTGTTCGGCGGGCTTCGTCTCTGGCACGGTATAACTTCACCGCCGCTCGGGGCCACGGGGACGATTGAAAAAATTCTGCTAGATGCCTACTACTTAACTTCGCGCACGGCAAAATATAGACTTTTGGTTTTGATGTTCAACATATAACCACCGTGAACGCTCTGAAAAGACCCACTTTTCCCCAAGCCGTCAAAAGTAAAACTAACACAGAGATACTGCTGCCCCCCTGCTTTAGCGATACTCCATTGCGCCAAGTTTGGGTTAAATTCTCCCGGCCTAATCTCATGACTATCCCCAAGAGTTAAAGCCTTCGATAATCTGTAAAGCCTTCCAGAATAAATTAACGCTTGATCCGATCTCCCTTCCGCGTAGCCTGCATCACCTCCACGATATTTAAATATATAATTTGCGTTAAATCCGTCCCCATAGTCATCCTCTTGTGTAATTTCACTCGTGCGCAGAATCTTGATCGAAACGGAGTGCGCAACAGACTGGGCCTGAAGACAACTTCTCACCGTATTCTCATCTGGGGGAGCAGCATACCCCAAATCTGAGACGAGCATCAAAATCGCGCCCAAAAATATGATCCGCTTCAATTGTATTCTCTCCCGTGCGTGACACCTAAATATTGCTGATCATATTTCCAAAAAATCGTACCTCCAACGCCCGCTGTTGAGTCGTACACATGATCGTATCGACCCACTTCCACCTTCTTAGTGGACACTGCACCTGTTTTATTGTTCCTGATTTTTACAGTTTTAGTTAAAATCACAAGCTTGGTCGAATCCTTTATTCCATATACATTATGGCTTGGATCAGTAATTTTAACCCCATGCGTCACCTTGAAATGATGCGCATAATTTGTTTTAATGTCCGCCCCATCCCAAAAATAAGCACCATTTGATTTATCCGGACCACCTGAAAGGGCATTGCGTGCAGCATTGATAGCTGCCTGCATTGCGGGCTGCTTTGAGATATCCGAATCCTTCGCGTTCATCAATTGGGAGTAGCGCTGATTACCGTCCTTGACGACAAACGAGAACGTCGGGTCATTTTTGGTAAACGTGGCCATATCGGAGTAGCCGCGGGCATCACGCTGTCGCACAAGCACACTAGCAATGGCCATCATCTCATCAGAATTGTTCTGCAAAGATGATTCACCAAAAGCCATTGCGGCAAGTTGCCTCGTCTGGGCGTCGATAGGTTGTGCGTCTGCGCTCACGGGCGTTGCAGCACTCGCGGGCATTACTGTACTGGCTGGCTGCTCCGGCGAATCTGAATTACTCATGCGTCTTTCCTTGCTGAATCTCCTGCAATCCAAGTAACAAGTTTCAGAGAAGATTGCCCTGAAACACTTACCGTTTCACCACTTGAGTACTCTCCTTTTTGCGTATGGGGATCACCATCACTATATAAGTCGTAGTGGTAGCCTCTGACCGGCGTGATTCCGTCTTTCAGCAAACTAAAGCTTTGCTGGATAATCTCCTCGTCCGGGCCAAGAGTAAGAGGGAAAACGGGCACGGGTATATGCATCGACGCCTTGCCCTGCTTCTGCACCGTAATCGTCTTGAAGAACAGGTCGAACGGACCGCCGAGCGTGATGCTGCCGTCCTTGATCTGGATAAACGCACCACCGCATTCAAGAATGACTTCCTTTGCCGCCGACAACTGGACCTTGCCGTTCACGCTCGCAACGCTGATGTCCTTGTCTGCGGCGAGCGAGATAGGGCCGCTCTGCGCCTGCACCTCGACCGGGCCTTTCGCCGCAAAAATCTTGATGCCAGCCTTCTGCACGAACAGCGAAATCTTTTCGCCCGCCGCCACCGTGAAGCGTTTGAGCACACTCCAGTCGGCGTTCTTCCCGGCCACCGCGTTGATGTTCTCCTGCGCCGCGAACTGGATGCCCTGACCCGCCACGATCCCCGCCGAGGCCGGCGTGCCCGCGAGCAGCCCCGGCTTCTTCAGGCCGTCAAAGTCCTCCTTCATCTGCTGCTGGGTGTCGGTGTCAGCGGGTTCCGCCTTCGCACTGCTGGCGGATGCGGCCAGCGCCTTCGCAGTCGCCAGGGCGCTTTCGAGTTCCGCGATGATCTCCTGCATGTCAAGCTGCTTGCCGGTGGCAGCAGGACGGTCGTATGCCGTCAGGAGCAGGCCCCTGCCTGCACGGTTGACACCCCAGCCCGACGTGCGGATCTCATAGCCCTCACCCCGGTATTCGAGCTTCTGGTTGACGAGGTAGCCCAGGTTAAGCTGTGACTTGCCCGAGTGCTCCGTGCTGAGCTTGATGCCTTCCTGGCTCGCCCAGTCTTCCATACGCAGTTTGTTGTTCGCCTGCGTGCGGATCATGTTGCGCGAGAGCCAACGCCGGTCATTCGTGATGAGGTCGCGTGCCTGGCTGTGGTGATGAAACCCGCAAATTTCCGGCTTGTCAGGGTCCCCATCTCGAAATCGGATTACCGCCTCGTCGTTGTCCAGCGCGACGAAGTGCATGCCGGTCTGGAGTTTGCCCGCGAACGGTTTGGCCAGCCGCATCGGCACGCTCTCGCCGCCCTTCGGCCACGTGCCGAAGTCCGCATCCAGACGGATGACGTAATAGCCTGCCGCCGTAATATAGCCGTAGGAATATTTGTCAGGACTGCAAATTCGCGCGCTGAGTGTGCCCGGTATACGAGCCCAGGTTTCCGGTTTGAGCTGGAGCCGGAAGCGCCGGTCGGCGGGAATCGCCTTGAAACGGTTCGTATAGGGCTCATCCCGCGCGCCACTATGCGTGACCTCGATCACGACCTGGCCTTTCGGTGCATCGGGCAGCACGATATCCATCTCCAGCACGCTTGCACACTGCAACGCCAGTACGTTACTTTCACCTTCGTAAATGATCTGACGTGCAAGTGCCGCCTCGTGGCGAAGCTGCGCTTCCCACTTTGCCCCAGCCTGGTCGAGATGGTGGGTGCCGTAAATGTAGGGCTGGCCGTACGTGGTCGAATCCTGCGGAGCGAGGTTGGCGCTGTCTCTAAATCTCTCCCAGGCCGATTCCGGGTTGTAGTCGGCAACCAGGTAAGACTGCGGCACCGTCTCCGCGTGGGTCTTCAGTAACGTGACCGCCTCCACGCCCCCCGCTTCCAGCCCCGCCGCCTCGCGGTATGGCACGATGCGCTGGGGTTCGTCATAGAGATAATGGTCGATGTCATCCGCGAACACGACCTGGTCGCCGTACTCACACTCCTCGATGAAGGAATAGAGGCCTTCCTTCTGCATCAGCATCTGGACATAGGCCAGATCGACCATCTGATGTTGAAAACGCCACCCATGCACCGGATACTGGCGGCGCAGGCGGAACGAAACCAGGTGATCCGGGATGCCGTGCCGACGCAGCACCGCGCGAATAATGTCAGGCGCCGACTGACGCTGGTAGGTCTGAGTCGTAGTGACTGCCGCCAGCCGCCCGAAGCGCGACTTGAGAACAAACTGGTGCTTCGTCAGGTCGTGCGTCTTCTGGATGACGGAGATGCGTTCGAGGTAGCCTGAGAACTTCTTCACGCTCCCGTCGTCCGCCGTGATGGTGAAAACCGCGTCGAGGTTCAGATAGTCCTCACGGGGCAACGCCTCGGGATGTGTCGCCTCGATCATCACTGTGACCGGCTCGCCCATCGCCTCCGTGGCCGTGAACGACACGACCGACAGTTCAGCGGCGCTTGCCGTTCCTGGAACCTGCAAGTGATACGCCTGGCGGCCCGTGATACCAGGCCGTAATGGATCAAACTCCGCCATGCTTTCAGTTCTCCTTTTTCAGGCTGGCCGGATTGTGTTACACGCATCCGACGACTCCGCTTCCAGCCAAACAAATTAGGGCATATCGGGCAGTGAAGGTTGTACAGACCCCGGAAACATTGATGCACGACAACGACGCCTCGCCGGTCTCGCAAGTCACTTGAAATAACTATGCAGAACGAATCAACCACGCGGGTTGAGGGGCCTTCAGCCCTTCGCACCCCTGATGAATGCGACAACGAGCCACGTGCAGATAATCCAGGTGCACAGCACGGCGACGGACGGATTCACGCCCCACTCCCAGCGGCGCGCAGGCGCGCAGGCGCGCTTCAAGCTCGCGGATGCGCGCCGTCAGCTTCCTGGTATTTTCAGCGGTGTCGTATGCCTGGGCCACAAGCGTCACGATGTACTGCACCAGTTCGTCGCGTGTGTAATCGTTCGGGAAGATGCGGCCTGTACCGGACGCAACGGTGAGATGGCAACCGGTCATCGCGCGCGCTCAGGGGAACGGCGTGGCGCAACCAGGTAAAGCAGCAGCGCGGTCACGCAAAGCACGCCCGCGAACGTGATCTCGAAGAGATCGTTGGGGGTTCAGGAAATCCATCTCGCCGTCTCCACAGGTATTGGGACGGCCCGCTCGAAACAGGGGGAAGGAGGGTGAGCGGGCACAAGACAGGGTTAGCAGACCGGCGTAGAACCTAACCGGCAGGTCCGAAGACCTCCCCGCCCAGGCCGCCCGTTGAAATCTGTGGACGAACAAAGGCAGCCCCACACCCTTGCGGGCGCGGGGGGTTCTACATTCAGGCTACTTATGGAGTATGAAGTAACTCATCTTGACGAAGGACAGATGCTCAGACTCTCGGCGAAGCCAGGAATAACGGGACTATGGCTGATCGCTGGCCCAAGCTCCTTTGAAAGAATGATTGCCATCGACCTCGACTATGTCCACAGGCAGTCGTTTGGCTTGGATCTCATGATCATGTGGCAGACAGTAATCCGCGCTTTCACTCACGACAGGGCATACTGAATCGAATCCCCGTCCCTTCCAGAAAAAAGGCGACCGCATGCATAAGCATGGGGCTAGTCGGAAGCCGGAACAGCGAGCAAACATCCAAGTTGTTGAATCTAAACAGAATAGATGTTTGTCCGTGTGGTGCGTTGCGAGAAAAAGTTCTCCACAGTTTTTGTTGGCAGCCCTGTTAGTAACTTCTGGACATCCACCCCAAGTCACTGATTGAAAACGGGAAGCTCGCAAACGACACAGAAAATGCATGTTTTTTGCGCAGCAAAGTTGTCCACAGTTTTTCTGGACAAACCTGTTGATAACCGCCTGGCGAGCGCGCCAACTCATTGATCGGATGGGGAGTTCGTCGCTTGTGTCGCGCTTGCATCAATTTGCGTTTCCGGTGGGCAACCCGGGCGGCGATGGCCGCCCTTTCCTCCTTGACACATCGTCGCACGCCGCCCTCAGGCCAGGTCTAGCGCCGCAGTGAGATCGCCTGGCGGCGTCTGCGCTCGCGAGACGAACGCCTGATCGCGCGCGGCCACGCCATCGAGCGGCGCGAGTCCATGCACGCGGCTGATGAAGCGCAGGATCGAAACCGTGTCGTAGAACGTGTGATCGACATAGCCTTTCTTCGCGAACGGCGAGATCACGAGCGCCGGAATGCGCGAGCCGGGGCCCCAGCGATCGCCCAGGGGCGGCGCGACCGGGTCCCACCAGCCGCCGTTCTCGTCGTGCGTCACTACGATCAGCGTGTTCGCCCATTGCGGACCGCGCTGGATGTGCTCGATCACGGTCGCGATGTGGCGGTCGCCCGATTCGACGTCCGCATAACCGGCGTGCATGTTCAGGTTGCCCTGCGGCTTGTAGAACGTGACGGCGGGCAACCGCCCCGCGTCGATGTCCGCGAGCAGACGGTTAGTGGACGGATCGTCGCCGAGGCCCGCATCGCGCAGGTGACGCGCGCGCGCCGCCGTGCCCGGCGCGAAGTTAGCAAAGTAGTTGAACGGCTGATGGTGGTACTGAAAGTCGGGCACCGCGCCCGTGTCCTGATGGTCCAGCGCGTATTGCCACGCCCCGCTGTACCAGGCCCAGTCGACGCCCTTCGCCGTTAGCCGGTCGCCGATCGTCGCGTAGGTCTGCGGGCGCAGCACGCGCGGGTTGGACGGATCGGCGAGCGCGCGGCTGCCGTCTTCGGGGGGGCGCACGTTGCTCGGCTGATACGGCGGCGCCATCGTGTTGACCGCGTAGCCGTCGGGCGTGAAGAGGCCGTCGTTGACGAACTTGGGCGGACCGTCGAGCGCCGAGGCCGGCGAGTTCGCCGCGACCTTCAGGCGCGTGCCGGTGGGGTCAATGCCCTCCACGACGGAGGCGAGATGCTTCGCGGCGCTCGTCTGGATATCGGCGTACTGCGGCACCTGCGCCGAGATCAGGTAGATGTGGTTGAGCCACGAGCCGCCAAACGCGCCCATGAAGAAGTTGTCGCAGAGCGTGTACTGCTGCGCGATATTCCAGAGCCGCAAGGTCTGCGCGGAATTCTCGTAAAAGCCCATGACGAGGCCGCCCGAATCGCCCCATGCGGCGAACTGGTTGTTGCGCCCCGCGTTGATCTGCATCTGGTTCTGATAGAACCGGTGGACCAGGTCGCGCGTGATGATGCCGTTCGGCAACGGCTCGCCGTGCGCATCGACGATACGAAACGGGCCATTCGAGAGCCCCGTGATCTGGTGCTCGGCAATCATGTAGCGCTTGCCGTCGAGTTCCTGCGCCTGGGGCACGAGGCCGCCCCAGATCTTCGGCAGTTGCGGCAGCGGCGTCTTGCCGTCGCGATCGAGTTGCGCGTAGCGCTCGGCGCTCACGCTCGCCAGCGGCGTTTGCACGCCGGGATAGTTGCCGTACAGATTGACGAAGCTGCGGTTCTCCGCGTAGATCACGACGATGTTGCGCACCTGGTCGCGCAGCGCGGCGTCCACGCGCGCGTCGGCGGCGCTGCGCGGCGCGCTCGCCGCCGTTTGCGCCGGCGTTTCGCAGCCGCCGAGCGCGAGGCCCACGCCCACCGCCGCCAGTCCGCCGAGCACGCGGCGGCGTGCGGGGTCGTCCGGTCCGGCGGGAAGGGTTGGATCTTCGGGGCGCCCGTTGTTGGGGTCGTCGTTCTGCTTCATCAGTCTGCCTCCATGTGTCGACATGCCCGCAAGGGCGAATCGAGGGGCGCGCATTACGCGCGGCGTACCGCGAATATTACGCAGGAGGATACCGATCCGGTAGTTTGAGAGGCAGAAAGCCGGGCGCAACGAGCGCCTGTTAGCGGCCTTTCAGCCGTCGCGCGGCATGCGCGGCGTGGTCGAAGCGCCGTACGGCTGGGCTTGCGCGAGCGTTTGCGCGGGGCGCGGTTCGCTCGTGTGGCCCTCATGGGCGGCGCGCGGCGCGTTCGGCAACGTCGCGCGCTCGTGACGCGGCACATCGCCTTCGTCGGTCCAGAGCGGATCGGGAATCTCTCCGAACACCTGGCGCAGCCGCTCGCCCCACGTCGAATGAATCATCTGGAAATACGCATTCGATTGATCGAGCGAAGCGTATCGCGTGACGCGCAGAGCATCGCGCTCGTACACGAGCAGGTCGAGCGGCAGGCCGACCGAGAGGTTCGAGCGCAGCGTCGAGTCCATGGAGATGAGCGCGCACTTCGCGGCTTCGTCGAGCGGCGTGCGCGGCGTCAGCACGCGGTCGATGATCGGCTTGCCGTACTTCGACTCGCCGATCTGGAAATACGGATTGACGCTCGACGTCTCGATGAAATTGCCCGCGGCGTAGATCTGGAAAAGCCGCATGGCATGGCCGCCGATCTGCCCGCCGAGGATGAAACTGCAGTTGAAGTCGACGTTGAAGGTTTCGAGCGCCTGCGCGTCGCGTCGGTGCACTTCGCGCACGGCCTCCCCCACCACGCGCGCGGCTTCGACCATGGTGGGCGCGTTCCAGAGCGTGGCGCGCCCAGCGTCCTGCGGCTCGATCAGCACTTGCAGCGTGGCCTGCGTGATGGCCAGGTTGCCCGCCACCAGCAGCACGAGCACGCGCTCGCCGGGCTCTTCGAACACGGCCATCTTGCGCGACGTGCTGACGTGATCGACACCCGCATTCGTGCGCGTGTCCGAAAGAAACACGAGCCCTTCGTCCACCGCCATTGCCACACAGTACGTCATGCGCCTCCTCGCCCGTCCCTGATCAGTGCTTTGTTATAGCGGGAAAACTACTGCTGCGACTGCTGCGCGCTCACATGCACGCTGACATCGAGCGTTTCCCCCGCGCCGCCCACGCGGCGGCCGCGAACCGGCGCGGCGGCGTCGTAGTCACGCCCCACCGCGATCCGGCAATATTTTTCGCTTGCGAAACATGCGTGCGTGACGTCCACGGTCACCCAGCCGTTGTCGAGCCATACATCGACCCATGCGTGGCTCGCCATTTCCGGCACGTCGCCCGGGTCGATGTAGCCGCTCACATAGCGCGCCGGCACGCCGCGCGCGCGGCACACCGCCAGCATCACGTGCGCGTGATCCTGGCATACGCCACGGCCCAGCGACAGCGCGTCCGCCGCGGTGTTCGTCACGTCCGTGACACCGGATTCGTAGCGCACGCGCTCCGTAATGCGCGAAGCCGCGTGGAGGATGGCCGCCGTATCGTCGAGCGGCGGCAGACTGAACGCGAGTTCCGTGAGCGCCTCGTCGGCTTCGGTAAGGCGCGTGGGCGACGTGAAGTGATGCGTAGGCACCGCGCCCTCGCCTTCGGGCAAGCGGCCATCGGGCAGCGCCACGGTCTCGACTTCGCCGCGCACGCGCACGCGAATTTCCCTGTGGGGCCGTGTGAGCACCAGCGTCATCATCGCGTTGCCATAGGCGTCGCGGCACGCGTCAAGCTTGCCCGGCGCATCGACGTGCCATTGCTTGACGATCTGCGCGGCCGTGGTGAGCGGCGAAAGCCGCAACTGCTGGATCGAATACTGCACGGGCGCTTCGTAGCGGTAAACGGTGTCGTGGCGGATAGCGAGCTGCATGACAGGAGTCCTCCATCGAGACGATCGGGATATCGACGCGCGCGGGATCGCGCTAACCCATCGGCAACATCAGATAAGTGCGCGCGACCTGGTTGCCCAGTTCGTACACGCGCCCGAGAAACTGCGTGAGAAACGTATGCACGCCCATGGAGAAGATCTGCCGCAAGTCCGCATAAAGCAGCTCGGCGCGCAGCTTGCCCGCCGTACGCTCGACTTCGCGAGAACCTTCCGTGCGCAGCATCGCGAGATTCGTGCACACGCCGTCCAGCGACGCCAGCAGCGAGCGCGGCATCTGCTGGTTGAGTATCAGCAGCTCCACCACGCGCGCGGGCGTCACGACGTCGCGATACACCTTGCGATAGATTTCGAGCGCGGAAACCGAACTGAGAATCGAGGTCCAGTAATAGAAGTCCTCGAGTTGACGCGCGGCCGACCGCGAATCGGCGTTCGCCACGTCGACGAAACGCACGTCGAGAATGCGCGCCGTGTTGTCCGCGCGTTCGAGGAACGTGCCTAGCTGCGTGAAGAACAGCGCGTCGTCCTGCAACGCCGTGCCAAGACGCACGCCGCGCGAGAGATGCGAGCGGAACTTCACCCACTCGAACAGCGCATCGGGACGGGCCTCGAGTTCGCTGCCGCGCAAGAGTTCGACGAATTGCAGCCACGTGTCGTTGATCGTTTCCCACCATTCCGTGGTGAGCGTGCCGCGCACCGCGCGTGCATTCTCGCGGGTCGCCTGCAGGCACGAGTAAATGCTCGACGGGTTCGTTGGGTCCGCAACGAGAAAGTGCAGGACATTGCTGCTGGTCGCTTCCTCGTGACGGGCGTCGAAAGCGGGCTCCAGTTCGGAGATGCGCAGCATCGCGCGATGCGTTCGCGCCTGCGCGTCGGCGCTGCCCGGCAGCAGGAGCGCCTTCAGATTGATGTCGAGCATGCGCGCGGTATTTTCCGCGCGCTCCATGTAGCGGGCCATCCAGAACAGATGATCGGCGGTGCGGCTCAGCATGATCGACCCTCTTCGCGTGCGTGCGGCATGGCCAGTGAACTTATTCGAGTACCCACGTGTCCTTGGTCCCGCCGCCCTGCGACGAGTTGACGACGAGCGAGCCTTCCTTGAGCGCCACGCGCGTCAGGCCGCCAGCCGCCATCTGGATCGTCTTGCCGGAGAGCACGAAGGGACGCAGGTCGATATGGCGCGGTGCGATGCCCGCCTCGACGAAAGTCGGGCACGCGGAAAGCGACAGCGTGGGCTGCGCGATGTAATTGCCCGGCCGCGCGAGCAGCCGCGCGCGAAACGATTCGATCTCCTCACGAGTGGAAGCGGGACCCACGAGCATGCCGTAGCCGCCCGCGCCGTGCACCTCCTTCACGACGAGGTCGGGCAGATGTTCGAGCGTCCACGCGAGATCGTCCGGGCGGCG
This sequence comes from Paraburkholderia sp. J76, assembly GCF_905220295.1. Taxonomy (NCBI): domain Bacteria; kingdom Pseudomonadati; phylum Pseudomonadota; class Betaproteobacteria; order Burkholderiales; family Burkholderiaceae; genus Paraburkholderia; species Paraburkholderia sp. J76. Next base: position 103,112 of record NZ_CAJMZJ010000007.1, read on the forward strand.
GCATTGCCACGTCGGCACGTTCTTCAGGATCGGCTTTTCGCCGAGATAGAACTCGATCATGTCGGGCACATACGGATAGATCGATTTGTCGTCGGCCACGCCCGTGCCCATGGCATTCGCGAGGACGACGCGGCCCGCGCGATACGCCGTGAGCAGCCCCGGCACGCCGAGGGCGGAGTCGGAGCGAAACGCGAGCGGATCGAGAAAGTCGTCGTCCACGCGGCGATAGATCACATCCACGCGGCGCGGCCCTTGCGTCGTGCGCATGAATACGTAGTTATCCTCTACGAACAGATCCTTGCCTTCCACCAACTCGACGCCCATCTGCTGCGCGAGGAACGTGTGCTCGAAATAGGCGGAGTTGTACATGCCGGGCGTGAGCAGCACGACGGTCGGCTCGTCCACGCCTTCGGGCGCCGACGAACGCAGCGTATCGAGCAGCAGATCGGGATAATGCGCGACGGGCGCCACCTTGTGCTGCACGAACAGCTCGGGAAAGAGCCGCATCTGCATCTTTCGGTTTTCGAGCATGTAGGAGACGCCGGAAGGCACGCGCAGATTGTCTTCGAGCACGTAGAACGCGCCATCGCGGCCGTCGCGCACGATGTCGACGCCCGCGATATGCGCATACACGCCCAGCGGCAGGTCGATGCCCTGCATCTCCGGGCGGTACTGCGCATTGGTGTACACCTGATCGGCGGGAATCACGCCCGCACGCACGATGTCGCGCTCGTGATAGACGTCGTGCAGGAACCGGTTGAGCGCCTGCACGCGCTGGCGCAGCCCGCGCTCGAGGAGCGCCCACTCGTCGGCGGGAATGATGCGGGGAATGAGGTCGAATGGAATCAGACGCTCGGTGCCGGAAAGGTCGCCATTCACCGCGAAGGTGATGCCGACCCGCCTGAACAGCAGATCCGCCTCGGCGCGCTTGCGCGCCATCGTCTCGCCAGTCTGCCTCTGGAGCCAGTGCTGGAAGCGTTCGTAGTGCGGGCGCACCGCGCCCTCGTCGCGCATTTCGTCATGGACTTGCATCGGTTCGTTCTCGCGCGTGAGTGCAACTGCGTCAGCGGCGCTGCCGCGTTTCGGCTCACGAAGGAGGCGAGATGCGTTGCGCGCTGCGGTACACGGCTAAAAAGCAAGGCGTATGCCATCGCATTCAGGCCTTGTTTCATGCGCACGATTGGTGCAAGACGGGTGTGACCGGCAGATCGAAACGGGGCACGCCGGCGTGCCGATGCATTTGCGCCTCAGGCTGGTGCAAGCCGGGTGCTGCGGGAGTCAGATCACTGCGAAGGCGCGCTCTCGCGGCGGCGCGCCGCCGCCAGTCCGGTGCGGCTTTGCACGCCCCATTTGCGGCGGCCGAGCAGGAAATGCAGCCAGCCGAGCGCCGCGCCGCTGTGGCGCATCAACTGGAACGAGAACGGCTCGAAGATGGCGGCAAGGAGCGCCATACCGAAGCTCGAATGCGTGCGGTCGCCGCTCCAGCGCCGGTAAAGATGTACGGAGTACAGATGAAAAGCGAGATCGATCGCGATCTTGCCGACGATCACGCCGAGCACCGGCAGCACGATCGTAAAGCGCCCGTCGAACAAAAAGCCGATCAACAGCGCGAACGCCGTCAGCCCATAAATGGGCTGCACGGTGTCGAACGCCTTCACGGGCAGCATCATCAAACCGAGCTTCCCATACTGGCGGTTGCCGGTCATGTCGCGATACCAGTACTGCGTCTGCAGGAAGCCCGCAAACCAGCGGCGGCGCTGGCGCAGGAAGGTCGTGAGCGTGCCGGGCGCGTCGGTGCGCGCGCGGGCCGTGCCGAGCACGCGCACGTCCCAGCCCAGAGCGTTGCGCGCCGAATAACGCCGCAAGCGGTGAATCAGTTCGTAGTCCTCGACAAGGCAGTCCGCATCGAAGCCGCCCACGGTCACTACGGCATCGCGGCGAAAGCCCGCAAACGCGCCGGAAATGAGCAGCAGGCTGTCGGCGCGCATCCACGCGAAGCGCGAGATGAAATTGCGGATGTACTCGTAGGTCTGGAACCACTGGAAAAAGCGGCCGCTCAGCGTATGGTCGCAAACCGGCGTGAGCAGGCCCGCCGCCGCCACGAGCGCGGGCTCGCGCCCAAATGCGCTCGCCATCGCGGCGCACGCGTCCGCTTCGAGCAGCGTGTCGGCGTCGACGGTCATGACCGTTTCCGTTGCTATCGCAAGCAACGCCGCGTTGAGCGCACGCGCCTTGCCGCCGTGCGCGAGCCTCAACCAGCGCAGATTCGGATACTGCGGCGAAGGCGCGCTCATCTGCCCAACGCCGGGATCCGCGAGACCGTAGCGCTGTGCGAGCAACGCGGCAGTGCCGTCGGTCGAACCGTCGTCGGCGATCACGATCTGCTGCGGCGCGCGGGTTTGCGCGAACAGCGCGTCGAGCGTGATCGGCAGCACGGCGGCTTCATTGTGCGCGGCGACGATTACGCCGAGCGTGGGCAGCGCCGCTTCGTCGGCGGCGGCGGGTGTTGCCGCGGGCGCAAGCAGCACGCGCGCCTTCCACGCGACGAACAGCAGCAGCACCGTGTCGTAGACGACATAGGCAATGCCCGTGGACCATGCGACCACGCCTTGCAGGAAGAACGCGCGCGCGAACAGCACGAACCAGAGCGCCATGACGCCCAGATGAATCGCAATGCTCGCGAACGGCGTGCGCGGCGGCGCGAGGCGCGGCGACGTGCGGGCGAGCGCGTCTTCAAGCGTGTTGTTCACGGCGTACCTTTCTCGTGTTGCTTACGGCATCATCCGGCGCAGCACCGAATGACGGTCGATCCATTGATGTTTGAGCGCGCCCGCGACATGCAGCGCGAGCACGCCGTAAAGCGCATAGCTGCACGCCGTGTGCAGCGCGCCGAACTGGCTGTGCAACTGTTCCTTCGTGGCCGCATCGAGATTCATGATGAAGCCGATGCGCGGCCATTGCACAAGGCCAAAGAGATACATGGGATGCGAGGCCGCGGCGACCCACGCGGAGTCGTGCAGCCAGCCCGTGAGCGGCATCGCGAAGATCAGCACGTAGAGCGCGACGTGCGCGGCGTGGGCCGATGCGCGCTCCCAGGCGGGAAATTCGGCGGGCAGCGCAGGCGGCCGATGCGTGAGACGCCACAGCACGCGCAAGATGGCAAGCCCGAGCACGGTTATGCCGATCGACTTGTGCGTGTCGATCACCAGGCGAATGGCGGTGTCCGAAAGCGCGCCGTCAGGCAGCAGCGCCGCGGTCAAACCCAGCGCGACGTTCGTGAGGATCAGCAGCGCTATCGACCAGTGCAATAGCACGGCCACGCGCGTGTACTTCTGCGCGCCGGCGGCGGCGTCGGCAAACGGGGTTTCGGCGGGAGTTTCAGCGGAAAAAGAAGTTTTCACGTGGACGTGGCCGTTGCGGGTCAGTAGGGATAACGCACGGCGCGGCGCATTTATTCCCGCCGCGCGTTGTCCGCCGGCGGGATGGCACGATGCGGCCCGCACAGCGACTCGCGCATTATGCCCCCTCGTCCCTGACACTGCAGAATCGGCCAGATGGCGGTTCTGCCAGTTTGACGGCGGCCTGCCGCCATGCGGCGCGCCTCGAACGGCACGCCGCAAAAGAAAAACCGGAACGGGCCATGAAACCCGTTCCGGTTCTGTGGCGCCTTCGGCGGCGTACTTACTTCACGTTGCCCGCCTGCCTTTCGATTTCCGCGCCCACTTCGGCGTCGATCTTCTTCCAGTAGTCGAACACGCGCTCGCGCACCGGGCTGCCCACGCCGTTCAGGCTCGCCACCACCTGCTGGATCACCCCCTCGCGCTGCTTGTCGTTGAAGACGTTGCGCACGAGGTCGTGCGGCTGGCGGAAGTCGTCGTCGTCCGCGTGCAGCGAGTAGGCGCTGCGCACCATCTCGCCGTCGGCTTCCCAGCCGTCGTCGGCCGCGCCCGTCGTATCCGCCCACGGGCGGCCGAAGCTGTTCGGCACGTAGGTCGGCGCGTTGCCGCTGTGTTCGTACGCCATGTGGCCGTCGAACATATAGGTCTGCACCGGCACCTTCGGACGATTCACCGGCAACTGGTTGAAGTTCGTGCCGATGCGCGCGCGCTGCGCGTCGTTATAGGCGAACGCGCGGCCGAGCAGCATCCGGTCCGGCGAAAGGCCGATGCCCGGCACCGTGTTGCCCGGCGAGAACGCGGCCTGCTCGATCTGCGCGAAGAAGTTCTCCGGATTGCGGTTGAGCGTCATCGTGCCGACCTTGATGAGCGGATAGTCCTTGTGCGACCACGTCTTCGTGAGATCGAACGGATTGAAGCGGTACGCCTTCGCCTCCGCGTACGGCATGACCTGCACGGAAAGCGTCCACGAGGGAAATTCGCCGCGCTTGATCGATTCGAACAGGTCGCGCCGGTGGAAGTCGGCGTCCTCGCCCGCCATCGCCGCGGATTCGGGGTTGGTGAAGAACTGCATGCCCTGGTTCGTGTGGAAGTGATACTTGACCCAGAACTTCTCGCCCTTCGCATTCACCCACATGTAGGTGTGCGAGCCGTAGCCGTTCATGTGGCGCCAGGTTCTCGGCAGGCCGCGCTCGCCCATCAAATAAGCGACCTGGTGCGCCGATTCGGGGTTGTTGGTCCAGAAGTCCCATTGCATCTGGGCGTCGCGCAGGCCCGAGTCGGGCAGACGCTTCTGACTGCGGATGAAGTGCGGGAACTTCATCGGGTCGCGCACGAAGAAAACCGGCGTGTTGTTGCCGACGAGGTCGTAATTGCCCTCGGTCGTGTAGAACTTCAGCGAGAAACCGCGCACGTCGCGCCAGGTGTCGGGGCTGCCCATTTCGCCGGCGACGGTCGAAAAGCGCGCCAGCATTTCCGTGGCCGCGCCCCTCTGGAACAAGGCGGCCTTCGTATAGCGCGAAACGTCCTCGGTGGTCTTGAATTCGCCGAATGCGCCCGAGCCCTTCGCGTGCGGCTGGCGCTCGGGCACCTTCTCGCGGTTGAAATGCGCCATCTGCTCGAGGAAATGCACGTCGTGCAGCACGATGGGGCCGTCGGGGCCGATGGTGAGCGAGTTACGGTCGCTAACGGCCGGCGCGCCCGTGCTCGTCGTGGAAGGACCGTGAGACTTGTCGTTCGATGCACCCATTACCGCTCTCCTGATGGATTCGCGAGTGGCGGCTGCGCGCGCCGCGCCCGTTCAAGGGCTTTCGGCACGTTTGAGCCGCAGCGGGCCGCCACCGCTGGATTGGGGGACCAACCCGGGCAGAGTGCCTTCTATTTACCGGCTCCCGCCCGAGGGAGAGGTCATTTTGCCCGCAGACGCGAAGCGCTGCGCTCAAGCGGTTCACGGCCGAGCCGGATCATCGGCGTGTCGGGCGCGATGTTGGGAATTTCCACCGTAAATCAGGCGTTTACATAATTGCTGCGACGCACAAAAAACTTCTTGACACGATTTTTAGATGAGTTACCATGAAGTCGATTGCTGCATCGCACAAAACCTTCCCTGCGCGAACCGGTGATCGAACCGAAAGTTTTCGCATTTTCGTAACCGAACCGACGCGTAGCGTCCCTCAAAAGGAAAGAGACATGAACCTGCCGACTCCCGAACAGTTCGCCGCCACCCAGAAAGCCGGTCTCGAGGCCCTCTTCGGCCTGACGAGCAAGGCATTCGAAGGCGCGATCAAGCTCGCAGAACTCAACATCGAAACGGCCCGTTCGGCGTTCGCCGAAGGTCAGGAACACGCCCAGCGCGCGCTTTCGGCCAAGGACCCGCAAGGCTTCTTCGCCGTGCAAGCCGGCTTCGCCCAGCCCGCCGCCGAAAAGGCGCTGGCTTATGGCCGCAGCGTCTACGGCATCGTTTCGGCCGCGCAAGCCGAACTCGCCACCGCCGCCCAGTCGCAGTACGAAACGCAGCAGCGCGCGTTCGAAACGTTCGTGGACAACGCCGCGAAGAACGCCCCGGCCGGTTCGGAAGCCGCTGTCGCCGCGCTCAAGTCGGCGCTGAACACCGCCAGCAGCGCGTATGCGTCGGTGAACAACGCTGCAAAGCAGGCTGTGGAATTCGCGGAAAGCAACCTGGACGCCGCCGGCAAGGCCGCAACGAAGGCCGTCGCGCAAGCGTCGGCACGCGCCGCGAAGCAGGCTGCTTAAGCGTTACGCTTTGCGCTGGCGGGGGCAACGTCTCCCGCCAGCCGGAATGAAAACGGGCGTGAATCTCGTGCAATGCGAGATTCACGCCCGTTTTCTTTTTGGGCCGACGCGGCCCGGCGCTAGCCGTCAGGAGCCGAACATCCGGTTCACTGCGCGTTCGAGATGCGCGCGCATGGCGGTCGATGCGCGTTCGGCGTCGCGCGCCTGGATCGCTTCGAGCACTTCGAGGTGTTCCTGCTGCACGAGGCGCTGGCGCTCGATCGACTTCACGAGCGAGAGGTTGCGCGACAGGTTCATGCTGAACACCATCTGCTCCTGGATGCCCGAGAGCGCCGTGATGAAGAACTGGTTCTTCGAGGCGCGGGCCACGGCCATATGAAACGCGAAGTCGTCTTTCGCGCCGATGCCCGAGGTCTCGATGATGGTTTGCAGGTTGTCCCACTCGCGCCGGATCGCGGCGATGTCTTCGTCTTCGGCCTTTTGCGCGGCGAGCGAGGCGGCGCCCGCTTCGACCACCACGCGGTATTCGTAGCAGCGGCGAATGTCAGACAGCGTTTCGAGCGGCGCGAAGCGGCGCACGTCCGGATCGGGACGCCGCATGACCGTCGTGCCCGAGCCGTGGCGCGTGGCGATGATGCCGTCCGCGCGCAACTGGGCGAGCGCCTCGCGCACCGTCGGGCGCGAGGTCGCGAAGCGCTCCGCGAGCATGTGCTCGGTCGGCAGGCGCTCCCCTTCCTTGTACTCGCCCTCGATGATGCGGGTGAGGATATCGCTGTAAATCCGCGCCGGCATATTCGGCGCTTTCTGCTCAGACATGATCGGACGGTGCACTTGGGTTGTCAGGAGTGTCGTCAATTGTAAGTCATATGGCCGGCCGATAGCGCGCATGCGCGCCCGGCCGGGCCCCATTTTGCGGGCGTTTCCGCCCATTCGTGCATGCTTGCGCCCTGCTTTACCAATTTGCGGCCAATTTCGGCCGCTTATACGCCTTCGCGGGGACTCGCCTTACCGCAAAGCGCTCACGCGGATGCGCAATGCCACTTTCTGCGTCTCGCCCGGCTCCAGCCAGCGCAGGCCGAGACCGGTGTGAATCGCGTCGGGCAGGCCGAGCCACGGCTCGACGCAGTAGAAGTCCGAATCGGGCGCGAGCGTCCAGGTCGTGACCGCGTACCACGGCGCCGACCCGGGCCGGCGCAGATCGATTTCGATCGCGCGCTGCTGCGACGGCATCTCGATGCGCACGGGCGCGTCCGGCTCGCCTTCGAGGCAATGAAAGCGGTCGATGATCTGCGCGTCGTCGAGGCGGTACTGCGTCGCGCCTGCCGCGGGCCCGGTCGTCGTGCCGTCCGCCAACTGCCGCCGATGGACGTTGCGCGGCAGCGCAATCGTCGTCTCGCCGCGCTGCGCGTGCGGCAGCGCGAAATAGAAGTGATGGCCCGCGTAGTAAGGCATGCGCGCATCGCCCGTGTTCGTCGTGATGAGTTCCACGTCGAGCGTCGTTTCGTCGGCAAGACGGCAGGCCGCCTCGAAGCGAAAGCCGAAGGGGTACATCTCGCGCGTTTGGGCGCTGTCGGTGAGCGTCATGCGCACGCCGTCGCCTTGCGGCTCGATCTGCGCCGCGAACGGCAGATCGCGCGCGAAACCATGCAGCGGAATGTCCCGCACGACGCCCTGTGCGTCGCGCCAACGGCCCACGCGACCCTCCACCCACTGCCGCGCGATGAACGGAAAGAGCAGCGGATTGCCGCCGCGGATCAGCCCCGGCTTGCTCCAGTCCGGCGCGTCGGGCCAATGGATGATGGGCGCGCCGCCTATCGTCCATGCAAGCAAACGCCCGCCCGCCTGCGGCGCGACCAGCAGCCGCGACGCGCCACGCGCCAGTTCGATGACGTCCTGGTTTTGAAACTGCGGCATGTCGCAAGCGCCTCGTAAGCAGGAGTCAGCGGGCCGCGCGCAGCGCACCCGCGAAATCGGGCTCGGGCAATCCACGCACACCGGCGTCGAGGGCGAACACGAGGCCGTCCAGCTCGCCGGTTTGCGGCGGGCAGATCGTCGTGACGTAAAGCACGTCGAGATTCGCCCCGCCGAACGCGCACATCGAAGGCTTCGTCACCGGCAACGCCACGCTGCGCTCGAGCCGCCCTTCGGGCGTGAAGCGCAGCAACCGGCCCGCGTCGTTCGCGCAGATCCAGTAGCAGCCGTCGGCGTCCACCGCCGCGCCGTCCGGGCGACCCGTGTAGTCGTGCAGATCGGCGAATACGCGGCGATTCGTGGGCACGCCGTCGTCGATGTCGTAGTCGAACGCCCAGATCAGGCGGCTCGATGCGTGCGAATCGGAGAGATACATCGTGCAGCCATCCGGCGACCAGGCGAGGCCGTTCTGCGTGCACAACCCTTCGACCACGGGCGCCGACAAGCCGTCTTGCGCCGTATAGCGATAGAGCTTGCCCGCCGGGTTCGGCTCCGCCGCGTCCTGCACCATCGTCCCGGACCAGAAACGGCCCTGGCGATCGCAACGGCCGTCGTTGAAACGCATGCGCGCGGCCTCGTGCGCCACGCTCGCGAGCGGCCGCACGCTTGCCTCGCCGGCGCGCGCGTTCGCGGCCGGTTCGTGCAAAGTCACAGCGAAGAGCCCCGTTTCCAGCGCCGCGAGCACGCCGCCATCGCGCGCAAACGCGAAGCAGCCGATGCGCTCCGGCAGCGTCCACTCCGTGCGGCGCGCGGTATCGACCGCATAGCGCACGAGCGTTTGCGCGGGAATATCCACCCAGTAAAGCGCGCTTTCCCCGGCGCGCCACACGGGACATTCGCCCACGGAAGAACGGCGCGCATCGCGGGCTTCGAGCGCACGCACCGGCGTCGCCTCATGCTGCGTGCTCAACGCTGCTCCTTCTTCCAGGCTTCGTAGGCGGCCAGCGTCGCCTCGTTCGGCGGATAGGTGCCCGGCAGCGCCGCGCCCGCCTCGATGCGCTCCGTGATGAAGCGTTCGAGCGTTTCCTGTTCCGTGGCGTCGCGCGCGACTTCCTCGGCCAGATGGCGCGGAATCACGACCACGCCGTCCGCATCGCCGACGATGATGTCGCCCGGAAACACGGCCACGCCGCCGCAGCCGATCGGCACGTTCAGGTCGACCGTGTGATGCCTGCACAGATTGAGCGGCGCCGAGGCGCCCGCGCAGAACACCGGAATGCCGAGCGCGGCGATGGTCGCGCTGTCGCGCACGGGGCCGTCCGAGACCATGCCCGCCACGCCGCGCACCTTCATGCGCGTGGCGAGGATCGAGCCCATCGAGGCGGCGTCGGTCACGCCGCGGCAGTCCTGCACGAGCACCGCGCCCGCGGGCACGGTCTCGACGCCCTTGCGCTGTGGATGCTCGGGGTTCTGGAACGCGCTCAACTGGTCGAGGTCCTCGCGCGCCGGGATGTTGCGCATCGTGAAGGCCGGCCCGACGAGGTTCGGCGCGCCCGGCGCGGGCGCGGCGAGCGGCTTCACGCCCTGCAGGAAGACATTGCGCAGACCGCGCTTGAACAGTTGCGTGGTGAGCGTGGCGTTGGAGACGTGGCGCAGTTGTTCGAGCGCGGCGTCGCTCACGGGGATGGTGGGGGAATTCATCGTGTCTCGTCCGTTGTCGTGGGTCGTCGCATTGTTGTAATACAACGTGAAAATTGTCAACCCGGCGTCGCCGCGCATGCCGCGCGGAGACATACGACGACCGGACTTCCGCGCGCGTCGGCGCGAAAGACAGATTTCCCGCGCGCACCAGGGAAACCCCCATCGCTTCAATATTTGCTTTACAACTTTGCTCCAAATAGAATGATGTCTTACATGAAGGGCTTAACAAGGCTACCGGGCCAGCCCCGGGCGCCACGCGCAGACAGCCATTCGGGCTCACTTTCCGACACAGCCGTGCCAGGCAGCGCCCGCCAACAGCAGGAGACGAGCAGTGCAACGCAAGACAATCAAGGGGGTACGGTGGTGGATCATCGGCCTCATCATGATCGGCACCATCTTCAACTACCTCGCGCGCAGCTCGCTCGCGGTGGCCGCACCCACGCTGACCGAAACGCTTCACATGACCACGCAGCAGTACTCGTACGTGGTCACCGCCTTCCAGGCCTGCTATGCGCTCGCGCAGCCTGTCGCCGGTTTCGTGCTCGACTCCGTGGGCATCAAGATCGGCTTCGCGATCTTCGCGTTCGGCTGGGCCATCGCCAACATGCTGCACGGCCTCGCCGGTAGCTGGCCCGCGCTCGCGGCATTCCGCGGCATGCTCGGCATGACCGAAGCCGCGATCTTCCCGGCCGGCATGAAGGCCATCAGCGCATGGTTCCCGGCGAAAGAGCGCTCGGTTGCGACCGGCTGGCTCAACACCGGCACCTCGATCGGCGCGATGCTCGCACCGCCGCTCGTCGTGTGGTGCATTCTTAAGTTCAACTGGCAATTCGCGTTCGTGGTGACCGGCGGCGGCGCGCTGATCTGGGTCGCGCTGTGGCTCGTGTTCTTCAAGATGCCCGCCGAGCACCCGCGCCTCTCGACGGAAGAAGCCCAATACATTCGCGAAGGCCAGACCGAAGCGCAGAAGTCGACCAAAGGCCGCCGCGCCTCGTTCAAGGAAGTGCTCAGGACGCGCCGCTTCTGGGGCATCGGCATTCCGCGCATGCTCGCCGAACCGGCATGGCAGACCTTCGGCGCGTGGATTCCGCTGTACATGGTCACCGTGCGGCACATGAACCTGAAGGAAATCGCGCTGTTCGCGTGGATGCCGTTCCTCGCCGCCGACCTCGGCTGCCTCGTGGGCGGCTATCTCGCGCCGCTCTTCATCCGCTGGTTCGGCTGCTCGCTCATCACCTCGCGCAAGCTCGTCATCACGACCGGCGCGCTGCTGATGATCGGGCCGGCCTGCGTGGGCCTCGTTGCGAGCCCCTACGCCGCCATCGCCCTCTTCTGCGTCGGTACGTTCGCACACCAGACGATTTCGGGCGCGCTCTTCACGCTCGCTTCGGACGTGTTCGGCCAGCACGAAGTCGCCACGGCCACGGGTCTCTCCGGCATGTTCGGCTACCTCGGCGCGACGGTGTTCTCGCTCATCGTCGGCGCAGTGGCCAGCACGATCGGTTATAACCCGTTGTTCGTGTGCCTCATGTTGTTCGACATCATCGGCGCCTGCGTGGCATGGCGACTGATCTCGAACGAACAGAAGGACAACCCGATCGCCCCCGCGCTCCAGCCCTCGCATAAAGTGAAGGCCTGATCGGCATCGTTACCGGCCGGCGCCCGCGAGGGTGCCGGCTTTCGGCATTTCTACGTGAGGACAATCACAGTGAAGAAAGTTGCATTGACCGGCGCGGCCGGCCAGCTCGGCACCGTGTTGCGCAAGGGTCTGCTCGAACGCGGCGTGAACCTGCGCTCCGCGGCCGGCTCGAAGCCGCTCGAACCGCTCGTCGCGGGCGAAGACGTGATGCACGGCGACCTGCGCGACCCCGCCGTGGTCGACCGCCTGCTCGACGGCGTGGACGTGCTGATCCATATGGCCGGCACGAGCGTCGAGCGGCCCCTGCCCGAGATCATCGAAAACAACCTGCGCGGGCTCGTCGAAGTCTATGAAGGCATGCGGCGTCACGGCACGAAGCGCATTCTGTTCGCCAGTTCGAATCACGCGATCGGCATGTATCCGGTCGAAGAAAAGCTCACGCTCGACTGCGCGTTTCGCCCCGACGGCTTCTACGGTCTTTCCAAGGCATGGGGCGAATCGCTCGCGCGCCTGTACTGGGACAAGCACGGCATCGAAACCGTGAACGTGCGCATTGGGAGCTGCCTGCCCAGGCCCACGGAGTTCCGCCAGTTGAGCACGTGGTTCGGCCACGACGACCTGTTCCATCTTGTCGATCGCGTGATCAACGTGGATGAGATCGGCTTCGCTGTCGTGTGGGGCGTGTCGAACAACACGCGCAGCTACTGGATTCAGGAAGGCGCAAACGACGACGCGAAGCGTCTGGGCTACGAGCCGAAGCAGAACTCGGAAGACTGGGCAGCGGAAATTCTGGCGAAGGAGAATCCGCTCGATGCGGTGGCTCAACGCTACCAGGGCGGCAGTTTTGCGAGCTTCGATTTCACGCCGGTGGACAAGCGCGGGAAGCAGTCGTAAAAAACGGCGGTGCCGGTCAAAACCGGCACCGCCAAACCTGCTGCTTTCGGAGTGTGAAAACGTTAAAGCATGCCCGGAGGCATGCCTGGAAGCGTGCTTAGAAGCATGCTTAGAAGCGGTGAACGATACCGATCGCGCCCGCAATCTGGCTGCGCGAGGAGGACGGCGCACCGTTCTGGCCATCGCCGATATCTGCAGTCGCGTTGATGATGCTGCCCGCGCCGCCCGTGCCCAGCGTCTGGCCGCCGGCGCGCTGGTACGCTTCGACGAAGTAGATGCCAGTACGCTTCGAAAGCGTGTAGTACTGCGAAAGGTTGTACTGCGCGTACGAAGCCGCGTTCTGGATGCCGTTGGACTTCGTGGCGCGCGTGTAGGAGAACCCGGCCGCGAGGTCGAGCACGGTGAGCGGCTTGTAGTGCAGCACGACGCCGCCCGTATTCCAGATCTGCGAGTCGAAGAACTTCGAACCCGTGCCCGCGATGTACTGGACGTTCGAGTAAGCCGCCGAAATGTCCCACTGCGAACTGAACTGATAGCCCGCCGTCACAGCCAGACGCTGCTGGGTTTGTGCCGTCTGGAAACCGTTGGTGAGACCCGACACGCCCGGCTCGCCGTTGCTGTAAGCCGTCGAGTTCGAGCCCCAGGCGCCGCCGCCGTTCGTCGAATTGCTCAGACGCTCGAAGCCCACCGCAATGCCCGCGGGACCGTGCAGATACTGCGCGGCAACGCTCCACGACTGACCGGCGCCGACGCTGCCCGGCACGCCGCCCAATGCGTACATGCCGCTCACGGTCAGGCCCGCGATGTTCGGCGACGTGTACACCAGCGCGTTGTTGATGCGATAGATCGTGTCCATCGAGTCGATGTCGCCCGGGTGCGCGCCGTATGCGCCGGTGAGCCACGTGGTCGGGCTGTACGGCGAGAGCAGCGTATAGTACGGCGCGTACTGGCGGCCGGCCGTCAACGTGCCGTAGTTCTGGTTCGCAACGCCCACCCACGCGGCGCGGCTGAACATCAGGCCCGAGGTCGATTGGGCGCCCGTTGCCGAGTTGAAGCCTTGTTCAAGCTGGAAGATCGCGCGCGTGCCGCCGCCCAGATCTTCGCTGCCCTTGAAGCCAATACGCGAACCGGCCCAGACGCCCTGCACCATCTTGACGACCGAGCGGCCGCCGGCGTTGCTGCCAAGCGCAGCCGAACTGCTTTGATAACCAATACCGGTATCGACAATACCGTACAGCGTGACGCTGCTTTGCGCATGTGCGCCCAGCGCGGCGAGTCCAAGCGCGGATGCGAGGATAGTCTTTTTCATCTGTAGTCCTATCTTTAGTCGTTGTGGTTTGATACTCGTTAAAACCCTGGTTACTGCGTTGCCTCCTGTTCCGGCGGGGAGCGCATCACCCCTGAAGCGCTCCCCGCCGAATGTGTCTCCTCAGTGGATTTCCGGTTCGCCGCCCGCGCTGGCGCACGCGCCGCCCACGCCGTCACGCTGCATGAAGTCGAACTCGCAGCCGTTGTTGGCCTGCATCACGTGCATCTGGTACATCGCGCCATAGCCGCGCTTGAAGCGCGGTTCCGGCGCGACCCAGGCGGCCTTGCGGCGCGCCATTTCCTCGTCGGAGATCAGCACGTTCAGGCGGCGCTCAGGCACGTTCAACTCAATCAGGTCGCCGTCCTTGACCAGGGCGAGCGGACCGCCGATGAACGATTCCGGCGCCACGTGCAGCACGCACGCGCCATAGCTCGTTCCGCTCATGCGCGCGTCGGAAATACGCAGCATGTCGCGCACGCCCTTTTGCAGAATCTTTTGCGGAATCGGCAACTGGCCCCACTCGGGCATGCCCGGCGCGCCGACAGGCCCCGCGTGCTGAAGCACGATCACGCTGTTCTCGTCGCAGTCGAGATCTTCGCTGTCGATGCGCGCGGCCATGTCGTTGTAGTCCTTGAACACGACAGCCTTGCCCGTATGCACATGCAGATGCTTTTCCGCCGCGCCCGGCTTGATCACGGCGCCGTCCGGCGCGAGGTTGCCGCGCAGCACGGCGAGACCCGTGTCCGGCATCAGCGGCTTCGCGCGGCGATAGATCACCTCTTCGCTGTAGATTTCCGCGTCGGCAATGTTCTCGCCGAGCGTCTTGCCGTTCACGGTCATCTGCGTGCCGTCGATCAGGTCGCCCAGTTCCTTGAGCATCGCGCGCAGGCCGCCCGCGTAATAAAAGTCCTCCATGAGGTACTTGCCGGTCGGGCGGACGTTCGCCAGCACCGGCGTGCGGCGCGCAATTTCGTCGTACTGAGCAAGCGTGAGATCGACGCCGGCGCGGCGCGCGAGCGCGATCATGTGCACGATCGCGTTGGTCGAGCCCGACAGCGCGAGACACGTCGTCACGGCGTTATCGACCGACTTGCGCGTGATGATGTCCGAAGGCTTCAGGTCTTCCCACACCATCTCGACAATGCGCATGCCGGTTTTCGCCGACATCTGCGCGTGGCGCGAGTCCGGCGCGGGGATCGACGCGAAGCCCGGGAGCGTGAAGCCGAGCGCTTCGGCGGCGCTCGTCATCGTCGATGCGGTGCCCATCGTCATGCAGTGGCCCGGCGAGCGCGCGATGCCGCCTTCCACGCCCTTCCAGTCTTCCTCGGTGATCTTGCCCGCGCGCAGGTCGGCCCAGTACTTCCAGGTGTCCGAGCCCGAGCCGAGCGTCACGCCGTTCCAGTTGCCGTTGAGCATGGGGCCCGCGGGCAGGAAGATCGTGGGCAGGTCCATCGAGATCGCGCCCATCAGCAGCGCGGGCGTGGTCTTGTCGCAACCGCCCATCAGCACGACGCCGTCGGCCGGGTACGAGCGGATCGTCTCTTCCGCTTCCATGGCGAGGAAGTTGCGGTAGAGCATCGTGGTGGGCTTCTGGAACGGCTCGGAGAGCGTTTGCACCGGCAGTTCGATCGGGAAGCCGCCCGCCTGCCAGATGCCGCGCTTGACCTCTTCCACGCGCTGCTTGAAGTGCGTATGGCAAGGGTTGATCTCGCTCCACGTATTGAGGATGGCGATCACCGGTTTGCCCGCGTACTCTTCGCGGCTGTAGCCCATCTGCGCGGTGCGCGAACGATGGCCGAACGACCGCAGGTCGTTCACGCCATACCAGCGGTGGCTGCGCAGTTCTTCGGGGGTCTTTCGCTTCTTGCTCATCTTGCGTTGCTCCAGGTGTTTCCAGTAAAACCGCCGGCGTTGGCCTAGCGTTGTTCCTTCACGCGCGACACGAGCTGTGTCGGGCTCACGAACTGCAGGGCGACCAGCACCCACGCAAGCGTGATGGCCATGTAGATCATCGCCATGGCGTCGATGGATTGCGGCGCACGCACGCCCGTCGAGAAGACGGCGTAGTACAGCGCAACCACCAGCGTTTGCGTATCGGGTCCGGCGGTAAAGAAAGTGAGTTCGAACATGCCGATCGTGCGCACGAGCACGAGCAGCCCCGCCGCCAGCATCCCGGGCACGAGAAGCGGCAGCAATACATAACGGAAATAGCGCAGCGTATTCGCGCCGAAAATGCGCGCGGCCGATTCGAGATTCGGATCGATCTGCTCGATGAAGGGCGTCATCACGAGGATCACGAACGGCAGCGCGGGCACCAGGTTCGCGAGGATCACGCCGGGCAACGTGCCCGCGAGCCCGAACCGGTACATGGCGGTCGCCATCGGAATGCCGTACGTGACGGGCGGCACCATGAGCGGCAGCAGGAACACGAGCATGGCCATGCGCTTGCCGGGAAACTGCGCGCGCGCCAGCGCGTAGGCCGCGGGCACGCCGAGCGCAATGGAGAGCAGCACGACCGAGCCCACCACTTCGAACGTCACCCACAGCACGCTCGAAAGCTGGAAATCGCGCCACGCCTGCGCATACCAGTGCAGCGTGAAGCCTTGCGGCAGCGGCGTGCCGAACCAGCGGGTGGCGATGGAATTCACGCCCACGGTCGCGATCAGCAGCAGCACGTTGAGCAGGAAGAACACCACGCCGCCCCAAACGAACACTTTCCAGAGCACCTCGGGCAGGCGCGAAGCGAGCTTTGCCTGCGCGGCGTTGGCGGCGGACGCGGAACGCTCTTCGCTCGCCTGAGCACCCGTGCTCAGGCCGGCCGCGTCACGTTGATGGGCGGTCATCAGCCTTTCCCTCCGCTCACCGGGCCCGAGTAGAAGAAGCGCTTCGCGCTCAACATCGCGGCCACGACGATCAACTGCACGAAGCCCATCACGATCGCAATCGTCGAGGCGAGCGAGTAGTCATAGCTTTCGAACGCCGCCTCCGAAGCCGCGATGGAGATCACGCGGGTGGGCCCGGCAGGCGCGCCGAGCAGCACCGCCGAAGGAAATACCGAATACGCCTGCACGAACGAAAGACACGCGGCCATCGTGAGACCGGGCGCGAGCAACGGCAGATAGATCTGCCGGAACTGCTGCCACGGGCCCGCGCCGAGCGTCGCCGCCGCGCGCGCAAGCGTCGGGTCGATGCCGGTGACATACGAGAGCGTGAGCAGGAATGCAAACGGAAAACCCGAAACGATCAGCGAAATCAGCACGCCCCAGTAGTTATGCGTGAGGCGAATCTCTTCGGTCGTGTACAGATGCAGCGCGTGCAGCGCCTGCGGGAACCAGCCGTTCGGGCCGAAGTAGCTGAGCATGCCGTCGGCGATCAGCACCGTACCGAGCGTGACGGGAATCACGAGCAACGTGGTCACGAGTTTCTGGTACGGCGACTTGCGGCGCAGCGCGAAGGCCACCGGCAGCGAGAGCCCGACGTTGATGACGGTCGCGGGCACCGCGAGCTTCAACGTGACGAACACCGTGGGCCACAGCGACAGGTCGTGAATGAACTGCAGATAATTCGCGAACATGCCGCCGCCGTTCATCGGCTTGAACGACAGCACGAGACCGTAGGCGAACGGATAAATAAACATCGCGATGATGAAGCCGAGCGCGGGCGTGATGAGCCAGCCGCGCGAATCGCGCGGCGCTTTGGTCAGCGAAGGAATAAGCGTGCTCACGACGCGCGCTCCGCATACGCCAGCACGTGCGAAGGCGCGACGCGCAGCGTGGCGCGCTCGCCCGCTTCGAATTCGCCTTCCACGCGCGCCCACAGCTTGCCGAACGGCGCGTTGGCGAGCAGCAGCGAATCGCGGCCGCCGTATTCGACCATTTCCACTTCGACGTCGAACGAGTTGGCGTCGCCCGCGTTGGCGCGCTCGAAGTCTTCGGGGCGCATGGCCACCGAAATTTCGTTGCCGCCGCTGTGGTCTGCAATGTCTCCCATCGGCACGCCGGTCAGCGTGATGCCCGACGACGACATCGCAATGTGCGCGCCCTGCTCGCCCGTAATGGCGAACGGCAGCACGTTGCGAAAGCCCATGAAGCGCGCAACGTGCAGATTCGACGGGCGGCTATAGACTTCCTTCGGCGTCGCCACCTGCTGCACGACGCCCTCTTTCATCACGACGATACGGTCCGCCATCGAAAGCGCTTCGTCCTGATCGTGGGTCACGTAGATCGTGGCGCGTTCGAGCCGACCGTGAATGCGGCGGATTTCCGCGCGCATTTCAATGCGCAGTTTGGTGTCGAGGTTCGAGAGCGGCTCGTCCATCAGCACGAGCGGCGGCTCGATGACGATGGCGCGGGCAATCGCCACGCGCTGCTGCTGGCCGCCCGAAAGCTGGCCCGGCAGCTTGCTTTCGTGCCCGACCAGTTGCACGAGCTGCAACGCCTCGCGCGCGCGACGCCTCGCCTCTTCGCGCGGCACGCCCTGCATCTTCAGGCCGAAGCCAACGTTTTCCAGCACCGTCATGTGCGGGAACAACGCGTAGTTCTGAAACACCATGCCGAAGCCGCGCTTCTCGGGCGGCAGCACGTCGATGCGCAGGTCGTCGAGCCAGATGCTGCCGCTCGTGAGCGGTTGCAGACCGGCAATGCAATTGAGCGCCGTCGACTTCCCGCAGCCCGACGGCCCGAGCAGCGCGATGAATTCCCCGCGGCGAATGTCGAGGTCGAGACCGCGCAGCGCGGCGAGCTGCGCGCCCTCCGCGCTGGTGAAGCTACGGCACACCGAGTCGAGGCGCAGACGATCGAAAGAATGCTTCATGGCACGTCTCTCCTCCTCTCGTTACTGCGACTTCTGCGAACCGACTTCGCGGTCCCATTTCTGGAACGCCGCGACCATTGCCTGCGCCGAAAGCGGCTGGACGTGCGGGTAGGCCGTGAGCCACTTCGCGTATTCGGGGCGGCCGTATTTCGCGATCACGTCCTGGCTCTCCTTCGGCGCCATTTGCAGCGTGACGTCCTTCACTGCGGGGCCAGGATAGAAATAGCCGTCGTCATACGTCATGGCCTGTTGCTGCGGCTCGAGCATGAAGTTCATGAGCTTGAGCAGCACCGCGAGCTTCTCTTTCGACACGCCCTTCGGCACGACCATGTAGTGGGCGTCGTTCACCCACGTCATGTTGTTGAATGCCTGCACCTTGAAGTCGGCCGGCACGATGCCGAGCGCGCGCGGGTTGATGTCCCACCCCGTCACGGTCACGGTCATGTCGCGCGTGCCTTCGCCCAGTTCCTTCATCACCGCCGACGTGCCGCCCGGGTAATACGGCACGCACGTGTTGAGTTCCTTCAGGAACGCCCAGGTCTTGTCCCAGCCGTTGATGGGGTCTTGCGGATTCTTGTCGCCGAGCAGGTACGGCAGGCCCATCAGGAACGTGCGGCCCGGACCCGAATTGGCCGGACGCGCATAGATCAGCTTGCCGGGATTCGCCTTGCACCACGCCAGCAGTTCCTGCGGCGTTTGCGGCGGCTTCGGAACCTTGGTCGGGTTGTACTCGATCAGCGGACCGGCCGGCATGTACGACACTTCGAGGCCGTAGCCTTGCGCGAGGTCCTGCATCTTGCGCGGGCCCGGCGCGTACTTGTCGAGCACGCCCGGCAGCGCCGCCTGCTGATCCGGCAGCAGCTTCATCCATAGATTCTGTTCGATGCCGGCGGCGAGCGCGTCCGTGCCCGTGAGCACGAGATCGATGTCGGCGCGGCCCGCGGCCTGCATCGCCTTGATCTTGCCAGGCAACTGCGGCGCGGGCGCGTTGGTGTACGTGATGTTGGAGACGAGATTCGGGTTCTTCGCCTTGAACGCTTCGAAGGCCTTCTGCGTGAGCTGCAGATTACCGGCCACGTCGACTATGTTCAGGGAAACGGGGTCGGCCTTCGCCGCGCTCATGCCGAGCGCCGTGGCGGCCGCCACACACACGGCCAGCACGCTGGCCTTCAGGCGTCCATCGAACATCGCATCTCCTCACTCTGTTTATGGAATTTGTTCTAGCGCGACCATTCTCATATTGCCAGGCATTACCAGGCGGACACAGGATGCCGAACCACGCACCAAGTTGTCAAGCAACGTCAGGCTCTTTGTTGGACTGCTGTGAGCCTCTTGTCGGAATCCCGTTGGAGAAAGCGCCTGCAAGGCTTCTGCAGGCGCTTTTTCGATCCGTTTGGCGGGATTACTTCTTCACCAGTTCCCCGTCGCGCAAACGCCACAGCGCGAGCGGATTGTCGTTCTGCAGCGTGACGGGCAGAAGTTCCGCCGGCAGGTCCTGGTAGCAGACCGGACGCAGGAAGCGCTCGATCGCCATCGCGCCCACCGACGTCGTGCGCGCGTCCGAGGTGGCCGGGAACGGGCCGCCGTGAACCATCGCATACGACACTTCGACGCCCGTCGGGAAGCCGTTCGCGAGAATGCGGCCCGCCTTGCGCTCGAGAATCGGCATGAGGCGCGCGGCCATCGCGTAGTCGTCGCGATCGATGTGCAGCGTCGCCGTGAGCTGGCCTTCGAGACGCTCCGCCACGCGCGCGAGTTCGGCTTCGTCGCGGCACGCCACGACCACCGAGGTCGGCCCGAAAATCTCGTCCGACAACGCGTGCTGCGCGAGGAACTGCTCGGCGCTCGCTTTGAACAACACCGGCAGCGCGTCGCAATGCGCGTCCGTCTTCGTGCCTTCGGCCAGGTTCTCGATGCCGGGCAATTGCTTGCGCGCGGCTACGGCTTCGCCATACGTCGAGGCGATGCCCGCCGTGAGCATGCTTTGCGAGGGCTTCTGCGTGAGCGCGGCGCTTGCCGCCTTCACGAAGCGGTCGAGTTCCGGCGAGTCGATCGCGAGCACGAGGCCCGGGTTCGTGCAGAACTGGCCCACGCCCATCGTGAGCGAATCGACGAAGCCCTGTGCGAGCGCTTCGCCGCGTGCGGCCAAGGCTGCGGGCAGCACGAACATCGGGTTGATGCTGCTCATTTCGGCGTAGACGGGAATCGGCTCGGGACGCGCGGCCGCAATGTGCGAGAGCGCGAGACCGCCGCGGCGCGAACCCGTGAAGCCCACGGCCTTGATGGCCGGATGCGCCACGAGCGTTTCGCCCGCTTCGTTGCCGCCGCCGAAGACGAGCGAGAACACGCCTTCGGGCAGGCCGACGTCGGCCACGGCTTGCTGGATCGCGCGGCCCACGAGTTCCGAGGTGCCGGGATGCGCCAGGTGCGCCTTCACGACGACGGGGCAGCCGGCGGCCAGCGCCGAAGCCGTATCGCCGCCCGCCACCGAAAACGCCAGCGGAAAGTTGCTCGCGCCGAACACGGCCACGGGGCCGACCGGAATGCGATGCGCGCGCAGGTCCGAACGCGGCAGCGGCTTGCGCTCGGGCAGCGCCGAGTCGAGCACGGCGCCGCACCAGCGGCCGTCGCGCACGAGCGACGCGAAAAGACGCAACTGGCCGACCGTGCGGCCGCGCTCGCCTTCGAGGCGCGCCTTGGGCAGCGCCGATTCGAGATGCGCGCGTTCGATCAGCGCCTCGCCGATGCCGAGAATGCGTTCGGCGATCGCTTCGAGCAGGCGCGCCCGCGTTTCGTGCGGGGCGGCGCGGAAGGCGTCAAACGCCTGCGCTGCGAGTTCGCAGGCGCGCGCGACTTCGGCCTTGCCGCCGAGGCCGAACGACGGCTCGATCTCCTGGCCGAGCGCGGGCGCGAAGGCGCGCATTTCGCCCGCCTCGCCGCGCACCGCTTGCGCGCCCAGCAGCATGGCACCGGTAATCTGCATGTTCGCTCCGTTCAATTGCATGTGTCGCCGCTTAAGCGTGGGCGGTCTGGGCCGAAGCGACCCGCTTCTGCTCGAATGCGAGCAGCGCCCTGGCCGCGTCGCCGATAGCCGGCAGCGCCTCAGCGGGCGACTGCGAAAGCAGCGGCAGGATCGGGCCCATGTCGGCGATGCCCGAGAGCGTCACGGCGTCGTGCAGCACGCGGATGAGCGAGATGTTGTCGCGCAGCGTTTCGAGCGGCATGAATGCATCGTAGAGGCGTTGCGCTTCTTCCGCACGGCCTTCCTTGGCGGCCTTCAGGAGCGCCATGATGGCGTTCGAGGCGATGCAGCCCGAGCCCGTGGTCCAGGCGGCCAGGCCGAAGTCGCGCACGTGAACGAGCGCCGGACGCTCGCCCATGCCCGAGACGACCTTCGAGGCCGGCACACTTTGCAGCAGGCGGCGCAGATACGGGTCGTTCGCCGGATCGTCCCGCACGATGGCGTACTTGACCGCAATGAGCGTACCGCGGTCGATCAGGCGCACGAGCGTGTCCACGTCGACATAGTCTTCGCTCTTGATATAGAGCGTGAGCGGAATGCCGGCGGTATCGACGATGCGCGTGAGGCCCGCTTCCACACCAGCGGGCGTGGTGAAGCCGGCGAGCGGCAGCACCATGGCCGTCTTGTATTGCGTTTGCGCGAGGATGCGCGCCTGGTCGAGCATCTTGCCGTAGTCGGGACCTATGGCCGGGATCACGCGCGTTTCGGGCGCGGTGAGGTCGGCGAGCATGTCAAGCAACTCGCGGAATTCGCTCACGGCGACGTGGTACAGGTTCGCATTGCCGCCGTACAGCAGCGTGCGGATGCCGCCCGCTTCCATATGGCGGATCAGCTTGCCGTTCTGTTCAACGTCGAGGGAGAAGTCGGGGCGGCGTGCGAGCGGCGGCACCGCCATCACGGTCGAGGCGAATTCGCTCTCGACGATCGGGGACACGTTCATGAGGCCTCGTGCGGGGATGGAGGGTTGTCAATACCAAAACAGTAGCATTGGCTCGCCGCAGTTGTCAAACAACTTGTTGCACTTGTTAGGGTTTATTCGGAGAGCGCGCGCCAGACGCGCGCCGCCCGCCCTGCGCGGTCGATGAAGCCGCCGCAAGGGAATATTGTAGAATCCCCTCGCATCCTTGGAACCGGTTCCATTCCGTACCGGCGTCCTACGCAGCGGTAAGGATGGTTGATGGACACGGTCGAATCACGCCGCGCCGAACTCATACAGAATCCCACAATGTCTGAATCTCCTCTCACGACACGCCGCGGTTTCCTGCGCACGGCAGCGGTGCTCGTGCCCGCCAGCGCACTGGCAGGCTGCGAGGGCGGCAAGCCGCCGTCGAGCAATACCGGCGCGGCAGGCAGCGCCGCCTCCGCGCCGGGCGCCGCGCCCGCAGCCGAGCGGGCCGCCGCCTACAAGCCGCGCTTCTTCGACGCGCGCGAATGGGCCTTTGTCGAGGCCGCCGCCGACCGCCTGATTCCCGCCGACTCCGAAGGCCCCGGCGCGCTCGAAGCCGGCGTGCCCGAATTCATCGACCGGCAGATGGACACGCCCTACGCGCACGGCGCGCTCTGGTACATGCAGGGGCCGTTCCAGCAAGGCGCGGCCGAACTCGGCTACCAGTTGAAGCTGGTGCCGCGCGACATCTACCGGCTCGGCATCCAGGCCGTCAACGCGTATTGCACGAAGGCCTATGGCAAGGACTTCGACGCGCTCGACGCCAGCACGCGCGACAGCGTGCTCTCCGCGCTCGAAGCGGGCAAGGTCGAACTGGACAGCGTGCCTGCCTCCGTATTTTTTGGCCAGCTTCTGCAGAACGCGCGCGAAGGCTACTTCTGCGACCCGATCCACGGCGGCAACCGCGACATGGCCGCGTGGAAGATGATCGGCTTTCCCGGCGCGCGCGCCGACTTCATGGATTTCGTCAACCAGAACGGCAAGCCTTATCCGTACGGCCCGGTCTCGATCAACGGAGAGCGTACGTAAATGACGATCAAAAAACCTCATGTCGATGCCGTGGTGGTCGGCTTCGGCTGGACCGGCGCGATCCTCTCGAAGGAACTGACCGAAGCGGGCCTCAAAGTGGTGGCGCTCGAGCGCGGCGAGTATCGCGACACCTACCCGGACGGCGCGTATCCCAACACCATCGACGAACTCACGTACAACATCCGCAAGAAGCTCTTCCTCGATCTGTCGAAGACCACGGTCTCGATCCGCCACGGCGTGAACGACACGGCCCTGCCCTACCGCCAGCTCGCCGCGTTCCTGCCCGGCGAAGGCGTGGGCGGCGCGGGCCTGCACTGGTCGGGCGTGCATTTCCGCATCACGCCCGAAGAGCTGCGGCTGAAGAGCCACTACGAGGAACGCTACGGCAAGCAGTTCATTCCCGAAGGCATGACGATCCAGGACTACGGCGTCACCTACGACGAACTGGAGCCGCACTTCGACTTCGCGGAGAAGGTGTTCGGCACCTCGGGCCAGGCGTACAAGGTGAAGGGCAACGTGGTCGGCGACGGCAATGTGTTCGAAGCCGCGCGCAGCGACAACTTTCCGTTGCCCGCGCAACTGAACACCTATTCGGCGCAGCGCTTTTTCGACGCGGCGAAATCGATCGGCCTGCATCCGTACCGCCTGCCTTCGGCCAATACTTCGGGACCCTACACAAATCCGTACGGCGTGCAGATGGGTCCGTGCAACTTCTGCGGCTTTTGCAGCGGTTACGCGTGCTACATGTACTCGAAGGCTTCGCCGAACCTCAACATCCTGCCCGCGCTCAAGCAGGAAAAGCATTTCGAATTGCGCTCGAAATGTCACGTGCTGCGCGTCGAACTCGACGACACGAAAAAGCGCGCCATCGGCGTGACCTATATCGATCCGGCGGGCCAGGAAGTTTTCCAGAGCGCCGACCTCGTGATCGTCGCGGCGTTCCAGTATCACAACGTGCATCTACTGCTGCTTTCGGGCATCGGCAAGCCCTATGATCCGGTTTCGGGCGAGGGCGTGGTGGGCCGCAACTTCGCGTACCAGAACCTCTCGACCATCACGGCGTTCTTCGACCACGACACGTACACGAATCCCTTCATCGGCGCGGGCGGCAACGGCGTGGCCGTGGACGACTTCAACGCCGACAACTTCGACCACGGCCCGCTCGGCTTCGTGGGCGGCTCGCCGCTGTGGGTGAACCAGGCGGGCGTGAAGCCGATCAGCGGCATTGCCACGCCCGCGGGCACGCCGAACTGGGGCAGCGCGTGGAAGAAGGCCGTGAAGGACCACTACGCGCACACCATTTCGATGGATGCGCACGGCTCGAACATGTCGTACCGCGACGTGTATCTCGACCTCGATCCGACCTATCGCGACTCGTACGGCCAGCCGCTCCTGCGCATGACCTTCGACTGGAAGGACAACGACATCAGGATGGCGCGGTACGTGACGGGCCAGATGCAAAAGATCGCCGAGGCGATGGGCCCGAAGGCCATCAACGTATATACGCGAGAGTTCGGCGCGCACTTCGACTCGCGCCGCTATCAGACCACCCACCTCGTGGGCGGCGCGGTGATGGGCGCCGATCCGCAAACGAGCGTGATCAACCGCTATCTGCAAAGCTGGGACGTGCCCAACGTGTTCGTGATGGGCGCCTCCGCGTTCCCACAGGGGATCGGCTACAACCCGACCGGCCTCGTCGCCGCCCTCGCCTACTGGAGCGCGAAAGCCATTCGCAACCAGTATCTGAAGAACCCCGGTCCGCTGGTGAGCGTGTGAAGAGCCGCATGAAGAAGAACATTTTTTCGATGCGCGCGAACGTTGCACGCGCAACCTTTGCGTGCGCCGCCTTCGTGGCGTTTTCGGCGCACGCGGCCGAACCAGCGGATGCCGCGCTCGTTGCGCATGGCGAATACCTCGCGCGCGCCGGCGACTGCATTGCGTGTCACACCGCGCAGGGGGGCAAGCCGTTCGCGGGCGGCCTGAAGTTCGATACCCCCATCGGCGCGATCTATTCGACCAACATCACGCCCGACGCGAACACCGGCATCGGCAAATGGCGCTACGACGATTTCGCCAAAGCGGTGCGCCAGGGTGTGCGGCCGAATGGGGAAACGCTCTACCCCGCAATGCCCTACCCATCGTACGCACGCCTGACCGATGACGACATGAAGGCGCTTTATGCGTACTTCATGCAAGGCGTCGCGCCCGTGCAGGCGCAGAACCGCGCCGTGGACATTCCGTGGCCGCTCTCGATGCGCTGGCCGCTCGGCGCCTGGCGCGTGCTGTTCGCGCCGAAGGTGCGGGCGTTCGACGGATCGCATTACAACGATGCGATCGTCGCGCGGGGCGCGTATCTCGTGCAGGGCCTCGGCCACTGCGGCGCGTGCCACACGCCGCGCGCACGCACGATGCAGGAAGTCGCGCTCACCGACCTCGAAGGCGACGACTTCCTCGCGGGCGGCGGCCCGATCGACGGCTGGGTGCCCTCGAACCTGCGCGGCAACCCGCGCACCGGTATCGGCGCGTGGAGCGAGGACGACATCGTGCAATTCCTCAAGTCGGGCCGTAACCTGCATACGGCCGCCTTTGGCGGCATGACCGACGTAGTTCAGCACAGCACGCAGCACATGAACGACGCGGATCTGCTCGCCATCGCACGCTACCTGAAGACGCTGCCCACAAGCGACCCGAAGGAAACGCCGTACGCCTACGATCCCGCCGCCGCGAACAGGCTGCAAGGCGGCGACGCGAGCGCGCGCGGCGCAGCGGTCTATCGCGACAACTGCATGGCCTGCCACCGCAGCGACGGACGCGGCTACACGCGCGTATTCCCTGCGCTCGGCGGCAACCCTGTCGTGCAGGATAAGGACCCCGCTTCGCTCATTCACGTGCTGCTCTCAGGCAGCGCGCTCGAAGGCACGAAATCCGCGCCCTCGTCGTTTACGATGCCGCCGTTCGGCTGGCGTCTGTCCGATCAGGAAGTGGCCGACGTCTCCACCTTCGTGCGTGCGAGCTGGGGGAATGCCGGCGCGCCCGTGAGCGCCGAAGATGTCGCGAAGGTCCGCAAGACCGTCGCCGTGAGCACGCCCGCGATGCCGCCAGGCGCAACGCTCAAGCGCTAACGCGCGTTCGCAACGCGCTTTCCTTTCGTTGCGCGCGCAACGACGCCGCGCCGGCAGTTCAGTGAAGCACCTCGGGCCGGTCCAGCAGGCCATAGAACTCATCGATCGTCACGGTCGGCGCGAACTGCGAGAGCGTGGCGACGATCACGTCGTCGGTAATCGCCGATCCCGCCGCCGATTCGAGCTGAACCCCGGCCGCGGCGGCCTGGCTTTCGGCCAGTTCGAGGGCAATCGACAGGATGAAGCGCGCGTCGGTTTGGGTGAGGAGGGTTTTCATGCCTGCTCTAACGGCGCGCGTGCGGGGAATCTTTAGGATTTTGTGGGGTTTCGCCCGGTTTTATAACGGGTGCGCGCGCCCTGATGCTCAACGCGTACGCGCCACGAACTGCCCGGGGCTCGTGCCCGTCAATCGTCGGAACATTGCGATGAAAGCCGACGACGTGGCGTACCCCAAGTCCAGCGCCACGGCCTCGACGCTGCGCCCCGCATGCAGCATGGGCAGCGCGTTCACGAGCCGGATGCGCTGGCGCCATTCCGTCAACGACATGCCCAACTCGTTTTGCGCGCGGCGCATGAGCGTGCGCTCGCTCATGTGAAACGCATCGGCCAGTTCGGCGAGCGAGCGATTGTCGGCGGGATTCTGGCGCAGCATCTGGAGGATCGCGTTGAGATCGGCGTCGTCGGTATGCGGCACGAAGCTGCCCGTGGTCGCGCAAGTCGAAAGCTGATCCACGAGCACGCGCAACAGACGCGTGCGCTGCGCGTCGCCCTCTTCCTCCACGGGCGTCACACGCAGATGTTCGAGGATCGCGCGCACGAGCGGCGAAACCATCACCGCGCAACTCGTTGCCGGCATGCGCGTGCACAGCTCGCGGCTGATATACACCGAGCAATGCACGGTCTCCTGCTCGTTGAAGCCCACGTGCTCGGTGCCCGGCGCGATCCAGAGCCCGAGATGAGGCGGCGTGATGTAGTGCTCGTCCCCCGCCTTCACCTCGGTCGTGCCGCTGAATGCGTAGACGAACTCGCCCCACGGATGGCACATCTGCGGATAGGTGGCGTACGAAGGCATGTGCTCCATGCGAAAGAATACGGGCGTGGGCAGCGCGTCGGTGAAGGGCGGCAGGCGCAGATGGCGCGCGGGGCGAGCGCGATCGGCCGCTTTGGGAGTTTTGGGCGCTTTGGACACTTGGGGCATGGCGGTCTGGGGCTATCGATTGTCAGTTTTGCGCTATATGCGCGCATCCCGACGCATCAATACTACGCCCACCGCCACTAAACTTCACCCGTAAATTTCAGGTCAGCGAGTCCGCAATGAGAAAGCAAGTCGACGCAACGGCCGTGGCCATCATGGTGGCGCTCTGCCTCGCATGGGGTCTGCAACAGGCCGCGATCAAGGCGGTGGCGGCGGACATTCCGCCCATGCTTCAGATCGGGCTGCGCTCCGGCGTGGCGGCGGCGCTGGTCTGGCTCTTCAACCGGCTCGTTTCGCGCGAGCGCTGGCTGCAAGGCGTGGCGCGCGGCGCGGGGCTCGTCACGGGCGGCTTGTTCGCGCTCGAATTCGTATTCGTGGCCATGGGCCTGCGCTGGACCAATGCCTCGCACATGGCCGTGTTTCTCTATACCGCGCCGATGTTCGCGGCCATCGGCCTGCATGTGCGCCTGCCCGACGAACGCCTCGCGCGCCTGCAATGGGCCGGCATTGCGATCGCCTTCGCGGGCATCGCCGTCACGTTCCTCGGCCCGGCGCTGCTGGGCGGCGGCATACCCGGCTCGCCCCTGTGGCTGCTCGGCGACTTCATGGGCCTGTGCGCCGGCGCGGCGTGGGGGCTCACCACGGTTGTCGTGCGCACGAGCCGCCTGAGCGAGGCGCCCGCCACGCAAACGCTCTTCTATCAACTGGCGGGCGCGTTCGTCGTGCTGGTGCCGTTCGCGTTTCTCACGGGCCAGACGCATTTTCACGGTACGCCGCTCGCCCTGGCTTCGCTCGCGTTCCAGACGCTGCTCGTCTCGTTCGTGAGCTATCTCGTGTGGTTCTGGCTGCTGCGCCGCTATCTGGCCGCGCGCCTCGGCATCCTCTCGTTCATGACGCCGCTGTTCGGCGTGGCGTTCGGCGTCGTGCTGCTGCGCGAGCGCGTGGAGCCCGCGTTCCTCGTTGGCTCGGCGCTCGTGCTGCTCGGCCTGCTGGTGGTGAATGCGCAAAGCTGGGTCCGCCAGGCTTTCGGCCGCCGCGGCGCCAATGGGGGCAACGCTCAGGCCTCCTGACCGAAAGTCGTTCGCTACGCCACGGCGTCGCCGCGCTTGCCCACGGGCCGACGCAAAAACCCGTCCTTTTCACGGGGATGTCTTCAAACCGGCCATCCAGTGAAAGACACGGAAAACGCACATGAACACGAAACGCAAACCTACGATGGAAGACGTCGCGAAGGCTTCGGGCGTGAGTTATTCCACGGTCGAGCGCGTGTTGAACGGTCGAGGCGGCGTGGCGCGCGACAAGGAAGCGCGCGTGCTCGAATGGGCGCGCAAGCTCAAGATGGATCGCGCGCTGGACGAAGTGTCCGTGCGCTGGCTGCGCATCGCCATCGTCACGCAAAAGCCCGATTCACTCTATTACCTCGCTTTGCGTCAGGGCTTCGAACTGGCGCAAAAGTCGTTCGAAACCTACCGCGTGATGTGCCAGCTCACGTTCTTCGACGACCTCGAACCCAGGTCCGTCGCACGCGTGATCGAGCGCGCCGCGCAGAAGGCGGACGCCATGATCGTCGTAGCTTATGAGCATCCCGTAGTGGTGGACGCGCTCTCGCGCGTGGCGGGCAAGATGCCGCTCGTCACCATTGCGAGCGATTTGCCCGACACGGGCCGCCTCGCATACGTGGGCATCGACAACCGTTGCGCGGGGCGCACGGCGGGCGAATTGATGGGCCGCTTTCTTGGCGATGCAGGCGGCCAGGTCATGGTGATCGCGGGCCTGCGCACGTATCTCGGCCACGAGGAGCGCGACGGCGCGTTTCGCTCGGTGCTGCGTAGCCGCTTTCCGGCCTGCGAAGTCGTGGCCACGGTTGAAAGCCGCGAGGACGCCGCCTCGACCGAGCGCCTCACGCGCGATGCCTTCAGGAAATATCCGGCATTACGCGGCATCTACAATATTTCGGTTGGCGACGAAGGCGTTGCGCGCGCGCTCAAGGCGCTCAAGCGCGAACACGCCACGACCCTGATTGGCCACGAACTCACTGCGATCAGCCGTGCGCTGCTCGCCGAAGGCGTGATGGACGCCGTGCTCGACCAGAGCCCGTTCGTCGAAGCCGTGCGCGCCGTGGAAGTCATCCTCGCCCACTACAAGCGCGGCGCGCCTGCGAGCCTGCCACTGCAAACACCGATGTCGATCTATCTGCAGGCAAACTTGCCGCCTGCCACGCCATGAGGCTTTCTGAGGTAAAGTCGCTGCGGTTACGACTCACAGCCAATTCACGCCGATGCAAAACCACTCCACTTTCACGCCGGTTGCGCTCGAACACGCGAGCCGCCTCATCAATCACGGCCCCACGGTGCTCGTCACGAGCAGCGACGGCAAGCGCCGCAACGTCATGGCGGCCGCGTGGTCGATGCCGGTGGAATTCACGCCGCCGCGCATCGGCATCGTCATCGACAAGCACACGTTCACGCGCGACCTCATCAACGCTAGCGGCACGTTCGGCGTGATCATTCCAGGCGCCGCCGCCATCGATCTGACCTATGCGGTGGGCAGCGTGAGCGGCCGCGAGACCGACAAGTTCCAGCGCTTCGATATCGCCGCCATTTCCGGCCCGAAGCTCGGCTTGCCTTTACTCGAAGCAGGCTGTTCCGCCTGGATGGAATGCCGCCTGATTCCCGAGCGCCATACCGAAGACGCCTACGATACCTGCTTCGCCGAAGTGATTTCCGCGGCCGCCGATCCGCGCGCCTTCCGCAATGGCCACTGGGAACTCGACAGCAGCAACGCGGACCTGCACACGATCCACCATCTGGGCGCCGGCAATTTCGTACGCGCGAGCGACACGATCAAGGCGCGCGAACTCCCGTAGGCGCAGGCCGTTCACGCACGCTTCACGAACTCGCGCGGCGTGACGCCGAGAAGCCGCGACATCCAGTGCGCCATATGGCTTTGATGCGCAAATCCCGCTTCGAGCGCCACCTGGCTCAGACTGAGTTTGCCTTCGATGAGCAACGCCCTCGCGCGTTCCACACGCCGCCGCACGACATATTGATGCACCGGCATGCCCAGCGTTTCGCGAAACAAGACCTTGAAATGCGGCAAGCTCAAATCGACTAGCGCCGCAAGTTCGCCGAGCGTGAGACGCCGATCGAGATGGCTTTCGATGTAATCGGTCACGCGCGCCGCCTTATGGGCGGCCAGCACTGCGGTGCGGCCTCGCGGTGCATCCGCGCTGCCGAGCAATCGCACGACCATTGCGGTGGAAATGCTCTCGGCGAATAGCGGATCGCAAGCCGTTCCTGCTTCGATCTCGGCCAGAAGCGCTCCCGCCAGCGCATTGACGCGCGGGTCGCGCAACTGAAGATGCGGCCGGATCTCGCGCGGCCCATGCGGCTTTTCCATTTGCTGCGCAATCGAACGCACGAAGCGGTCGTCGAACCACACGCGCAAAATCGTGCAGTCGGCGTCGTCCGTCCATTCGCCTTCGACGGCCGCCGGCACGACATCCGCGTCGCCGTGCGCCTGGAGACGCGATTGACGGCGGCCGTCGCACGCACATCGCGCACGTACCGGCGTGCCGATATGAATGCCGATGCGGTGATACGCCATCGCGGGAAAGCGATGTTGACCCGCGCTGACACGCAACAGTTCGGCACCGCCGCCATGCCAGCCCAATCCAACGCTGGAACGCAGGCTGTTGCTGCCTCCAGTCTGCGGGTTCGAATCTGCAGTCACTGCGCTCATGACATTCCTTTTCGACGCTTAGACCAAACGGCAAATCGTGCGATGTTTGCGGGCAGTTTACTGGATTACGGCAGTGCCCGCGCACAGCGCCATAGTGGACGTATTCAATCATCCGTTTCTGCGCAACGTCATCCTTTCCTGCGCGCCATGTCGCATTCGTATGCTTACGATGACACAAACCACGCCAACCAGGAGAGCGCGATCATGTTCGTGATTTTTGGAGCATCGGGAAAGGCCGGCAGCGTCACCGCAGCCGCATTGCGCCGCGCTGGCGAGCCTGTGCGCGCCGTCGTGCGCGACACGCGCCAGGGTGAGAATCTCGCGAAACTGGGCTGCGAAATCGCGCTCGCCGATCTCACCGACCCACATGCGGTCGCGACCGCGATAAAGGGCGCTCACGCCGTTCAGTTGTTATGCCCTGTTCCTTCGGGTGATACGGATCCCGAAACAACCATGCGCGCGATGATCGACGTCGCAACCGATGCCCTGCGCGAAAACCCGCCCGCCAGGCTGCTCGCCATTTCCGACTATGGCGCGGAACTGCCATTGAATACGGGTATTACGCGGTTGTTTCACTACCTGGAAAACCGCCTGGCGCGCGTTGAAACGCAACTCACCATGCTGCGCTCAGCGGAACACATGCAGAACTGGGCCGCGTTTATTCCCGGCGCGCTTGCAACCGGTACGCTGGCTAGCCTTCATTTACCCTTAGACCGGCCCTTCGCCACCGTCGCCGCGCAGGACGTGGGCGCGGCGAGCGCCGAATTACTGCTCGAATCGCATCAATCGCGCAAAACGAGAATCGTGAGCATCGAAGGACCGCAGAGAGTCAGCGTAAACGACATTGCGGCGGTTCTGAGCGAAGCGAGCGGTCGCACGATCACGCCTCATGCGCTCGCGCGCGAATCTTGGACGCCGATGCTTCTCAAGGCCGGGCTCAGCGAGAATCACACGCGGCTCATCACCGATCTTTACGACATCTTCAATACCGGCCGCATCGACGTGGAAGCGAGCCGAAGCGAACGGCGTTTCGGCGCGACCCCATTACGGGACGTGTTGGGCCCACTCGTTGCGAAATTCAAGCGCCAATAACACGTGGAACCACGCGCACGCATGAGTCAGCGCTTGCCTGCTTTGCGCCTGCGGGAATCGGTTTTACGGCAGAGATCGGTCAACACCCAGCGGGCGATGATTTCCGGGCGATTCGTTCCGTACTGCGCGACCTTGATTTCGTTTTCGAAATAGACGATGACGCTTCCGGCCATCACGCGGTACGCGCCCGCGTAGTTCACGCCATCCAGCTCGATATTCAACGGATGGGTGGTTTCGTATTCTGCAAGAGCCAAGATAAGCGCGGAAATGTCTAAATTATGACAATATCGTTTCGCATCCGCGTCGGTCAATTAAATATGCGTTTTGTTTCATATTGGCGAGCAGTCGTCATGAGGCGCGATCTGGCTCTTCATTTTGTCGAAATACAACCGATGAATGGCGGCGGCCGGATGCCGCCCCGCGCGATCATGACGGATCGGTAAGCCCTTTCCAGAAGGTTCACAGCGCATCGATCCATGCGAACAACGACACAAGGCGGCCCCCGATTCGCGCTCGGACGCGCACTGAAACAACCGCTGCTGAACGCGGTGGGCCGCTTGCCGGACAGCGTACAGCGCGCGATGTTCATGCCGCCCATACGCCGCATCTGCATTCGCGTGCCCGTATTGCGCGCGGTGTATTCCGGCTGCCTGCGGCGCCACCCCATCGATCTCCAGTACGGGACGGACACGAGCGGCCTCGTCGATTCCAACGCGCTGCAGCGCGACGCCCGCCTCGCCGCGCAGTTAAGGCCGTATATGGGCTCGCAGCCGACCATCATCCGCCGCGCGCTCGACACCCTGGGCGATATCACCGGCTATACGTTCATGGATATAGGCTGCGGTAAAGGCCGGCCGATGATCGTCGCCACCGAGTATCCATTTTCCGTGGCGCTGGGCTATGACATCAGTGCGGACCTCGTAAAAACGGCGAACGAGAACGCAGCCGTCATGGCGCGCCGCTTTCCACAACGGCCGCCCATTCGCGCATTGCACGCCAATGTCGCCGATTTGACGGTGCCTTCGGGCAACGTCGTCGTCTTTCTGTTCAATCCCTTCGGTCCCGAGTTAATGGCGTCGTTGCTGGAGAAACTCGAAGCGGGCCTCGCGAGCGGCGCTATCCAGCATCTTTTCGTCGTCTACGACAACCCCGTGTGTAGCGAAGTGTTCGACGGTTCCGGGCAATTGCAACGCTGGTTCGCAGGCGTATTTCCGTATGATCGCGACGAAGTCGGCTTCGGACCCGAGGACCACGAAAACGTCGTCGTCTGGCAGAGCGTGCGCGGCGCGCGCCCTGACACATTCGCGGACCGCAACCGCCGCATTACGACGAAAGACCGGCTCAGCACTTCCCTGGAAGGCTGAATCATCAGCATCACGAATTTAATCGGGAGACGCAAGTGCCGACCTCCGTCGTGGCGATATACGAGTCGTCGCCTGCCGCATCGTTGCAGTACGCATTGCGTACGTGCGAGACGGTCGATGCGTTTCGCGCATTCGAGCCGCAATGGCAGGCGCTTTTATCTGGAGCCGAGGCCGGATCGCCTTTCGTCAGCTTTGCCTATTGCGAGGCTGCCGTCGAGGCAGCGCTGAAGCGCGGCGCGAAGGTCGAAGTCGCGACGGTACACGACGCACGTGGCCTTCTCGCGCTATGGCCCGTTGCAATCACGCGCACAGGCGCATGGCGAACCGCCCGGGCACTCGGCTGCGGATGCGGCGAGGAATACGGCGGCCCGCTGATTGCCGACACGCGGCGCGCGGAGCTTTACGACGCAGCAGTCCAGGCCGTCATGCAGATTCACGCCAACGTGCTGCACATTCCGATGCTGGAAAACGGCAGCCTGCTGCAACATGCGCTCGACGCCGCGCCGCAGTCATGGGTGCAGCGCGCGCTGCCGCCGCGCTGGCGCGTGATGCCCGGCTATTCGATCAATCTACGTGCGGCGCCCTCATGGAACGATTTCCTCGCCACGCGGCACTCGACGCTGCGTGCCGCGCTGCGTTCGAGCGCGAAGCGTTTGCGGCGCGAAGGGGAAGTCAGTTTTGCGTGGGGCGAGAGCGCCGAGGACACCGAGCGCATATTGCGGTGGCTATTCGCAAACAAACGCCAATGGGCGCTCAAGCGCGGAATCGAGTCGCCGTATTTGATGGACGATCGCGTACGCGACTTCTTCATCGACCTCGCAAAGCGAACCGACCTCACCACCTTGCCACTCGTCGCTTACGTGCAGGTCAACGGGCAGCCGGTGGCGGCTTCGGTCAATCTGGTCGGCGCGCGCAGCGTCGAATATTTGATCACCACCTACGACGAAGCGTTCAGCGTGTTTTCGGTCGGCAATCTGCTGATCGAATACATCGCGCAGTGGGCGCATGCGCATGGCCGCGATTTCGATTTCCGGCCGCTGCACGGCGACTACAAGGTGCGTTGGGCGGATCGCGAAACCCGTCACGAATCGCGCATCGTCGTGCTCAATGCACGCGGACGGCTGATCGAACTGGCGCTCTCAGGGGCGCAGGTCAGGCGCGTCTGTCGAAAAGTCGCGACGCTTGTCATGGCGCGCCTGAAATGAGTGAGTGCCGCTCTTTACGGCCTCACCACGCCCCCTTCCCCAGGCGTTTCGCCGTGTGCCGAATCAGCGAGCGTTTCGAGCGCCGGGTCGTGATGGAGGACGAGCGCCGCGCCCGCGCCCACGAGTCCCGCGCCCGCGAGACATAGCAGCCCCGCGCCGAATCCACCGGTGCTGTCTTTTATCCAGCCCATCGCATAGGGGCCGAAAAAGCCCGCGAGATTGCCGAGCGAATTGACGGCGGCAATGCCGCCCGCCGCTGCCGCGCCCGAAAGGAATGCGGCCGGCAGCGTCCAGATCACCGGCAGGCAACCGAAAATGCCGAAGCCCGCAACGGAAAGCGCGATCATCTTGAGCACCGGATTGTCGAGCCCCGCCGCGGCCGCAATACCGGCGGCCGCCACGGCCAGCGCAAAGGCCACATGACGCTTGCGCTCGAGGCGGCGGTCGGAATGGCGGCCCCACAACACCATCGACACCACGCCGACCGCGTAAGGCAACGCCGTGACGAAGCCGGTCTGCAAGTTCGTGAGACCGAATGCCTTGACGATCTGCGGCAGGAAGAAGCTCAAACCGTAATTGGTTGCGTTCGCACCGAAATAGATCAACGCCACGGCCAGCACGCGCGGGTTGACGAGCGCCTCCAGCACGCGGAACGAGCGCACCTTCTCACGATGGCGGCGCTCCTGCGCCTGGCGGTCGACGAGCCAGCGGCGTTCGTCGTCGGCGAGCCAGGCGGCGTCGGCGGGCTTGTCGGTCAGATAGAACAGCACGGCCACCGAGAGCACGAGCGCGGGAATCGCCTCGATCAGATAGACCCACTGCCATCCCGCGAGCCCGCCTGTGCCGTCCAGCGAAAGCAGCGAGCCGGAAACCGGACCGCCAATCACCGTCGATAAGGGAATGGCCGCCATGAAATAGCCCACCACCCGCGCGCGATATTTGGCGGGAAACCAGAGCGTGAGCAAAAAGATGATGCCTGGGAAGAAACCCGCTTCGGCCACGCCGAGCAAGATACGCAGTCCGAAGAAAACATGCGCGTTCGACATGCCGGTGACGCGGGCGATGTCCGGTATGAACGCCATTGCGCCCGCAATGATGCCCCAAGTGAACATGATGCGCGCGATCCAGCGCCTCGCGCCGAAGCGTTCGAGCAGGAGGTTCGAGGGCACCTCGAAGAAGAAATAGGCAATGAAGAAAATGCCGGCGCCAAAGCCGAATGCGCTCGCGGAAAGATCGAGCGCCTTGTTCATCTGCAGTGCAGCAAAGCCGACATTGACGCGATCGAGGTACGCCACGAAATAGCAGAGGATCAGGAACGGCACGAGCCTCGCCATCACGCGCGCCATGGTCCGGGCTTCAAGCTCCATATTTGTCTCCTTCGAAGCCGGCGTGCAGCGCGGTGCGCCAGTCAAGGGCCGGTCGGTTTGATATCGTTAAAGACTAGTCGCTCCCCGCGCGATACGAAAGGACGGTTCACATGGTGGGATATAGGCCGACGCAAGGCCGAAATCAAAGCCGAATGAGTATTAAAGCTTCGGACACGAAAGCACTTGCAATGGCTGCATGGCTACACCGGGCTGAGCGCCGGGTGTGGGCGTACCTTGCGGCGGCGTTGAAACAAGGCGCACGCTATCGGGGCCCGCGTTGGCCAGCGCGTATTTTTCTTCGCTGCCTTGCGGTTGCCAATAGGCATGAAATACCTGGCCTTCGC
This sequence comes from Paraburkholderia sp. J76, assembly GCF_905220295.1. Classification (NCBI taxonomy): domain Bacteria; kingdom Pseudomonadati; phylum Pseudomonadota; class Betaproteobacteria; order Burkholderiales; family Burkholderiaceae; genus Paraburkholderia; species Paraburkholderia sp. J76. Next base: position 139,954 of record NZ_CAJMZJ010000007.1, read on the forward strand.
TGAAAACGAGCAGCGTGCCGTGCGTGGCCTGCCCCGCGGAAACGAAATCCACGGGTTCGCCGCTGCGCAATGCAAAGCCCCCTGCGGCGGCCGTTCCTACGAGCCTGCCGCAAGGCGGCGCGGCGTCGGGGCTAGCCGCGGGGACGGGATCTGCGCCGTATGCTGGCTGGATCGCCAGCCACATCACGCCCAGACATGACGACAGTGCGAACGAAAACGTCGTATTCACGCGTAACCTCGGGAACTCGTCATCGGTTGTCCAGAGGCGCAATCTGCATTCCCGTTTAAACCGCGTAAACCGCGCGTGCAACGGGAACCCTAGAAGTCGTGAGAGTCCTTGCCGAGGGTGTTGATATCGATCTCGAGCGCGCGGCAGACGTCGCGCACGAATTCATCCATGGCAGCCGTGCATTCGGGGCTTCCCGCCGGGAAGTCCTCAGGATTCTTTTTACCCTGTGCACGGCGTATGGCGCGAATGCTCGCTTCAAGCGCGCGCGCCTCTGCCCAGATGGGAGGTTTGTCGGGATAGTCAGAGTGTTTGCGCGCCATGGCCGGTATTTCGGCAACGGTTACGCGAACTTTAGGCTGCTGAAAGCAACATGAATATCGCTAAAGATGCCAAACGTTTGCGGAGCCGATTGCCATGAAAAGCACGGGAGAACGAGCGCGAAACGATGGTTCGTTAAACGAAGCGACGACGGGTAGCCCGCATACCAGAATAGCCGCTGAACTGGTTGTACCGCTGCGCCTTCATTAGGATGAGCCGAAGCTGGAGCCGACGCATGACGAAAACCCACGAAGACCCACGGAGACCATCATGAAGCGTTTTCATATCGCCCTGGCCGTTTCGAATCTCGAAGCCTCGATTGCGGACTATAGCCACCGGCTCGGGCAGCCGCCGTCAGCCGTCGTGCCGGGCCAGTACGCGATGTGGCGTACGGGGATCCTTAACTTTTCGATCAACGAAAAGCCGGCGCAAGCGGGTATGCTGCGCCACGTTGGATTCGAAGACGACGCGGTAACGGGCTATTCGAGCAGTGTCGATGTGAACGGTCTCGAATGGGAGCTGTTCCCGGCCGCAGAACAGGACGCGCGCATCGTCAACACCTACGGGGTTCCGGTCGCGCCTAACGGGCCGGCCGGCTAGGCGCCGAAACAGCGTCCGCACGAACGCGCCTGGCCCAATCGCAGGCGCCCGGCGCTCACGGTCACTTCATTGCCGCAATCGCAGCGGCACACCCACATCCCGTCGCCTGCGTACCGGTCGGTCGTTAGCTGGCCGAAAACTTCGCCGCCCTTCAGCGCGGGCGAGCCCGGCCGGGACCGCCATACGCGACGCTGCTCGCGGCAGCCGCAATCGCGCGTCTGCCCGCTTTCCACCGCATCGAGCGCCGCCGTGACGTGCGCGCCGCATCGGCACTGCCAGAGCCATACGCCAGCGCCGCGATATTGAAGCGCGACGAGATCGCCGAAAGCGCGACCGGAGACGTCGCGATTCGGCGGAAAAGGCCATTCAGGCGGCAAGGGAGGACGAATACGCTGGTTCACGAAAGCTAAATGGGATTCGGCGTTCTATTCTCAAGCATAACCCATCGCTTTCGATTCCCAGGCGCGCGGCGTGGCAAAGAGGGGCGGATCGGCCCGCGCGCGTTCGTGCGGCGCCGCCTTCCGTATAACGGCAATGATAAATCGGAACGCCCCGGCCCGGACCCTGCGCCTTATCGTCCACGCAGGAGCGACATGATGCTCACCTTACCGATCTTTCTAATCGCCTTTTTCGCGATCGTCGTGGCCATGCATCGCGGCGTAACCCGCAGGGCCGACGCGAAACTGCGCGCGCAATTCGATTCGCAAGGCTTGGGTGGCGAGGTGTCGCGCCAGTTAATGCGTGACTCAGGCTATAGCGTCTGAGTTTGCAGCGAAGCATTCGGGGAATAAAACAATCCCTCTCGCGGTATTGCACGTGAAGCCCGCCTGCATCGGCGGTCGACTTCCCGAACCAGTCGAGAGGACATCATGTCGTCAGATCTTCCTTCGCAACCGTCGCGCCGAAGTGCCCTGAAATGCCTCGCCTTCGGCGGCGTGGGCACGGTGTTTGTCCTGAGCGGCGGCATTCTCACGCCCGTCGAGCTGGCACGGGCGGCCAGCGCCAAAGACAACACGGCGGCTTCCGGCATTCCGCTCTTTCTGCAGATCAGCGACTCGCATATTGGCTTTAACAAGGAAGCGAATCCCGATGTGGCGGGCACGCTCAAACAGACCATCGATTACGTCAACGCCATGCCGGTGAAACCCGCGCTGGCCATTCACACGGGCGATATCACTCACCTCTCCAAAGCCGAGGAATTCGATCTGGCGGCGCAATTGCTTTCCGGTCTCGACATCACCGAGTTGCACACCACGCCCGGCGAACACGACGTAACTGACGGACCGCAAGGCGAATACTTCAAGCGTTTCGGCAAGGCATCGGACAACCGCGGCTATTACAGTTTCGACCACAACGGCGTGCATTTCGTCGGGCTCGTCAACGTGATGCATTTCAAGCCGAACGGATTGGGAAATCTGGGCGAGGACCAGCTCGCCTGGCTGGAAAACGACTTGAAGGGCCGCACGTCCAGCACGCCGATCGTCGTGTTCACTCACATGCCAATGTGGACGATTTACGAACCGTGGGGCTGGGGCACCGGCGACGCGGGCCAGGCCATGGAGTCTCTAAAGCGCTTCGGTTCGGTGACGGTGCTCAACGGTCATATTCATCAGATCGTTTCCAAAGTGGAAGGCAATATCACATTCCACACGGCGCGCTCGACTGCGTATCCACAACCGGCGGCTGGCGACGGCCCCGGGCCCGGGCCGCTCAAGGTAGCAAGCGATCAGCTTCCGAAGATGCTTGGCGTAACCCGTATCCGGATCTCGCGCCATCCCCTGGCGGCGACACTCTCCGACACGTCGCTCGCCTGACATTGCGTTTCGCTCATTCAAAGGATTCGAGCCATGCTCCCCAATCACACTCGTCGCGCGTTCGCCCTCTTCTGCGCCATCAGAATGTTTATGGCGATGGCGTCCGCTGGCTTGCCTGCCGCGCATGCGCAGGAGCCCAATGAGATTGTCATCAGGAATTTCATGTTTTCGCCCATGTCGCTTACCGTTAAGGCAGGCACGACCGTTACCTGGAAAAATATGGACGGCGAACCGCATACGGTCGTCAACGACGCGGGGGTATTTCATTCCGCCGCGCTCGATCAAAACGATACCTATGAATTCAAGTTCGACAAGCCAGGAACATACAAAGTGTTTTGCGGCATCCACCCGTATATGAAGGCGACTATTACGGTGCAGTAAAAGCCGGCGCTGCAGCCTCACGCGAAAAACTCACCCCGTCAGCCTGCGACTTTCATGTTCCACAATCCGGCGTCGCTCGTCGAAACGGCTAGCGCACCGCGTTCGAGCGCATCGCGCGCATCGGCCTCGTTGCACACGAAGCCCGACGCGACAACGGGCGGCAGCGCCTTGCGGTCCTGGGCGGAAATGCGCGCGAGCATCGGCGCCGGCATCAACTGCACGATGTTCGGGTCGCTCTGCTCGAGCGCCTTCACGCTGCGCGGCCAGGTCGAGCGGTCCGTCACGAACACCTTCTGGATCGTGATGAGGCCCGCGCGATTGCCGCGCTGGATGGTCGCCACCCGGGTCGAGACGAGGCTTGTCACGCCGATATCGGCCAGATACTCCACGCCGCCTTTGTCCTGCGAAAGGCCGTCGCAACTGTCGATATTGACGATGACGTATTTGCCCGCCTTCGTGAGCGCCGCGACCACCTTGTGGAGCATGCGCAGATCGACGTTCGCGACGATGGCGACCTCGGCCGCGCTCTTCAGGAAGTCGTCAAACTGCTCGACGCCGTAAAGCGTCGCGATGACCGGGTGCCGCTGCAAACGCGCCCCAAGTGACATATCCATGTTTCGATTACTTCGCCTCGTGACTGAGCGCGTCGGTGAGACCGAGCTTGCCCGGGTTGAGAATGTTGTGCGGATCGAGCGCCTGCTTGATCGTTTCGAGCACGGCGAATGCGCTGCCAAGCGACTCGCTCATATAAGGCGCGCGCAGCAGGCCCACGCCGTGGTGATGACTGAGCGTTGCATTGTATTGGATGATCACGCGATTCGCGGCATCCCACGCCGCGCGATACCACTGCGCGCGATCGGCTACTTCCACGTCGCCACGCAGCGAGAAATAGAGGCAAGCGCCATCCACGTAGGCATGCGACTGATGCGCCGAGCCCGCCAGCGTGCCGGGCACCGCGTTGATGGCCTTCACGACGTCGTCGTAAATGGCCGCGAGATCCTTCCACGGGCCGATCATTTCGAGCGTGTCGGCTACGAGGCCGGGACTGCGTTTGAAGCCTTCGGCGCTCTTTCCGGTGAGGTAGCGCGTGTCGAGCCATTTCTCGAAGATGGCGGCTTCGTCGAGCTTCGTGCCGAGTTCCTTGCACACGCGCTCGCTGATCGTGAGCACCGCTTCGACGATTTCGCGCGGCCCTTCGTCCGCGACGAGCAGCACGTTGGATTCGGGCAAGCCGAACTGCACCCCGCTTTCGAGTTCGTCGTAAAGGCGCAGCGCAGCGGGGTTGCCGCCGCGTTGCAGGATCTCGCGGCACGCCTCCAGGCCTTTGGCGAACGAACTGAAGCCGTAGGCAATCGCGCGCCCGTAATCGGGCAGACGATGCAGTTTGAGGCGCACTCGCACGATCACGCCGAGCGTGCCTTCGGAGCCGATGAAAAGCTGTTGCAGGTCCGGCCCGACGGCCGCGCGCGAGTACCCGCCGAGCGTGACGAGCCGCCCGTCCGCGAGCACGACGTCCATGCCGGAAACCATGTCCTCGATCTTGCCGTAGCGTGTGGAAAGCTGCCCCGCGCCGCGGCACGCCACCCAGCCGCCCACGGTGCTGATCGCGTACGAAGAAGGCCAGTGCCCCATCGTCATGCGGTAGTCGCGCTGGATTGTCTCTTCGAAGATATCGCCGAACATGCCCGCTTCGACTTCGACGATCTGGCTCTCGCGATCGAAGCTCAACAAGCGGTTCAGGCCGCAAACGTCGAGCACGATGCCGCCGCGCACGGGCAGCGCCGCGCCGGTCACGTTGCTGCGCCCGGCCGAAGGCGTGAGCGGAATCGCGGCTTCGTTCGCAAAGCGCATTACGGCCTGCACCTGCTCCACCGTGGAAACGCGCGCGACCACCGCGTGCGGCGTGGCCGGCTTGCCGCCCGTTTCGGCGATCATCGTGCCCGCCCACCAGTCGCGCGTGGCCGCCACTACTTCGGGCGTCGCGACCAGAACTTCGTCGGCCAGCGCGCGCAGCGCCCCGATTTGTTGCGCGCTCAACGAAACCGGATTGCGTTGCAGTCCCGCTTCGGAGCCCGCAGCCTCGCGGGCGAGGGACCATGCGGGCGGCGTCGGCGCGCCAACGGTGTAGTTGCCGCGGTTATAGCCACGCTTGACTGCTTCCTTGCTGATCATTCTGTATCTCCCATCAAAACGGATTTTTCGTGCTCGACAGAAGCGACATAGTCGCGCACCTGATTGGCAACCGCCTCGGCCCCGAGGCCAAGTTCGGACTGCAAAATTTCTCCCACGCGGCAAGCCGCGCGCGCCGACGCGTCGCGCGCCATGAGCCTCGCGCGCATGCGCCGCGAGAGCACGTCGTCCACGCTGCACGCCAGTTCGTGGCGCACGGCATAGAGCACTTCGGCTTCGGTATAGGGCAAGCCTTCGACAACGGGTTTCACGAGGCGCGCATCGGCCTGAAGCAGATCGCTCACGAAGCGCGCCTCGTTGCCGTAACGCTCGCCCAGATGCGCGCCTAGCCCGCCCGAGGCGACGATGGCCTGCGCGTCGTAGCCCGCTGCGCCGAGCAGGTAAGCCGAACGCGTCGAACAACGGCGGCGCTCGCCGATGACCTTCTGCGCGGCGTCGATGGTTTGCTCCGCCATGTGACGCGAGGTGGTGAGCTTGCCGCCGACGATCGTGACGAGGCCATCCGGCGCCACATGAATCTCGTGATTGCGCTTCATCTCCAGCGTCTTGCCGCCGGGCGGCCCCACGAGCGGGCGGCAGCCCGCGATGCTGCCCACCACGTCCTGCGCGCACAGGTCCGTTTTGAGCGCGGAGCGCGCGCCCTCCAGCAGGAAATCGAGTTCCTGGCGCGTGCAGCAGACGTCGTCGAGATCGCCGGTGTAGTCCTCGTCGGTGGTGCCGAGGTACGAGACGTTGCCCCAGCGCGTGATGGTCGCGCGACGGCTGCGGCCCGGCACGGGTATCGTCACCGTGCAGTCGTTGCGAATCTTGAGCCACGGAATCGCCACGTGCACGCCCTTCGCGGGGCGAATCTGCAGCGGCGCGGTTTCACCCTTGCGCCGCCCGCTCCAGTCGCGCAGCCACACGCCCGTCGCCATGACCACCACGCCCGCGCGCACGCGTATCTCGCGGCCGTCGGCCTGCACGATCACGCCGTCCACCTTCCCCTGCTCGCTGCGCGTGACATCCGCCACCTTCGCGTGGTTGGCGACAGCGGCGCCATGAAACACGGCCGTGCGCGCCAGCGTCAGCGTGAGCCGCGCGTCGTCCACGCGGGCGTCGAAATACAGGAAGCCGCCCTTGAGGTTTTCTTCGTTGAAGGTGGGGCAATGCGACAGCACCTCGGCCTTCGAGAGCTTCTGGTGCAGAATGCCCTCGCGCCAGCCGCCCGCGAGGTCGTAAGTCCACAAGAGGCTTTCGAATGCCTTGGCGAGGCGTTTGTCGAACACGCCGTCTTTTTCCAGCACGGGGAAAAGAAACGGCAAACGCTGGACCAGATGGCGCGCATTTCTGCGCAGCCGCTGGCGCTCCAGCAGCGAATGACGCACGAGCCCGAGATTGCCCTGCTCGATATAACGCAGGCCGCCATGCACCATCTTCGACGACTTCGACGACGTGCCCGAGGCGAAATCGCTCTTTTCCAGCAGCGCCACGCGATAGCCGCGCAGGCTCGCGTCGAGCGCCGCGTAGGCGCCCGTCACACCGCCGCCCACGATGACGATATCGAACGCTTCGCTCGCGAGACGATCCAGTTGCTCGGCGCGCACGAGGCGCAGCGGCTCGGTTGCAGTCATCTTCTCGCGTTCGCGGTTGACGCTTCTCGATGTAAACAACAGCATTACGTTAGTTCTCCTGCTCGATCTTGATCGAATTGCGCCACGTAGGCGAGTTCGGCATTCATGCGGGCGCGCCATGCTGCGCGCCGCTTTTCGCGCACGTGCGCCGGGATGTTGGGTTCGAACACCGCGTCGCTGGCGAGCGTCGCGCGTGCCTCGTCGAGCGAATCCCACATGAGGCCGGATGCGCCCGCGAGAAACGCCGCGCCGCGCAGGCTCGCGCGATCGCTTTCGGCCATGCGCCGCACCGGCACGCCGCAGAGGTCCGCCTGGATCTGCAGCAGCGTGTCGCTGCCCGAGAGGCCGCCGCCGACGATGAGTTCGCCCGTGGCCACGCCCGCAACGGACTCGTTCGCTTCGACGCAAAGCGCGACCGACTGCGCGATGCCTTCGAGAATCGCGTAGGCGATTTCGGCCTGGGTCGTGGCGATGGAAACGCCGCACAGCGACGCGCGCGCGGCCGGTTCGAGGCGCGGCACGCGCACGCCCGTAAGCGCCGGCAGGAACGCGACGCCGCGCGCGGAATCGACCGTGCTCGCCAGCGCGGCGATTGCCTTGGGATCGTCGAACCAGTGCAGCTTTTCGCAAATCCAGTTGAGCGCGGAACCCGTGGTGGGCACGAAGGTTTCGAGCGAAAAGTGCGAGACGCCGCCGTGCCGCCGCGCCGTCATCGTCAACGTGCCGTCGTGACCGCCCGTTGCGCGCGGCTGCGCCGTACCGGTGAGCAGGTCGACGAAACTGCCGGTGCCGTGCACGCACATCGACTGGCCGCGATCGAGGCAGCCCAGCCCCACGCCGCCCGCAAGCTGGTCGCCGGCGCAGGCGAGAATCGGCACGTCGATGCCCAGCAGATCGGCGCGCGTGCGGCCGAATGCATCGGCGTCCTCGCGCAGCGCCGGCAACAGTTCGGCGGGAAAGCCGAGCGCGTCGAGCCATTCGTCGTAATAGCGGTGCTGAGCGAGCACGTAGGCGCTCGCCGAGGTCGCGTTGGTCGGCGTGGTGACGCATGCGCGCTCGCTCGACAGATGCCACAGCAGCCACGTGTCGATGGTGCCGAATGCGAGCCGGCCTTCGGCATACGCCCGCGCAACCGCAGGCGTTTCGCGCAGATGCCGCGCCGCCCAGAGATACGGCGAGCGCACGCCCGCGGGACGCCCTACGCGCTCGATCAACGCGGCATCCCAGGTTGGCGCAAGCTGCGCGAGCGAAGCCGCATGGCGCGTGTCCTGCCACACCATCGCAGGCACGAGCGCGCGGCCCGTATGCGTGTCCCAGAGCACGGCGGTGGCGCGCTGCGTGGCGATGGCGAGCGCAACCACCTCGCGCTTCTCCTGCGAAGCACGCGCAAGCGTCGCGCGGCACGCCTCGAGCGTCTTGTCGAGCGTGACGTTGGCGTCCTGCTCCACCACGCCGGGCCGCGGACTCTCCACGCGCAACGCACGGTATTCGAGGCACGATACATGCCCTTGCGCATCGACCACGGCGGCGCGCGTGCCGGACGTGCCTTCGTCGATAGCGAGTATGACTCGCTGCTGCTGGCTCATCGCCGGGGGTCCTCCATGACCGGATTCAGATACGCGCCGCGTTCGCTTTCGTCTTCGAAATGCGGGGCGTCGGGCTCGTTGTCGGGCGTGACGGCGCTGCGCGTCGGGTCCCAGCGGATCGAAAAGCAGATCACGCTCGCCACGCACGGCACGGCCGCGAGAATGAGAAACGTGTGATCGAGGCCATAGCGCTCGCGAAACAGCGGAAAGACGAGCAGCCCGAGCGCGGCGCCAATCGAACCGAGCGCGCCGACCACGCCGTTGGCGCCCGCGCGCAATTCGCTGCGAAACGAGAGCGACGACAAACTCTTGCCATTGGCCCCCGGCCCTGCCGAGTGAAACAGAATGAACAGAGAAGGCACGACGACCGACATCCACATCGGCAGCTTCGTGCCGTACAGGCCGAGCGCGAGCAGCATGGCGAACACGGCGGCAAAGCCGAACGCCGAGGCGCGTCGCAAGCCGATCTTGCGGCCGACCATGGGCGACATGAAGCCGCCGACGATGCCGAACACGTTGAAGAGCAGCGCGCCAAGCGTTGCGTAGACGAAGTCCTTGCCGAACAACGCCGCGCTGATGAGCGGCAAATACCATCCGATGGCGAAGTATTCGAGCGACTGCCCGATCTGCACGGTCGCGGCAAGAATGGTGCGCGGCAGATAAACGCCACGGAAAATCAAGGTGAGGTTCGCGAAGCCACGCTTCGCCGGGTTCAGCACGGGCACGCGCTCCTCGGGCGCCGCGGCCACGAAGTTGCGGCCGTAAATGCGCGTCATGGCAGCGGCCGCGTCCACGATGCGTTCCTTGCGCGCGAGCCACGTGGGGCTCTCCACGAGAAACAACAACTGAAGCACGAGAATGGTCACGCTGAATACCGCCGTGGCGGCAATGGAGTAACGCCATATCGAATCGCCCACCTGCCATGCGTGGAACAGCAGCGCGAGCAGCAGATTGAGACAGACCGCGGTGTACCACATGCCCTGCCACGCATTGAGCCGGCTTTTCAGGTGCGCGGGCGTGAACTCGGCGAGCATGGCCATGGCGATGGCGAAGTCGATTCCATACGCCATGCCGACAAAGAAGCGTCCGGCAAGCACGACTTCGAAGCCCGGGGCGAACATCACCAGCAATGCGCCCGCCAGCGCGAATACCTTGGCGAGCACGAGCGGCCGAACCCTGCCCCAGCGGTCAGCCATCCAGCCGCCGATGGGATTGAAGGCGATGGCTACCCACGAGGCGAACGATGTCATGAGCGCGATGTCGCCCGCGCTCAGGCGCAGATCGCGCGTCATCGGCCCGAGGCCGGCGCTTAAAGCGGAATTGGAAAATGCGTCGAGAAACAGGCCACCCAGTGCGAGCCACCAGATGACGCCGGCGCGGCCGGCAATGCCCGAACCCGAATCGATAAAGGCGATGACGTCGTCGACGCCACGAATTTTGAGCGCAGTAGTGTGTACGTGCGTTTGTACATGCGTTTGCACAAGCCGTCTCCTGTATTTTTCTGCAAGAGGGCCGATGCAATTGCTTCGCGCATAAGAGACCATCTTACAGATAGTCTCTTATCTCGATCTGCGGGGGCTAGATTACGGTCCCGCGCGCAACGTGTCAAGACGTTATTGAGTGAGGCGCGGGACGAACTGGTTGAACCGGGTGAGGAAATATCAGTAGCATTCCTATGCTTCTGATTTTGGTCGCGAACCCTTCCGGATTAGCGTCGGGCGATTTCGTCGGCGTGCGAATCCTTGTGAACGACCTCGACGTCGATGGTCCGGCCGTCGTCGCCGAACTCGCGCGCCTGGCGGCGCAGCGCGCGTATTTTCCACCAGAGGTAGCCCGCAACGACCACGCCCACGGCGAACAGCACGGCGAGCAGCACCACCGACAACATCGCGGCCACCACGAGCACGATGGCGCTCACGACCACGGCCGACAAGCGGCCGAGCCATCCGGTCCCGCCGATTCGCATTCCTTTCTCGTACGTCGCGCGCGTGGGCGACGGTCTATCGTTGTGCATTCCTGGGGTTCCGCAGGCTGAATGAGAGGTGTTAGTGAGAGGACGGGGCTAGCTCGTCGAAGTACATGCGTTCGAGCGAGAGCGCGATTCCGAACTGCGAACTTTGCTGCTGCCCATTCGCGCCGCAAAATTGCAATTCTCCACGCTGCCCGACGACGATGACTTCCCGCGCGCCACCTTCCAGATACGCCCGGATCCGGGCGCCGATGTCATGCGCACACTGGCGGTCGAGGAGGACTTCGACGCACAAATCAGGTACAAACGGAATGGGACCTTCGCGGTCGAACCCTTCCCACTTTTCAGGCGGCATCCACACGACGTCTGGCACGCGGATGCCGAATGACGGTGTGGCCACCGCAACCGACATTGCCGCCACGTGGCCAATCTGTTCGGCAATCTGGCAATACACATCGGTCAGAACGATCTGCCGCCTTCCGGAGGGCTGAGGATGCGGCACCGCTTTACCGCGGCCATCCAGTTCACAGCACTCCCATGACCCCGCACCGGAATTGGGGTGAATCCGGCGCCACGTTGCTACAAGTCCGTCCTGCTCGATAAGAGTCGACACAACCACAAGCCTCCGATACGGCAATGACCTAAGGGTATTCCCTTTGTCGATTGCTGAAAAGGCATTGTTTATGTGCATTGCACAATTCATGCATAGGGATTCAGCCCCCAGCTTTTTCGGGTCATATGAGAAGATCGCATGCGGCAGTTCGTATAGCGACGTTGCGTCTAAAACCGCGCGGGGTTATAGATTGTTGTGCGACGCGTCAAGATCGCCATAAAGTCGTGAACCGCGCTTTCAGGAGAAATGGAACGATGTCCACCGTGTACGAGCAGTTGATAACCCTCCTGGAAAGCCAGCGGGCCAGATATCGCGTCGTCGGGCACCCCGCCGAAGGACGCTCCGACCTGGTTGCCGCCATTCGCGGGACGCACCCCGGCCAGGGCGCGAAAGCCATGCTCTGCAAAAACAAGGCCGATAACGAGGGATGGGTGCTGGCCATTCTACCCGGCGACAGAAAGCTCGACTTCAGGAAGGTAGCCGCTGCGGGCAACCTCAGAAAGGCGACGCTCGCCACCCCGGAAGAAGCGGAGCGCGAGACGGGGTGCGTGATCGGCGCCATTCCGCCATTTACGTTTTCGCCTCGCATCAAGCTCGTCGTGGACCCGGGCCTCATCGAGCGATTCCCCGAAATCGCCTTTAACGCGGGACGGCTCGACACATCGATCATCCTCGATTCATCGGACTACGTACGAATCGCGCAGCCGCTGCTTGAACCCGTATGCGTTTAGCAAGAAAAATCAATGCGCGAGAATGCCCATCGCGCTTTTTTTCAGTTCCAGGAAGTGCGGTTCGAATGCGACCTGCGGCGTACGCGGTCTTTCCAGTTCGATGGGAACGTCGAGGGCGACCCGTCCTGGCCGCGCCGAAAGCACAACGAGGCGCGTACCGAGAAAGATCGCTTCGTCGATATCGTGGGTGATGAACACGACCGTACAGTGGAGTTGCTCCCACAGCGCCGTCAAAAACGTTTGCATGGAGCTACGCGTTTGCGCGTCCAGCGCGCCGAAAGGCTCGTCCATCAGCAGCACCTTCGGCTTCATCACGAGCGCTCGCGCAATCGCCACGCGCTGCTGCATGCCGCCCGATAACTCATACGGCTTGTGGTGAGCGAACGATTCGAGACCGATGATCCGCAGAATTTCGGCCGAGTCCTTGCGGCGCTGCGCCTTGGGCACGGCATGCAGCGAAGGCCCGAACTCGATGTTTTCCTCCACGCTCAGCCAGGGAAACAATCCGGCCTGCTGGAACACTACGACACGGTCGGCCCCGGGCTGGTCCTTGATTTCGCCATCGATATAAATGTTGCCCTTCGTGGGCGACGTCAAACCGGCAAGCAGGTGCAGCAAGGTCGTCTTTCCGCAGCCAGAGGCGCCGAGCACCGTGATGAACTCGCCGCCCCGAAATTGCAGATTGATGTTTTCCAGCGCCGACGTGGCGCCGAATGTCTTGTACAGAGAATCGATGACGATGTTCAAGTTCGTCTCCTGCTTGACGGTCAGACAGTCGATGGATCAACGCGGGTCAATGCGCTAGATGTTTCGAGTATTGCGGTGCGACGTTATTGTCGAAACTCGCCGGCACACTCGGGATGCGGCCTATCGAGTTGAGCACCTTGGCCGTATTCACCAACGTCAGGTAAGTCGCGGAAGTCTTGACGCCTGAATCGAGGCCCATGACTTTCGGCGTGGTCTGGTCGGCGCCGGAAAACAACTCATAACCGGCCAGCTCGCTCGTCGCGACAGGCACGGTCACGCCCGTTGCCTTCGCCATTTCCGCGAGCGCCTTGTCGCGATCCTTCATCGTTACCTGGTAGCCCTGATCGAGCGCCGCGACGAAACCGCGTACGAGGTCCGGATGCGCCTTCGCCCAATCGGCGTTGGCGATGCACACGTTGTAGCTCGACGCTTCTCGCGGCAGATCGCCGTCGGTCTTGATCGCCTTGCCGCCAGCCGTGCGCAGTGCGCTGAACACCGGGTCCCAGACGATTGCCGCGTCGATCGCGCCCGTGACCCAGGAAGTGCGCATCTGCGGAGGCGCCATGTTGATCTGCGTGACCGACGCGTACGGCACGTGCGCAGCCGCCAGGAAGGTCGCGAGTTCGAAAGAAGCCTGCGAGCCCGCAACGATCGCGATCTTCTTGCCTTGCAGTCCCGCAACGTCGTGGATGCCGCTATCCGGCTTGACCACGATACCGGCGGCATTGGTATAGCGCTCCTGGTTGTACACGATGGTCATCGGCAAGCCCTGTGCGATGGCCGTAACGAGCGGCGGAACGCCAAGGCCGCACATGAACGTGAGACTGTTCGACGCCAAAGCACTCATCGCCGCGGGGCCCGAACTGAAGAGCTTGTACTGGACATCCGCGTTCATCTGCTTTTCGAACATATGCTCGGCCATCGACACCATATACGGATCGGCGCCGTTGTCCTCGTAACCGATGATCACTTCGGGCTTGCTTTGCGAATGAACCGCGCCAGGAACCAGGAAACTGCTGGCAAGCACGGCCGCGCTCACGCCGTAGACCCATTGCATCTTTTTCATTTTTCGTCTCCTCGATTACCCGATCAGTTATGTCCGCGCCAGGGAACGACCCAATTCTCGATCTTGCGTATCACCAGTTCCATGCCATACCCGATCAACCCGATGATCACGATGCCGACGATCACGATGGCAACCTGCAACGCTTGTCCCGCGAACTGCACGAGCCAGCCCAGGCCGCTACTCGCCGCGATCAGTTCCGCGGCAACGAGACACGTCCAGGCAACGCCGATCCCCACGCGCATCGCGGTGAAAATCTCGGGCATAGCCGAAGGCAGCACGACCTTGCGGAAGATTTGCGCGTTGGTCGCGCCGAGCGTGCGCGCCACTTCGATGCGCAGCGGCGGCGTGCTTTTCACGCCCGACATCGTGCCGATGATGATGACGGGAATGGTGCCCACCAGAATCAGAATGGCTTTGGGCAATTCGCCGATGCCGAACCACACCACCAGAAGCGGAATATAGGCAAGCGGCGGAACCGGCCGCACGAACTGCAGCAACGGATCGATAATGTCGAACACGATCTTGTTGCGGGACATTAGCAGTCCGATAGGAACGCCAATCGCAATTGCGCCCACAAAGCCAATGACAATGCGAAAGCAGCTAATCAGAATGTCGCCGATGAGCGACTGGCCGCCGTATCCGTTATGAACAATTTCGACGAAGGCCTGCCACACCGCCACCGGCGAAGGCAGCGCGAACGACGGGAAAATGCCCGCCATCGAAACCGCCTGCCAGAGCACGACACATATTACGAGCACGCCCGTGGTCAACCAGTAAGAATTCAGTTTCCCGTGGCCGCGGCGTATCTTGATCACTGGCTCGACCGAAGCGTCCGCGCGATGCTTCATCGTCTTTAGTCTGGGTAAGGCTCTCACCGCCGTCTCCTCAAGTTGAAAAACAATGCGCACACCAGGTAACGCCTTTCTTCGCGCTACCTTTCGATAGCCTGGCGTTCCGTGGCCGGTTACGGTTCCATCTCAAGTCAAGTATAGTCAGCGGCTACCGGGCGAATTTCGGCTTCTTTTATTTCGCGCTCGTGCACTCGCCCGTTTAGTCAAGCATTCTCAATCAATAAAACGGCGGGTAGTACCAGGCGGGAAGTTCCGATGGGGCCAGTGCCCGTGAGCGCTGCCCCGCCATTCGCCGGCATGCCAAGGTAGTATCCGGTTGATTTCCTCTGATTATTCGCATGGCGCGCCGTGTGCACTGTCTCATCGCGAACAGTCGCTCCGAAATTCACCTGATCGACTCGGACGGCCAGTGTTGAATATCGTGTGTCAATTGACCGTGGCCACTCGTCGTTGCCACCCATCACAGGAGCAAGCATGCCGACCCGCACCCCGTCCGCCCTTTGGGCACAGCAATTCCGACGGTCACCGGAGTCGAAGACAAGTCTGCAGCACCAGATTCGCGCGATGCTGGTGGCCTCCATCCTCGACGGGCAATTGCCCCCCGACTCGGCCCTGCCTTCGAGCCGGGAACTCGCGGAGCAACTCAGCGTCGCCCGCAACACCGTCGTGCTCGCCTACCAGATGCTCGTCGAGGAAGGCTATCTGGTCTCGCGCGAACGCAGCGGCCACTTCGTGAACCCCGCGATGCTGGAAGGACTGCACGGCGTGACAGTTCAACAGCGGGTCCAGCCGCGCGGGCCGCAGCCCGAACCCGTCGAGCCCCACGGCGCGCCGTCGCCCGAGGGGGCCGGGCGGCCCGCGTGGCATTCGCGCATCGTGCGGCCGCCTTCCGCTCAACGCAATATCGTCAAACCCGCCAATTGGCAGAACTACGCATATCCGTTCATTTACGGGCAATTCGATCAATCGCTCTTTCCCATCAACGACTGGCGCGAGTGCTGCCTGAAAGCGCTCTCGATCATGGAGATCCGCAACTGGGCGCCCGACCTGATCGAACGCGACGACGAATCGCTGATCCAGCAGATCCGCACGCGCGTGCTGCCGCGGCGCGGCGTGTTCGCGATGCCCGAGGAGATCATCATCACGAACGGCTGCCAGCAGGCGCTCTATCTCGTCGCCGATCTGCTGTGCGGTAAAAACACGACAGTCGGCTTCGAAAATCCGGGTTATCCCGATGCGCGCAACATCTTCGTGAATCGCAACGCGCAGCTGCTCGAATTGCCGATCGATGACGAAGGAATCGATCCCGTGCGCCTCGCCGGCTCGCTGGCCCGCTGCGACTACGTGTTCGTCACGCCGAGCCACCAGTGCCCGACCACGGCTACCATGCCCGTCGCGCGCCGCCAGGCGCTGCTCGAACTCGCCCAGCGGCATGACTTCGTCATCATCGAGGACGACTACGAGAGCGAGAACACCTTCTCCGGCACGCCGCATCCGGCCTTGAAAAGCCTCGACACCGCGGACCGCGTGGTCTACGTCGGCAGCCTTTCGAAGACGTTCGCGCCGGGGCTGCGTCTCGGTTACGTGGTCGGCCCGCAAGCGCTCGTGCGCGAGTTGCGCGCGCTGCGCCGCCTGATGGTCCGGCATCCGGTCGCGTATATCCAGCGCGCGTTCGCGACGTTCCTTGCGCTCGGGCATCACGACGCGCTCCTGCGCCGCCTCGCGCATGCGTACAAGGAACGCGCGCGCGCGTTGATGGCGGCGCTCGATACGCATCTGCCCGAAGTGCGTTACGTGCCGATCGGCGGCGGCGCATCGTGCTGGGTTCAAGGGCCGCCGTGGCTGGACGCCGCGCGCCTCGCAGACGACGCGCGCGAGGCCGGCATCCTGATCGAGCCCGGCGGCGTGTTCTTCGCCGACGAAGCCGAACACAGCCCCTGGTTCCGCATGGGCTTCTCCGCCATCAAGCTCGAAAAAATCGAACCCGGCGTGCGCGCGCTCGCGCAAGTCGTGCGCAAGCAGCGGCCCGCCTGACGCTTGCGCGACTGCGCAGAACGCTGGCCCAGGCGAAAGCTCCGCACTGGTGCTACCGCGCTCGAAAGGCAAACCCTAACGTGTCGACATACCGTGCCGCGCGCCGCTTCCCGCAAGCCGCGCGGCGCCCGCTTTTCCACTGGAGACACGTATGGCAGACACGCTCAGCGCCCATCCCGCCGTTACGGCCGACACGCTCGCCGCCTTTTCCGATGCCTTCAACCGCCACGACGCCCACGCGCTGATGGGGTTCATGACCGAAGACTGCGTGTTCGACGCGGCCGGCGGCCCCGAGGTCTACGGCACGCGCTTCGTCGGGCGCGAGGCGGTACGCGCGGCCTTCGAAGCGGTCTTTCGCACCTTCCCCGACGCCCGCTGGGGCAACGGACGCCATTACGTCGCGGGCGATCGTGGCGTGTCCGAATGGGTGTTCAGCGGCACGCATGCAGAGGGCTGGCGCATCGAAGCCGAAGGCTGCGACCTCTTCGAATTCCGCGACGGCTTGATCGCCGTGAAGCGCGCGTTCCGCAAGGAACGCCCGAAGCAGCCCGCCTGACGCGAGTGCATCGGCGCCCGCGCGTTGACGCTTTGCAGCGCCGGGTGTTTTGAAACGAAACGTTCCATTCCATTTCAGATTCATCCATCAAGGACGGAATCCCTTGACCCGCATGGGGCGCCGAATAGCATTCAAGGCACGGCATTCCGTCAAACGATAACCGGAGACAGTTGATGAGCGAAAACACCCCCACCCGCACGGCCAGCGGTCCGCAGGACATGACGCCGTCGGAAGCCTTCGTCGAAACCCTCGCGGCCAATGGCGTGACCGACATGTTCGGCATCATGGGCTCCGCGTTCATGGATGCGATGGACATCTTCGCGCCCGCCGGCATTCGCCTCATCCCCGTCGTTCACGAGCAGGGCGCGGCGCACATGGCCGACGGCTACTCGCGCGTCTCGGGCCGCCACGGCGTCGTGATCGGCCAGAACGGTCCCGGCATCAGCAACTGCGTGACCGCCATCGCGGCCGCTTACTGGGCCCATAGTCCGGTCGTGATCGTCACGCCCGAGGCGGGCACGATGGGCATCGGCCTCGGCGGCTTCCAGGAAGCGAACCAGTTGCCGATGTTCCAGGAGTTCACCAAGTACCAGGGCCACGTGACAAACCCCGCGCGCATGGCCGAGTACACCGCGCGCTGCTTCGAGCGCGCGATGTCCGAAATGGGCCCGACCCAGCTCAACATTCCGCGCGACTACTTCTACGGCAAGATCAAGGCCGAGATTCCGCAGCCGCGCCGGCTCGACCGCGGCCCCGGCGGCGACGAAAGCCTGAACGAAGCCGCCGAATTGATCGCCGCCGCGAAGTTTCCCGTCATCATCTCCGGCGGCGGCGTCGTGATGGGCGACGCGATCGAGGAATGCAAGGCGCTCGCCGAACGCCTGGGCGCGCCCGTCGTCAACAGCTATTTGCACAACGACTCGTTCCCGGCGAACCATCCGCTCTGGTGCGGCCCGCTCGGCTATCAGGGATCGAAGGCCGCGATGAAGCTGCTCTCGCGCGCGGATGTCGTGATCGCGCTGGGCTCGCGCCTCGGGCCATTCGGCACACTGCCGCAACATGGTATGGACTACTGGCCAAAAGACGCGAAGATCATCCAGATCGACGCCGATCACAAGATGCTCGGCCTCGTGAAGAAAATCTCGGTGGGCATTTGCGGCGACGCGAAGGCTTCCGCACAGGCGCTGACCGAACGCCTCGCGAACCGCACGCTCGCGAGCGACGCCACGCGCGCCGAACGCGCCGACCAGATCGCCACCGAAAAGGCCGCGTGGGAGAAGGAACTCGACTCATGGACGCACGAGCGCGACGCCTACAGCCTCGACATGATCGAAGAGCAGAAGCACGAACGCACGCCCACCGGCGGCGAATATCTGCATCCGCGCCAGGTGCTGCGCGAGCTGGAAAAGGCGATGCCCGAGGACGTCATGGTGTCGACCGACATCGGCAACATCAACTCGGTCGCCAACAGCTATCTGCGCTTTAACAAGCCGCGCAGCCTCTTCGCCGCGATGAGCTGGGGCAATTGCGGCTACGCGTTCCCGACTATCATCGGCGCGAAGGTGGCGGCGCCTCACCGCCCCGCGATCTCGTATGCGGGCGACGGCGCCTGGGGCATGAGCCTCATGGAAACGCTCACCTGCGTGCGCCACAACATTCCGGTGACGGCCGTCGTGTTCCACAACCGCCAGTGGGGCGCGGAGAAGAAGAACCAGGTGGACTTCTACGATCGGCGCTTCGTGGCGGGCGAACTGGAAAGCCCGAGCTTCGCCGGCATCGCGAAGGCGATGGGCGCGGAAGGCATCGTCGTGGACAAGCTGGAAGACGTGGGCCCGGCGCTCAAGCGCGCGATCGACATGCAGATGAACCAGGGCAAGACGACCATCGTCGAGATCATGTGCACGCGCGAACTCGGCGATCCGTTCCGCCGCGACGCGCTCTCGAAGCCCGTGCGCCTGCTCGACAAGTACAAGGACTTCGTCTGAAGCGCCAGCAGCGGCCCGCGCCCTTTTGAGGCGCGCGGGCTGGCGCATTCGCCGGCCGCAGGCGGGGCATCCGCCTGTGGCCGGTTTTCGTCTGTCCAGGCCCGCTGTTGCGTTGCTGTGCGCGCGAGTCCCATCTTCGAGCCCATGAGACCATGAAAGCCCTGAATCGTATCGTCGAAAACGCGCGCCTCGCGCCCATGCGCATCGTGCTCTGCGAGGGCGAGGACGCGCGCGTGATCGCGGCCGCGGCGCGGGCGACCCAGGAAGGCATCGCGCGCATCGTGCTCGTGGGCGAGCCGGGCGCCATCCGGGCCGCTGCCGCGCGCGAGTCGGTCGAACTCGGCGAAATTGCGCTGATGGACCCGCAAACCAGCCCCTGGCGCGCCGCTTTCGCCGACGAGTTGGTCGCGCTGCGCGGCAGTAAGGGCATGACGCCCGCGCTTGCGTGGGACGAGGCCGCGAAGCCGCTCACCTTCGCCAACCTCATGGTGCGTCTGGGGCATGCGGACGGGTCGGTGGCGGGCGCCGTTCACACGAGCGCCGACGTCGTGCGCGCGGCCATCCAGTTGATCGGCGTCGAGCCGTCGTTCAAGCTCGTATCCAGTTTCTTTTTGATGATGCTGTGCGAGCCGTTTCATCGCTATAAAGGCGGGCTGATCTTCTCCGACTGCGCGCTCGTGGTGGACCCCGACGCCGCGCAGCTTGCCGAAATCGCCATGGCCGCCGCCGACAGCGCGCGCAGCCTGCTGATGGAGGAGCCGCGCGTCGCGATGCTGTCGTTCTCGACGAGCGGCAGCGCCCATCATGCGAGCGTGGACAAGGTGATCGAGGCGACGCGGCGCGTGCACGAGCAGCGCCCCACCCTTTGCGTGGACGGCGACGTGCAACTAGACGCGGCGCTCGTCGCGGAGATCGCCGAGCGCAAGATCGAGCATTCGCAGTGCGGCGGACACGCGAACGTGCTGGTCTTTCCGAATCTCGACGCGGGCAACATCGGCTACAAGCTTGCGGAGCGCCTGGGCGGCGCGAAGGCCATCGGCCCGTTGATGCAGGGGCTCAACCGCCCCGCCAACGATCTCTCGCGCGGCTGCTGCCCCGAAGACATCTACTACGTGATCGCCGCGACGGCGGTGCAGGCGCAGACGGCCCGCCAACGCGACGTCACCCACTCGAAGGAACCCCACGCGGCATGACGCACGAGAAGGTCCTGGTGCTGATCGCCGTGATCGGCGCGGCCAGTTATTTTCAGACGATCACGGGCTTCGGCCTCGGCATGATCGTGATGGGCGCCACGAGCGGCTTCGGCCTCGCGCCGCTTGCAAGCATTGCCACATTGCTGAGTCTCGTCACGCTGGCGAACAGCGCGGCCGCGCTGCCCGGCAAGCTCCACCATATCGACTGGCGCGCGGTGGGCGCGGCGACGCTGGGCGTGCTGCCTTCGGTCGTGGCGGGCGCCATGGTGCTCGACTACCTGAGTGCATCGGCGTCCGGCATGCTGCAATTGCTGCTCGGCGCCGTGGTGCTGTACGGCGGCCTGAGCGCCGCACTGCGGCCCGCGCCGCTCGCGCAACGCTCGGGCGACCGCAGCTTTTTCGTGAGCGGCGTGTGCGGCGGTCTTTTGAGCGGCATGTTCGGCGTGTCGGGGCCGCCGCTCGTTTTCCAGTTCTATCGACAGCCGCTCAAGCTGATCGAAATTCGCTGCGCGCTGATCCTTCTTTTCGCGGTCACGTCGCTCACACGCGTACTGTTCAGCGCATGGGAGGGCGAACTGCCCGCTTCGATCTGCATCGAGGCCGCGCTGGCCGCGCCGGTCGTGATGCTGATGACGCTCGCAGCGCGCCACTACCCGCCGCCGCTTTCTTCCCTGGCGATGCGCAGGCTCGCGTTCGGCGTGCTGGTGGTGATCGGCGCGTCGCTGGTGCTGTGTGCGGTGGAGGGATTGGTGCGGTGAGGGGCGGCCGGTCTGCCGGGCAACTTGCGGAGCAACGCGACGCAGCCGTGCGCGCCGGGCTCTCGCGTAATACGGCAGGCATATCGACGACATATCGTCTGCCGGGCTACGCAGGAAGCTGCTATGAGCGGGCCGCCCCCTACCGGCGCGCCCCGATCCACCGCGCGATATTCAATAACCGCGCCATATCCAGCGGCTCGCCGGCGTCGATTGCGACGCAATGCCGGTAGTACGGACTGAGGTCGAGCCCCACGCCCAGCCCGATCACATCGACGTCGAGCATCGCCTCGTGCTTCGACACCACCTCCTTCAGGTGATTGTCGAGATAAAAGGCGTCGTTCGTCTGCGCCGTTGCGGTGTCCATGGGGCTGCCGTCCGAGATCGTCACGAGAATGCGTCTCGCCTCGGCGCGCGCCGCGAGCCGCGCGCAGGCCCATTCGACGGCCTCCCCGTCCACGCCCTCGCGAAACAGGTCCGCCTTGAGCAGCGCGGCGATGGCCGGGCGAGCGCGCCGCCAGCTCTCGTCGGCCGACTTGAACACCATGTGGCAGGTCTCGTTCAGACGCCCCGGATGCGGCGGCCGGCCGCCCGCGAGCCAGTCCGTGCGCGCGCGGCCGCCGTTCCACGCGAGCGTCGTGAAGCCGAGCACCTCGGTTGCGATTCCCGCGTCCTCGGACGCGCGCGCGAACAGATCGACTATCATTGCGACGGGCTCGATATGCGCCTTCATCGACCCCGAGCAATCGATCAGGAAGCCGACCACGCAATCGCTGCGCGGATCGAACCGCTCGCGCCGGAACACGCGCCGCTCGGCGGGCGAGCTGACGATTTGCGCGAGGCGTGCGCCGTCGATGCGTCCGTCCTCTTCGCCAAAGCGCCAGCCGTCGCGCTGCGGCAGCGCAATCGCCGTCCGCAGCATGCGCGCAAGTCGCGCGACGTTGATGCCGCACGCGGCGATGCGTTCGTCGAGCCGCTCCCGGTACTCGCGCAGCAGCGCCTCGCGCACGCGCGCCGCGGGCCGGATCTCGCGGTCGTACTGCGTCGTGTACGCGCGATAACCGTCCGCCGCCTCGGCCAGCACGCGGCTATCGCCCGTCGCGGCGAGCGCGGGTAGCTCGGCGCTCGTCTCGTCGAAGTCGGCCCACAGCGAGAACGACGTCAACGCGTCGTCGGGTGCGCGCGCTTCGTCCTCGTCGCCACGTGCGTGTGCCGCGCGGGCATTCTCGATCATCGTTGCGACGCGGCGCGCCAGTTCGCGCGCGTGCTCCGCGTAGGCGCGCTGATCCGCGCGATGCGCGCGCAGCCCGGCAAGCTGCACGCCGATCGCCGGCACGATGCCGGCGCGCGTCGCCTCGATCAGATCGCCAGTGTCGTCGGGCACGGGCCAGCCGGTCACGCGCGACCATACGATCTGCGCGACCGTATAGAGCAGGATGCCGAGGTGGCCTTCGCTCAGGCCCGCGCGGCAATACGCGCGCGACCACGTTTCGAACCGGTGCCGCAGGTTGTGCGCGAGGCCCGGCATGCCGGGCGGCAAGCACGCTTCGCAACGCACCTGCTCGAACAGCTCGAAGAGAAGACGCTCGATCGGCGCATCGGGACACAGCAGCCGGTGCAACGCGGCATCGGAATGGAGCAGGCGCTGCGCGGCGGCATCGGCGGCGCCGCGCAGCGAGGCGAAATCGTCCTCGTACACGTTGCCGCGCAAGTGCGGCGCATGAAGCGGCACCGCCCTCGACTCGCGGCAAAGCCGACCGCCGCGATAATGCAGCGCGGCGTCGCCGGTGAGCGCGCGCACGGCGGCCGCGCAGAGCGCCTCGCGACGCAGCGCGTTGCGCACGGCCTCGGGGGTGGGCGCGGCCGTCACGCGCGCGGCTCCCGCTTTTCCCCACCCAGTTCGACGCCAAAGCAGCGCTGGTAATACTCGGCGACGACCGGCCGTTCCGCCTCGTCGCACTTGTTCAGGAAGGTGAGGCGGAACGCCAGCGCGGGATCGCGAAAAATCTGGCAGTTCTCGGCCCAGTCGATGACCGTGCGCGGCGACATGAGCGTGGAGAGATCGCCGCTCGCGAACCCTTTGCGCGTGAGCGCGGCCATGCTGATCATCGAATCGACGAGTTGCCGTCCGGCGGGGTCGGCCATCTCGGGCACGCGTGCGAGCACGATTCCGGCCTCCTCCTCGCGCGGCAGGTAGTTGAGCGTGGCGACGACGTTCCAGCGATCCATCTGCGCGTGGTTGAGCATTTGCGTGCCGTGATACAGGCCGTTGAGGTTGCCGAGGCCGATCGTGTTGGTGGTCGCGAAGAGACGGAAGTATGCATGCGGGCGGATCACGCGGTTCTGGTCGAGCAGCGTGAAACTGCCGTCGCGCTCGAGAATGCGCTGGATCACGAACATGACGTCGGGGCGGCCCGCATCGTATTCGTCGAAGATCAGCGCGACGGGACGCTGGAGCGCCCAGGGCACGATGCCCTCCTGAAACTCGGTGACCTGACGGCCGTCGCGCACGACGATGGCATCCTTGCCGACGAGATCGAGCCGGCTGATATGGCCGTCGAGATTCACGCGCACGCAGGGCCAGTTCAGGCGCGCCGCGACCTGTTCGATATGCGTGGACTTGCCCGTGCCGTGCAGGCCTTGCACCATGACGCGCCGGTTGCGCGTGAAGCCCGCGAGTATCGCGAGTGTTACTTCGGGGTTGAAGCGGTATGCCTCGTCCACGTCTGGTACATGTGCGTCGCGCTCGCTGAAGGCCGGCACCATCAGGTTCGAATCGAAGCCGAAGTGTTCGCGGACTGGTACCGTGCGGTTCGGGTTTTCTATCGGGTAGTCTGGGGTCATTGGGGGGCCTTTTTGTTGCTGGTTTTTTTTGGGGGTTTTTGGGGGGCTTGCTTGTTTTCGCGGTGGTATGCAAGCGTTGCCCCTGTGCGGGGCGGCACCTACTTTCTTTGCGGCGGCAAAGAAAGTAGGCAAAGAAAGCCGCTCAAACCGCCAATGCCTGCCACCATTCACCTCGCGCATTGACAGATAGTGGCTCCGGAGCGTCTGTCGCCACTCGCCCACAACCGGAGTGACAAAGCACTCATCCTTCCGGCGGCGCTACGCGCCCCGAAGGGCATAACCGAGAAACATCAGTAGGCCAAAGTTTCTGCGAAGATTGCCCCGCCGACATGGTTTCCCATGCAGACCCGGCCGCTGCGCGCGTAGCGAGCAGCGGGAACGGATGAGCCCTTAGTCACTAACTGGAATGGTGCGAGGTGACAGACGCTCCGGAGCCACTGGCTGTAACGGCGCGAGGTGAATGGTGGCGGGCGCTGGCGGTTTGAGCGGCTTTCTTTGCCTACTTTCTTTGCCGCTGCAAAGAAAGTAGGTGCCGCCCCGCACAGGGGCAACGCTTGCATACCACCGCGAAAACAAGAAAAGCCCCTCAAACCCCCAAACCCTCACCCCCTCTCATCCCTCCTGAAATACTGCAAATAAAGCACCCTCTGCCCAATCCGCCTGAACGGCGCAAACAGATGCCCAGGCAACGGCGTAGTAAAAATCGGCAGCGTAAGCTGTCCCCCCTTCCCGGCGATCCGTTCGGCAAGCCTGCGCCCCGCCTGCTGCGAATACGACACGCCATTCCCGCCATACCCGAGCGCATAAAACACCGATTGCCGCGGATCGGGCTGACACACGCGCGGCATCATGTCGTGGCTCACGTCGACCCACCCCCACCAGGAATAATCGATCTGCACGCCCCGCAACGCAGGAAACTTACGCGCCATGCCCTCCTTGAGCAGATCGAGATGTCGCGGATTAGGCGCATCCGCACCGGTAATCGCGCTGCGGCTACCAATCTGCAATCGCCCATCGGGCAGGAAACGATAGTAAAAGCGCAGCGTGCGCGTATCCGTAAGCACCTGGGTCGTGCGAAAACCGCAAGCGGCGATCTCGGCTTCGGTGAGCACGCGCGTGACCATCGAGTTCGACAGAATCGGCATGATCTTGCTGCGCAGCGTGGGATGCAGCGTCTGCGCCGTGTACGCACCAGTCGCCACGCCCACCGCGCGCGCCCGCACGACGCCGCCCGGCGTACGCAGATGATGCACGCCGTTGATGGTTTCCCAACCCGTCACGGGGCTGCTCGTATGAACCTTGGCTCCTGCCGCGCGCGCGAGGCGCAGATAACCGAACGCAAGCTTCAACGCATGTACGCCGATGCCTTCTGGCTCGTGCAGCGCGCCGGCTGCCTCATGGTCGTCGATGAATTCGCGGCGGAACGTCTGCGCGCTCAGGAGTTCCGACGGATAGCCGAATACGTCCTTCCATACCTTCGCCTCGGCGGCCAGCTTCGCCATGATGCGCGGCCGGTGCGCAATCAGAAAGTGGCCGCCCGGCTGCGGCTCGCAGTCGATTTCGGCAACGAGCGCCTTGAAGTGGTCGAAACCCTGCTGGATCTCGTCGTGCATTTGCAGGGCGACGTCCTTGCCCCAGCGCTCGATCCACTGCGAGCGCGAGAGGCGCCCCGAGGCATTCTGCCCCTGTCCGCCGTTGCGGCTGCTGCAGCCCCAACTCGTGCGGTTCGCCTCCAGCACCACCGCCTTGATGCCATGTTCGCGCGCGAGGCACAACGCCGTGGCAAGCCCCGTATAACCCGCGCCGATGATCGCGACATCCACGTCGAGGTCTTTCGTAACGGGACCGTCGTCGGGCGGCGGGCTGCCCGCCGTCGCGACCCAGTAAGTCGGCGCGTAGTCCTTGCCGACGCCGGGGCCCGGCGAGACGAGCGGATCGTAGGTGGGGTCGTACCTTGTGGAACCGGCGCCGCTCGCGGCAAAGTCGGCGGCGGCGGGATCGACGGTGCTGTATCCCATGATCAATGCCCCGCGCGCTTCATGAAGACGCTTGCGCGGAACGCCACGAAGGCGGTTTCTGCCGACTGCCTGTTGGTCATGCCTGTCTCCTGTCGAGTCGCTTTGGCGCTCTATCGGGAAAAATTTTAAGCAGACCCGCATGGCGCAGGTAGAGCCAGTGGCCTGGTATCGACTGGTACAGCGGACTGGTACAGCGGACCGGCACAGCGCGAATACAACGCGACGCTCCCGCGCATTTGCATGACATATCGGGGTAATCCGCTACGTAAGCGCGCGCGCTTTGCGCTCATACTGAAACCTGAAACTCGAACAAACTGTTTCATTTCCCCAGGCGAACTTGCCGGAGCACACCGATGCCAGACACCGCGCGAACAGGCGCGCAAGACAGTGCCCCGGCCCTGCGCGAAGAATCGTCGGCCGACGACGCCCGCGTGTTGCGCGCGCTCATCGTGCTGGAGCAACTGGCGTCCGCGGGCCAGCCGTACACGCTTTCGCAGTTGTCCGCGCGCCTGCACATTCCCAAGGCGACGCTGCTACGGCTCATCGATTCGCTGGAAACGCGCGGCTACGTGATTCACATGCCCGATTCGCGCGGGCACGACCGCGGCATCGCGCTGGGCCCGCGCGCGGCGCAACTCGCGCTCGCCACGCTCGCCAACAACACCTTCACGCGTTCGTGCCGCGTGCTGCTGCGCACGCTGGCCGAATCGCTCGGCGAGACCTGCAATCTCACCGCGCTCGATGGCGACCGCGTGCTCTACATCGAGCGTGTCGAGACCACGGAGCCGCTGCGCATGGAGATGCGTCCGGGCATGCACGTTCCGCTGCACTGCACCGCGAGCGGCAAGCTCTTTCTTTCGCAGATGACGATGCTGGAACGCAACGCGCTGCTCGAACGCCTCGTGCTGACAAAAATGACGCCACGCACCCTCACCGCTCCCAGGTCGCTCGCGGCCGAACTCGAACAGCTTGCGGTACGCGGCATCGGCATCGACAACGAGGAATTCGTGCGGGGTATGGTCGCGATTGCCGTGCCGGTTCGCGACCCCGCCAGCAAAAACGTGCTCGCCGCGCTCGCCGTGCATGCCCCCACCGCGCGCGCCACGCTCGAGGAACTGCTCGAGTCCGTGGGCCGCATGAAGCAAACGGCGGCCAGGCTCGCGCCACTGCTTCAGGGGCTGTCGCTCGCTTGAGCGGGCGAAGGCCGCCCCTGCTGCCGTAAAGCGCCCGCATCGCGGACTTCTGATTCCGTTTGCGCAGTTTCCGTTTCACTTTCGGCCTGTGCGCACGATCGGCGCTTGCGGTCGCTCCTCCCATCCCCGACATTGATCCGAAAAACGCGGCATGTCCTGCCGCTCCAGGATGTCGAGGAGACGGGATTCATGGACCATGAGGTCGATTATCTGATCGTCGGCGCCGGATCGGCCGGGTGCGTGCTTGCCAACCGGCTGAGCGCCGATGCGCGCAATACGGTGCTGCTGCTCGAAGCGGGCGGTGAGGACAACAATCCGTGGATCCACGTCCCGGTCGGCTACTTCAAGACGATGCACAATCCCGCGCTCGACTGGTGCTATCGCACGGAGCCGGACGAGGGCGTGGCGGGCCGGCAGATCGACTGGCCGCGCGGCAAGGTGCTCGGCGGATCGAGTTCGCTCAATGGCCTGCTCTACGTGCGCGGACAACGTGAGGACTACGATCGATGGGCGGCGCTAGGCAATCGCGGCTGGAGCTACGCCGACATTCTCCCTTATTTCAGGAAGTCCGAAGATCAGGAACGCGGCGCCAACGCCTGGCACGGCGTGGGCGGGCCGCTCAAGGTGTCCGATCTGCGCTTGCGCCGGCCCATCGCCGACCACTTCATCGCCGCGGCCCAGGAAACCGGCATCCCGCGCAACGACGACTACAACGGTGCGGTTCAGGAAGGCGTCGGCTACTTCCAGCAGACGGCGTACAAAGGCTTTCGATGGAGCACCGCAAAGGGCTTTCTCAAGCCCGCGCGCAAACGCAGCAATCTCATCGTGGAGACGCGGGCGCAGACGAGCCGCATCCTGTTCGAAGGACGGCGCGCGGTGGGCGTGGAATATTGGCAAGGCGGCGTGTGCAAGCGCGCGCGGGCGCGCGTCGAGGTCATACTCGCTTCGGGCGCCATCGGCTCGCCGCAGATTCTTCAGCACTCCGGAATTGGCCCCGCGCAAGTGTTGCGCAGCGCGGGCGTTGCCGTGCTGCACGACCTGCCCGGCGTGGGCCGCAACCTGCAGGACCATCTCCAGGTGCGGCTCGTATTCCGCACGCGCGAGCGCACGCTCAACGACGAGGTCAACCATCCGTTGCGCAAGGCGTGGATCGGCCTGCAATACGCGTTCTGGCGCACCGGGCCGCTCACGCTGGCCGCGAGCCAGGTGGCGATCTTCACGCGCTCGAACCCGGCGGTCGAACGCCCCGACATCCAGTTTCACATGCAGCCGCTGAGCGCCGACAAACCCGGCCAGGGCGCGCATCCGTTCTCGGCGTTCACGGCATCGGTCTGCCAGTTGCGGCCCCATAGCCGGGGCAGCGTCGAAATACGCGGCGCCGACCCGCGCGCGTACCCCGCCATTCGCGCCAACTATCTGTCCGATCCGCGCGACCATCCCGTCGTGATCGGCGGCATTCGCGTGGCGCGGCGCATCGCCGCCGCGCCGTCGCTGGCGCCCCACATCGTGTCCGAGTTCGTGCCCGGCGAGCAGTATCAGAGCGACGCCGAATTGCTGGACGCGGCCCGCCAGTTCAGCCAGTCCATTTATCACCCGGCGGGAACCTGCAAGATGGGCCGCGACGCCATGGCGGTTGTCGACGAACGGCTGCGCGTGCATGGCCTCGCCGGGCTGCGCGTGGTCGATGCGTCGATCATGCCCGAACTGGTTTCCGGCAACACCAACGCCCCCGTGATCATGATCGCGGAAAAGGCCGCCGACATGATTCTCGAAGACCACGCGGCGCTCGCCGCGCCACAACATCAGTACGCCGAAGTCCATCTGTGACGCAGGCAGATGCGGGGGTCAATGCAGCACACGATGAACGCAGGGCAACACCCGGTAAACAAAGGATACCTTACGAAAACATCCGCTTTCCAGGGGACCGCGCCATGCCAGGCGCACCCTTAAAGGAGACAGCCATGAACGCATCACCCCGCACCGACGCCCGGCAGATCAGGCGCGTGGTCGTCGCGAGTCTGATCGGCGCGACCATCGAGTGGTACGACTTCTTCCTCTACGGCGTCGTCGCCGGCATCGTCTTCAACAAGCTCTATTTCCCGAGCGGCGATCCCCTCATTTCGACGATGCTGGCTTACGGCACGTTCGCCGTGGGCTTCCTGAGCCGTCCGCTCGGCGGCATCGTGTTCGGCCACTTCGGCGACCGGCTCGGCCGCAAGAGCATGCTGATCATGACGCTTTCGATCATGGGCGTGGCCACCGTGCTGATCGGCACCGTGCCGACCTATGCGCAGATCGGCCTGTGGGCGCCCGCGCTGCTGCTCGTCCTGCGCGTCGCGCAAGGGCTCGGCCTTGGCGGCGAATGGGGCGGCGCCGTGCTGATGGCGTTCGAATACGCGCCCGAGGGCAAGCGCGGCCTCTATGCGAGCATTCCGCAGATCGGTCTCGCAATCGGGCTGTGCCTCGCGTCGGGCGTGGTCGCGCTTCTGTCGTCGGTGCTCAGCAATGCGCAGTTTCTCGCCTGGGGCTGGCGCGTGGCGTTCTTCCTCTCCTTCGCGCTCGTGGCGATCGGCCTGTATATCCGCCTGCGCGTGCTGGAAACGCCCGAGTTCGAGCGCGTGAAGCAACAAGGCGCCGAAGTGCGCGTTCCGATCGCCGAAGTGCTCGGCCGCTATCCCGGCAACGTGCTCGCGGGCATGGGCGCGCGCTTCATCGACGGCGTGTTCTTCAACGTCTTCGCCGTCTTCACGATCGCCTACCTCACGCAGACGCTCAAGATTTCGCGCACCGACGCCCTGCTCGCCGTCATGGCCGCCGCCTTCACGATGATCTTCACGATTCCGTTCTTCGGCCGCCTTTCGGACCGTGTCGGCCGCGCGCGCATCTACTTCTGGGGATCGCTCTTCACGGGATTGTCGTCGTTCTTCGGCTTCTGGCTCATGAAGCACAGCGGCGGCTCGCCGGTGCTCGTGTGGATCGCCGTGATCGTTCCGCTCGGCATTGTCTACGCGTCCATCTACGGCCCCGAAGCGTCGCTGTTCGCGGAACTGTTCGACGCCAACGTACGCTACTCCGGCATCTCGTTCGTCTATCAGTTCTCGGGCATCTTCGCGAGCGGCATCAGCCCGATCATCGCCACGTGGCTGTTGCAGCGCAACGGCGGCGATCCGTGGCTCATCTGCCTCTACACGATGTTCGCGGGTCTCCTGAGCGCGCTCTCGGCGCTGTGGGTGGGCCGCCGGCAGCATTCGCGGCGTCTCGCGATGAGCGGGGCGCACTGAAGCGCGGGGGTTTTCAGGCCATGGACAACGGCGCTAAGGCGCGACGCGGCAGCACGCACGCAGCCCGTCGCGCAGCATGGCTTCGGTCTGCGTATCGATGAAACCGATGAAGACGATCACGCCCTCCGTGCCCTGCGCCGCATGCTCGCCGTGCGCGGGCGGCGTCATGCGCAGCCGCCGGGCCGCGACCTGGCAGAGGCGCGTGCTGACGTTGCCCTCGGCATCCACGACGCGCACGAAGCCTTTCGCGCGCAGGATCGTGCGCGGCAGCGCCTTGAGCCAGGCGCGTAGACGCGCCTTGTCCAGCACGCCGGGCGCGGCCAGCGCCACGCTTTCGAACGCGGGAAATACGCTCTCACCCGCATTCGCGTTCGTCCCCGTGTGCATTCCGATAGGCCGGTGTTTCCACCGCTCCACATCGGCAAGCGCGCGCGCGGGCGGCACGCTCGCGTCGAACAGCAGCGCGAGCGGCACGCGCCCGTGATCCGCGGCCACGACGATATCGGTCGCCGCCAGCGCGCGCACGTCCGAAATCGCGCGCTCGCGCGACCCCGGCGCGATCAGGTCGAGCTTCGCGACGATCACCGCGCTCGCGCTGTCGATCTGCTGTTGCGCCATCGCGCCAACCAGCGGATCGACGAGCGTGCGCACGAGTTCCGGCGCGTCCACGACCACGAGCACTGCCGTGAGCCGGAACGCGCCGTTGAGCAAGCCGATCTGCGCGATCTTCGCCGGGTCCGACACGCCGCTCGCCTCGATCAGCAGCAGGTCCGGCCGCTCTTCGCGCGCGGCGACGCGCACGAGCGCATCGACGAGCGCGCCGCCAATCGTGCAGCAGATGCAGCCGTTGTCCAGCTCGATCACGTCGTCGCTGCGGGCGCGCACGAGCCGCGCGTCGATGTTCACGGCGCCGAAGTCGTTGACGAGCACCGCAATGCGCTTGCCGTGCGGCGCCTCCAGCAGATGGTTGACCACCGTGGTCTTGCCCGCGCCGAGGTAGCCGCCGATCACGGCGAGGTCGATCGGCGCGCGCGCAGGCTGCGACGGGGCGGCGTTCATCGCGGGGCGCGCATGACGCGTCCGCCCAGCACGGTGCCCCACACCGGCACGTCTTTCAGGCGCTCGGGCGCACAGGTGCTCGGGTCTTCGTCGAGCACGGCGAAATCGGCGAACTTGCCCACTTCGATGCTGCCGATCAGATGGTCGAGGCGAAGCGTATACGCCGCGCCGAGCGTGATCGCATGCAGCGCTTCGTCCACGGTGATGCGCTCCGCCTCGCCCAGCACGCGCCCGGACGCCGTCTCGCGCCGCACCGCGCACCATGCCGTGAAAAGCGGACTCAACGCCGTGATGGGCGCGTCCGAATGCAACGCGTAGGGAATGCCCATGCGTTGCGCGGAGCCGGCCGGGTCCATGCGGTTCGCGCGATCGGGGCCCATGGTCTGGCTGTAGTGCGCGTCGCCCCAGTAGTAGATGTGGTTCGCGAAGAGATTCACGCACAGGCCGAGCGCGCGGATGCGCCGCAATTGCGCCGCGTCCGCCATCTGGCAGTGTTGCAGCGTGTGCCGGTGATCGGGGCGCGGATGACGCGCGAGCAACGTGGCGAGCGCATCGATCACGACTTCGGTCGCTTCGTCGCCGTTCGTGTGGATATGCAGTTGCAGCCCCGCGCAGTGGTACGGCTCGAACACCTCGACCAGTTGCCCGGGCGGAATCAGCCACAGGCCGTTGGGCTGTCCACCCGCGTAACCGGGCCAGCGCACGCGCGCCGTGAAGCCCTGGATCGAGCCGTCGACGATGAACTTCACCGGCCCGAAGCGCAGCTTGTCGGTATTGCCCGCCATCGCTTCCAGCACGCCGGCCGCGCGCTGCGCGGGGTTCCGCTGCGGCGCGAACGCGGGCACGATGCGCACCGGGTAGTCGGGGTCGGCGGTCACGCTGTGCAGCGTCTCGTTGCCCAAAGGCGAAAGATCGTTCACGAGATCGGTCGCCGTCGTCACGCCCGCGAGCTGCGCGACGCGGCCGAAATTCCACACCGCGTGCGGCTTCTCGCTGGCCGCGATCGCGAGCTTGCCGCCGATCACCTGGTACACCGGGAACATCGCCGCGAACTCCTGGAGTTCGCCCGTGGGCTGGCCGTGCGCGTCGCGCGCAATGCCGTCGACATCCGTATCCTCGTCGATGCCCGCGAGCGCCAGCATCGCGCTGTTCACGTTCATCAAATGCACGCTGGCATGGAGGATCGCGATGGGGCGGCGCGCCGTGACGGTGTCCAGTTCGCGCGTCGTGAGGCGCGCCGCGCCGAAGTAAATCGGATCGAAGCCCCACGCGAGCAAGGGGCCGTCGTCGGTCATGTCGCGTTCGGCTTCGGCAAGCCGTTCGAGCACCGCGTCGAGCGTGCGCAGGCCGCGCCACAGCTTGCCGTCCGGGCCGCGACGGTCGTAGTAGCCCACGTACACGGCATCCCACACCGCGCCTTCCATCAGGTGGCAATGCCCTTCCACGAGCCCCGGCATCAGCACCTTGTCGCGCAGCGTGTCGTCCCGCGTGCACGTGCCGAATCGCGCCGCCCAGTGCGCGGCGTCCTCGCCCGTTCCCACGGCAAGAATGCGGCCCTCGCGTACGGCCACATGCGTGGCGTGCGGCTGGTTGGGATTGAGCGTGAGGATGCGGCGCGCCGCGAAAACCGTAACCGGCTGACCGGCGGATGCTGACGTTGCAGGCGAATTCATCGGCGGATTCGACTCCTATGAATGACGGTGAAGCGGATCGGGCATGGCATAGCGGCGCCCGGACGGACGCAGCAGGATATGCCCCACGAACACGACGAGCACGTTCACGCCCAGGCACACGAGCCCGAGATTAATGCCGCCGAAGCCGATATGCAGCGCGTAGCACACGATGGCGAGCCCCTGCCCGCAGAGGATACCGGCCGCCACCGCGCCCGGCCGCACGCGACGCCCGGCGAGCAGAATCAGCATGCCCGGCAGGAACTGCGTCACGCCATAGTAGGTCGTGTTGATGAGCGAGAGCATCAGGTTCGGCGTGAGCAGCGTGGTGGCGATCGACACCAGCAGGTAGGCCACGATCACGAATTTCGCGGTGCGCTTCTGGCGCGCCTCCGGCAGGTTCGGAATGAGGTTGCGCGTGACGATCGGCCCGATCGCGAGGCAAATGCCCGCGAGCACGAGCAGCCCCGAAAGCGCGGCGCCCGCCGCGACCAGACCGAGCAGCCAGTCGGGCAGCAGGTGGACGGCGGCCGCGAAGAACGCGTCGTTGGGCGAGGCGAGCTTGAGGTTCGCGCTGATCGCGTAGTACGAAGCCACCACGAGAAACGGGTACATCATCATGTAGAGCGGCATCGCGATCTGCGTGCGGCGAATCGTGTTGGGACCGCGCGCGGTGAAAAAGCCCTGCGCCGCGAACGGCATCATGTAGAAGCCGAGCGACTGGAACAGCATCGTGCTCATGGAGAAGCGCAACTGCGGCGTCGTCATCGCGTTGCTCACCTGGCGGCTCGCGGCGTGAAAGACCTCGTGCGTGCCGCCGGCCATCCACGCGGCCGCCACGCCCGTTACGACGATGGCGAGCAGCATCAGAATATCCTTGAGCACGGCGATCCACGCGGAGGCGCGCACGCCCGAAATCGCGATATAGGTGAAGGCGAGCGCGGCGCACACGACGATCAGCCAGACGGGCTGAACGTGCCAGCCGAGCCCCTTGAGCGCGGCGGCCAGGCCCGTGAACTGGAGTTCGCCCCATGGAATCAGGAACAGGATGGACGAGCCCGCGACGATCAGCTCCAGCGCGCGGCTGCGGTAATGGCCCTTGAAGAGATCGGCCTGCGTGATGGCGTTGTGCTGCTTGCCCACCTCCCAGATACGCGGCCCGATGAAATAGCCGATGGGATACGCGAGCAGGATGTAGCCGAGGAACCAGACGCCGTAAGTCGGCCCTTTCGCATAGATGCCGCCCGGAAAGCCGACCATCGTGCCGATGCTGTAGATCTCGCCGGCCGTGAGGAAGAACACGAGCGCGACGCCGAACTGTCGCGACGCGACGAAGAAGTCGTGCACGCTCTGCTTGCCGTGGCCGCGCCGGGAGCGGATGGCGAGATAGAGCGAAAAGGCGATCAAC
Source organism: Paraburkholderia sp. J76 (assembly GCF_905220295.1). Taxonomy (NCBI): domain Bacteria; kingdom Pseudomonadati; phylum Pseudomonadota; class Betaproteobacteria; order Burkholderiales; family Burkholderiaceae; genus Paraburkholderia; species Paraburkholderia sp. J76. The sequence goes on from NZ_CAJMZJ010000007.1 coordinate 174,658, forward strand.
AGCGAGAAAACGAGTGTGGACATGCGCGGCTCTCCAGGGGTGGAGACGATGGGATGGGCGGCGCCGCCGCTTGGCGCGGCAGACGGGCTTCAGTGCTCGTTCGCGTAGCGATGCCGGTCGAAGCAGCGCCAGCAGATGAAGAGGCACGCGGAAGTCAGCAGGAACCACGCGAAGATCCACGCGTAGATGAAGGGCACGCCAAAGACGTAGCGGTCCTGCTGCGCGGCCGCCCACGGCAGCGCGCCTATGACGCCCAGAAAAGGCAGGCCGATTCCGATCAGATACCTGAGCATCCTTGTCTCCTTTGTGGCTTTTGCTTCGAGTATCGGCCGTCAAAAACACGCGCGGCTAGTGCCAGATACGTCCTATCTTTGGGTCCAATCGGCGCGAGGGCTGGCCCAGCGGCGTGCAGACGCCGCGCCGATAGCTGAGATAATGAAGCCGCCCCAGCCCAAACCCCACCCCAAGGAGCCACTGTGAGCCAATCCTCAACCTCGTCCGCCCCCAATCCGGTACGCCGTGTCGCGTTCCTGGGCCTTGGCGTGATGGGCCATCCCATGGCCGGTCATCTCGCCAAAGCGGGGCTCGACGTCACGGTCTACAACCGCACCGCCGAAAAAGCCGCGCAATGGGTCGCCGAATACGGCGGCCGCGCGGCCGCCACGCCGCGCGAAGCGGCCCAGGGCGCCGATCTCGTGCTCGCGTGCGTCGGCAACGACGACGACCTGCGCAGCATCACGCTCGGCGCGGATGGCGCATTCGCGGGCATGGCGCGCGACGCTGTGTTCGCCGACCACACGACCGCCTCGGCCAACGTCGCGCGCGAACTCTCGGCGATTGCGGCCGAACACGGCCTGCATTTCGTCGACGCGCCCGTTTCCGGCGGCCAGGCGGGCGCCCAGAACGGCAAGCTCACGATCATGTGCGGCGGCGAAGCCTCGGCCTTCGAGCGCGCGAGGCCCACGCTCTGCCACTACGGCGCGGCCGTGACGCTGGTGGGCGAGGCGGGCGCGGGCCAGCTTGCCAAGATGGTCAACCAGATCTGCATTGCGGGGCTCGTGCAGGGGCTTTCCGAGGCGATCAACTTCGGCGAGCGCTCGGGGCTCGACATGACGCTCGTGCTCGACGTGATCGGCAAGGGCGCCGCCGCAAGCTGGCAGATGGACAACCGCGGCGAGACGATGATCGCCAACAAGTTCGACTTCGGCTTCGCCGTGGACTGGATGCGCAAAGACCTCGGCTTCTGCCTCGACGAAGCGAAGCGCAATGGCGCGGCGCTGCCCGTCACCGCGCTCGTCGACCAGTTCTACGGCGACGTGCAGCGCCTGGGCGGCAGCCGCTTCGACACATCGAGCCTCATCTGGCGCCTGCGCAAGCTCGACGGCGGCGGCGCATAAGACGCATCGGGACGGCGGCGCGCGCGGGCGTCGGAGGCGTCTCAGCGCCACCAGCGCAGCGGCCGCCGCAGCGTGTGCCGTTCGAGCCGCACCGTCGGCATGCTGTCGAGGAACGCAAAGGCGCCCGCCTCCTGCGCGCCCATGCGCCGTTCGCGTTCCTCGTCGGCCTCGACAGTGCGGGCGGTATCGATGAAAAGCGCCGCGACGATGCCAAGCGCAAGCAACCCCGCCGAGATCATGAAGGGCACGTTATAGCTGCCCGTATGCTGGATCAGATAGCCGAACACGACTGGCGACACCATGCCCGCGATGCCGAAGCCCGTGTTCATCATGCCGCCCGCCGTGCCGGCGTACTTGCCCGCGATGTCGAGCGGCAGCGTCCACAGCACGGGATTCGTGATCTCCAGAAAGAAGAACGAAGCGGAAAGAAAGAGCACCGCGATCATCGGGTTGGCGACGGACACCATCGGCAGCAGAAAAGCGAGTGAGCCGCCCATGCCCGTCACGAGCACGGCGCAACGCGCGAAGCGCAGCCGGCCCGTCCACTTGTAAAGCCGGTCGGACACCACGCCGCCAAGCGTGTCGCCCACCACGCCCGCGAGCAGCGGGAGCGCCGTGAAGAGCGCGAGTTGCTTGAGGTCGAAGCCGCGCGACTCCTTCAGGTACGACGGCAGCCACGTGAGATACACCCACAGCAGCCAGCCATAGCAGAAGTCGACGAACGTGACGAGCCACATGCGCCGCACGAGCTTGCGCCACGGCGTGGCCGCGTGCCTCGCGCGGTCGCAGTCGCCCCTGCGATAGCCGATTTCGGCGGTCTCTTCGGGCGTGACGCGCCGGTTCTGTTCCGGCGAGTTCGTGAACACGAAGAGGTAGAGCACCGTCCACAGGAGGCTTGCGATGCCGAGCAGGACGAACGCGTAGCGCCAGCCACCCGCCACCACCACCGCGAGCACGAGCGGCGGCGTGACCGCGCCGCCCAGGCGCGCGAAGCTGTGCGTGATGCCCTGCGCGAAGCCGCGCTCGCCCACCGGCATCCAGTACGTGAACGCGCGCGTGGCCGTGGGAAACGCGCCGCCCTCGCCCACGCCGAGCGCGAAGCGCAACCCCACCAGCATGGCGACGCTGCCCGCGAAGCCGGTGGCAAGCGTGGCCGCGCCCCAGATCAGCGAGAGTACCGTGAGCACGAGCTTCGGCCCGAACTTGTCCGAGAGCCAGCCGCCGACGATCTGCATCACGGCGTAGGGATACGCGAACGCGGAGAACACGAGCCCGAGCTGCACCGCGCTCAGGCCCATTTCATGGCGAATGAGCGGTCCCGCCACCGCAATGTTCACGCGGTCGATGTACGAGATGAAGTACATCAAACACATGACCGCGAGAATGATGTGGCGCGTCTTCACGCGCTGCGCGTGCTGTTTCATGACGTTGTCTCCTGAGTCTCTTTTTTGTGCCGCCGGGGCCGCCTGGCCGCATGCGCTTCGTCGCGCGCTCGCATATCAGCCTGTGGGCGTCACGAGCTTAAGCCGCTGGACTTTGCCCGAGGGACCGCGCGGCAGCTCGCTCACGAAGCGGAATTCGCGCGGCGTCTTGTAGCGGCCCAGTTCGCGCAGGCAGTGCTCGCGCAGATCGGCGGGGTCGGGCGCGCCCTGCCCCTCGCCTTCGCGCGGAACCACGAACGCGACGATCTCCTGCCCATACGCGGGATCGGGCACGCCGACAGTCGCCGCGTCGAGCACGCCGGGATGGCGCAGCAGCGCTTCGTCGATCTCGCGCGGCGCGATGTTCTCGCCGCCCTTGATGATCAGTTCCTTCGAGCGCCCGTTGATGTAGAAGTAGCCCTCGTCGTCGCGATAGCCCAGGTCGCCGGTGCGCAGCCAGCCGTCGGCGGTGAACGCCTTGGCCGTGTCCTCGCGGCGCTTGTAGTAGCCGCGCATGACCTGTTCGCCGCGCAACACGATTTCGCCGTACTCGTTCGGCCCGCATTCGCGGCCGTCGCGGTCGATCACGCGCGCTTCGCCGCCCGAAGGCAGGCCCACGCTGCCGATCCTGCGCCGCGAGGCATCGTAGGGATTGCTAAATACCGGCGCGGCGGTTTCGGTCATGCCCATGGTTTCGATCACGCCAATGCCGAAGCGCGCCTCGAACGCGCGATGATGGTCGCCGGGCAGCGCGGCCGAGGCGCTGCGGCAGAACTTGAGCGCCGAGAGGTCGAGCCCGCGCGGCTCGTCGCCGTTCAGCAGATAGGCCACGATGGTCGGCACGACGTTGATCCACGTGCAGCCGTAGCCGGCGGCGTCGCGCCAGAACGTGCCGGCCGAGAAACGCGGCGTCAGGACGACGGAGCCCGCATGCCAGAGCGGCGCGAGCAAGGTCACCACGAGGCCGTTGATGTGATAGAGCGGCAACGAAGCGAGCACGCGGTCATCGGCGGCGAGGCGGTGTTCCAGGCTGATGTTGCGCGCGTTCGCACACAGGTTCGCGTGGCTGAGCAGCACGCCCTTCGGCGCGCCGGTCGTGCCCGATGTGTACATCAGCAAAGCGATATCGTCGCAAGCGGGTGCGCAAGGGGTCGCCGCGGCTATCGTTCGGGGCGCGGGCAGCGCGGGCAGCACCGGCAGCGCAAACGCCTCCGGCTCCGTGAGCACGAGCGCGATGTCGCGCGTCACGCCCTGCTCGCGCAGCGCGGCGAGCGCCGCCGCAAGCGGGCCGGCAGTCTGCGTGCTCGCGAAGATCATCCGCGTGTCCGAATGCTCGACGATATAGGCAAGCTGCGACGGCTGGCACAGCAGATTGAGCGGATGCGCGATCAGTCCGCTGTACATCGCGCCGAGCAGCAGCGTGGCGGTCTGAATGCCGTTGCCCATCAGCACCGAAACGACGTCGCCCGGCGCGAGGCCCGCCTCGCGAAAGCGGATGTCGAGCGCGCGGCAGCGTTCGAGCAGCGCGCCGAGGGTGAGCGTCGCGCCCGCGCCCTCCTCGGGGGCCCCCAGCAGGAACGGCTTGTCGGGATAGTGCGCGGCGCGGGCTTCGATCAGCGCGCGGATCGTCGTGGGCGCGCTCATTGTCCGAATCTCCGGAAATAGTCGCCGAGCAACGCGTCGAGTTCGGGAACGTGCTCCGCAACCGGATACGCCACGCGCGTGATGTTCAGGTACTGGCGAAAGCCGAGATTGTCCGAAAAATTGTTGCGCCCCCAGGTGCCGCAGCCCATCGAGAGCGAGAACGGCAAGCCGTTGTCGAAGTTGCCGCCTGTCGCGAAGCAATGGGCCTGGTTGACGATCACGCGCGCCACCGGCAGCGTCGAACCCAGCGCCACGGCTTGCTGCGGTTCGCCCGTGTGCAGGCCCACAGAATGGCCCGCGCCCATGTATGCATAGAGGCTGCGCACGACATCCGCCGCATCGCCGAAATCGCGCGCGCGGTACACGGTGAGCACGGGCGCGAGCTTCTCGCCGGAAAACGGATGGCTCGCGCCGAAGCCGCTCTCCTCGACCATCAGGAACGCGATCTCGCGGTCTGCCATGCCGTCGAGGCCCGCGATGCGCGCGATCTGCGAGGCCGATTTTGCGGTGCAGCGCGCGGAGAGCTTGCCGTCGGTCCACATCGCCGCCTGCAGTTGCGCCTTTTGCTGCGTGTCGAGCAGCACGCCGCCGCACGCCGCGAGTTCGCGCAGCATGGCTTCGTACACCGGCTCGGCGATCACCACACTGTTTTCCGACGAGCAGCTCGTCGCGTAGTCGAAGGTTTTCGACGCCGCGATCTTGTGCGCCGCGTCGCGAAGGTTCGCGGTGCCCGTGACGATCGACGCCACGTTGCCCGCGCCCACGCCAAAAGCCGGCGTGCCGCTCGTGTAGGCCATCCGCACGTTCGCCTGCGAACCCGTCGCCACCACGAGGTCCGCTTCGCGCATCAGCGCGGCGGTGGCGGCCTTGTCCACGGGCGCGGGCAGCATCTGCACGAGCGCCGGGTCCAGCCCTGCTTTCGCGAACTGCGCGTGGATAAAGCCGATGAGCGCCTCGCACGCGCCATAGCCCTTCGGCGAAGGCGCGACGATCACCGCATTGCCGCATTTGAGCGCGTTGACGATGTTGTTGGCGGGCGTCGCCGCCGGGTTGGTCGAGGGCGTGATCGCCGCAACCACGCCCACCGCGCGCGCGATCTCGACGATACCCTTGGCTTCGTCCTGCGCGATCACACCGGAGGTCTTTTTACCGTGCAGGTCGCGCAGCAGCCCGAGCGTCTTGCGGTAGTTCTTGCGAAACTTGTCGTCGGCGTTGCCGAGCCCCGTGTCGCGCACCGCCCGTTCGGCCAGTTCGCGGTTTCGCCCCGGTTCCATGATGGCCCAGGCGGCCGCCGCGGCTGCGGTATCGAGCGTCGGCTGCCCGGCGAATTCGAACGCTTGCTGCGCTGCACGCGCGCGCGCGACGAGTGCCGCGATCTGCGGCGCGGGCGCATCGGCTGGGCCGTGACCGGCGGCAACGACAACGGTGTCCCTGACATTCATGGGCGCGCTCCGAACGATTGATTTGGCGGTACTGCCAATCTATTCATCGGCGCGCGAACGCGAGTCCCGATTCCCGAACAATCGGCGACACGTGGCTGGCCAGCCGCGAAATATGCGATTTTCGGGACTTTCACCAGTCCCGAAAAATGCATTCCCGGATGCACAATCGATGGCAGGAAGGCAGGCGCCCACCGTACGGAAAAGCCGACGCAGGAGACGAGCGTGTCCACATCGAATCAATCGAACGCGGCGGCAGTCCGCGCGTTTCGCGTGCTGGAAACGCTTGCGCAGGCGGGCCGCCCTCTGGCGATGATGGATCTCGTTCAGGCGCTCGGCCTGCCCAAGCAGACGGTGCACCGCATCCTGGCCCAGCTCACGGACGCCTGGCTCGTCACGCGCGGCGCCCACGACAAGCTATACGAGTGCTCGGCGCGCGTGCGGACGTTGGCGGTGAACGTGCTGATGCATGCAGGCCCTGCGGCGGCGCGGCATCTGCTGCTGGAGCAGCTTGTCGAAAAGATCGGCGAAACCTGCAACCTCACCATGCTCGCGGGCAACGACGTGGTCTACGTCGACCGCGTGGAGACGGAATGGCCGCTGCGCATGCATCTGCAGCCGGGCTCGCACGTGCCGCTGCACTGTTCCGCAAGCGGGAAGCTGCTGCTGAGCTTCTTGCCCAAGGAGCGCCGCGACCGCATGATCGAGACGCTCCCGCTGCGCGCCCATTCGGAGCAGACGATTACCGACCGCGAAGCGTTGCGCAAGGAACTGGCCGCGACGCGCCGCCGCCAGCTAGCGATCAATAATCAGGAGCACTTACAGGGGTTGATCGCGATTGCGGTTCCCGTGATGCTCGAGCGCAACCGCGCGTGCGCGGCAATCGCCGTTCAGGCACCGGTCGGCCGCCTCACGCTCGACGACTTGCTCGCGTTCGTGCCCGACCTGAGGCACGCCGCGACGGAAACCGCGAAAACGTTCCGCGAATAGGGGAAATGAACGCTCAAGCCTTGGCCAACGCGAGCGGGACAACCGGCTTGCGTGAAAGCTGCCCCTCGACGTATTGCGCCAGCTTGCCCGCATACCAGTTGGTGAAGTTGGTCAGCATGAACTCCGAAGGCGCATAAGGCCCCGGCGCATACGCCTTCGAATTCACGCCGCGCTGATTGTGCGCGACCAGCGTGGCGTCCTGCTCGTTCGTCGCGCGCCATACTTCCGTGAGCGTATCCACGTCGTAATCGACGCCTTCGACCGCATCTTCGTGCACGAGCCAGGTCGTCTTGAGCGCCGTCTTCGTAGCCGATAAGGGCAGCACGCGGAAATGGATGATATGGTCCGAGAGAAAGTGATTCCAGTTGTTCGGAACCCGAAACATCCGCACCGAACCGAGGTCGGGCTCGGTCAGATCGCCCATCAGCTTATTGCATGCCGGGCGGCCGTCGGCGGTAAACGACACGGCGCCACGATGGAACGGCAAGCGGATGCAGCGGAACTCCGTGCCGCCGTCCGCGGGCAAATGCGGCAAAGCGAGACTATCCCAGAGCGCCGTTTTCTCCTGCATCAAAATCTGGAAATCGCGGTTCGCGCGCGGGTCGTCGGGCAGCGCGAATTCAATCAGCGTGGCCAGCAGTTCCGGGTGGCTCCCGATGCAGTGATAGCACTCCCGATTATTTTCGATCACGAGCTTCCAGTTCGCATCCTCGACGATCGTCATGGAAAATGCGACCTTGGTGCGGTCCGGCCGGTGCGGCGCGATGTAAGGCGTGACCGCCGCCTTGAAGCGCGAAATATCGGGCGGCGTGTCGGCGATACAGATGTAGACCATCCCGCAGATCACCTCGACATGAACCGGACGCAAGCCATGCGCGGCACGGTCGAAGCCGGCGGGCATCTGGCGCGCGCTACGCAGGCTGCCGTCGAGGTCGTAGACCCATTGATGGTACGGGCAAACCAGCCGCTTCGCGTGCCCCGCCGGTTCGGTGCACAGCAGCGAGCCGCGATGGCGGCAGGTATTGAAGAACGCGCCCACGTCCCCGTGCTTCCCGCGCAGCACGACAACCGACGTTTCGCCTATATCGAGCGTGACATAGTCGCCCTCGCGCGGAATTTCGGCCACGCTGCACGCGAACAACCACTCGTTCGAGAAAACCGCGTCGATGTCGAGTTGGTGCATCGCGGGGTCGGCATAGAAGTCGCCGGCGAGGCTATAGCCTTCGCGCCGCGCGCCGAGCAGCGAACGAACATGGGAAAAATCGATCACGTCAAACACTCCTTTTCACTCGAATTGCGCGCATCCCTCGTTGTGACGGCAACGCGCCCGTTCACCTCGGCGGCATTGGGCGCTGCCCCCGCCGCGCCGCCGAACCCGGCCTGCGCAAACGTTTCGGCGAGAAACTCCACGCATGCTTTCACTTTCGCCGACTGCGCGAGCCGCTCCGGAAACACGGCCCACACGTTTGCGGGTTGCACGACGCCGGGCAGCACGCGCTGAAGCCGCCCTTCGTCGAGCAGCGGCTGCACGTCCCAGATCGAACGCAGTACGATGCCGCGCCCGGCCAGCGCCCATTGCACCGCGGCCTCGCCGTGATTCGTCGAAAGCGGGCCCGTCACCTTCACGGCCGTCGTCTTGCCGTCCTCGTCGAGCCGCCAGACGCCGTAAGGGTGATCGCGCTCCTTGATCGCCAGGCAGGCATGCGACTCCAGTTCGGCGATGGTCTGCGGCGAGCCGTGCCGCGCGAGATACGAGGGCGCCGCGCACAGCACCCGATAATTCATCGCGAGCCGCTTCGTGATGAGATGACCCGCGATTTCGTCGCCGATGCGCACGTCGAGATCGAAGCCCTCGCCCGCCACGTCGATTACGCGGTCGAACAAATGGAGCTGCACATTCAACTGCGGGCACCGGTCCGACAAGGCCGCCAGCGCGGGCGCGACGAACTTGCGGCCAAAGCCGAAGCTGCTCGACACGCGCAACGTGCCGCGCACAATGCGCCGCGTGCTGGAAACGTCCTCGACAAGGTGGTCCACGTCGTCGAGGATTTTCTCGGCCCACGAAAAGACGCGCTCGCCTGCGGCGGTGATCGCCACGCGGCGCGTCGAGCGGTGCAGCAAGCGCGTGCCGAGGTTCGCCTCGAGTATTCCCACGCGCTTGCTCACGTACGCCGCCGAGGCGCCAAGCGCTTCGGCGGCGGCGCTGAATCCCGACTTGCGCGCGACCATGCAGAACACCCGCAGGTCGTCGAGTTCGGGGGTGGCAGGGAATTTCATCAGAACGAGTGGCGAATGCCGATACGCACGTCGGCCTGCGTGGTCGTGGAAGACGGCGTGAAGCTGTAGCCGATCACCGCGTCCACGCCTTCGGACGCCCTCAGCCAGTCGCCCGAGATGTACACGTCCGTGCGTTTCGAAAGCAGGTAATGCGCACCCGCGGACAACTGATGCCAGTGGTGGCCATCGAAGTGCGTGTACTGGTAGCCGCCCACAAGACTGGCCGCGGGCGTGATCTGCCAGTTCGCGCCGCCCTCGGCAACCAGCATGTGCTCGCTCTGCCCAAGCGCCTTGATCTGCGTATACGTGAAGGCGCCCATCAGCGTGACCTTGTCGATCGCATAGCTCGCGCCCACGCCGAAGGCGCCCTGCTTGTCCACGGGGAAAGGCGTATCGGCATACAGCGAGGTGACGGCGCCCGTAGCCGGATCGACGCTCACGGTCGGCCTGCCGAAGAACGTGCGCACGCCAATCATGTTGTACGGGTCGAACGCATAGATGCCCGAGGGGTTGTTCAACTGCGTATACGCCGTGCCCATGGCGAACGCGCCGTGCTGATACTGCGCGCCCACGCTCCATGCGCTGCCCGTGTGAAAGTCGCCGGGCGTATTGCTGAACGAATACATGCCGCCAAACTGGAAGCCGCCATACGTGTTCGACATGAACTTCACGGCGTTCGGCAGATGGTCGCCGTTCATGCGGTCGAAGTCGCCCTGGTTGATGGCGTAGCCGCTCGCCCACGCCGAGACGTTGTACAGATAGACAAACTCCTTCGTCATGTCGATCTGGTTGCCGAAAGTGAGCGTGCCCCAGTCGTTTTGCAGACCTACGTAAGCCTGGCGGCCGAACAGCGAGCCGCCGTTGGCGATCTGCCCGTTGCCCAGATGAAAACCGCTCTCCAGCCTGAAGACGGCCTTCGCGCCGCCGCCCAGGTCTTCGGTGCCCATGAGGCCCCAGCGGTTCGCATAGGAAATGCCGTCGTCGAACTTCACCTGATGCGCGCCGCCGGCGTTGCTCACGTAAGTGACGCCCGCGTCGAGCACGCCGTAGAACGTGACGCTGCTCTGCGCATGCGCCGCCAGCGGGAGTGCGGCAAGTGTGAGCACAGCCGCATGCATCGCGGCGAGCCGCGCTTTATTCATCGATTTCATGTCGTGGTCGTTGTTGCGGCGGGATCAGTTCAGGCCACGGTCGGCTTCGCGCACGAGCTGGCGTTCTTTTTCGATGTCGAGCGAGCGGCAGGCCCACAGATAAACCAGCGCGGCAACGGGCAGGCCCACGAGCATCGCGATGTCGGTGCCGCCCAGCGCGCGAGCGACCGGCCCCGTGTAAAGCTCCGTCTTGAAGAACGGAATCATCGCGACGAAGCCCACCGCGTAGGCGGTCAGGCCGCGCCAGTTCCAGCGCCCGTAAATGCCGCGCGGGTTGAAGATCTCGCGCACCGAGTAATGCGAGTGACGCACGATGAAGAAGTCGACGAGATTGATCGCGGTCCACGGCGTGAACAGATAGCCGAGAATGCCGAGGAAGTCCCCGAACTTGCCCATGAAGTTGTCCGACGCGGCAAACGCGAGCGATGTCGCCACGACCGCCACCACGACGAGGCTCACCACGCGCTTGGTCGCGTTCGACCTGAGCGGCTTGAACGAGTCGGTGATGCTGAGCAGCGTGAGCGAAGCGCCGTAGAAGTTCAAACCGGTAATGGCGAGCAGCCCCAGCAGCGAAAGCAGCAGCGTGACCGCGCCGAAGCCGGGGAAGATCATGTCGCCCGCGCGCTGGACCGCATCCGAAATCTCGATCTGCGAGTTGAGCGCCGCCGCCGCGGTGCCCACCAGCATCATCCAGACGCCGCCGATGAGCGCGCCGAGGAAGGTCCACCAGAAGGTGGCGCGCACGCCCGTTTTTGGCGGCAAATATCGTGAGTAATCCGAAACGTAGATCGACCACGAAAGCTGGTAGGCCGCCGCCGAGAAGAGCTGCACGAGGAACGGCGTGGTCTTGAAGCCCGCAAGGCTCAACTGGCCCGCGGGAAACTGCACCTTCACGCACATGCCGACGCTGAAGATCGTGAGCGCGGCGAGCAGCGCGAGCGCGAGCCAGCGCTGCGCCTTGTGGATCAGGTCATAGCCGAACACCGCGAGCGCGACCGAGATCACCGTGAAGACGATATAGCTCAGATGCGGCTCGGTGCCGAGCAGATGATGCGCGGTCTGCCCCGCCATGAGCTGGTTGAACGAGTTGTAGCCGATATAGGTGACGAGCGCGACCACCCACACGAGCAACGCCCCCATGTAGCCGAACTGCGGACGCGACTGGATCATCTGCGGCAGCCCGAGTTGCGGCCCCTGGCTCGAATGGAACGCCATGAAGAAGGTGCCGAGCACGTTGCCGAGCACGATGGCGATCGCGCTCCACAGCAGGTTGCCGCCCATGCTGATGCCGATTGCGCCGGCCGCGACGGTCGCGAGATTGGCGTCGCCCGTGAACCATACGGGCCACAGGTGCCAGGCCTTGCCCTTGCGTTCGGCGAGCGGCACGTAGTCGATCGAGCGTGATTCGATCCGCGATCTGGCGCGCGAGGGCTCGTTGGCCAGCGCGTCCGCAATTGCCTCTTGGGACATGTCTCCTCCAGTTGTGGGGTGGGTCGCGCGGTCCCGCACGACGCGGCTCCGCTTGCCACGCCGTTTCCGATACCAGAGGTTCCAGTTCCCGGACACGACGCTGTTATCCCGCTGTTAACTCAAAACTGTCAGTTAACAATAGTACGTACCCTGGAGAGTTTCGTCTCACTATCGGATCCTCCTATTGACGCCCGCACAGAAATCGACTTGCCTTGTCGTCCGTCAAGCCCCATCGCTTTCTTGTACAAGGAATACGGGTTTCGCGTCAAAAACGACTTGCCTTCATCCGCTTGGGTCGAGGGATAACCCTGATCCACCTTCCGCCCGTTTTCTCTTATATTTCCGTCAACCAATAGTTTTGTTGTAACTGTCAGTTAATCAACTCCAGTACGGCGGACCCCATGACCTATCTCCCGATCGAATTCCACAAGCAACCCGAACTCCCGAAGCTGCCGGCCGACTTCTGCGCCAACCCCGACCTCGCCTGGACCATTCCGGCGAGCTACTACACGTCCGAAGCGGTTTACAAGGCTGAAGAAAAGAGGATCTTCGAGAACACGTGGATCTGCGTCGCGCATCGCAGCGAGCTGGCCGAAGCGAACGCTTACGTCACGCGCGAAGTGGTGGGCGAGAGCATTCTGCTCGTACGCGGCAAGGACAAGGTGCTGCGCGCGTTCTACAACGTCTGCCCGCACCGCGGCCATCAACTGCTCGAAGGCAGCGGCAAGGCGAAGAACGTCATCACCTGCCCTTACCACGCCTGGGCGTTCAAGCTCGACGGCGCCCTCGCGCACGCCAACAACTGCGATCACGTGGAATCGTTCGACAAGGACAATTCGACGCTCGTGCCGGTGCGCGTGGAGGAGTACGCAGGGTTCGTGTTCATCAACCTGAACCCGGACGCGCAAGACGTGGAAGCCCAGTTGCCCGGCCTCGAAGCCAGCCTGCGCAAGGCGTGCCCCGTCATCGACGACCTCAAGCTCGCCGCGCGCTTCGTGACCGAGACGCCCGCCAACTGGAAGTCGATCGTCGATAACTACCTGGAGTGCTACCACTGCGGCCCGGCTCACCCCGGCTTCTCGGACTCCGTGAAGATCGACCAGTACACGCACACGCTGAGCGGCAACTGGACGGTGCAGTTCGGTCACGCGCAGTCGTCGGAGCGCTCGTTCAAGCTCGATCCGTCCGTGAAGGATCCGAGCTTCAGCGGCTACTGGGCGTGGCCGTGCACGATGTTCAACGTGCCGCCGGGCAGCGACTTCATGACGGTCATCTACGAATTCCCGATGAGCGCCGAAGTCACGCTCCAGCACTACGACATCTATTTCCTGAACGACGAGCCGACCGAAGAGCAGCAAAAGCTGATCGAGTGGTATCGCACGGTGTTCCGTCCGGAAGACCTTCGCCTCGTGGAGAGCGTGCAGAAGGGCCTGAAGTCGCGCGGCTATCGCGGCCAGGGCCGCATCATGGTCGACAAGGCGCGCAGCGGCGTGAGCGAGCACGGCATCGCGCACTTCCACAACCTGCTTGCGCAGCACTACCAGGACTAAGAGGCTCGCATGACTTCCCTCCAGCATCCCGGCCTGCTGCGTGAGCAGGCCTATATCGACGGCCAGTGGCGCGGCGCCGACGACGGCGCGACGCTCGACGTCCTCAATCCCTCCACGGGCGAGCGCATCGCGAGCGCGCCGAACATGGGCGCGAGCGAAGCGCGCGCGGCCATCGAGGCCGCGCACCGCGCGTTTCCCGCCTGGCGCGCCACTACCGCGAAGGAGCGCGCGCGCCTGCTGCGCAACTGGTTCGAACTCGTCATGGCGAACCAGGAGGCGCTTGCCGAAATCATGACGCGGGAACAAGGCAAGCCGCTCGCGGAAGCGCGCGGCGAGATTGCCTACGCGGCTTCGTTCATCGAATGGTTCGGCGAGCAGGCCAAGCGCATCGACGGCGACGTGATCCCGAGCCCGAACCCGGATCAGCGCCTCGTCGTGACGAAGGAGCCGGTGGGCGTGTGCGCCGCCATCACGCCGTGGAATTTCCCGGCCGCGATGATCACCCGCAAGGCCGCGCCCGCGCTCGCCGCCGGCTGCACCATCGTCATCAAGCCCGCCAACGAAACGCCGCTCTCCGCGTTCGCGCTCGCGGCACTCGCCGAAGCTGCCGGCATTCCCGCCGGCGTGATCAATATCGTGACGGGCAACTCGCGCGAGATCGGCCTCGAGATGACGGCGAGCCCGCTCGTCAAGAAGCTCACGTTTACGGGCTCGACCGGAGTGGGCCGCCTCCTGATGCGCCAGTGCTCGGATACCGTCAAGAAGGTGTCGCTGGAACTGGGCGGCAACGCGCCGTTCATCGTGTTCGACGACGCGGACCTCGACGCCGCGATCGAAGGCGCCCTGCTCTCGAAATACCGCAACGCGGGGCAGACCTGCGTGTGCGCGAACCGCTTCTATGTGCACGACACGGTCTACGACGAGTTCTGCCGGCGCTTCGCGGCACGCGTGGCCGCCTTCAAGGTCGGCGACGGTTTCGCCGAGGGCGTCAACGTGGGCCCGCTCATCACCGAAGCGGCGCGCGACAAGGTGGACGGCCTCGTACGCGACGCCGTGGCGCAAGGCGCGCGCGTGATCACGGGCGGCGCGCCGCACGAACGCGGCGGCAACTTCTACGCGCCCACCGTGCTCGCCGACGCGAAGCCCGGCATGGCCGTGCTCTCCGAAGAAATCTTCGGGCCGGTCGCGCCCATCGTGCGCTTCACGAGCGACGCCGAAGTCGTGCAGCTCGCGAACGATTCGATCTACGGGCTCGCCGCGTACTTCTACAGCCGCGACATCGGCCGCATCTGGCGTGTGGCCGAGCAACTGGAATACGGCATCGTCGGCATCAACACGGGCCTGATCTCCAACGAGGTCGCGCCGTTCGGCGGCGTCAAGCAGTCGGGCGTGGGCCGCGAAGGCTCGAAGTACGGCATCGAGGACTATCTGTCGATCAAGTATCTCTGCATGGCCGGGTTGAACGGTCAAAGCGCTCGCTAACCCGCGCGCTGCGCTACGGGCGGATGCGGGCCACGCCGCACCCGCTCTTTTTCCGGATTCAGAAGTCAAGGAAGTCAACATGAACGCCCGCGAATCGATCACTGTCGACGTCGTCGCCGTCGAGCCACTCACTCCGCTCATCAAGCGCTTCACGCTCGCGCTGCCCGACGGCGCGCCGCTGCCCGCCTTCAGCGGGGGCGCCCACGTGCTCGTCTCGATGCAGGACGGCGAGCGGTGGCACCACAACGCCTATTCGCTCCTCAGCTCGCCGCACGACACGCGCCAATACCAGATCGCCGTGCGCCGCGAAGAGGCCTCGCGCGGCGGCTCCGCGTTCATGCACAACCAGGTCGCGGTGGGCACGCGGCTCGCCATCGGCTCGCCCGCCAACCTGTTCGAACTGGCGGCGAATGCGCAGCGCCACGTGTTCATTGCGGGCGGCATCGGCATCACGCCGTTCCTCGCGCAACTGGCCGAGCATCGCCCGGAAGATCTCGCGCTCGAACTGCACTACGCGTACCGCAGCCCCGAACACGGCGCTTTCGTGGACGAACTGAAGGCCGGTCCGCACTCGGCCAACGTGCATTGCTATATCGACAGCGAAGGCCAGAAGCTCGATCTCTTCAAGCTCTTCCACGCGCTGCCGCGCGACGCGCATGTCTATGTGTGCGGTCCGCAAGGACTCAACGACGCGGTCTATGCCAACGCGGCGCTGCTCGGCTGGCCGAAGGCGCAACTGCACTCGGAGCAGTTCGCCGCCACGGAAACCAGCGGCAAGGCGTTTACCGTGGTGCTGGCCAGGTCAGGCATCGAACTCGAAGTTGGCGAGGACGAAACCATTCTCAAGGCCATCGAGCGCGCTGGTGTGACGGTGGAGTCGCTGTGCCGCGAGGGCGTGTGCGGCACCTGCGAGGTGCCCATTCTCGAAGGCGAAGCCGATCATCGTGACCAGTATCTGGACGACGATGAAAAGGCTGCGCAGAAAACCGTTCTGCTGTGTGTGTCGCGCGCGCGTACGGCGCGGCTTGTGATTGATCTTTAGGGGTGAGGTTTTGGGCGTTGTGCGGTTTGTGCCTTTTCTTGTTTTCGCGGTGGTCTGCTAGCGTTGCCCCTGTGCGGGGCGGCACCTACTTTCTTTGCGGCGGCAAAGAAAGTAGGCAAAGAAAGCCGCTCAAACCGCCAGCGCCCGCCACCGTTCACCTCGCGCCACCCCGGCCAGTGGCTCCGGAGCGTCTGCCACCTCGCACCATTCCGGTTAGTGACTAAGGGCTCATCCGTTTCCGCTGCTCGCTACGCGCGCAGCGGTCGGGTCTGCGTGGGAAACCGAGCTTCTGCCAGGACATTCGGTTTTGGGTTATGCCCTTCGGGGCGCGTAGCGTCGCCGGAAGAATGAGCGCCTTGTCACTCCGATAGTGGGCGAGTGGTGACAGACGCTCCGGAGCCACTGGCTGTAACGGTGCGAGGTGAACGGTGGCGGGCGCTGGCGGTTTGAGCGGCTTTCTTTGCCTACTTTCTTTGCCGCCGCAAAGAAAGTAGGTGCCGCCCCGCACAGGGGCAACGCTGGCATACCACCGCGAAAACAAGAAAACACCCAAACCGCACAACGCGCCGGAGGGCCCTCCCAAAACGCCCCCCACCCCAATCCGCTAAACTATCAAAAGATACGCGCCCGCACGAGTCGTGCCGATCGCGCGATTCGTCATAAAGGGAAATGGATGTCCGAGGATACGTTCGCGTTCCGTCTGAGAGTGCTGCTGGAGCATAAAAAGCTGAGTTTGCAGCAAGTGGCCGACGCCGTCGGCATTTCCCGCACCGCCGTCCACAAGTGGACGCGCGGCGGCGAGATCGACTATTCGAACCTGCGCCGCCTCGCGGCGTTCATCGACGTGAACTGGGTCTGGCTGCGCTATGGCGACGAAGCCGTGAAAGACCTGGGCATCGCGGGCAACACCGAGCTGCCCATGACCGACCTGCGCCGCCGTCACACCGCCGAGATCGTGTCGAACGAGGCGCGCATGAAACAGGCCCAGGAATTGTCGGGCATCGTCACGTGGGAATGGAACCTCGTGACCGACGAGCTGATCTATTCGAGCAATTGCGCGCAAGTCTATGGCCGCGAGATCCACAGCAACGAGGAGTTCTGGGAGATCCTTCATCCCGAGGACTCGATCTGGCTGAACGACGAAGCGATGAAAGAACTCATCGCGAGCACGGCGCCGCGCGTGTGGGACTTTCGCATCATCCTGCCCGACGGACGCACCCGCTGGATCGAATCGCGCGTTGCCACGCTGCTCGACGACGCGGGACGACCGTTGCGCGTGGTCGGCACGACAATCGACATCAGCGCGCGCAAGGAAGCGGAGTCCGCCACGCAACGGCGCCTGCAATTGCTCAATGACGCCGCGCGCATTACCGGCTTCGGTGCGTGGCGCTGGCTGCGCGCACAAGACGAACTGGTCGTGTCGGACGAGTGGTGCCGCCTTTTCGGCGTCGATCCCGGGCAAGCGCCGCGCCACTACGTCGAGCTTTCGCAGCATATTCATCCGGACGACCGCGCCGCGCGCGAAGCGGCCGTCAAGGAAGCGTTCGCGCATCGCACGGACTATCGCGTGCTCTATCGCGCCACGCTGCCCGACGATACGTGGCGTCTCGTGGTGGAGCAAGGCTATGCGCGCGTGGCGCCGCATGGCGAGGACGTGTGGCTCACGGCGCTGTGCCGCGCGGCGCAGCCCGCCGATATGGCGGCGGGCGCGGCCGTGGGTGCCGGTACGCAACCGGCCGTCGAAGAAGGCGCGGGAGCCGCGCCACAGTGAGGCGTCCCACTGGACGCCCTGCCCGTTAAAGCACGGCGGCGACCGCCTTGCCCACCTCGGTCGTGTTCGCCGTGCCGCCCATGTCGGGCGTGCGCGGACCTTCCACCAGCACTTTCTCGATGGCCTGCATGATCGCGTCGTGCGCGGCCTTGTATTGCGCGTCGCCGTTGCCGAGGAAGTCGAGCATCATCGCGCCCGACCAGATCATCGCGATGGGATTGGCGATCTGCTTGCCGAAAATGTCCGGCGCGGAGCCGTGCACCGGCTCGAACAGCGACGGAAACTTGCGCTCCGGGTTCAGGTTCGCCGAAGCCGCCAGACCGATCGTGCCCGTGCATGCCGGGCCGAGATCCGAAAGAATGTCGCCGAAAAGGTTCGACGCCACGACCACATCGAAGCGATCGGGCTGCAGCACGAAACGCGCGCACAGAATATCGATGTGCTGCTTGTCCCACTTCACGTCGGGATACGCCTCGCCCATCGCGGCCACGCGCTCGTCCCAGTACGGCATGCTGATCGAAATGCCGTTGGACTTCGTGGCCGCCGTGAGTTTCCTGCGGCCGCGCTGATTCGCGAGTTCGAACGCGTACTTGAGAATGCGGTCCACGCCGTGGCGCGTGAACACCGACTCCTGGAGCACGAATTCGCGCTCCGTGCCTTCGAACATCTTGCCGCCCACCGAGCTGTACTCGCCCTCGGTGTTCTCGCGCACCACGAGAAAGTCGATGTCGCCCGGCTTGCGGTTGGCGAGCGGACACGGCACGCCCGGCAAGAGACGCACCGGGCGCAGGTTCACGTACTGGTCGAATTCGCGGCGGAACTTCAGGAGCGAACCCCACAGCGAAATATGATCGGGCACCTTGTCGGGCCAGCCGACCGCACCGAAATAGATCGCGTCGAAGCCCTTGAGCGTGGCGAACCAGTCGTCGGGCATCATCTTGCCGTGCTGCAGGTAGTAGTCGCAGCTTGCCCAGTCGAAATGCGTGAATTCGATGTTCAAGCCGAACTGCCTGGCGGCGGCTTCCACCACGCGCACGCCCTCGGGCATCACTTCCTGGCCAATGCCGTCGCCGGCGATGGCGGCGATCCTGAATGTCTTGCTCATGTCGCGTTCTCCGTTGCGCAGCGCGCCTGAACTGGCGCGCTCGATGGATGCAAGCATGCCTCAAAGCGCGCCAGAAATTTAGCCTTTCAGCGTTGAGACATTGAACACGAGACGTGAATAATCGTTTTATGGCGGAAGGCAGCCAGAGTCGAACTGACCCGGGAGCGGCTGACGCCCCCAACCGGGTTTGAAGCCCGGCCGTACCACCGGATACGAATGCCTTCCCTCGTCAACCGTAAGTTCAAACACAACGTCAAACATAATCGCACCAGACATCGATGCGTCTACAACCATTCGCGCATCCGGCTATCGTGCCGTAGCCGATGCGTATTACGCTGAAAACGAGTATATCCAACGCGATCGAAGTACTCCAGAATCTGGATCGCCCTTTTACGGCCCAATGCCGTGGCGTCGCGAAACGCCGCGGCGTTAACGGCGCCGCCGTGTTCCGCAGCGATCTGCGCAACGGCGCGAGCGAGCGTTTGCATCACGTCGCGGTCGTAAAAGAGATCGCGCACGACCTGGTACACCATGCCAAGGCGCGCGAGCTTGCGCAGCAACGCACGCACCGTTTCTTCGGGCTGCCGCGTTTCGCGTGCGAGATCGCGCACCCACGGCGGATCGAAGCGCCCCAGCGCCAACAGCGGCATGAGGCGCGCCGCGAGCGCTTCGTCGTCGGCGTCCAGCGTCACCGCGTGCGAAGGCAAATGCAGCCACGGGCCGCTGCGCGCCACGCGTCCCTCGCGCTCCAGCGCTTCGATGGCCGCGCGCCACACCGCATCGCTCACGAGCGGCGCGGCCATGCGCCGCAATCGCGCCGCGTCCGGCCCCTGCTCGTCGGGCGAACGCGCATGAAATTCGGCGAGCGCCTCGACAATGCGCTCGCCGAGCTTGGTCCAATGCGCATGCGCGATCACCGCGCCTTCGTCGTCGCGCCCTTGCGGTGCGATGGAAATCGCGTCGGCGGGCAACGCGAGCGCGGCATCGTCGTAACCGGTCAACTGCACCAAGGTCGCGCGCGCGATGCCGCGCGGCGCTTCTTCGATCAGCGGCGCGAGGTTCGCTTCGTCGAGCCACGTGCGCAACGCGTCGAGCCACGCATGCCGCTCCGCCGTCCTGCGCCGCCGCGGCGGTCCGAACGGATCGAGCACGCGGCCGCCGCCTACGGTGCGGTTCGCCTGCGCGTTGCGTACGATGAAGCGGTCGCCGGGCAACGCGTGCAACGGCGTGTCGAACACGAGCTGCACGCGAGCGGCCCCGCCGGGCGCGAGCGTTTCGCCTTCGAGCAGCGCGACGTTCGCCATGCGATGCGTCGTGCCGAGGTGCACGTGAAGCGGCGACCAGTGCTGCAACGTAATGCCCGCATCGCCGAGCCATTGCAGTTCGACGTCCAGACGCACGGCCGGTTCGGCCAGCCGCGCATCGACGATCCAGTCGCCGCGCGCAATCTGCTCCTTGTCGATGCCCGCGAGATTGAGCGCGCAACGCTGTCCCGCATGTCCCGCGTCGCCGGCCTGCACCGCGCGATTCTGCGCATGCAGGCCGCGCACGCGCACCGGCACGCCGCCGGGCGCGAGCACGAGCGCGTCGCCGGCCTGTACGCGCCCGGCGAAGACGGTGCCCGTGACCACCGTTCCCTGGCCCGTCAGCGTAAATACGCGATCCACCGCGAGGCGAAAAAGTCCGTCGTCGCGCCGCGCCCGCCAGGCCATCGCGCGCTCGCGCAGCGAGGCTTCGAGGCGCGCCACGCCTTCGTCATGCGGCTGCGTTGCGTTCGTTTCGAAGATCGGTGCGTCCGCAAACATCGTGGCCGCGAGCCACGCGGAAATTTCGGCGCGCACGGCGTCGAGCCGCGCCGGATCGACGCGATCGCATTTGGTCAGCACAATGGCGCCTTGCGGCACGCCCAGCAGTTGCACAATCGCGAGATGCTCGCGCGTTTGCGGCATGACGCCGTCATCGGCGGCTATGACGAGCAAGGCGAAGTCGATGCCGCACGCGCCCGCGGCCATCGTATGCACGAGCTTTTCGTGGCCGGGCACGTCGATGAAGCCCAGCACGTCGCCGTTGGCAAGCGGCAGGTAGGCATAACCCAGTTCGATCGAAATGCCGCGCGCCTTTTCTTCTTTCAGGCGGTCGGTGTCCACGCCGGTCAATGCGCGAACCAGCGTGGTCTTGCCGTGGTCGATGTGCCCCGCCGTGCCGACGATCACAAGCGCAACTCCGCAAGTTGCGCGGCAAACGCCGCTTCGTCCGCCGGTTCGAGGCAGCGCAGGTCCAGACGCAAGGCGTCGTCGGCAATGCGGCCGATTACGGCCCGGGGCAGTTCGCGCAAGGCGCGCTCGAGCTTGAGCAGCGCGCGACCGCTACCGCCCCTGCCCGCATGGCGCACGACAAGCCCGCTGCTCGGCAGCACGTCCACGGGCAACGCGCCGCTGCCGATCTGGCTGAACATCGGCTCGACGCTCGCGGCATAGGCATCGCCCACCGCGCGCTGCAACGCGGGCAGCGCGCGCTGCGCCGCCTCCTGCATTTGCGCGGCGGGGCGTGTGAGGAGGCGCAGCGTCGTCAGCCGCTCCTGCAGGAATTCGGGCGCCTGATAAAGCCGCAGCACCGGTTCGAGCGCGGCGAGCGTGAGCTTGCCTACCCGCAACGCGCGCTTGAGCGGGTGCTTCTTGATCTTCGCGATCAGTTCCTTGCGCCCGACGATCAGTCCCGCCTGCGGGCCGCCGAGCAGTTTGTCGCCGCTGAAGGTCACGAGGTCCGCGCCGGCTTCCACGGTCGCGCGCACCGTGGGCTCGGCGGGCAGGCCCCACTGCGCGAGATCGACCAGCGTGCCGCTGCCCAGATCGACCGCTATCGGCAGGCCGCGCTGACGCGCCAGCGGCGCGAGTTCGTCGAGTTCGACGCTCTTCGTAAAGCCGCTGATCGCATAGTTGCTGCAATGCACCTTCATCAGCAGCGCGGTGCGGGCATTGATCGCCGCTTCGTAGTCCTTGAGATGCGTCCGGTTCGTCGTGCCGATCTCCCGCAGGCGCGCACCCGCGCGGCTCATGATATCGGGAATGCGAAACGCCCCGCCAATCTCGACCAGTTCGCCGCGCGAAACGACGACCTCCTTGCGATTGGCGAGCGCGCTCAACAGCAGCAGCACCGCCGCCGCGTTGTTGTTGACGACGGTCGCCGCCTCGGCGCCCGTGAGTTCGCAGATCAGCGAGCCGATCAGATCGTCGCGGTCGCCGCGTTTGCCGCTCGCGAGATCGAATTCGAGGTTCGCGGGTTGCGTGAGCGCCTGCACCACGGCCTTTACGGCCTCGTCGGGCAGCAGCGCGCGGCCCAGATTCGTGTGCAGCACGGTGCCCGTGAGATTGAAAACGGGACGCAGGCGGCTTTGCGCGCGTTCCGTCAACCGTTGCGCGGCGGCGGCAATCACGCGCTCCAGCGAAAATAATTCGGTTTCCTTATCGTCTTGCGTCAATACGCCAGCGCGCGCGTCGCGACGCCAGGCGTCCTGCGTGGCGCGTATCGCGTCGAGCACCTGGGTGCGCCCGTACTGCGCGATCAGGGGTTGCGCTTGCTCCGAGGCAATCACGCGCTCGACCGCCGGCATGGTGGCGAGCAGCGCGTTGAGCGTGTGCGCGTCGTGTTCCGCTGCCTGTCCCACGGCTTCACTCATGGCGTGCGCGGCTCCTTACTGGTCGCCGGGCACTTCGGGCCACAGCAGCGGATTCGGGCTCGCGCGGCGATAACCCGCATCGCTCATCAGCAAGTCGAGCGTGAGGCTGGCGAGGTCGTCGGCGAGCGGCTCGAAGTCGAGATCCTTCTCCTGATAGCCGATCTTGCGATACGTATGGCATTCGTCGCACGATTCGGCCTTGAGCGCAGCGTTGCCGCCTTCGATGCCGTGATACGCAATGCCCTTGGTCGAATCGCAATTCGTGCACTTCACGCGCACCACATGCGTCTCGGTCCCGCACAGGCTGCATTGCGCAAACCGATAACCCTGATACGCCCCGCCAATGCGCACGATGCTGGCGACGGGCGGCGAGCCGCACACGGGGCACACGCCCGGCGCGTCGACATAAGGAATGTCGCGCACGTCGATGCGGCTGGCAAGGTCCGTCCACACCACCTGCAGCGCGGCCATGATGAACGGCGCCGTGGCGGGTGCGACTTCGCTGTAGCGCTGCGCGAGAACCGCGTCGGCCTGGGCGTCGAGTTGCGCTTCGTTCATGGCGCGCAGCGCGTCGAGCACGGTCGCGAGCGCAGGCGCGACGGCGCCCGCCGCTTCGACACGATCGACCAGCCGATACAGCACCGCGCGCCATTGCGGATCGCGCTCGCCCGAAAGCGCCGGCAATATCGGCATCGAATGATGCTGAGCGTTCGCAATGGCTTCGCGCGAAGGCATGAACGCGCTGCATTGTTCGAGCGCCGCCTGCTGCGCATCGACGAGCGCCGCCATCAACCGCACGTAGCCGCCAATCGGATTGTGGTCCGCGAGATGCCGCAGGCGCACGGCGCGCGTACTGAAAAAGGCAAAGCGCTCGGGCAGGCGAATGCGCGGAATGGCAGAAGGATCGAGCGATTCGATTTGCTGCGGGTCGAGAATGCGTTGCGTCACGACGAGTCTGCTCCAGAACGGCTTCACAAAGAAAAAACCGCCGTGCCCTTCCGGGCGCCGGCGGTTTGCCGCTCGCGCCGCCGCCACTGCCTTTGCCGAACGGCGTGGCGAGGCGGCGCGCAGCCTGTGCGTTACTTGATGCTCTCGCGGAACCAGCGCGGATGATGCTTGCGCGCCCAGCCCCAGGTGACGTAACCGCGCGTCATCGCGCCAATCGACCCCTTCACCCACAGCGCCGCATAAATATGGACGATGATGCCGCATATCAGCACGAACGCCGCGACCGAATGCACGAGCGAAGAGAGCCGGATAATCCCGATCGGAAAATACATCGAGAAATATCGCCGCCAGATCACGATGCCGCTCAAGAGCAACAGCACGAGGCAAACCACCATCACAAAGAATAACAGCTTCTGGCCCGCATTGTAGCGGCCGATCTCGGGCAGGCGGTCTTCGCGATTGTTGAGCACGTCGTCCATCTGTTTCATCCACTGGATGTCGGCTTTGTCGAGATAGTTGTGATGCCAGAAGCGCAACGCAAGAATCAGGAACGACACGAACATCACGACGCCGATAAACGGATGCAAGATGCGCGTCCACTGCCCGCCGCCCAGCACCGCATAGAGCCACGACATGGCCGGATGAAACATCGCGAGGCCCGAGAGCGCGAGCAGGATGAAGGTGATTGCCGTGATCCAGTGATTGCTGCGCTCATTGCGCGTGTAGCGCAGGATCAGACGCGGTTCATGGTCTTTCATCGTAGCGCTCCTCGGGTGGTTCGCCGCGCATGCGCCGCGCCTCGTCGCGCGCGGCGATTTCGTCTTCTTCCGTGACTTCGTTCGGGCCCACCCGCGTGTAATGGAAGAAACCCGCCAGCGCGGTGAGCGCCATGACGCCGAGCGCGATCGGCTTGGCGGCGCCCTTCCAGAGCCGCACCATCGGGCTGATGCGCGGGCGCTCGGGCAGCCCGTGATAGAGCGAGGGCTGATCGGCGTGATGCAGCACGTACATGACGTGCGTGCCGCTCACGCCCGGTGGATCGTAAAGACCCGCGTTCTGGAAGCCGCGCTCCTTGAGGTCCACGATGCGCTCGGCCGCGTGCTGCTTCATGTCCTCCTTGGTGCCGAACACGATCGCGCCGGTTGGGCAGGTCTTCACGCACGCGGGTTCCTGTCCCACCGCCACGCGGTCCGAACAGAGCGTGCATTTGTACACGCGGTGGTCCTTCTGCGAGAGGCGCGGAATATCGAACGGGCAACCCGTGATGCAAAAGCCGCAGCCGATGCATTTTTCCTCGTGAAAGTCCACGATGCCGTTCGTATATTGAACGATCGCGCCCGGCGCGGGACACGCTTTCAGGCAGCCCGGGTCCTCGCAATGCATGCAGCCGTCCTTGCGGATCAGCCATTCGAGGTTGCCGTCCGGGTTCTCCCATTCCGAGAACCGCATGACGGTCCACGAGTGCTCGGTGAGATCGTGCGGATTGTCGTACACGCCCGTATTGACGCCCACTTCGTCGCGCAGATCGTTCCACTCCATGCATGCCGTTTGACACGCCTTGCAGCCGATGCACTTGGTCACGTCGATGAGCTTCGCGACCTGGCCCGTGACCGGTTCGCGCACGCCGGGCGGCGGCGTGGTGGTGGCCGAAAGGCGCTTGATGTCCAGCGATTGAAATGCCATGGTTCGCGCCCCCTATGCCTTTTCGACCTTCACGAGGAACGACTTGAACTCGGGCGTCTGCGAATTGCCGTCGCCGACTGCCGGCGTGAGCGTATTCGTCAGATAGCCCGGTCTCGTGAGCCCCTTGAAGCCCCAGTGCAGCGGCACGCCGACGGTATGCACCGTCTTGCCTTCGATGGTGAGCGGCTTGATGCGCTTGGTGACCACCGCCACGGCAATCAGGTAGCCGCGATTGCTCGACACCTTCACGCGGTCGCCCGCCACCACGCCCACCTCCTTCGCGAGCGCCTCGCCGATCTCGACGAACTGCTGCGGCTGGATGATCGCGTTCAGCCGCGCGTGTTTCGTCCAGAAGTGGAAGTGCTCGGTGAGCCGGTACGTGGTCGCCGCGTGCGGGAACTGCTGCGCGGTCCCGAACATCTTGCGGTCGTCGGGGAACACGCGCGCCGCCGGATTGTTCGTCGCGACCGGATTGTTCGGATGAAACGGGTTATAGCCGAGCGGAGTCTCGAACGGTTCGTAGTGCTCCGGAAACGGACCTTCGTTCATGCCGTCGCGAGCGAAGAAGCGCGCCACGCCCTCGGGGTTCATGATGAACGGCCCCATGCCCTGGTCGGGCGCTTCGTCGACCTTGTAGTCGGGAATGTCCGCGCCCGTCCACGCGCTGCCGTTCCAGCCGATGAGCTTGCGAGTGGGATCAAAAGGCTTGCCCGCCGTGTCGCACGAGGCGCGGTTGTATAGCACGCGCCGGTTCACCGGCCAGGCCCAGGCCCAGTTCAGCGTCTGGCCGATGCCGGTCGGGTCCGAGTTGTCGCGCCGGCCCATCTGGTTGCCTGCCTGCGTCCACGCGCCGCAGAAAATCCAGCAGCCGCTCGCGGTCGTGCCGTCGTCCTTCAACTGCGCGAAGCCCGAAAGCTGCTCGCCCTTCTTCGCGACCACCTTGGTGGCGTCTTTCGGATCGGTTTGATCCGCGAGAGCCCGGCCGTTGTATTCCTTCGCCAGTTCTTCCGGCGTCGGGCTCGCGGGATTCGAATACGGCCAGTCGAGCTTGACGATCGGATCGGGCAGCTTGCCGCCGTCCTTCTGATACGCCGCGCGCACGCGCAGAAACAGTCCCGACATGATCTCGAGATCGCTCTTCGCTTCGCCAGGCGGCTCCGCGCCCTGCCAGTGCCACTGCAGCACGCGGCTCGAACTCACGAGCGAGCCGTTTTCTTCGGCGAAGCACGTGGTGGGCAAGCGGAACACTTCGGTCTGGATCGACGTCGGATCGACGTCGTTGTAGTCGCCGTATTTCTTCCAGAACTCCGAAGTTTCGACCGCAAGCGGGTCCATGATCACGAGCCACTTGAGCTTGCTGAGCGCCGAGACCGTCTTGGCCTTGTTCGGCGAGGACGCAAGAACGTTGAAGCCCTGGCAGATATAACCGTTGATCTTGCCCTGGTTCATCAGCTCGATGGTCTGCAACAGGTCGTACGGCTTGTCGAGCTTGGGCAGCCAGTCGTAGCCCCAGTTGTTGTCCTTCGTGGCCGCGTCGCCCCACCACGCCTTCATGAAACTCACGAAGAACGCGCCGTAGTTTTTCCAGTAGCTCAATTGATTGGCCCGCAGGGGCTGCTGCGCGCGCTTCTTGATGTAGTCGTCGTAGTTCTGCTCGCTCTCGACCGGCAGCGTCATGTAGCCCGGGAGCAGATTCGACATGAGCCCGAGGTCGGTGAGGCCCTGGATATTCGAGTGGCCGCGCAGCGCGTTCATGCCGCCGCCCGCGATGCCGATGTTGCCGAGCAGCAGTTGCACCATCGCGCCGGTGCGGATCATCTGCGAGCCGATCGAGTGATGGGTCCAGCCGAGCGCGTACAGGATCGTGCCCGCGCGGCCCGGCTCGGCCGTGCTCGCGAGCATTTCGCACACCTTGAGAAATTTATCCTTCGGCGTGCCGCACACCTTTTCGACCATCTCGGGCGTGTAGCGCGAGTAATGCTGCTTGAGCAACTGGTACACGCAGCGCGGATTCTGCAGCGTGTCGTCGGTCTTCACGAAGCCGTCGTCGCCAAGCTCGTAGTTCCACGACGACTTGTCCGGGTACGAATGTTTCTGCGGATCGTAGCCCGAAAAAATGCCGTCGTTGAACGCAAAGTCTTCGCGCACGATGAACGAGAAGTCCGTGTAGTTTTTCACGTACTCGTGCTGGATCTTGTCGTTGGTGAGCAAATAGTTGATCACCGCGCCAAGGAAGGCGATGTCCGTGCCCGTGCGGATCGGCGCGTAGAAGTCCGCGACCGATGCCGTGCGCGTGAAGCGCGGGTCCACCACGATGAGCCGCGCCTTGCGGTGCGCCTTCGCCTCCGTGACCCACTTGAAGCCGCACGGGTGCGCCTCGGCCGCATTGCCGCCCATCACCAGAATTACATCCGCGTTGCGAATGTCGACCCAATGGTTCGTCATCGCACCACGGCCAAACGTCGGGGCAAGACCTGCCACCGTCGGGCCGTGTCAGACACGCGCCTGGTTGTCGAATGCGAGCAGGCCCATGCTGCGGGCCACTTTGTGCGTGAGATAGCCGACTTCGTTGCTGCCCGCCGAAGCGGCCAGCATGCCCGTGGTCAGCCAGCGGTTCACGGTCTTGCCGTCGGCGGTTTTCTCGACGAAGTTCGCGTCGCGATCTTCCTTGAGCAGCTTCGCCACGCGGTCGAGCGCCTCGTCCCACGAGATGCGCTTCCATTCGTTCGTTCCGGCCGCGCGATACTCGGGGTACTTGAGGCGGCTTTCGCTATGAATGAAATCGATCAGGCTCGCGCCCTTCGGGCACAGCGTGCCGCGATTGACGGGGTGATCGGGATCGCCCTCGATATGGATGATGCTCGTGGTCGCGTTCTTCGCGCCATCGCCGAGACCGTACATGAGGATCCCGCATCCGACCGAGCAGTACGGACAGGTGTTGCGGGTTTCAGTGGTGCGCGCCAGTTTGTATTGTCGGACTTCGGCAAGCGCGTTGTCGGGCGCGAAACCCATCAACGCGAGGCTGGAACCCGCCAGCGACGTTGCCGTGACCTTGAGGAACTGACGCCGGGACATCTGCAGCATGATGAGTCCTCGGCTTGGTTGTGGGTATTTTCAGTATAAGACGTTTTGGGAGACGGATCGCGCCAGATGTTCACGAGCTTTGTGCGCGCGCAGCGCGGGGCCGGCCGGGAACCAGGCTTGCTAATATTGAATGGCGAATGAGCCACTCGCGAACCACTGCAGAACCATTACGGGGCGCTCCATCATGTCAACGCTTTCCACTGAACGACTGCAGTCCGCCGCACGCAAGGAAGCGTCGTGGGTCGTGGGCGCGCTGCGTCAGTTCATCGCCAACCGCTGCCCGTCGCTCGCGGCGAGCATCGCGTTCTACTCGGCGTTTTCGCTCGCGCCCACGCTCGTCATGGTGATTGCCGTGGCGGGCTGGTTTTTCGGCGCCGACGCCGCCCGCGGCGAACTCTTCCATCAGGTCCACAGCGTTCTCGGCGACGACGCGGCCGCGGGCATCACCACGATCGTGCAAAACGCGCACCGGGCGGGCGGCAAGGGCGGCATCGCGGCGATCATCTCGCTGACCCTGCTCGTGATCGGCGCTTCGGCGACCTTCTCCTCGCTCAATTCCGCGCTGAACATCGTCTGGCCGCCGGAGGGGCAGCAACCGTCCAGCGTGATGGCGCTCGTGCGCGTGCGCCTCATTTCGTTCAGCCTCGTGCTGGGCGTCGCGTTCCTGCTGATCGTCTCGCTCGTGCTCGATACGGCCATCACCTTCGTCGGCCAGTGGCTTTGGGGCAACTCTCCTTATGTGATCATCGGTAATCTGATGCAGCTTGCCGTGGGCCTTGTGGTGCTGGCCGTCGCGTTCGGCGCCCTGCTGCGCTTCCTGCCTGACGCCAACGTGCGCTGGCGTGACGCGATGGTTGGCGGCATCGTCGCGGCCGTGCTTTTTTCGGCGGGCAAGAAGCTGTTCGCGCTCTATCTCGCCCACGCGGGCATGGCAACGGCCTTCGGCGCCGCGGGCTCGCTCGCCGTGCTGCTCATGTGGCTCTATTTTTCGGCGGCGGTGCTGTTGCTCGGCGCGGAATTCTCGGCGGCGCGCGGACGCATGCACGACCCGCGCGGCGCGTGGGGTTTCCTCGAGGAAACCCCGCCGGGCAGCCGCGCCAAGCTCGCGTCCGTCCTCGCCGCCTCCACCATCGTCGGGCGCAACGATACGCCGCGTGCCGACCACCCTTCTGCCGCGCCGGCGCCGTCGGCCGTGCCGATCGGAAACGGCAGCGCCGCCGCCACGGCCATGCCTGCGGCGCTCGCTGCGGCCGTTGCGGCGGACAAATCGACACTATCGGAAACGCCGCTCGGTGCGGTGGGACGCGCAAGCGCCCACGGCGGCGCGTTCGGGAGGCTGACATCGGGGCTGCAAATCCGCCGTTCGGTCGTGCGCATGGAGGACAGCGCCACCTACGCCGCCGCGCTCACGCTCGTCCAGGCGGGCCGCACGGTGGCCGCCGCCGACCGCTACGTCAAACGTCATCCGTGGAGTTCGGTGCTGTTCGTCGCGAGCGCGGCGCTAGCCATGACGGCCGCCGGGAGGCGTCGTCACTCTCATGGTTCGAGCGAGATCGGGGCCGCTACCAAAGGCCGCAGTAAGGTTAAAAAATAATGGTTGTTTACGGAACTTTTATCAAAAACAACAATAATGCCCGGTCAACAATCCAATATTTCTAAAATCGACATAATCGACGCAGGCCCCGTGTGACAAGGGATCCTGGGCGGTGTCAGGTTTTTGCGACAAACTTTATTTTTTCAGTTCAGGTCGCCTGACCTGCTGCGTTATTCTCCATCGCGCAACAACTACACAATTTCTGCGTGGAGAAAACAGAATGAAACGAGTCGCTCTCTCGACCCTCTCGCTGGCCCTCTTGGCCGCAGCCGGCACCGCGCACGCTCAAAGCAGCGTGACCCTCTATGGTGTGATCGACGAATCGATCCAGTGGGCGCACAACACGATGGACGCCAACGGCGCGAACAAGAACCTCGTCGGTCTCGCTGGCGGCAACCTGTCGGGCAACCGCTGGGGCCTGAAGGGCACGGAAGATCTGGGCGGCGGTCTGAAGGCAATTTTCCAATTGGAAAACGGCTTTGACATCAACACCGGCAAGCTCGGTCAGGGCGGCCTGATGTTCGGCCGTCAGGCATTCGTCGGCCTGACGCACGACCAGTTCGGTACGGTCACGCTCGGCCGCCAGTACGACCCGCTGGTCGACATGATTCAGCCGCTGACGGGCGACAACTACTTCGGCAGCACGTTCGCAACGCCGGGCGACGTCGACAACAACGACAACAGCTCGCGCACGAACAACGGCATCAAGTACGTCTCGCCGAACCTGCAAGGCTTCCAGTTCGAAGGCATGTACGCACTGGGCGGCGTGGCTGGCGCGACCGGTTCGGGTCAAAGCTGGGGCGCGGCTGCTACGTACGGCGTCGGCTCGTTCAACATCGCCGCTGGTTACTTCCGCATGGACAACGCTGCGTCGCTGGCCGCTCGTACGGCTTCGGACGGCACGGTGGGCTGGGCTTCGGGCGCAACCTCGGGCGCCATGTTCGACAGCCAGATCAACTCGGCTTACGCTTCGGCCAAGTCGGTCGGCACCGCTGCGGTCGCTGCGCAGTACGTCGCCGGCCCGTTCACGTTCGGCGCACGTTACAGCAACGTTCAAGTCCGTCCTGACGGCTACTCGACGTTCGATTCGACCCAGCGTTACAACGTCGCTGCCGGCTTCCTCGGCTACCAGTTGAACCCGGCCCTGCTGCTCGGCCTCGGCTACACCTGGACGCACGGTGCCGGCGACTCGTCGAACACGTACAACCAGGTTTCGATCGGCGCGGACTACAACCTGTCGAAGCGCACGGACCTGTACGGCGTCGCCGCATGGCAGCACGCCAACGGCCAGCAACCGGGCGAGCCGGCAGGCACGGCAGCCGGCGCATCGATCGGCTCGTACGGCTTCAACTCGGCTTCCAGCTCGCAGACCCTGGTCAGCCTGGGCATCCGCCACAAGTTCTAAGCCACGCTTTGTTCCGGGCTTCGGCCCGGCGCCGGAACTGGCTGACGAGCCTTTCCGCACAGCGAGCGAGACCACGCAGCTAAAAACCACACGCTGCACAAACCAGCCACGGGCGCAAGCCCTGGCTGGTTTTTTTATGCCCGCGCGGTTTTAGAAGCAATCCTCCAAGGCACGCGGTTCGCGTCAGGCGCCCGCGCCAAAACAGCCTCAGCGCACCTTCGCCAGCGCGGCTACGGCGTGCCACACGAACGCATCGGCCAGCGCCGTGGGCGCGCGCTGCGTGCCGCGCACGACATGGAGCCCGCTCGACAGCGCGGGCGTGAACCGCTTCACGCTCACCCGCGCGCTCGCGTGCTGCGCCGTGAGCGCGTCGACGAGCGCGATGCCCATTCCCGCTTCCACCATCGCCACGACGGATTGCGCGAGCGCCGCTTCGACGCCAGGCTCGCGCACCACGCCGCACTCGGCAAAAAGACGGTCGATGCCAAGGCGCGCCTCGCTCGCCGCGGCAAACGAAATGAAGCGTTCGCCCGCGCAATCCTGCGCATGAATCACGCGCTTGCGCGCGAGCCGGTGCCCACGCGGCACGATGCAGCGCAGCGGCCATTCGCCCAGATATTCGAGACGCGCGCCAGGATGCGCGACCGCTTGCGCGACGAACCCGAGATCGTAGCGCTGCGCCGCGACGCGCCCGGCTATTTCGGCGGCCTCGCCCGTCAGCAGTTCGAGATCGACGCCTTCATGCTCGCTCGCGAACGCGGCGGCCACGCGCGGCAGGAAGTCGGCGCAAAGATCGGCCGAAGCGGCGACGCGAACAACGCCGCGACGTTGCGCGCGAATCTGCGCGGCGGCCTGGGCCACGCGCTCGAAGCCGAAGAACGCGCGCTCGACTTCGTCTTGTAGCGCGTGCGCCTCGGCGGTGGGTAGCAAACGTCTCTGGCGGCGCTCGAAAAGCGCGAACCCGACCTTCGCTTCGAAGTCGGCGAGCAGACGGCTCACCGCGGGCTGCGATATGCCCAGCGCCTGCGCCGCGCGCGTGACGGTGCGCCACTGCATCAACGCGCGAAACGCTTCCACCTGGCGCAAACTGAGATCGGCTGCTTGCATAGTGCCTTGTTATGGAAATTCCAAATCTTCGGCGCATGGCATCGCTCACGCACGTTATCGATGACATATACCCCGTAAAGCACGGAGCATTGTGCCGGATTTCTTACCATAACATCAGAACATGATGCACCAACATCGTACGCGCCAACTGCACCAAATGAAAAATCCCCGTGGGCTCGACGCCAACGGGGATTTTCTGGTACTGACGGCAGCCGCTACCCGAAGGCCGCGGCTTGCTGCGCGATCAGCGAGATCAGGCTGCTGCTGCGTCCTTCAGCTTCTTCAGGGCGCGCGCCTTGATGCGGACCGATGCGGGCTTGGCCGGGAACCAGCGCTCTTCGCCCGTGAACGGATCCTTGCCGAAGCGCTTCTTCTTCGCCGGCACGGCCTGCACGACGATCTTCAGAAGGCCCGACAGCGTGAATTCGCCAGCGCCCTTCTTGTGGACCGAACCGAGGATCGTGTCTTCCAGCGCGGCGAGCACGGCCTTGGCAGCCTTCGGTTCGACGCCTGCACGCTCAGCGACGTGGGTAGCCAGCGAGGCCTTCGTGAAGGTGTCCTTGATCGGCGTCGGTGCGCCGGACGCCTTCACGGCGACCTTCTTAGCTGCGGCCGTCTTGGTGGCGGGCGCTTTCTTTGCGGCAACCTTCTTGGCCGGGGCAGCTGCCTTTTTGGCCACTTTCTTTGCGGAAGTCGGCATGTTTCTCCTACCAGTGTTGGTCAGTGAATCGAAGAAGCACTGCGGAATGCACGTGCTTCAACGGCGGATTCTACATACGCGCAAGCGTTTTGCGTGAAGCTTTTGCATTGTCGTTACGATTTTGTTGCGCGGCGCTGACTCTCGAACACATTTTGACGCCTGTTTACAGGGGTAAACGTGCACCTGGCGCAACGGAAACACTCGCGGGCAACGCACTTCGCCTAGCGCGACGGATGGCGCGCTCGTCAGGAAAACGCCATACGTATGGCGTTTTTGCATGATTTCGGCTGCCATGCCGGTTTCGCCGCGAAGGCAAACAGCAGTCAAAGCGTGCGCAACAGCGTGGCGAGCGACGTCAGCGCGGCGTCGATACGCTCGGTGTCGACGCCGCCGTAACCGAACAGAAAACCGCTCTGCACAGGCGCTTCGAGATGAAACGGCGCGAGCGGATGCAGCCCGATCGATGCGCCGCGCGCGGCCTGCGCCACGGCTGCGGCGTCGAGCGGCGCGACGAGCCGCGCCGCCAGATGCAGGCCCGCCGTGTTCGGCATGACGGGTTCGAGCCACGGCGCAAGCGGACCGCGCAAATGCGCGAGCAGCATGTCGCGGCGCTTCGAATACGTCTGATGCATGCGCCGCACATGGCGCGCGAAATGGCCGTTGAGCATGAAGTCGGCGAGCGCCGTCTGCGTGAGCACGCAGCCGTGGGCGTCGCCGATCTGCCGCGCACGGGCAAGCGGCGCGGCCAGCGCGGCAGGCGGCACCATGTAGCCCACGCGCAGTTCCGGGAACATCGTCTTCGAAAACGTGCCCACGTAGGCTACGAAACCGGCGTTGTCGAGGCTCTTGAGCGGCTCCATCGAGCGGCCTTCGAAGCGGTATTCGCAGTCGTAGTCGTCTTCGATCACGAGCGCGCCGCGCGCCTGCGCCCATTCGAGCAGCGCTACGCGCCGCGCGAGACTCATCGGCATGCCGAGCGGAAACTGGTGCGAAGGCGTGACGTAGACGAGCCGCGCCGTTTTGGGCAAACGCGCGACGACGAGCCCCTCGCGATCCACGGGCACCGGCACGACCTTCGCGCCCAATGCGGCGAAGATGTCGCGCGCGGGCGGATAGCCCGGGTCTTCCACGGCGACCACGTCGCCCGGCGAGAGCGTCACCCGCGCGAGCAGATCGAGCGCCTGCTGCGCGCCCTGCGTGACGATCACGTCCTGCCAGTTGCCCTGCACCGCGCGGTTGAACGCGAGATAGCGCGACACCGCGAGGCGCAGCTTCTCCTCGCCCGCCGGTTCGCGATACATGCCGTAACCGCGCGCCTGCACGCGCAGCGCATCGTTGATGCAGCGCCGCCAGATGTCGAAGGGAAAGCGCGACTTGTCGGTGATGCCGCCCGCGAAGTCGCATGCGAGCCGCGGGTCCAGACGCGGCACCGAGCCGTGCAGCGCTTCGGCCTGGCGCCGCCACCACGGCGTGGCCTGCGCCTTGTGCACCGAAGTGGCGACGCCGGCCCCCGCGGTGGCCGCGCGAATCTGCGGATTCGGATGACCGCGCTCGCGCGCGGGCAGACGTTCGAGCGTGTCGGCGACGAATGTGCCCGAGCCGCGCCGCGAGTTCAGATAGCCTTCGGCGAGCAGGCGTTCGAAGACATCGAGCGTCGTCTTGCGCGAAACGCCAAGCTGCAACGCGAGATCGCGCGTGGACGGCAGGCGCGTGCCGCCCGCGAGGCGGCCGTCGACGATGCTGTCGCGTAGCTGGCGATAGATCTGGCCCGCGAGGTCGCGACGGCCCGACACAGTAACGTGGAGTTCCATGATGACGCTGTTGTTAGCGTTCGACGAGAGCGAAAGTGGTCACCCGAAATATTGCCAGAATGGCTATGTGAACGCGCCAGCGTAGCGCCTAAAGTGCGCTTGTGGTTACGCCATTCAACTCAAAAGGTGAACGCTCATGCAGCAACGTCTGGATTTCTACAAGGCCAGCCCGGAAGGCACGAAGGCCATGATCGCACTTGAGGAGCGGGCGAGCAGAAGCTCGATCGAAAAGCCGCTCGCGGAACTGGTGCGCCTGCGCGCTTCGCAGATCAACGGCTGCGCGTTCTGCGTGGACATGCACACCACGGACGCGCGCCAGGGCGGCGAAACCGCGCGCCGGCTCGCCACGGTATCGGTGTGGCGCGAAACGCCGTTCTTCACCGAGCGCGAGCGCGCGGCGCTCGAATGGACCGAGTCGGTCACGCTGCTCGCACAAACGCATGTGCCCGACGACGTTTGGGAACGCGTGAAGCCGCACTTCAGCGATCAGGAGATCGCCGACCTCACGCTGCTGATCATCGCTATCAATGGCTGGAACCGCATCGCCGTGACGTTCCGCAAGATGCCCGCCTGAGTGCGAAGCAGAAGTTCGAAGCGGGAAACGCGCCGCTTCAGCCGCAGCAAATCAGGCAGCGGCTGAACGCGGCGCGCCCCCGTTGCGCCAATCGATTATTCGATGCTTTCAGCTCGCGGCTCGCGCGTGGCCTGCGCGCCGCATTTTGCGTGATGCTCCCGCGAGAGGCGGCTCATGAGCGGCAACAGCAGCACGGCCACCAGCACGCCGAGCGATGCGAGCCAGCCGAGGCCCGTGAAAAGCCGCGTATAGAGCGGCAACGAGGTCAGCGGATCGAGTGCGCCCGAGGGCATCTGCGCGAAATTCGCGACCACGCTGCCCAGATATTGCGAAACGCGGGTCGCGACGAAGTACGCGCCCATCATGAAGCCGCTCATTCGCGCTGGCACGTAGCGCGCGATCATCGCAAGGCCGAGGCCGCTCACGAGCAGTTCACCGAGCGAATAGAGCCCGTAGCCGGCCACCATGAACCACGACGACACGCGCCCTTGCACCGCGTAACGCCCGCTCGCCGCGAACACGAAAAAGCCCGCGGCCACCACGGCGAAGCCGAGCGCGTACTTCACCGCCACGGGCACGTCGCGGCCGTGCCGGGCGAGCGACGTATAAAGCACGGCGAGCACCGGCGAGAGCACCATGATCCAGATGGGGTTGAGCGCCTGAAACTGCGCCGGGCTCCATTTGAACAGCGCGATGCCGAACAGCGAAAACTGCGGATCGACGTTGCGCAGCGCGAAGAGCGTGAGCGAAGTCGACATCTGCTGATAGAACACGAAGAACAGGATCACCTGGCACGTGAGGATGAGCGCGGCGATCAGGCCCGCGCGCTCGGCATGCTCGCAGCGCACGAGCATCCAGCCGAATATCGCGAGAATGGCGGCGGCCGCGGCATAGACGCAATCGCGCGCGATCGTCTCGTGCTGGAGCACGAACATCGTCGCCGCGCCGAGCGCCACGGCGCCCACCGCCACGAGCGCGGCCCGGCCCAGGTGCAGCGGCTGGTCGTCGGGAGCGGAACCGATGCGCGCGAGCGTGCGGCGCATCAGCAGGAAATTGCCGATGCCGAGCGCCATGCCCGCGCAGCACACGCCGAACGCGGCGTGCCAGCCCCAGTGCTCCTTGATCCACGGCGTGGCGAGCATCGAGACGGTCGAGCCGATGTTCACGGCCATGTAGTAGATGGTGAACGCGCTGTCGAGCTGCGCGTCGTCGCCCTCGTAGATGCGCCTCACGAGGTTCGCCGCATTCGATTTGAACAGACCGTTGCCGACCACGATCACGCCCAGCGACGCGTACATGTGGCTCAAACTGTCGTTGGGCAGCGCGAGCATGAAGTAGCCCGCCGCGAGGATCACGGCGCCCGCCACCATGGAGCGCCGCGCGCCGAGAATCTGGTCGCCGATCCATCCGCCAAGCGCCGGCGCCGAGAAAACCAGCGCCACGAAGGCGCCCCAGGTGAGGTTCGCCTGGCGGTCGCCGAAGCCGACCTGCTCGACCATGAACAGCACCAGAAGCGCCGCCATGCCGTAGTAGCCGAAGCGCTCCCACATCTCTATCAGGAAGACCGTCGTGAACGAACGGGTCCGGCTTGGGGTGGTCGTGGCTGGGGCTGGCGTATTCATGTTGCGTATTTCCTGTTGCGGTAGTGCACGGCGCGCGATTGTACTCGCGCGAGCCGCACTGGCAGTTTTTTCGCCGCTTTTGGCACGGCCGCGCACGGTGGCGAGATTACAGTGATTTCCAGTTCGTCGGCACGCCGCCGGCCCTTTCGGCGGTTCAACCTTGACCGGAAACACCTCATGGCACTACAGATCGGATTCCTCTGCTTTCCCGACGTCCAGCAGCTCGACCTCACCGGCCCGTACGACGTGCTCGCCTCGATGCCGGACACCCGGGCGCGGCTCATCTGGAAGACGCTCGATCCGGTGCGCTCGAGCACCGGCCTCATGCTCGCGCCCGACACGACCTTCGACGATTGCCCGCCGCTCGACGTGATCTGCGTGCCGGGCGGCAGCGGCGTGTCCCGGCTGATCCCGGACGACGAAACGCTCGCGTTCCTGCGCCGCCAGGCGAGCACGGCGCGCTATGTCACCTCGGTTTGCACGGGCGCGCTCGTGCTCGGCGCGGCCGGTCTGCTGCGCGGACGCCGCGCGACCACGCACTGGGCCTTCCACGAACTGCTGGAGCCGCTCGGCGCGCTGCCCGTGAAAGCGCGCGTGGTGCGCGACGGCAACGTGCTGACCGGCGGCGGCATCACCGCGGGTATCGATTTCGCATTGACGCTCGCCGCCGAGCTGATCGGCGAAGAAGCCGCCCAGGCGCTCCAGCTCGAACTGGAGTACGCGCCCGCGCCGCCATTCGACGCGGGCGACCCCGCCAGCGCGCCGCCGGCCATCGTGGAACGGTTGCGCGCGCAGACAGCGGCGTCCCTCGCCGAACGCACGCGCGTCGTGGCGGCCGCCGCCGCGAAACTCGCCGCTTGAGGCGATTGAGGCGCTTGGGCCGCTTGAGCCGCTTGCGGCGGCGGTTGACGGCTAGCCAGGGTCAGCGCTCGCTACCGTCTTTGTTGTGGATCGATTACATTGAACAACGGGTGTTGGCCGTGGCGTTCCGCGCAGCGGCCGGCAACCGTTCTCCCGGCACCCCGTATGCCGTTCAAACCAATCATTAGGGGAATCAATGCGCTCCACCACCAGCAAGCTGACTCTCGCCGCGGCTACCGCCGCATTCCTGATCGGCGTGGCCGCACCGGCATTCGCGCAAACGGAAGCCAGCGCGCCTGCCGCAGACCAGGCTACGCAACCGCTCACCAAGGAACAAAAGAAAGAAGCCAAGGCTCAGGCCAAAGCGCAGCGCAAGGCCGACCGCAAGCAAGCCCGCGCGAAGAACAACGCCGAGTTGAAGAAGCTGGAAGATGCGGGCTACAAGCCGGCGCTGAACGACCCGAACTATCCGCAGAGCCTGCAGGACGCACAGAAGAAAGCTAACGCTGGCCAGTAATACCGACTACGCAAAGTTGTCATCCCGCGTTTTAACCGGCTGCCCCGCACAGCCGGTTAAAACGCTCTCACCCTCTCTTTGCACGCAGCGCGCCTGAACGCTGCACGTCCCCCCGCTTTCGCGCTCCCGCCGCACACGCTAAACGCTTCGTCAGTCGAATGGCAGTACCATCCGCGAAGCGAATGCGCCGACTCGTTCGCAAGCCGCAACACCGCCGCTTTTCGACGCTGCACGCGCGCCGCCGCGAGCCATCACGAGCCATCGCCAGCGATGCCGCGTGCATGCCCAACATGGAGTCACCGCCATGAACGCACCCCAGCCAGCCGCCAACGCGAGCGCCGCGCCGCAGAAAAAAGGCGTCCCGGTGGGCTTGATCGCGGGCGTGGTCGCGCTCGTCGTCGTGCTTCTGCTGCCGCTGCCCGACAGCTTGCCGCCCGCCGGCCAGCGCATGCTCGCCATCCTCGCGTTCGCCGTGGTCGTCTGGCTCACCGAAGCCGTGTCGTACGAAGCGAGCGCCATCATCATCACCTCGCTCATGGCGTTTCTGGTGGGCACCGCGCCGACCATCGAGAACCCCGCCGTCGATTACGGCACCAACCGGGCCATCAGCATGGCGCTCGCGGGCTTCTCCAATTCCGCGCTCGCGCTCGTGGCCGGCGCCCTCTTCATCTCCGCGGCGATGACCGTCACCGGTCTCGACCGGCGCATCGCGCTCGTCACGCTCTCGCTCATCGGCACGACTACGCGGCGCATCCTGATGGGCGCGGTCGCCGTGACCATCGTGCTCTCGCTCGTGGTGCCCAGCGCCACCGCGCGCAGCGCGTGCGTCGTGCCGATCATGGTGGGCGTGATTTCGGCGTTCGGCGTGGACAAGCGCTCGAACATCGCGGCGGGCATCATGATCGTCGTGGCGCAGGCCACCAGCATCTGGAACGTCGGCATCCAGACCGCCGCCGCGCAGAATCTGCTGACCGTGGGCTTCATGGACAAGATGCTCGGCGCGCGCGTCACGTGGCTCGACTGGCTCATCGCGGGCGCGCCGTGGGCGATCGTGATGTCGGCGGCGCTGCTCTTCATCGTGCTCAAGATGCTGCCGCCCGAAGCCGACGCCATCGCGGGCGGCAAGGAAGCCGTCGAAGCCTCGCTGCGCGAACTCGGCCCCATGACTGGCCCGCAAAAGCGCCTGCTGGGCGTTTCCATCGGCCTGCTGTGCTTCTGGGCGACCGAAGGCAAGCTGCACCCGTTCGACACCACCTCGGTCACTTACGTGGGTCTGGTGCTGCTGCTGTTGCCGCGTTTTGGCGTGATGGACTGGAAAACCGTGCAAAGCCGCATTCCCTGGGGCACGGTGATCGTGTTCGGCGTGGGCATCAGTCTCGGCACGGCGCTCCTCACGACGAAGGCGGGCCAATGGCTCGGCGACCTCGTCGCGCATCACACGGGGCTCGACACCGCCACGCCGTTCATGGCCTTCGCCATTCTCTCGGCGTTTCTCATCCTCATTCACCTCGGTTTTGCGAGCGCGACGGCGCTTACCTCCGCGATGCTGCCGATTCTCGTGTCGGTGCTGCAGTCCATGCAGGGCGACTTCAACCGGCTCGGTCTCACGATGCTGCTCGGCTACGTCGTGAGCTTCGGCTTCATCCTGCCGATCAACGCGCCGCAAAACATGGTGTGCCTCGCCACCGAAACGTTCACCGCGAAGCAGTTCGCGCGCGTGGGCATCGTGCTGACCGTCGTCGGCTACGTGCTCCTGCTGCTGTTCGCCGCGACGTGGTGGCGCTGGCTGGGCTGGATCTGACCGCTGCACCCGAACGTCGCACCGTTAGCGAGGAGCCGCTCATGGAAGTCAATATCGACGACGCACGCCGCTTCGCCACGGCCGTGCTCACGCACGTCGCGGTGCCCGACGACATCGCCGCCGACGTGGCCGACCATCTGATCGAAGCAGACCGCGTGGGCTATGCGAGCCACGGCCTCTCGATCCTGCCGAACTACAAGCGCGTGCTCGCCGCGGGCTTCGTCGCCGCCGACGGCCGCGCCGAGCGCGTGGTCGATCGCGGCAGCCTGATCGGCTACGACGGCCACAGCGGCTTCGGCCAGCACGTGGGCAAGGTCGTGATGGAAGACGCGATCGCCCGTGTGCGCGAACACGGGCAGTGCATCGTGACGCTGCGCCGCAGCCATCACCTGGGACGCATGGGCCATTACGGCGAAATGGTGGCGGCGCAGGGTTTCGTCCTGCTCGCGTTCAGCAACGTGATCAACCGGCCGCCGATCGTCGCGCCATACGGCGGCCGCGAGCCACGGCTCACGACCAACCCGCTGTGCTTCGCGGGTCCTCTGCCGGGCGGACGGCCGCCCTTCGTGGTGGACATCGCCACCAGCGCCATCGCCGTGAACAAAGCGCGCGTGCTCGCCGAAAACGGTCTGCCCGCACCCGATGGCTCGGTGATCGACGCAAACGGCCAGCCTACCAACGACCCTGGCGTGCTGTTCGCCGACCCGCCCGGCGCGCTGCTTCCGTTCGGGCTGCACAAGGGCTATGCGCTCGGGCTCGTGGCGGAACTGCTCGCGGGCGTGCTCTCGGGCGGCGGGACGATCCATCCGGACAACCCGCGCAACGGCGTGGCGACCAATAATCTGTTCGCGCTCGTGCTCGATCCGCAGGTCGATTTCAACACGACCTGGCGTTCGCAGGAGGTGGGTTCGTTCCTCGACTATCTGCTCAGTTGCCCGCCGCAGGACCCGGCGCAGCCGGTGCAGTATCCCGGCCAGTACGAAGCGGAAAATCGTGCGCGGCACACGCAGACCATCGTGCTGCCCGACTCCGTGAGAAAGCCTTTTGCGGATATCGCCAGCGAACTGAATATCGCGCCGCTCACGGCGACGTCGTAAACGCAGGAGGGCGTGAACCCTTCGGGACTCGCGCGGCCTTTTCATTCGTTGCGCTTAACTCACACCGCAACCGCGCCCACGTAGTTTTCGGCCATCGCCGTCGCGGCGGCGCGCGACGTGGTGACATGCTCCAGTTCCGCCACCTGCAAACGCTGCTCGAACGGCGTGGCGTCGTCGAGGCGGTGCATCATGCGCGTCATCCAGTACGAAAAGTGCTCCGCGCGCCAGATGCGGCGCAGCGCCGTTTCGCTATACCCGTCGAGCAGATCGGTGCGGCCTTCCTTGTAGAACGCCACGAGCGCCGCGGTCAGCACGCGCACGTCCGACACCGCGAGGTTGAGGCCCTTCGCACCGGTAGGCGGCACGATATGCGCCGCGTCGCCCGCGAGAAAGAGGCGGCCATGCTGCATCGTGGTCGTGACGAAGCTGCGCATGCCCACGATGTTCTTCTGGAAGATCTTGCCTTCCACCACCTGATGGCCTTCGAGCGAATCGACGCGCGCGTGCAGTTCGGCCCAGATGCGGTCGTCGGACCAGTTTTCGACGTTGTCCTTCGGATCGCACTGGAAATACATGCGCTGCACGTTCGGCGAGCGCGTGCTGATGAGCGCGAAACCGCGATCGTGGCGCGCGTAGATCAGTTCGCCGGAAGTGGGCGGCGCCTCGGCGAGGATGCCGAACCAGCCGAACGGGAACACGCGCTCGTAGTCCTGGCGCAGCGCCGCCGGAATCGCGGCGCGCGACACGCCGTGGAAACCGTCGCAGCCGATCACGTAGTCGCAATGCAGTTCGTGCTCGTCGCCTTCGTGCGTGAAGCGGATCGACGGCGTATTCGTTTCCACGCCGTGAATCGACGTGTTTGAAACGTTGAAGAAGAGTTTGCCGTCCGCGGCCACGCGCGCGGCCACGAGGTCCTTGAGCACTTCGTGCTGCGCGTAGACGGTGATGGCTTTGCCCGTGAGACCGGTGAGATCGATGCGGCGGCGCTTGCCTTCGAACGCCAGCTCGAAGCCGTGATGCAGCGCGCCTTCGGCCTTCATTCGCGCGCCGACGCCGGCTTCGGTGAGCACGTCCATCGTGCCCTGTTCGAGCACGCCGGCGCGAATGGTCGATTCGATCTGCTCGCGGCCGCGCAGCTCCAGCACGACCGAGTCGATGCCACGCAAATGCAGAAGATGGGAAAGAAGCAGGCCCGCGGGCCCGGCGCCGATGATGCCAACCTGAGTGCGCATGTGATGTCTCCTGATGCGGCGTTGTCTGAATTGATTTTTCGCAAGTTTCGCCGCGACATCCGTTATCGCGCAACGCGATATCGAGAATATGGACTATCCCGATTTCGAATAGCGCCGCATTTGCCCGCTTTCCGCCAGATTTTCGGCGGAACGGGAATTGCTCCCTGGCACGCTTCGCCTGCGCTTAACCGATGCGCCCGCGCGCCTCGCTCACCAAGAACATCCAGCCCATGCCTTTGCCGCTCCGCTCCCGCTCACCCGAATACTCCCCGAAAACCCGCCGCACACCGCTAGCCACCTCGTTTGCCGCCGCGCTCGCCGCCGCGTTGTGCCTCGCATGGCCGCTCGCCCCAACCGCCTATGCCGCCGACGCCGATACCGCACTCCCGGCCAGCGCGCCCGCCAGCACGCAGGAATTACAAGAGCCCGCGCAGCACGAAGCGGCAAAAGAGAGCCAGCCTGCCACGCCCGCCGACCTCTACGGCCGCCTTTATCACGACGTGCAGCTCGCGCAGATCTTCCCCGACAGCAAGACGTTCGCCGACATGCTGCCCAACGAGCGCCCCGCCCAGATCAGGGCGGCCTATGAACGTTGGCGCCAGCAGCACGCGAGCGACCCCGGCGATGCCGCGCGCAAGGCCGCCCTCACGCAGTTCGTGAATCAGTACTTCACGGCCCCGGCGCAAACCCAGGACCACTACGTTTCCGATCCGAACCAGAACGTGGTGGCCCACATCGATACGCTTTGGGACGTGCTGAGCCGCCGCCCCGACGCAAAGCCGAATCCGTATTCGTCGCTGTTGCCGCTGCCCTATGCGTACGTCGTGCCGGGCGGACGCTTCAACGAGATCTACTACTGGGATTCGTACTTCATCATGCTCGGCCTCGAAGCGAGCGGCCGCCACGAACTCGTGCTCGACGAGCTGAACAACTTCGCCGCGCTGATCGACCGCTACGGGCACATCGCGAACGGCAATCGCACGTATTACCTGAGCCGCTCGCAGCCGCCGTTCTTCGCGCAGATGGTGAGCCTCGTCGCGCAAAAGGACGGCGACGGCGTCTACCTCCGCTATCTGCCGCAACTGCGCAAGGAATACGATTACTGGATGGCCGGCGCGCAAACGCTCAAGCCCGGCCACGCCGCGCGCCATCTCGTGCGCCTGCCCGACGGCACCCTGCTCAACCGTTACTGGGACGCGCGCAACCGGCCGCGCGACGAGTCGTACCGCGAGGACATCCTCAC
The DNA here is from genome assembly GCF_905220295.1 of Paraburkholderia sp. J76. NCBI lineage: Bacteria > Pseudomonadati > Pseudomonadota > Betaproteobacteria > Burkholderiales > Burkholderiaceae > Paraburkholderia > Paraburkholderia sp. J76. The sequence continues at coordinate 218,352 of NZ_CAJMZJ010000007.1, forward strand.
CGCGCGGGCCACGCCGCAGCGCGACGCCTCGGACCTCTGGCGCAATCTGCGCGCGGGTGCGGAAACGGGCTGGGATTACAGCTCGCGCTGGCTCGCCGACGGCCATACGCTCGCGACCATCGACGTGACCTCGCTCGCGCCGGTGGACCTCAATTCGCTGATGGCGATTCTCGAACGCACGCTCGCGAAGGCCTACGGCCTGAAGGGCGACGCCCGCGAGGCCGAACTGATGACGAAGCGCGCGCAGCAACGCGCCGACGCCATCGACCGCGTGCTGTGGGACCCGCAGTTGCACGCGTACAGCGACTACGACTTCGCGCACCGCACGCTCACCCACCGGCTCACGGCGGCGACCGTCTATCCGCTCTATGCGGGCGTCGCGACGAAGGCGCAGGCGCAGGACGTGGCCGCCGCCGTGCGCGCCGGCCTGCTGCGCCCGGGCGGCCTCGCGACCACGCAAATCGCCACGGGCCAGCAGTGGGACGAGCCGAACGGCTGGGCGCCGCTGCAATATCTCGCGGTCATGGGGCTGCGCCGCTACGGCGAACAGGACCTCGCCCAGGAAATCGCCACGCGCTGGATCGCGACAAACCTGGCGTACTACGCGCGCACGCAAAAGCTGGTCGAGAAGTACGACGTGAGCGAATCGGCTACGAAGGCGTCGTCGGCGGGCGGCGGCGAATATCCGCTGCAGGACGGCTTTGGGTGGACCAACGGCGTGCTGCGCGTGCTGCTGCAGATGTATCCGCAGGCGGGCGCCGCACAAGGCGCGGCGGCCTCCGGCGCCAGTTCAGCCAGCGCGGCCAGCGCACCGTGACGCGGCGGCGGCGCGCGGCGTACACTTTTTGCGCCACCGCAACGTAATCTTCGCGTGCCAGAGGAGCTACCCATGCGCAACGAATCGGCCTTTTTGTTCGACCTCGACGGCACGCTCGTCGACAGCGTCTATCAGCACGTGCTCGCATGGAAGGAAGCGCTCGACGCGGATGGCATCGAGCTTTCGGTGTGGCGCATTCACCGGCGCATCGGCATGAGCGGCGGGCTCTTCATGAACCAGTTGCTGCGCGAGACGCACGAAGCGATCTCGCCCGAGCGCATCGCGCGCCTGCAAAAACTACACGCCGACGCCTATCGCCGCCATGCCGACAAGGTGCGCCCGTTGCCCGGCGCGCGAGCGCTGCTCGACGCGCTCAGCGCCGCGCAGGTGCCCTGGGCGATCGCCACGAGCGGGCGGCTCGCCACGGCTTCGGTGAATTTGCAGGCGCTGGGCGTGGACCCGGCCGTCACCACCGTGGTCACGCGCGACGAAGTGCGCCACGCCAAGCCCGACCCCGATCTTTTCGTCGCCGCGGCATTGCGGCTGAACGTGCCGATCGAGCGCTGCCTCGTGGTGGGCGACAGCGTCTGGGACATGCTCGCGGCCCAGCGCTGCCGGGCGCTCGGAATCGGCCTGCAGTCGGGCGGCTACGGCACCGAGGAACTGCAACGCGCGGGCGCGCTGCGCGTGTACGAGGATCCCGCCGACCTGCTCGACCATCTCGACGAAGTGTGCGCCCGAGATTGAGTCGCTGGGTGAGCCGCTAACCGCGCTGCCGATTGCGCCACTGGTCGCGGCGCGAAATTTGCGCATCTGCATACCGTGCAGTGCAACATCACCGCTGCGCTTAGCACATTTGAGGTACTGCATGTCGCGCGCCATCGGCGTATGCTGACATAGATCAATTCAATAACTCCCCGGCAGGCTCCCGCCGCTAGCTGCGATGAACGACTCCGTCCACGCCCCCGGAACTCCCAGCGCGCCACGCATGACGGTGGTCGTTCTCACGCGCAACAACGTGCGTCAAACCGTCGATACCGTCGCGCGCCTCACCGCCCTTCCCGAGCGCCCCGACGTCATCGTGGCCGACAACGGCTCCACGGATTCGACCGTCTCCCTGCTGGCTTCGCTATTTCCGCAAGTACGCATCGTCCAGTCGCTCGGCGATTACGGCATGACCGGGTTCAACCGCGCTGTCAGGCTCGCGCGCAGCGATTACGTCGCGTGCTGCGACGACAGCACCTGGTTCGCGCCCGGCGCCCTCGCGCGCGCGGCGCAACTGCTGGACGCCCACGCACACGTCGCCGTGCTCAACGCGCGCGTGGTGGGCGGCGACGAACGCGAAATCCATCCCGCCTGCCTGATGCTCGCCGCCACGTCGCCGGGCGCGGAAGGCGCGGCAGGCCCCTTGCTCGCGAACTTCATGGCCGGCGCGTGCATTTTCCGCGCGGCCGTGTTCCGCACGCTCGGCGGCTACGAGGAGCGGCTTTCGCACGGCGGCGCCGAGGAGCTTGCCGCGCTCGACATGCTTTCGGCCGGACACCAGATCGTCTATTGCGAGCAGGCGCTCGCGCATCGCGAACCGCTGTACCGGTGGTTCACGCGCGCGCAGCATTGCGCGCTCGCGCGCAACACGGCCTGGGTTGCGTGGATGCGCTTGCCCGCGCGCGACGCGATCGCGGCGACCGGCCGCGCGCTCGCCGTGTTCGCGCGCGAGCGCTCGCTCGGACCCGCGGGCGTGGCGCTGCTGCGCGGCGCGTTCTGGACATTGCGGGCCCGCCGCGTCGTACCGCCGCACGTCGTGCTGCTTACCCGCCAGGTGCGCCGCGCGGAGCGCCACGTGCGCGCCGGCATTCCGGCAATGGCTGAAAAGTACGACCGCTCCGGGCAGCGCGCGTGGTAAGCTGCGGCGCCCGCTGCGCGCGGGCAGTCCGCTTCCAGATGCCAGAGCCTGTCGGACTGTGAACAGGCGCTATGACAGACCCGAGGACCATGACGACGCCAGACCCCGGCCTCGCCCCGCACAACGTGGCCCCCGAAAGCCACAACGAACGCCGCTTCGAGGCGCTCGTGGAGCCGATCGAGGATTACGCGATCTTCCTGCTCGACGCGCATGGCTACATTGTGAGCTGGAATCGCGGCGCGGCCCGCATCAAGGGCTATGAAGCGCACGAGATCATCGGCCAGCACTTCTCGCGCTTCTACACCGATGAAGCCAACGCGCGCCGCTGGCCCGATCACGAACTGGAGCAGGCCGCGCTGCATGGGCGCTTCAACGACGAAGGCTGGCGCGTTCGCAAGGACGGCTCCATGTTCTGGGCCAACGTCGTCATCACGGCTCTGCGCGAGCGCGACGGCTCGCTCGGCGGCTTCGCCAAGGTCACGCGCGACCTGACCGCCGAACGCCGCCAGGTCGAGGCGCTGCGGCTTTCCGAGGAGCGCTTTCGCCTGCTCGTGGAAAGCGTGAGCGACTACGCGATCTTCATGCTCGACCTGCAAGGCCACGTGGTGAGCTGGAACTCCGGCGCGACCAACCTGAAGGGTTATCGCCCGGCCGAGATCGTCGGCCAGCATTTTTCCGTGTTCTACCCGCCCGAGGAGGTCGCCGCCGGCCTGCCCGAGCGCGAACTGCGCCGCGCGAAGGACTTTGGCCGCGTCGCGACGGAAGGCTGGCGCGTGCGCAAGGACGGCTCGATGTTCTGGGCCAACGTTACGCTCACCGCCGTACACGACGGCCACGGCCGCCTCACGGGTTTCGCGAAGGTCACGCGCGACATGACCGAGAGCCGCCGCACCGACGAACTCGAGCATTCGAGCGAGCAGATGAAGCAGTTCCTCGCCATGCTCGCGCACGAACTGCGCAACCCGCTTGCGCCGGTGCGCAACGCCGTGGCCACCATGCGCCTGAGGGATGCGCCGAGCGCCGACATCGAGCGCGCGAGCGAAATGATCGACCGCCAGATCGTGCACCTCACGCGGCTCGTGGACGACCTGCTCGACGTCGGGCGCATCACGTCGGGCAAGATCGAGTTGCGCGAGGCGAGCGTCGATCTGCGTGAAGTGGTCGCGCACGCCATCGACGCGGCGCAGCCGTTCACCTCGGCGCGCAGCCAGCACGTGAACGTGCAGATGCCCGACGAGACGCTCACCATGATGGGCGACCACACGCGGCTCGTGCAGGTGCTGCAGAACCTGCTGCACAACGCCTCGAAGTTTTCGCCCGACAGCAGCCATATCGTCGTGGATGTGCGCGCCATCTCGCGCGCCGTGCAGATCCAGGTGCGCGACGAAGGGCGCGGGCTGCGGCCCGGCACGTACGAGTCGATTTTCGGCCTCTTCAGCCAGGACCGCTCGGTGCCGGGGCCCTCGGAAAACGGGCTCGGCATCGGCCTCATGCTGTGCCGCTCGCTTGTGGAACTGCACGGGGGCACCATCTCCGCCACGAGCGACGGGCCGGGCAAAGGCAGCACCTTCACGATTCGCCTGCCGTTCGCGCGCGAGAGCGCGCACGCGCCGCCGCTCGCCCCGGACGCCGCCGAGGTTGCCGCGCTCGCCGAGGCCGGCGTGCCGCCGCTGCGCGTGCTCGTGGTCGACGACAACCGCGACTCGGCCGACAGCCTCGCCATGCTGCTCGAACTCAAAGGGCACGACGTGCGCGTGGCGTACAGCGCCGCCCACGCGTGCAAGGAAGTGGACGGCTTCACGCCCGACGCCGCGCTCATCGACATCGCCATGCCCGAGATCGACGGCTATGCGACGCTGCGCGCCCTGCGCGCTCTGCCGCCGCTCAAGCACACGCTGTTCGCCGCGATGACGGGTTTCGGCCAGGCCGCCGACATCGAACTCACGCGCGAAGCGGGCTTCGAGAGGCATCTCGTGAAGCCTGTGGATGTAGCGCTCTTCGACGAGGTGCTCGCGCTCGCGGCGGCGCGGCAAATGCGCCGCAACGCATGACGCCGATCTAACGCGCCCTTACGCCGCTCAAGGCGCCACCGGCACGAACGGCCGGTACTCGACCTCTGCCCCGCGCACGAGAATGGCCGTCGACTCCGGCACTTCGGCCCACACATCGGGCGTGTCGCCGAGCGGCTCGGAAACGAGCAGATACGCGTCGTCGCCGGCCGCCTGGATGCGCGGGTCGTCGGGATACAGTTCGCGCAGATGCCGGAACGACGTCGTGTGATAAAGCGAACGCGAGTTGCGCTCGCTCGAATAGCGCGCGGCGACGATCTGCTCGCCGTCGCAGGCGCAGACGGTCATGTTGAGCGCCGGCTCGATGCCATGCTTTTTCGCCGTGGCCTCCACGAAACCCGCCATGCGTTCCAGCGCGGGGACGGGATCGATTTCGAGGCCGAACGTCATGGCCAGATAGAACATCGTTTCGGAATCCGTCGAACCTTCCAGCGCGTTGAAACGATCCGGATCGATTGCCACGAGCAGGTCGCGCCGCATGAGCGGATAGCTGCGAATGAGCCCGTTGTGCGCGAAGATCCAGCGCCGGTGACGAAACGGATGGCAGTTCGTTTCCTGCACCGGCGTGTCCGTGGCCGCGCGGATGTGCGCGATGAACATGGGCGCGCGCACGGCGCGCGCGAGTTCGCGCAGGTTGCGGTCGTTCCACGCCGGATGCACGCTGCGATAGCGATAAGGAATGTCGTGCGGGTCCTGGAACCAGCCCATGCCGAAGCCGTCGCCGTTCGTGGTGGTCGCGCCTTTGGTCGAATGCAGGCTCTGGTCGATCAGCGAATGGCGTGCGTGAAACAGCACCGTTTCCAGTTGCACGGGATTGCCCGTATAAGCGAGCCAGCGGCACATGATGGTCTCCTTCGTGTGAGGGCGCGTGTGCGCCGGCCCGTTTGAACGCGCCGCTACTTCGCGGCGCGCAGGTCGGCGATCGGCGTGAGAAAGCCGGTCAGGCCAGTCAGTATGATCTGCACTCCGATGCACAGGAGCAGAAACGACGACACGCGCATGGCCACGCGCGTGCCTTCCACACCCAGGTACTGCGAAAGCCGCGCGGAGCGGCTATACACGTAATAGATCACGAGCATGACGAGCGCGGAAATCACGATCGAGGCGAAGCTCGAAAGCAGCCACGCCGAAAGCTTGTGCGTGCGGTTGGCGTTCAGCGCAATGGCTGTGGCGATGGAGCCGGGCCCCGTGGTGAACGGAATCGTCAGCGGAAAAAAGGCCTTGCCCGCAGCCGAACTCGGGCTCATGGGCTTGACCGGATGATCGACCAGGGCCGGCTCCGGCTCGGGCGCGTTGAGCATTTGCCAGCCGCTCACGGCCACGGCGAGGCCGCCGCCGATACGCAGCGCTTCCATGGAAATGCCGAAGAAATGCAGGATGGGCGTGCCGACGAAAAACGCCACGACCAGTACGAAGAACGCGTTGACCGCCACGCGTTTGGCGAGCACGCGCCGCTCTTCGTCGGTCAGCGTTGCGGTGCGATCGAGAAAGACAAAGGCGCCGCTCAAAGGATTGATGATGCTGATGAGTCCGGTGAAACCGAACAGAATGTCTGAAATCAGGCTCTCGATCATGAAGGCGATCCGGTAAGGGCATGCGCAGCGCGCGCCGGGCTGCGAGAAGTGTAGCCGGATCGGCGTCTAGCGTGCCTGATCGATGTCGCGGGCGCGCGGGAAATGGCGCGTTGCACCAATCCGCGCGGCAACGCTTCAGTATTTTTGGCAGCTTTACGGGGCGCGTTCACAAGCATAGAGTGGTTTGCCTCGCACCCCGACGCGACGTTTCTTTTCTTCTCATATGAAAGAGGAGTTGCCATGTCACTGCGGTTGCTCGCTGCCTTGCCCTTTATCGGCATCCTTTTAGGGGTGCCGTTCGTCAATCGCACCGAGCCGCTCGTGCTCGGCATGCCGCTCGTGCTGGCGTGGATCGTCATGTGGGTCGTGCTGGCCGCGGCGATCATGGGGATCGTCTACCGGCTCGATCCGGTCAACCGGCTTGCGAGCGCGCTTTCGGACGATGGCGATGCGGAGGTGCGGCCATGAGCGCACTCGTCATCATCGCGGCGATGACACTCGTCGCGCTCTATCTCGGCATGCGCGCCCGCCGCGGGCACGACATGAATCTCGAACAGTGGGCCGTGGGCGGCCGCAGCTTCGGCACCGCGTTCGTGTTCCTGCTGATGGCCGGCGAGATCTACACGACCTTCACGTTCCTCGGCGGCAGCGGCTTCGCTTATGGCAAGGGCGCGCCCGTCTACTACATTCTGGCTTACGGCACGCTTGCGTACATCCTCTCGTACTGGATGCTGCCGCCCGTATGGCGCTTCGCGAAGCAGCACCGGCTCGTTTCGCAGCCGCACTTCTTCGCGCGCAAATACCAGAGCCCGGCGCTTGGCGTGCTGGTGGCGTGCGTGGGCGTGCTCGCGCTCGTGCCGTATCTCGTGCTGCAACTCAAGGGGCTCGGCATCATCGTGACGACGGCCTCCTATGGCGCGATCTCCTCGACGGCGGCGATCTGGATCGGCGCGGCCGTGGTCACGGCCTACGTGATCGTCTCGGGCGTGCGCGGCTGCGCGTGGAACTCGGTCGTGAAAGACACGATGATTCTCGCCATCGCCGTGTTCCTCGGCATCTATCTGCCGATTCACCACTACGGCAGCCTGAGCGAAATGTTCCGCGCCATCGACGCAGCCAAGCCCGGCTTCCTCACCTTCCCGGCGCGCGGCCAGAGCGTCACATGGTTCCAGTCCACCGTGCTGCTCACGGCGCTCGGCTTCTTCATGTGGCCGCACACGTTCATGTCGGTCTACACCGCGAAGAACGAGCGCATCTTCCGCCGCAACGCGATGATTCTGCCGCTCTACCAGCTCATCCTGCTATTCGTGTTCTTCTGCGGCTTCGCGGCCGTGCTCAAGGTGCCGGGCCTGAAGGGCGGCGACATCGACCTCTCGCTCTTTCGCCTCGCGCTGCAGACGTTCGATCCGTGGTTCGTGGGCGTGATCGGCGCGGCGGGCGTGCTCACCGCGCTCGTGCCGGGCTCGATGATTCTCACCACGGCTTCGACGCTGCTCGCCAACGACATCTATCGCGGCGGCCTCGCGAAGAGCGCGGACGACGCGCGAGTCGCGAAGCTCGCGCGTATTTTCGTGCCGATCGTCGCGCTCGTCGCGGTGGGCTTCACGCTCAATGGCGGCGACACCATCGTCGCGCTGCTGCTGATGGGCTACAACTTCGTCACGCAGCTTTTCCCGGCGATGGTGTGCAGCCTCTCCGCGCGCAACCGCGTGACGAAGCAAGGCGCGTTCTGCGGCATCGTGGCGGGCGTGCTCGTGGTGATCGTCACGACGCTCACGCATGTGAGCGTGGCGCAGTTGATTCCGTTCGCGCCGGATGCGTTCAAGGACATCAACATCGGCTTCCTCGCGCTGTTCGTGAACGTGATCGTGCTTGCGGTGGTGAGTACGGTGACGCAGCCGCGCACGCATGTCGATCATGAGCATGCGCGGGCGCATTGAATTCAGGTAGTGCGGTAACGAAGCGGTCCAATCGGTGTGATCCGATTGGGCCGTTTTCCATTTATGCCGCCCTGCGCGTTTCCGCTATGCGCTGCGGCGCCTCGGGGCGCGCGTAGAGGCGGTCCAGATACGCCTGCAAACGCGGGAAGCCATCCAGCAGTTGGACTACGCTCGCCCAGTCCATCAGATAAACCGTCACGCAGTCCGCCACCGAGAGCTGGTTGCCGACGATGAACTCGCGCCCTTCGAGATGCTTTTCGAGCACCGCGGCCATCGCCTTGAAGTCCTCTCGCGCCAGTTCGATATCGGCGGGACTGCGCTGTTCGGGCGGATAAACGAACGTGTGCCGCGTGATTCGCCAGAGCGGCTGCTCCAGTTCGGTGACGGCGAAGAGCGTCCAGCGATACACCTGCGCCCGCTCTTCGAGATCCGCGGGCAGGAGCGCCTTCTCCGGATATTTATCCGCGAGATACAGCACGATCGCAGCCGATTCGGGAATCACGCGGTCGCCGTCGATCAGCACCGGAACCTTGCCCGCGGGATTGATGCGCAGGTACTCGGGCCGCTTGTGTTCGCCTTCGAGCAGATTGACCGAGATGAATTCGAAATCGGCGTCGACCTCCTTGAGACCCCATAGCGCGCGTTGCGAACGCGTGCCGGCAAAACCGTAGAGTTTCATGACGCGGCTCCGTTCATGCGCCGGGAATCGGCAGAACGGGCATGACTTCGACGCCCGCGCCCGGAAAAATCGTGAATTGCGGATGCCCTTCGAACAGCTTCGCTGCCTCCTCGTGCGATGCGGCGCGCAGCACGGTATAGCCCGTTAGCGCGTTGGACGTATCGGAGATGCCGTGCTCGCCGATGGATTTGGTCTTGCCGAGCGGACCGCCCATATCGACGATCGACGCCTTGTGCTTGTCGACCCACGCATGCCAGGCGGCAATGCCCTCTTTCTCCTTCGCGTGCCGATCGGCTTCGGGAAGCGCCGCCCACGCCTTCATGGGGGCGTTGTCTTTGGTACCGAGAAAAACAGCGAGAAACAGTTTCTGATCGCTCATGTGTCCTCCAACTGCGGGTCGGGTTACGGGTTCGATTACGGGTCTAAAAACAGGGGGCAACGGCGTGCCGCCCGTCCGGCCTTGACAGCATAGGTTGATATCAACATAATTGCAACATGGCCCGCACAAAGAAACTTCCCTTCGAAACCACGCTATTGGTGCGCGATTGCTGCCTGTGTCTGCATATGCAGCGGGCGGCGCGCAATCTCGCGCGCATCTTCGACGACGTACTGCGTCCGCTCGATCTCACGAACGGGCAGTTTTCGCTGCTGATGTCGCTGAACCGGCCGCATCCGCCCGGCATGAAAGACGTGGCGGCGCTGCTCGCCATGGACCGCACGACGCTCACGGCCGCGCTCAAGCCGCTGGAGCGGCGCGGCCTCGTGGTCATCGAGCAGGACCCCGATGACAAGCGCAGCCGTTTGATCAGGCTTACTGACGAAGGGCATCGATTGCTCGGCGCCGCGTTTCCGGTCTGGCAGGAAACGCATGAGGAGATAGAAAAGGGATTTGCAAAGGGCGAGGTCGACAAGCTACGCGCGCACTTGCGGGCGCTTTCGTAGCCCTACCGCTTCCCCGCCCCGTAAAGCGTCGAATCCGCGAACCCTTCCGCCGCGAGCACCCGCCCCACGAGAATCAGCGCGGTACGCTCGATATCCGTCGCTTGCACCTTTTCAGCGATATCCGCGAGCGTGCCCGTCACGCGTTCCTCGTCGGGCCAACTCGCGCGGTAGATCACCGCGACGGGGCAATCCGCGCCGTAGTGCGGCCGCAATTCCTCAACGATACGCGCGATATGGCGCACGCCCAGGTGGATCGCCAGCGTGGCTTTATGACGCGCGAGGTCGCCTAACCGCTCGCCTTCGGGCATCGACGTTTTCGTGGCGTAGCGCGTAAGAATGAGCGTTTGCGAAATACCGGGCAGCGTGAGTTCGCTGCCGAGCGCCGCCGCGCATGCGGCCGTCGCCGTCACGCCCGGCACGATTTCATAAGGAATGCCAAGCATGCGCAGGCGGCGGATCTGCTCGCCGATAGCGCCATACAGCGACGGGTCGCCCGAATGCACGCGCGCCACATCGAAGCCTTGCGTGTGCGCGCTTTCGAGCAACGCGACGATTTCGTCCAGCGTGAGCGGCGCGGTATCGACCACTTTATGCGCGCGGTGGCCTTCGAGCACGGCCGGCGGCACGAGCGAGCCCGCGTAGAGAATGACGGGGCAACTGCGCACGAGGCGCTGGCCCTTCACGGTGATCAACTCAGGATCGCCCGGTCCCGCGCCGATGAAGAACACTGTCATGCGCTGAAACTCCGCTTGATGTAGTCGTCGAGCGCACCGGTCGCCTCTTGCGCCGATGCGAATTCGCGCTGCGCGGGCGGCAGCGGCGGCCGCTGCATCATCACCACGGGCAAGCCCAGTTCGCGCGCGACAGCGAGCTTCGCCTCGGTCGCCGCGCCACCGCTGTTCTTGCTGACGACGACGTCGATGCGCGCTTCCGTGAAAAGCGCGCGCTCGCCTTCGGCTGTGAACGGCCCGCGCGCGTCGATGATGCGGGCGCGAGCGTGGCCAGGATGCGCTTCGAGGCAACGGATGGTCCAGTACTGCCGCGGCGGCACTTCGTGCAGATGCGCGAGCGGTTCGCGCCCGAGCGTAAAGAGCGGGCGCGCGAACGGCGCAAGCGCTTCGATTACGCCGCGCCAGCCGCCGACCCCGCGCCAGTCGTCGCCGGGCTGTGGCTGCCACGGTGCGCGCCGCAGCGCCCAGTACGGCACCTGTGCCGCGTCGCATGCGCGCGCCGCATTGGCGCTGATCTGCGCGGCGTATGGATGCGTGGCGTCGAAAACGAGCGCGATGTTTTCGTCGGCGAGAAAGCGCGCGAGCCCTTCTGCGCCGCCGAAACCGCCCACACGCACCGCGCAGGCGAGATCGGCGGGCACGCGGCCCAGTCCCGCGAGCGAGTACACGTGCGGCGCGCCGAGTGTACGAGCGATGGCCAGCGCGTCGCCGGTGCCGCCCAGCAGCAAGACGCGTGGCGTCATGGCTTGACCGCCTCGTAGAGCGTGACGGGCAACGCCTGGCGCCATGTGTCGAAGCCGCCCAGCGGCTGCGCCTCGCCGATGCCGATGCGCGTGAGCGTGCCGCCGTGCTGCGTGCGCCACGCCGCGAGCGTCGCTTCGCTCTGCAATGTCACCGCGTTTGCAACGAGCCGGCCGCCGCTCGCGAGCGCATCCCAGCATGCTTCGAGCACGCCGGGCACGGTCACGCCGCCGCCGATGAACACCGCGTCGGGCGTCGCGAGCCCTGCGAGCGCTGCGGGCGCGCGGCCCGCGACGAGCTGCAAACCGGGCACGCCCAGCGCGGCGCGATTGTGTTCGATGAAGCGCTGACGTTCGGCATGCGCCTCGATCGCAATCGCGCGGCAAGCCGCGTGCGCGCGCATCCACTCGATGCCGATCGAGCCGCTGCCCGCACCCACGTCCCAAAGTAGCGCGCCCGGCGTGGGCGCGAGGCGCGCGAGCGTGAGCGCGCGCACGTCGCGCCTGGTGAGCTGGCCGTCGTGGCGATAGGCGTCGTCGGGGAGGCCCGGCGTGAGCGTCCAGCCGCGAGCGAGCGCATTCGCCACATCGCTTTCGCATTCGAAGGCGACCAGGTTGAGCGCCGCGGCTTCTTCCACGTGCCACGCATCGGCACGGCCTTCGATGCGGCGCTCGAGCGGGCCGCCCAGATGCTCGAACACCGCAAGACGGGTGGCACCGAAACCCGCTTGCGCGAGCAGCGAGGCAAGCGCCGCGGGCGTGCGTCCGTCCGCGCTCAGCGCGAGCACGCGGGAGCGCGCGTGAAGATGGCGGCGCAGCACATCGAGCGGCCGGCCGACGAGCGAGACCATCGCCGTATCCTGCAACGCCCAGCCCATACGCGCCGCCGCGAGCGAAAGCGACGACGGCGCGGGCAGCACGCGCATTTCGCCGGGCGCCACGCGGCGCGCGAGCGTTGCGCCCACGCCGAACAGCATGGGGTCGCCGCTCGCGAGCACGCACACGGGCTCGTTCGATTCGCGATGCGCAAGCAGCGCATCGACGCTGAACGGCTGCGGCCACGCCTCGCGGCGCGCACGCACGCGTGGCGGGAGCATCGCGAGATGGCGCGCGCCGCCCGTCACGATGGCCGCGTCGAACAGCGCGCGCCGCGCGTCGCGCGCGAGCCCCGCATAGCCGTCGTCGCCTATGCCCACCACCGTCAGCCATGCCTGCGTGCCCTGCATTCGCTCTCCCGCTGCTTCCTGATTCTCTATGCCGCCACCCGCCCGCGACCCGATTGCGGGCCGTAGCGCGCGTGAAAACGGGCATAATACCGTGTCCGCCGGCGCCTTTAAGGCAACTTTGCATGAGACCGGAGCCAGCGCTGAAGCGCCAGCTCCGGATGGCAAGAAAGGGAACACAGCATGCTGTGGCCGCCCCCGCGACTGTGAGCAGCGAGACCGCATCCACCCACGCCACTGGTTTTACCGGGAAGGCCGATGCGGTTCACGACCTGCGAGCCAGGAGACCTGCCGGCCGACTGTTCGCGCAAACCCGGATCGGACGGGGTGTACCGATACCGCAGCCGCTTCCCGCCCACCGTGCGGGCAGCGCGCCGCTCGCGCGCGGTGCTTACCCGGTATTCCCTTGAAACACCAAACGAAGTCCGTCTCGCCCGCTGCTGCATTGGCCGTGCTGCGCTCCTCCGCGTGCCCGGGGCTGGTGCGCGTGGTCGCCGCGCGCGACGGCGGCGTGTGCCGCATCCGTCTGCCCGGCGGCGTGCTGGGCGCCGCGCGTGCGCGCGCCGTCGCCGATGCGGCATCGACGCATGCGAACGGCGTGCTCGAACTGACGAACCGTGCCAACGTGCAGATTCGCGGCGTGCTCGCGGGCGAGGAAGCCGCGTTGAGCGCCGCGCTGATCGGCGCGGGTCTCGGCCCCGCCGGCATCGGCGTCGCGAGCCCGATCGAGCGCGCCTGCGCCGCCGACGAATTGCGCAACGTGATGCTGAGCCCGCTAGCGGGCCTCGATCCTCATGCCTTGTGCGACACGACCGTACTCGCCGCCGCGCTCATCGACATGATGCAGCGCGAGCCGCGTTTCGCCGCACTCTCGCCGAAATTCGCCCTGCAACTGGACGGCGCCGAGCGCATGGCGATGCTCGAACATCCGCACGACATCTGGCTCGCCGCGCTGCCGCATGGCGCGACGGTGCGCTTCGCTGTGGGCCTCGCGGGATGCCCCACGGCGCGGCCAATCGGCACGCTAGCGGCTGACGACGTGTGCGCATCGGTGCAAGCGCTGCTGCATGCATTCCTCGACCTCGCAGATGCAGATGCAACCCGTATGCGCGACGTGCTGGCAACGCACTCGCTCGGAGCGCTGCTGCAGCGCGCGCAACAACACGGCGATTTCACGCTGATGCACGACGCTGCCGCACTGCACACGTGGCATCGCAACTCGAGCCCCTCCGACCTGCGCCTGGGCGCGCACGCACTCCATGCCGACGGCAGCGGATACGTGGGCGCGCAGCCCGCGCTCGGCCGTATCGACGCGCCCACGCTGCGCGCGCTCGCCGCGCTTGCGGAAGACGCAGGCGACGCGACCTTGCGCGTAACGCCCTGGCAAGGCGTGCTGCTGCCCAACGTGCCCGCGCGTGCGATGGCCGCCGCGCTCGAACGCCTGCGTGCGCTCGGCCTCGTCGTTTCGCGTGCCGATCCGCTCGCGCGCCTCATCGCCTGCACGGGCTCGACGGGTTGCGCAAAAAGCCGCGCTGACACGAAAGCCGACGCCCGGCGCCTCGCCGTCCTGTTGCCGCCTGCCGCCGAAGTCCACCTCACCGGCTGCGAGCGTTCCTGCGCCGCCGCGCACTGCGCGCCGTTCACGTTGCTCGCGAGCGCCCCGGACCACTACGACCTGTACCAGCGCGACGACACCCCAAGCGGCTCCGGCCAACGCTTTGGTCAACTCGTCGCGCGCAACCTGACGATCGAAGCCGCTGCGCTCGCAATCGCGCAACGGTCCCGGAGTACCCAAGATGTCTGATTACATCCGCGACGGCCAGGCGATCTATCGCGAGTCGTTCGCGACGATTCGCGCCGAAGCCGACCTCTCGCGCATTCCCCCCGACCTCGAAAAGCTCGCCGTACGCGTGATCCACGCGTGCGGCATGGTGGACGTGGTCGCCGACCTCGCGTTTTCCACAGGCGCGGGCACGGCGGGCCGCCACGCGCTAGCAGGCGGCGCGCCGGTCCTCTGCGACGCGAAAATGGTCGCTTACGGCATCACGCGCGCGCGCCTGCCCGCGAACAACGCCGTGATCTGCACGCTCGACGACCCCGCCGTGCCCGCGCTCGCCCGCGAGCTTGGCAATACCCGCTCGGCGGCTGCGCTCGAACTGTGGCGGCCGCATCTTGCAGGCAGCGTCGTTGCCATCGGCAATGCGCCCACCGCGCTCTTTTATCTGCTCGACATGATCGCCGCCGGCGCGCCGCGCCCCGCGCTCATTCTGGGCTTTCCCGTGGGCTTTGTCGGCGCGGCGGAGTCCAAAGCGCAGCTTGCGGCGCAGAATCGCGGCGTGCCTTTCGTCGTCGTGCACGGCCGTCGCGGCGGCAGCGCGATGGCTGCCGCCGCCGTCAACGCACTTGCTTCGGAGACCGAATAAATGATCCGTAAAGGACGTCTGCACGGCATTGGCGTCGGCCCCGGCGACCCCGAACTGCTCACGCTCAAAGCGCTGCGTCTGCTCAAAGCCGCGCCCGTGGTCGCGTATTTCGTCGCGAAGGGCAAGAAGGGCAACGCGTTCGGCATTGTCGAGTCCCACCTCGAAGCGCAGCAGGAACGCCTGCCGCTCGTGTATCCCGTAACGACCGAAGCGCTAGAACCGCCGCTTTCGTACGAGGCGATCATCGCCGACTTCTACGACGGCGCCGCGGAAATCCTTTCGCGCCATCTCGACGCCGGACGCGACGTTGCCGTGATCTGCGAAGGCGATCCGTTCTTCTACGGCTCGTACATGTATCTGCACGACCGGCTCGCCGCGCGTTACGAGGCCGAAGTCGTGCCGGGCGTGTGCTCGATGCTGGGCGGAGCGGCCGTGCTGGGCGTGCCGCTCGTCTATCGCAACCAGAGCCTCGCCGTGCTCTCGGGCGTGCTGCCCGAGGAAGAACTGCGCCGGCGTCTCGCCGACGCGGACGCCGCCGTCATCATGAAACTGGGCCGCAACTTCGACAAGGTGCGCCGCGTGCTGGCGGAACTGGGGCTCGCGCATCGCGCGCTGTATGTCGAGCGCGCAACGATGGCGAACCAGCGCATCGTCCCGCTCGACGAGGTCGATCCGATGGCTTCGCCTTACTTCTCGCTGCTCGTCATGCCGGGGATGAAATGGCAGTCGTGACACCGCCCGCCATCGTCGTTCTCGGGCCCGGCGCGCTCGCCACGGCGCGGCGCGTGCAGGCGCTTTACGCGGGCGCGCAGATCCATGCGCTGCAAGGCCGCGTGCAAGGCGATGTCGCGTTCAGCGAGCTTGGCGCACACCTGCGCGACTGCTATACGCGCGGCATGCCTGTCGTCGCGCTGTGCGCGGCGGGCATCGTGATCCGCTGCCTTGCGCCGCTGCTTGCCAACAAGGGCGCGGAGCCGCCCGTGCTCGCACTCGCCGAAGACGGCAGCGCCGTCGTGCCGCTGCTCGGTGGACTCACCGGCGTGAACGTGATGGCGCGCGACATTGGCGCGGCGCTCGCGGTCGCGCCCGCGATCACCACGAGCGGCGAATTGCGCTTCGGCACGTGCCTGCTCAATCCACCCGCGGGCTATGCGCTGGCGAGCCTCGCGCAGGGCAAGCGCTTCGTCTCCGATTTGCTTGCGGGCGCAACGACTCGCGTGGACGGCCATGCGCCCTGGCTGGAGAACGTCGATCTGCCGCGCGACGCCACCGCCCGTCACGCCATCCGCGTGAGCGCGCACGCGTGGAACGGCAGCGCCGACGACCTCGTGATTCACCCGCGCAGCATCGTCGCAGCCGTGGGCGCGCCGCACGAGGCGCTGGCCGTTCGCGCGCGCCGCGCACTCCATGCAAACGGATTCGCGCCGCTCGCGCTCGCGGCGCTCGTCGCCCCTTGCGCCCATATGTGCGATGCATCGCTCGCAAACGCGGCGACGGAACTCGGCGTGCCGCTGCGTTTCGTCGATAGCGCGGAGAACACGCCGCAAGCCACGCTTGCTGCCCTCGACTTTGCGGCGGAGGTCGAACGTTACGCGCCGAACGAAGAAGGCATCGCCCTCGCCTGCGCCCCCGCGCCGCTCGACCCGCTCGCGCTGGGCCGCGCGCGCGGCAAGCTCACGGTGCTCGGCCTTGGCCCCGGCCGCGCCGATCTTCTCACGCCCGCCGCGCGCGCCGCGCTCGACAGCGCCACCGATATCGTCGGCTACGCAACCTACGTGGCGATGGCCGGCCCGTTTCGCGCGGACCAGCAACGCCACGCCACCGACAACCGCGAAGAACTGCAGCGCGCCCGCCACGCGTTCGAGATGGCGAGCGAGGGGCGGCGCGTGGCGGTGGTCTCGTCGGGCGACCCCGGCGTGTTCGCGATGGCGGCCGCTGTGCTCGAAGCGCTCGAAGGCTCGGACGATGCGCGCTGGCACGCCGTCGAGCTGGCGATCGTGCCCGGCGTTTCCGCTGCGCTCGCCACAGCGGCGCAAGCGGGCGCTCCGCTCGGCCACGACTTCTGCATGCTTTCGCTTTCCGACAACCTGAAGCCGTGGGCAGTGATCGAAAAGCGTCTCCTGCATGCGGCGCAAGCCGACCTCGTGATGGCGTTCTACAATCCCGTTTCGCGCGCGCGGCCCTGGCAACTCGATCGCGCGCTGGACATCGTGCGCAGCGTGCGCGCGCCGTACACGCGCGTGGTGCTGGGCCGCGACGTGGGCCGCCCCGGCGAGACGCTGCGCGCGACGACGCTAGGGGAATTGCGCTCGTCGGACGTCGACATGCGCACGATGGTGATCGTCGGTTCGTCGGCTACGCGCGGGTTCGCCCGCGCCGACGGCGGTGAGTGGATTTATACGCCGCGCTGGTATCGCGAGGATTCCTGATGAAACGCGCGCTCACGCCTTCAAGGTAGGCAGCGCGTTGCGCGGGTCGGGCGGCGCGCCCTCGAATTCGCGCGCCTTCACCTGGTTGCGCCCCGCCTGCTTCGCCACGTAAAGTTCGGCGTCGGCGGCGCGCAACAGCGCCTGCGCGCCCTCGTTTTCGCGCGGCACGCAGGTCGCGCAGCCAATGCTTACGGTAAGCGTGCCGTGTTCGCTGTGCTCGTGCGCGATTCCCAGCGCCGCCACTTGCTGGCGCACCCCTTCCGCGATTGTCACGGCGCCATCGAAAGGCATGGCCGGCAGCACCACGGCAAACTCCTCGCCGCCGTAGCGCGCCACCATGTCGGTCGCGCGGCGGCAGGCCTCGCGTATCGCACGCGCTACGGCGGCGAGCACTTTATCGCCCTGCGCATGTCCGTAGAAGTCGTTGAACAGCTTGAACTTGTCGATGTCGATGAAAAGCACCGAAAGCGGTTCGCCCGCGCGTCTCGCATGCTGCCACTCGGTTTCGATGCGCAAGTCGAGCGCGCGCCGGTTGTAGAGGCTCGTGAGCGCGTCAGTAACCGCGAGACGTTCGAATTCCCTCTGCGTGTCGAGGCGTGCGCGCATGGAAAGCGCGAGCAGCCACGACGAAGCGGCGACCAGCGCGCCGAAGATCGCCGCCATCGACGCATAGATGTGCAGCCGATGACGCCATGCGGCGAGCGCGCCGTCCACGGAAGGCGCGACGACCGCAACGAGCGACGTGTGCGGCACGCGCCTGAACGTGTAGATGCGTTCGACCTTGTCGTCCTCGCCCGTGGCAATGAACGAGCCGCCGCTCGTTTTCAGCATCGGCTGGACGTAATCCAGTTGTCCGGTCTGCGCGCCAACTTCGTAGTCCGAATAAGGGCGGCGCGCGAGCATGGTCCCGTCGCTCAGCATGATGAACGCGCTGCCTCGCGAATCGACGTCGAGCCGGTCGAACAGTTGCTGAAAGTACGCCAGCCGCAGCGTGAGCATCACGATGCCGCCAAACGAACCGTCGTGCTCAGTCACGCGGCGCGAGAGCACAATCGAGTAGTGGCCGTCGCGCACACGGGAGCGGATCGGGTCTGAAATATACATGCCGACCGAACGCTCGCGCTGCGCCGTGAAATATTCCCGATCCGCCAGATTGACCCCTGCATACGCGCGGCCGTCCTGCGATTCGACGATATGGCCGTACGCGTCCACGTAGAGTGCGTCGTCGAGATAGGCGCCGGTCGCCACGCGGCCGAAGAGCAGCTTGCGGCGGATGTCGGGCGGCAGACTCTGCGTGCGCGGGTCGCGAACGCTATCGGCGGCATCGAGCAGCAACAGGTCGTAGATGCCGCAATTCGCCTCGAGGTCGTTCGACATCAACGAGACGAGTGTGGCCGAAATATGCTGGGTGCTGACAATGGCCTGCGTGCGCTGCTGCATCAGCCCCACCAGTACGATGGCTACGATGGCCGCGCCGACGAGCGAACCCATCGTGCCGACGATGAACGGATGGCTCCCGACCCACTGCATGAGCGCCCGGTTCCATCGACCGGGCATTCGCAAACATCGTTTCCAGAGCTTCATGAGGCGCTTCCTCTTGCTCCGCTCGCAAGGCCTGCTGGGCTTGCCGGCCGATTACAGAATGCATGCGGGATTCATCATACTGCCGCTTGCGAAATCGCCTTCGAATCGCGGCACGCACTCAACTTCCCCGCCGCAGCGCCGTAAACCAGATGAAGCCGCGAAGTCGATTCGCGGCGCGAACTGCTCACCGACCACCCTGCGCCGATGACGAATCTCACCACTGACGCTCGAACCGAAGCCGCCGATACGGCAACCGCATCCGCAATCGAGGCGGCTCCGCTCACGCCGGACGCCATGCCGGTAGGCGAGCCGCTCGCCTGGCCCGTCGTCGATGGCGACGGCGCCTTGCTGCTCGATGCCGGCTCCGTGCTGGTGGGCGAAGCGGAGCGGGATTTTCTGTTCCAGCACTTCGCTCCGCATCGCGGCGACGTAGCAAGGCCCGAGGCCGCGCAGAGCGCGGCGGCCAATGCCGCCGCTGCGCCCGCCACCCCGCGCGACATGCATCTGAACATCGGCGCGCTGATGGGGTTGCGCCCGCAGATGGGCGCGAGCGGCGCGCCCATGCACCCGTGCCGCCTGATCGGCTTCGCGCCGAACGAGGCGCTCTTCGTGACGACGCCTTATGTCGATGGCCGACCCATCGCCATCGCGCCCGGCGAAAACGTGGAGATCGTCGCGATTGCGAGCCAGGCCGTCTATCGCTTCGTATGCACCGCGCATGCGCTCAATCAGTCGCCGCTCGACTACCTCGTGCTTTCGAAGCCCGCCAACATCCGCCGCCTGCGCGAACGCCGCTCGATTCGCGTGCGCGCGCAATTTCCCGTGCGCTACGGCATCGGCGAAGAAGGCGCGGGTTACGACGGCGTGGCGCTCGCGCGCGGCATCAGCGCGCTAGGGCTTTCGGTGAGTGCGGCGTGGGCGCTCGGCAAGCCTGGTGAGCGGCTGCGCGTGGCATTCCAGTTGCGTTCCGGCGACAACGATACGGCGATCGAAACCACCGCCATCATCCGCAACGTGCATGCGGAAGCGAGCGACCCCGCGCACGCCACGCTCGGCCTCGAACTCGACCGCCTCACGGCTGCCGAGCAGATGGCGATGAAAGTCTACGTATTCGATCGTCAGGACGACGTACTGTACTGGACCGGCAGCATGCGCTAGCGCCGGCTCACGCGAGCAGCGCCTGAGCGTCCAGGCAATCGCCCGCCCAGGCCTGAGCGAGCGCCTCGCAGCGCCCCACGCGCAGCGCGCCGAGTTCGCAATCGATCACCGTGACGTGATCGGCATAACGTGGCCGTGCGGGCCATTGCGCCGTGCGGCCGTCGCTGAACAGCCAGAGATGACGCGCGCGCGCCGGATCGCGCCGCGCGGCGCTTTCCAGCAATCGCCCGGCATGACCGATGCCCGCCTCGAGCGGCGTGCCGCCGCCCCCGCCGATAGGCTCGATCCAGCGTTCGTTCCACCAGCGCGGCACCGCGGGCCCGAACCGCAGTTCCGCGCCAGCGCCGCCGAAAGCGATCAAAGCCACTTCCACACGCTCCGCGCGGGCGCGGTCGAACAGCGCGATCAGCAAACCCTTGGCGAGCGCGAGCTGGCCGCGCGCGACCATGGAAGCCGAGCAGTCCAGCACGAAGCAATGGAGCGCGCCCACGCCTGTCTTGCGTTTGGCGAACCGAAAATGTTGCGGTTGCAACGATCCTGCGCGTTTGGCCGCGAGCGTGAGCGGCCAGGCAATACGCTCGCCATGCTTCGCCACTTGCGCGGGACCGCGCCCCGGGCCTTCTCGCCGTCGAGCGCCGCCCTGTGCGAAGGCGGCGGCCTGTGCCCGACGGGTCAGCGTTTTTTTGCGGGCAGCGGGATCACGCCCTTCACCGCCCTCGCGGCGACGGGCTCCGGCGGCATCTCGCCCCAATCGGCCTCCGATGTTGCTTCGGTGTGCTTTGTATCGCGCATTGGCGCCGATGCGGATGGCGGCGTGGGCTCTGAAGCGGACGGCGCATCGGACCGTTGCGGCATGGCGTGCCGACGATGCGCGAGCACGCAATCGGCGACCTGATCGACGTGATCCGGCGTCGCCGCGTCCGCGCCTTCGAACGCCGCGAGCGCACGCGCCGCGCGCAGCATCACGAGGTCGGCGCGCAAGCCGTCGACGGCCGCCTCGATGCAGCGCTGCGCCACGCGCTCGTGCACGGCGTCGCTCCAGTCGAGTGCGGCTAACGCCTCGCGCGCCGCCGCGATGCGCGCGCCAAGCGCGCGTTGCTCCGCTTCGCGCGCCGCGCAAAACGCCTGCGGATCGGCATCGAACGCAAGACGCGCCTTGACGATGCGTTGCCGCTCAGCCGCGCCGTAAGGCGTGCCGAGTTCCACCATCAAACCAAAGCGATCGAGTAGTTGCGGGCGCAACTCTCCTTCCTCGGGATTCATCGTGCCCACCAGCACGAAATGGGCGTCGTGCGTGTGCGACACGCCATCGCGCTCCACGGTGTTCACGCCGCTCGCCGCCGCGTCGAGCAGCACGTCGACGAGCGCGTCGGGCAGCAGGTTCACCTCGTCCACGTAAAGCACGCCGCCGTGCGCACGCGCGAGCAAGCCGGGCGCGAAACGCACCGCGCTCTCGCGCAGCGCCGCTTCGAGGTCGAGCGTGCCGATCAGCTTGTCCTCGCTCGCGCCGAGCGGCAGCGTGACGAACGCGCCCTGTGGCAAGAGCGCAGCAAGCGCGCGCGCCGCCGTGGATTTCGCGGTGCCGCGCGGCCCGCTCACGAGCACGCCGCCAATCGCGGGGTCAATGGCTGCGAGCAACAGCGCGCGCTGCAACGCCGCCTGGCCGACCAGCGCGGTAAAGGGAAACGCGGGACGCGTGGCCGCAGCGCTCATGATCCTGATCCTTCCAGATGCTGCCCCGCTTCGAGCAGACGGTGTTCGAGTTGCGCGCGATGCTCGCCGGGCTCCTGCCAGAGACCGCGCTGGATCGCTTCGAGCAGGCGCTCGCATACGGCATGCAGCGCGTGCGGGTTGTGGCGCTGCATGAATTCGCGCGTGTCGTCGTCGTGCACGTAGGCGTTCGCGACGAGCACGTACTGATGATCGCTCACCACGCGCGCGGTCGCGTCGTAACCAAACAGATAGTCCACGGTCGCCGCCATTTCCGCCGCGCCTTTATAGCCGTGACGCTTCACGCCGTCGATCCACTTCGGGTTCACCACGCGCGAGCGGATCACGCGCGCGATCTCCTCGTGCAGCGGACGAATGCGCGGCGCGGCGGGGTTGCTGTGGTCGGCGTGATAGAGCGCGGGTTGCGCCTGCGAAAAATGCCGTGCAGCCGCCGCCATGCCGCCCTGAAACTGATAGTAGTCGTTCGAGTCGAGCAGGTCGTGCTCGCGGTTGTCCTGGTTCTGCAGGACCACGTCGAGCGTGGCGAGGCGCGCGCGGAACGCATCGTTCGCCTCGTCGCCCGCGCTCTTTTGCGCGTAGGCGTAACCGCCCCACGCCTGGTAAGCGTTCGCGAGATCGGCGTCGGTCTGCCACCGGCGATGGTCGATCATCGACTGCAGGCCCGCGCCATAGGCGCCCGGGCGCGCGCTGAACACGCGCCAGCCCGCGCGGCGGCGCGCCTCGTCGGCGGCCATGCCGTTCGCGACCAGCGCGTCGCGCTCGCGCAGCACGCGAGCGCGCAACGGATTCTGATGCTCCGGTTCGTCGAGATCGGCCACGGCTTGCACGGCGGCGTCGAACAGATGCATCACGTTGGGAAACGCGTCGCGGAAGAAGCCCGATACGCGCAACGTCACGTCGATGCGCGGCCGGTCCAGCGCCTCGACCGGCATGATCTCGAAGTCGGTCACGCGCTGGCTGCCCGCGGCCCACTTCGGCCGCACGCCGATCAGCGCGAACGCCTGGGCGATGTCGTCGCCACCGGTGCGCATCGTCGCGGTGCCCCACACCGAAAGGCCCACGGCGCGCGGGTAATCGCCATGCTCCTGCAAGTGGCGCTCGATGAGTTGCTGCGCCGATTTCATGCCGAGCGCCCACGCGGCCTGCGTGGGAATGGCGCGCGTATCGACGGAATAGAAGTTGCGTCCCGTGGGCAGCACATCGGGACGCCCGCGCGAAGGCGAACCGCTCGGGCCCGGCGGCACGAATCGGCCTTCGAAACCGCGGCGAAGGTTACGCATCTCTTCCGGGCCGCACGCGTCAAGGCGCGGCAACACGTCGTCGAGCAGGCGCGCAAGCACCTGCGCCGCATGCGGCAACGAGGCGTTCGCCGCATCGCTTCGCATGCCTGAACAAATGTCTTCGATCAGCGCGGCCGCGAGCGTTTCCAGGCGCTCGCGCGTGTCGCCCGCATGACGCCACGGCGCATCGCTCGCACTGGCGAGCAGCGGCGGACGCGGCCCATGCCACGGCGCAGCCCAATCGACCGAGGCCGGATCGACCAGATGATCGATACGCAGGTCTCGCGCGATCGCGTCGATGAGGCCCGCGTTCGCGCCCTGCCCGTCGCCGCATGCATAACGGCCTAGCGCAAGCAGCGTGTCGCGGCGCTGCTGGCCCTGCGGCGACTCGCCGAACGTATGCAGGCCGTCGCGAATCTGCGCTTCCTTCAGTTCGCAGAGCCAGGCGTCGGCGCGCGTGAGGAGTTCGTCTTCATCCGCCTTATCCTGAGGCGCGGCCACGCTCAATTCCTCGTGCAACCGATGCTCGATGATGGTCGCGAGTATCGTCTTGCGCAGCAGCTTTGCGCGGCGCGGGTCCACCATCAATGCTTCGTAATACTCATCGACTTGCCGTTCGAGGTCTTGCAGCGGCCCATAGTTTTCGGCGCGCGTGAGCGGCGGCATCAAATGATCGACGATCACGGCCTGGGCCCGGCGTTTGGCCTGGCTACCCTCGCCTGGATCGTTGACGATGAACGGATACAGATGCGGCAGCGGCCCGAGCGCCATGTCGGGCCAGCAGGTGTCGGCGAGCGCCACGCTCTTGCCCGGCAGCCATTCCAGATTGCCGTGCTTGCCCACGTGCGCGATGGCGTCGATGCCGAACGTTTCGCGCAGCCAGAAGTAGAACGCGAGATACGCATGCGGCGGCACCAGTTCGGCGTCGTGATAGTTCGCGTAGGTGTCGTCGCCGCGCGAGCGCGAGGGCTGGATGCCAACGAACACGTGAGCGCAGCGCCAGCCCGCGATCACGAAGCGGCCGCGCCGCACCGTGGGATCGTCTTCCGGCGCGCCCCAGCGCGCGATCAACGCGTTCTGCGCCTCGGCGGGCAACCGCGAGAAATGCGCGCGGTAGTCGTCGAGCGACAGACTCTGCCACGCGGGGCGCAGCGCGCGCGTGTCGGGATCGTTCGTCACGCCCTGCGTGAGGATGCGCATGAGCGCATCGCCATCTTCGGGCAAATCGGCCACGCGGTAGCCTTCGTCGCGCAGCATGCGCAGGATGCCGACCACTGAAGCCGGCGTATCGAGTCCCACGCCGTTGCCGATGCGCCCTTCGCTCATCGGATAGTTCGCGAGCACGAGCGCCAGTTTCTTTTCGTCGTTGGGCAGGCTGCGCAAACGGCACCAGCGGCGCGCAAGTTCGGCGACGAACGCCACGCGTTCGAGATCGGGCTGGTAGCGCACGACATCGACCTGCGTCTCCTTGCAGTGGTATGCGAGGCCCTTGAAGCTGATCGCGCGCGTAATCACGCGGCCGTCCACTTCGGGCAGCGCGATATGCATGGCGATGTCGCGCGAATTCAGACCGTGATTGTCCTTGAGCCAGTCTTCGCGGTTGCCGCCGCTCAGGATCACCTGGAACACGGGCGCGTCGCCGGCTAGCGCGAGCGGTTCGGGGTCGTCCAGTGACGAAGCGGCGAACGCCGTCGTGTTCAGCACGAGCGACACGTCGTGCTGCGCCGCCAGTTGGTCGAGCACGTCGCGGCTCAAGGTGTCCTTGAGCGACGTGATCGCAAGCGGCAGCGGGTTCATGCCGCGCTCCAGCAGCGCGGCGATGAGGGCATCGAACGCGGCTGTGTTCGCGGCCTGCAAGTGCGCCTTGTAAAACAGCAGCGCGACAACCGGCGCGCCGGGTTGCCAGCGCGCGCGCCATTCGTCGATGGTCGCGACGTCGCGCTGCGGGCAATACAGCGCGGCGGCGGGCAGCGCGACGGGCGGCGCGGGCTCGCTGCCCCAGTCGAAAGCGCGCCACGCGAGCGCGCGCAAAAACGATTCGGCATTCGCCGCGCCGCCTTCTCGCAGATAACGCCACAACAGGTGGCAGAATTCGGGCTCGACGCGGCTCTTCGCCGTGAGATTCGGGTCTTCCTGCAAGTCGCCGGAAAACATCGCGAGCAGTTGCCCGCGACGCTGTGCGAGCGAGACGACCTGTTCGATGCCGTACGGCCAGTACGTTTCGCCGCCCAGATGATCGACCACCACCACGCGCGCGTGCTGCAAAACATCTTCGACGTAGAAGTCCACCGATGCAGGCTGGCGCAGGTACGTGACGTTGGCGAGCCGCACGCTCGGGAAGCCCGCGGGCAGGCGCGGCACGACGCTCGCCAGCAGCGCGAGCGTGGTGTCCGCCGAACTGAGCACGACGATTTCGGCGGGCTGCTGGTCGATTCGGATAACGCCTTGCGTGTCGTCGACGAAACCGCCCGGCGTGGTGCGCAGCAAATGCATGGCTAGCTCGGCGCGCTCACCTTGGCGGCAGCGTTCTGCGCGTTCGCCAGCGCAGCCGAGAACGCGGCTTGCAGCGTCGCGCCGTCGAGGTCTGCGCCAATCAGCACAAAGCGGCTCGCCAGCGGCTGCGCGGCGCTTTCCTGCGCGTTCCAGCGGCGGTCGAAATAGCTGTCGAACCGGCGGCCCACGCCTTGAATCACGAGACGCATCGGCGCGCCCGGCAACGCGGCAAAACCTTTCACGCGATAGATCGTATGCGCATCGACGAGTTGCTGCAGCGCTTCGATCACGCTCTCGCGCGACGCCGCCGCGCCCGCTACGACGACCGAATCGAACTCGTCGTGGTGATGATCGGGATCGTCGGCGGAACCGTGATGGTCGTGACGAAGATGAATGCTCTCCTCGGAGGCCGTTTCGAGCCCGAGCAGCGTATGCAGATCGAGCTTGCCGTGCTGCGCGCGCACGATCTTCACTTGCGGCGGCAGTTCCTCGCGCAGT
Source organism: Paraburkholderia sp. J76 (assembly GCF_905220295.1). Taxonomy (NCBI): domain Bacteria; kingdom Pseudomonadati; phylum Pseudomonadota; class Betaproteobacteria; order Burkholderiales; family Burkholderiaceae; genus Paraburkholderia; species Paraburkholderia sp. J76. Next base: position 244,566 of record NZ_CAJMZJ010000007.1, read on the forward strand.
TCGGCGATGAGCGCGTCCTGGCCCGCTTCGTCGAGCAGATCGGTCTTGTTGAGGATGACGAGATCGGCGGCCGAAAGCTGGTCTTCGAACAGTTCGTGCAGCGGCGATTCGTGATCGAGATTCGGATCGGCGCGACGCTGCGCGTCTACAGCCTGCGGATTTTCGGCGAACTGACCGCTCGCGGCGGCGGGGCCGTCCACCACGGTCACGACCGCATCGACGGTGAACGCATTGCGAATCGACGGCCAGTTGAACGCCTGCACGAGCGGCTTGGGCAGCGCGAGACCCGAGGTTTCGATCAGCACGTGATCGACGTCGCCACGGCGTTCGAGCAACTTCTCCATCACCGGGAAGAATTCTTCCTGCACGGTGCAGCACAGGCAGCCGTTCGCTAGTTCGTAGAGCTGACCTTCCGTTTCGTTGCCGTTCTCGTCGCAGCCAATGCCGCAGCCACGCAGAATTTCGCCGTCGATACCGAGTTCGCCGAATTCGTTGACGATGACCGCGACGCGCAGGCCGCCCGCGTGCTGAAGAATGTGACGCAGCAGCGTGGTTTTACCGCTGCCGAGAAAGCCCGTCACGATCGTGACCGGAATCTTGCGCATTTGCATGAAGTGCTCCTTCGGCGCCAGGCCTCCGAAATGGACCTCGTGCGTCGCTGGCCGTTCGTGCTGGCGTCGTCGGGCGCGCATAGCCGTGGATATGCGCTCACGCACAACGATTCAACAACCCTCAGGGGACGAACGGCCGGACGCGCACCCGGGCCTCGCCCGGCTGACGCATGAATATCACGGACTCGCTACCGCATCCCCGCAGCGCGAATCCCACGTATCTGGCCGGTATCCGGACTGACGAAACACCGCTTCGCCTTCCCGCGCGAGCGGCCTTGCGGCCGTTCGCACAGTGGCGTGAACTGCGTAAAACTTAAACGCAGCATGGAAGCGGTTTGCGGCATTCGTTCGAACGCCGCGCTCGTTGTACCGTTGCGGGTGCAGTTCAGGTTGGCCATGCCGAGGCGGGATGGCTCCCTGATTCCCGTTTAACTGCGCGCGCATTATGAATCGCGCGCGCGAGCACCAGAGTGCGAGCGAGTGTAGGCGCGAGGGGCTTGCGCGTCAAGGAAGGCGTGGGAACGCGCAAACGCGTGTGCTATCGTAGCGCGCATCCGCCACGGGCCGGTTTCGCCGGGTTTCGCTTTGCGCCCACGCCTTCGATCTACGCTCCCACCGTGAATTCAGCCGACAGCCGCGCCTCGCGCACCGCCTCATGCGAAGCCACGCCGGAATCGGCGCAGCGCGCGCCATCGCTTGTGCTCGGCATTGGCTGCCGGGGTGGCGCGACGCTCGCGCAGATCGACGCCGCCGTGCGCGCAGCGCTCGGCGCGCGGCCGCTTGAAAGCGTAACCGCCGTGGCGACGCTCGACGCGAAAGCCAGCGAACCCGCATTGCAAGCTTTTTGCGCGGCACATGCACTGCCGCTGCGCACGTACACGCGGGAACAGCTTGCGGCAACGCCCGCTCAAGCGCCGCCTTGCGCCGCCGCGCAAGCGCGATTCGGTGTAGACGGCGTATGCGAACCGTGCGCGCTTCTTGCGGCGAACGGCGGCCCGCTCGTGCGCGGCAAGCAGGCGTTCGACGGCGTAACGGTCGCAATCGCGCTCGCAAGCACGCTGCAAACCCATGCAAACGCGGACGCGCAAGCGCCGCAACCGACCCACTCACGATGATGAAAACCGATCCCGAAGCGCACCAACGCATGACGCAACGCCGCCGCGAAGGCCACGAGAAAAAACAGGCCGCCGCGACGCACGAAAAGGGCCTGCTGATCGTCAATACCGGCAACGGCAAGGGCAAAAGCACGGCGGCATTCGGCATGGCCGTGCGCATGCTGGGCCACGGCATGAAGCTCGGCGTCGTGCAGTTCATCAAGGGCGCGCTGCATACGGCCGAACGCGACTTTCTCGGCAGCGTCGCGCACTGCGATTTCGTGACGATGGGCGACGGCTACACCTGGAACACGCAGAATCGCGACGGCGACATTGCCACCGCGCGCAAGGGCTGGGACGAAGCGAAGCGCATGATCGAGAGCGGCGACTACGCGATGGTGATTCTCGACGAACTCAACACGGTGCTCAAATACGAGTACCTGCCGCTCGACGAAGTGCTTGGCGTAATCGCATCGCGCGCGCCGCACGTGCACGTGGTCGTGACGGGGCGCCATGCGCCCGATGCGCTCATCGAAGCCGCCGATCTCGTCACGGAAATGCGGCTCGTGAAGCATCCGTATCGCGAGCAAGGCGTGAAGGCGCAAAAGGGCGTGGAGTTCTGAGCCCGTGAGCGCAACGCTTGCCTGCCCCGCGCTTTTCATCAGCGCGCCCGCTTCGGGCCAGGGCAAAACCACGCTTACGGCGGGCCTCGCGCGCCTGCATCGCCGTGCGGGCCGACGCGTGCGCGTGTTCAAGACGGGGCCCGATTTTCTCGATCCCATGATCCTCGCGCGCGCGAGCGGCGCGCCCGTGCTGTCGCTCGATCTGTGGATGGTGGGCGAACCGGCGTGCCGCGCGCTGCTCGCGCAGGCCGCGCGCGAAGCCGACCTGATCCTGATCGAAGGCGTGATGGGCCTGTTCGACGGCACGCCGAGCAGCGCCGATCTCGCGACTACGTTCGGCGTGCCCGTGGCCGCTGTCGTGAGCGCGAAGTCGATGGCGCAGACCTTCGGCGCGATCGCATTCGGTCTCGCGCGTTTTCGACCCGACGTGCCGTTTCATGGCGTGCTGGCGAATCGCGTGGGCTCGCCGCGTCACGCGCAGATGCTCCAGGAGATGCTGCCCGCCGACGTGCACTGGCTAGGACACGTCGCAAGCGAAGCGACGATGGCGCTGCCCGATCGCCATCTGGGCCTGCACCAGGCCGCGGAAATCGACGACCTCGACGCGCGCATCGAACGCGCCGCCGACGCGCTCGCGCAAACCGCGCTAGCCGAACTGCCGCCGACGGTGGCATTCGCCGATCCTTCGCATGACGAAGCGATTCCACGGCTGCTGGAAGGCCGTCATATCGCAATTGCGCGCGACGCCGCGTTCTCGTTTATCTATCCCGCGAATATGGCATTGCTCGAAACGCTGGGTGCGCGCGTGAGTTACTTCTCCCCGCTGGCGAACGAGCCTGTCACTGCCGATGCGATCTTTCTGCCCGGCGGCTATCCCGAGCTTCATGCTTCGGCGCTCGCAAGCAATACGCAAAGCGCCGATTCGTTGCGCGCGCATGTATCCGCGGGCAAGCCGCTCGTCGCCGAATGCGGCGGCATGCTTTATCTGCTCGATGCACTGACCGACGCGCAAGGCACACGCACGCCAATGCTCGGCCTGCTGCCCGGCGAGGCGTTCATGCAAAAGCGTTTCGCGGCGCTCGGCATGCAGCAGTTGAGCGGCGCGCATGGCGCGCTGCGCGGCCACACGTTCCACTATTCGCGCATCGCCACGCCGCTCGCGCCAACGCTCACGGCACGTCACGCACAAACGGGCGCGCCGGGCGAGGCGCTTTACCGGCACGGCTCGATCGCGGCCACCTATATGCACGCTTACTGGCCCTCCAACCCGGCTTTCGCGGCCGCACTCTTTCATGGCACAGCCCTTTGACGAAGCCGAACGCGCGGCGGTCTACCGCGCGATTTACGAGCGCCGCGACATGCGGCACTTCGCGCCCGGCCCCGTCGATCCCGCGACACTGGCGCGCCTGCTCGATGCCGCGCATCATGCGCCGAGCGTGGGCTTCATGCAGCCGTGGCGCATCGCGCGCATCACCAATCAATCGTTGCGCGAGCAACTGCATGCGACGGTCGAACGCGAACGCATTGCCACCGCCGACGCGCTAGGCGAGCGCCACGACGAGTTCATGAAGCTCAAGGTGGAAGGCATGCGCGATTGCGCGGAGGTCCTCGTGGTCGCGCTGATGGATCGCCGCGAAGCCCATGTGTTCGGCCGGCGCACGCTGCCGGAAATGGACCTCGCCTCCGTGGCGTGCGCGATCCAGAACATGTGGCTCGCGGCGCGCGCCGAAGGACTCGGCATGGGCTGGGTGTCGATCTTCGATGTCGACGAGGTGCGCACCCTGCTCGCCATGCCGCCCGGCGCCAAGCCGGTGGCGATACTCTGCGTGGGTCAGGTCGACGCCTTCTACCCGCAGCCCATGCTCGAAATGGAGAAGTGGGCGCAACGCAAACCTCTGGGTGAATGCGTGTTCGAAAACCGCTGGCCGCAGGAAGAAGCGGCGCCGCACGGCACGCCCGGCGCCTGACGCCCACTCACGCTCACACTTGCGCCTCGCGCGCGTAGCAGACGGCCTCGACGTTGTTGCCGTCCGGATCGATCAGGAATGCTGCGTAATAGTCAGGGCTGTAATCGGCGCGCACGCCCGGCTCGCCATTGCCTTTCGCACCTGCACGCAAGCCAGCTTCGTAGAAGCCGTCGACCGCTGCGCGGGTGGCCGCCGCAAACGCTACATGCACGCCGCGCGGCCCAAGCGCGGAGCCGCTGGACGCAGCGGATACGGCATGCAGCCAGAGTTTGGGCTCGCCTGGCTGGCCGAGTCCCGCATAGGTGTCGTCGTGCATGCATACCACGACGCCTAGCGGCGCGAGCAGCGCTTCGTAAAAACGCAAGCTGCGTGCGAGATCCTGCACGCGCAATCCAATGTGATCGAACATGAGCGACTCCCGTGATGTCTGCGCGCAACCGTTGCGCCAGATTCAGGGCCAGCATAGCGCCTTCGTCGCTTGCATGACCTGGGGAAAGTTGCCCTGAACGCCGGCCTATTCCGGATTGAGGGGAGAAACCGAAAGCACTTCCGGCATGCCCGGCGTGCGATCCGTGGCGCCCGCATTGGCCGGACTCTTCAGCTTGACGCGCCACTGCGGCGCGCCCGCGTACGGCAACCGCGCCAGTGCGCCCGCCACGAGGTAGGGCACGGCTTCGCGCGCGTCGGCGTTGCGGTCGCGCTTCACAGCGCTCACCTTGTAGATCTCGCCGCCATCGGGCAGCGCGAAGAAACGCAGCGTCAACGTATGCACGTAGGGCCGTCCGAACCACGGCAACGACGGCCCCTCGGCCGGCGCGCAGCCCGCGCCGCAGTCGCCGCCCACGACTTTCACGTCGGCGGGACGCGTGGCCCACGCCACCGAGACGAGATAGCGCGCCGCCTCGGGCGCCCCCGCGTTGAAGCCGCGCTGGGCAAGGCCATCGCTTAGCAATGCCTGGTAAGGGAGCATTTCGCCCGCGTCGGCCTGTGCGGGCGTGGGCGCGAAGCGATAGTTCGCCGGTTGGCTGGCCGCGGCGGGCAACGCGCCCGTGGCCGCGATATCGGCCGTCACGCCCGCGCATCCGGCGAGAGCAACGAGCATCGGCACGAGACAGATCGGCAGCAAGGTCTTCACGAAACACTCCATCGGTTATTCAGGCACTTCTCGTGCGAATCATATCGGCGCGTCGAACGCGGGCAGCGACATCGTCAAAACGGTGCCCTCCCCCGGCCCGCTTTCCAGTTGGACGTCGCCGCCATGACGCGTCACCACGGTCTTCACGAACGCCATGCCGAGCCCCGCGCCGCTCACCTCGGGCCGCTGCTCCGCATGAAAACGCTGGAATGGCTGGAACAATCGCGCCTGATCTTCGTGCGCGATGCCGTAGCCCTGATCGCGAATCGAGCAGGTCACGCGGGGCGGAATGTGGTCGTCCAGCGCGACGGTGCAGACGATACGCGTGTCCGCGGGACTGTACTTCACCGCGTTGTTCAGCACGTTCACGAGCGCGCGCGTCATGAGCGAGCGGTCGGCGTTGATCCAGCCCATTTGATCGTCTTCGAACGCCGTGTCGATCTGGATGCGCTTCGCTCGCGCCTGCGGCCACACTTCGTCGCTCGCGTCGATCACGAGTTCGGCGAGGCTCGTGGGCTCGAGCGCATACACCTGCGATTCGGCGCGCGCGAGCTGCACGAAGTCGTCGGCGAGCTTGAGCGAGCGGCGCGCGTAGCGCTCGATGCGCTCCATCACGCCGCGCACGGGCTCGGAGGCGAGCGTGCCGCGCTCGCGCTCCGTCTCGACGAGCGCGACGATCGAGGCCTGCGGCGAGCGCATGTCGTGCGAGAGGAGGCGCAGCGCGTCCTCGCGCTGGCGCTCGGCGTCGTGCAGTTCCGTCACGTCGACGAGACCCGCGATCCAGCCCACCGCCTGCCCCTGTGCGTTCGTGCAGCGCGCGTAGCGCAGCAGGTAGTCGCTGCCGTCGCGCGCGCGCACTTCCACGCCGCGCTCCATCAGCTCCGCGAACTCGCCGCGCGCCGGATCGAGCGGTGCGGGCCAGTGCGCGTGCGCAAACGCCATCGCGTCGGGCGCCGGGTCGATCGGCTTGACGAGCGAGAGGTCGCCGAACACGTCCTGCATCAGGCGCCCTTCCGCGGCGCTCACCTTCAGGCGTTCGAGATACGCACGCGACGCGTGATTCGCGATCAGCACGACGCCGCGCAGATCGGCGACGAGAATCGGCTCCGGCACGGAATCGAGGCTGTCCCACACGAAGCGGCGCATGTCTTGCAGCCGCTGCGCGGCCTGCGCCATGAGCGCCATTTGCTGGGCGAGCGCGTCGCCCGCGAACTCGCGGCGCTGCGTGGGCGCTTCGGGCAGCAGGTAGGGTTCGTCGGCAAGCTGGCGCAGTTCCTTGCGCAAGTAGGCCATTGTCATTTCGAGGCGCCGCCAGCTCCACACGGGATAGACGACGACCAGCGCGACGATCGCGGGCACGGGCGGCAGCCACAGGCGCGCGCCGTGCAGCATGCCCGCGCTCGCGCCAAGCGACACGACGATCAGGAGCGCGAGCAGCAGCAATGTGCGCAACGGCGAAAGCACGAGGAAACCCGCCAGCAGCACCACGAGCGGCGCGAGCGAGGCGAGCACGACCGCGACCGGCGGCGCGGGCTGGATGGCCGTGCCGTTGAGCAGCGTGTCGAGCACGATGGCGTGAACGTACACGCCGGGCAGCGGCCCGAGCGTGCCGGAAAGCGGCGTGGCGAAGCGGTCGTAGAGCCCCGAGGCCGTCACGCCGACGATCGCCACGCGCCCGCGCAACTGCCCGGCCGGCACGCGGCCTTCGAGCACGTCGGCGAACGAGACCTTGTGGTAGGTCTGCGAACTGGCGCTGAACGGAATCAGGAAGCGCGACTCGGTGCCGGGCGCCGCCGCGTTCAGCACGTCGTCGCGTTGCGCCGCGGCGGGCGTGCCATGCGCGAGCTTCACGGCGCCGCTGCGCACCGCGCGCCAGAGCGGCACCATCAGTTGCGGCCAGCGCTGCTGCGCGTCGCCTTCGAAGAGCGCGACGCTGCGCACGATGCCGTCGCTATCGACTTCGAGGTTGATATGGCCCAGGCCCGCAGCCGCCTGCGCGAGCGGCGCGACGGGGCGCACGGCGTCGCGGTGGCCGGTGTCGTCGGCGGGCGTGAGCAGGATGGGCAGAAACGCCGGGCGCGCGCTCAGCGCCTGCGCAAATCGCGCGTCGTCGGGAGAAGATTCGGTGAACAGCACGTCGTAGACCACGGCCGCCGCGCCCGCCTTCGCGAGCTGATCGACGAGCCGCGCGTGCACGTCGCGCGGCCACGGCCAGCGCCCGAGCGCGGCGACGCTCGCATTGTCGATCTCGACGAGCACGATGTCGGGCGACACGGACAGCGAGCGCGAGGAGAGCAAGCGGTCGTAGACCAGATGGTCCGCGCCGCTCGTGAGCCGCCAGAGCACGCAAAGCACGACCACGATCACGCCGGCGCAGCCCACGCCCATCCATTCGAACAGGAAGCGGCGCCCGACGGAGCGGCCAAGGCGCGCGGGCGGCCTCACGCTCATGCGCGCCTGCGTCACCAGTCGAGCCTGAACGACTGGACGGGGCTCGCCTTCTGGTAGTAATGGCCGTTGTCGAACTGCTCGGCGATCACCGTCCAGTAGTACACGCCCTTCGGCAAGTCGCGCACGACGGCCTCGCCCGCCGTGATGTCGGTGCGGTCGATGAGCGGCGCACGCAGGTCGGACGTCGTGCCGAGCACGAAGCGAAAACGCGTGTTCTGCGCGTTGCGGTCGATGAACCAGCGGAACGCGAAGTCGCGCGAACCCTCGATGGAGCCGGCGCTCACGCCGAGCGCCGCGCGCCTGCGCTCGAACGCATACGAGGCCGGCATGCCTTCGAGGCCGCGAGCGTCGATGGCGGAAATGCGTACGAACCAGGTGCCGTCGGGGAGATCGGCGAACGATACGCGCGGGTCGGCGCTGCGCTTGTCGCGGATCATGTCGAGCAGGCCCGCGTCGCGGCCGATCTGCACGCGGTAGGCGCTCGCACCCTCGGCGGGCGCGATATCGAAGACGACTGCGTCGTCGTCCTGCACTTTGGAAGGATGCTGCAGTTCGGGCGCGTCCAGCAGGGTGACGGGGGCGCCCGCCGGCTGGCCCGCCAGCGTGAGGTTGCCGTAATGGGCGGCCACGAGCTGCTCGGAAGCGGTAAGCGGCGTGCCGGCCGCCGGCGGCTGCAGGTGCGCGCCGTAGCCATTGCGGGCCGGCGAACCGGCGTCCACGCCCACCGCGCCATCGAGCACTTCGACCGCTGTTGCGCCCTTGCCGCCGTCGTAGCTCACGCGAAACTGCGTGCCGCGCACGCCCGCCACCACGGAAGGCGAGCGAATCTGAAAGCGATCGTCCTTTTTCGTGGCGTGCGTGACCTCGCTCGTCACTTCGCCGCGATGCAGATCGATGATGCGGTCGGTCGCGCCCGTGAGCGCGGTTTGACGCAGCGTGGCCAGGTCGACCGCGGTGTCGGGCGGCAACGCGATATGCGAACCGTCGGCCAGTTCGAGCGTGGCGAAGCCGTCATGGCCGGTCTGCACGCGATCGCCCTCGACGAGCGTCGAGCCAACCGCGAGCGGCAGGAGCGGACCGGCGCGGAACGCGTGCTGCACGGGTCCGTTCGCGGCGATCACCTTCGCGCTGAGGTCGTCCTGGCGCAGCAGCGCGACCGGCACGCGCAGCGTGGTGCCGGGCCACAGGCGTTGCGGCGCGCTCACATGATTGAGGCTCGCGAGCTTTTTCCAGTCGGCGGGATTGTGCAGGTAGCGCGCGGCGATGCCGTAGAGCGAGTCGCCGGGACGCGTGACGTACGTGGTCGTCTCGGGCGGCTGCGCGGGCGCGCGCGGCGCGTTCTCGCGAGCCTCGGCGCCACGGGGAAGGGCAACGAGTGTGAGCGCGCAAGCAAGCAACGGCGCCGCGGAAGCGTGCATCGCACGCGCGCCCCTCACGCGTCGTCCCCCTCGATACGTTCGAGCCGGTAACCGTAGCCGTAGATCGGCGTGAGCCGATAGCCGTTTTCGGGACGCAGGCCGAGCTTCGAGCGCAGCATGGAAACGTGCGTGTCCATCGTGCGCGAGGGAATGTCGTCGGACTGCTTCCAGATCACGTCGAGAATGTGCGCGCGCGAAAGCGGGCGGCTCAGGTGCTGGAACAGCAGCAGCGCGAGATCGAACTCCTTCTGCGTGAGCGCGACGTTGCGCCCGCTCACCGAGGCCTGGCGCGATTTCAGGTCGAACTCGTACTCGCCGAAGGTTTCCTTGAGCGCGGGCGCGTGCAACTGATACGCGCGGCGCAGCAGCGAATTGACGCGAGCGATCAGCACCGGCGCCGAGACGGGCTTGACGACGTAGTCGTCGGCGCCCGCGTTGAGCATCTGGGCGATGTCGATCTCGCGGCTGCGGCTCGTCATGAAGAGCACCGGCAGGCGCGTGGAGAGGCTCTGCCGCACCCAGTGCAGCACTTCGTCGCCTGCCATGTCGGGCACGTTCCAGTCGAGCACGAGCAGGTCGAACGTCTGCCGCCGAAGCTGCCTGACGAGTTCGCTGCCCTTGGCGAACGCGTGGCAGGCGTGGCCCGCCGCACTCAAGGTCTGGCAGACGAATTCCGTCTGCGCCGCATCGTCGTCCAGTACTGCAATTCTCATAGCACCCCGCAACCAGGTTTGTTTTTCATCGCTTCAGGATGGACTGCCTTCCTGTCGCACCGCGCCGCAGCCGTGACCGTCGTCCGGCGAGGCCCGGCGCGCGCACGGGCGCGGCCACGCAGACCAACCACCCTGGAGCTGGCAGCACGCGGAACCCGTCGTGCGCCAAAGCCTGCTACTTTCGCCGCGTCTCGAAAAAAATGGGAGCGCGGGGCCGCCTTCGGTGAACAGATCGCTCGCATGTTAATCACTCATGGTAGTCGAATTTACTGTCGTTCGAGCCGGGTTTGGCTGCCTGGCACGCGGCTTCCCACGCGGTCGAACCCGCGCGCCCTCGGGGCCGTCCGCATGCGCGCCCGGTGGAAAACGCATACGGCCGGATCGAAGAAGCATGGAGCCCCCAGCAAGACAAGCAGGCAGAGCAGCAGAAGCGAAGCGGCCTGGCGCTCGTTCGCGGACGCAACAACGTCAAGCCGCTCGCAATGCGCGAAGCGGCAGGAAAGAATTCGTTCAGAAGTGCGGAAAAAATGTGGCGACGGCCGCGTGCTCTGCGCACTGCGTGGTCTCCGGAATCCGCCCGGAGTCGGACCGCCAGCGCAGTCATCGTCGTGCCCGGCGCGAACTCCGCTGCCAGCGTCACCGCCCGACGCTGCCGGCGGGCCGCAGCCGCCTCCCTGCACGACGAGGCACCTGCGGCCGTCGCCACGTCCATCTCAAAGCACTGGTTTTCCCAGCGTTATCCGGCGAACTCGTGTTCGCTCTGACTTCCTCTTGCTGACTGCATCGCCTTGTCCCGAGCGAGCCAGCCCCCGTAGCAGATATTCGTTGCCAGCGGCGCATGCGCGAAGCTCGCGTGGCCGTGGCGTCGTGCAACTGTGCTTGCACTTGACGCGACGTCGTATTCTCACCTGGTCGCTACGAATTTACTGTCAGGGATTGTTAAATCCGTCGCGGCGGCGATGTGAAGGAGTAAAAAGGCCCGCCAAGGCGTTCACCTGGCGATTTCCTGGCATTCCTAAATCTCTATCGGAAAACGACAACGGCGGAATCCCGTCATGAAGATCCCGCCGCTACAGCAAAAAAATCGCTATGGATTAGTGCTGGGGTTGCCGGTCGTTGCCGCGTTCGCCGCCCTGGCTGGGAGCGTGACCGCCCTGAGGCGGCGCGGGTGGACGGCCCTGCTGGGGCGCGGGTCCCGGCGGATGCTGCATGCCGCCTTGTGGCTGCGGCGCCGGCGGCCTGGCATTACCCTGCGCGGGCGCGCCAGCCGGCGGACGGCCGCCGAACGGCTGCTGCTCGGGCGGGCGCCCCCCCTCGTGCGGACGCATTGCAGGCTGCTCCCCGTTGGCAGGCGCGCGGGGCGGTTCTGCATTGACGGGCGGACGGCCCGCGCCCGGCGGCGGCATGTTGCCCGGCGCGCGCGGCGCTTCCTGATTGAAGGGCGGACGCTGCGCTCCCGGGGGCGGGCCGCCGTGCATCGGCGCATTTGGCCCCGGCGGACGTTCGCCGCCGCCCGGCGGTATGGCGGGCGGATGGCCCGGCGCACCATGCCACGCGGGCGCTGCCGGCGGACGGCCGCGTTCGGGAGGCGGCACGTGCTCCCATCGCTGCTGTTGGCCATACCACGGCCTGTCGCGATAAAAGCTGCCCCAGTAAGCGCCAAGCGAGAACGCCACGACAGGCAAGCCGATCGCCGCGCCATAATTGGCAAGCGGCACGTAGCTGCCCTGATACGGATAACTTAGATAACCGCCGTAGACCCACCCGCGCAGACCGGGCACCGTCACGTCGCACCACGAGTAGTCGCTCACGCAGCCCATCACGGTAACGGGCTGGCCGGGTCCGAGTTCGGAAACGACCGGATAGTCGCCGGAAGGCCCCGCGTACAGATCCACGGGTTCGCTGGTATAAGCCGCGGTTTGCGCGCTGGCGTCGGACGACGCCAGCGCGAGACCGGTTACGAGGCACGCACTGGCGAGCGCAGATGCGAGCGCGCGCGTCCGCATGTGCGTCTTGAGACGCTTTGACATCGTTTCTCCCTGTTCCCGCTAATTTGATTTTTCGTAACGCAATTTGCGCGCCTGTCCCTCTTTGGAGACGGCTTCGGGTTACTCGTTCTCTTCGAAGTAATGTCCGAACTTGGTCTGCTTGGTGCGGATATACCGTTCGTTTTCTTCGCGCATGGGAATGGCGAGCGCGACGCGCTCGGTCACCGGAAGACCGTGCTGCCGGAGCGTGTCGAACTTCTTCGGATTGTTGCTCATGAGGCGCACCGACGTCACCTTCAGCAGACGCAGGATCGCCGCCGCCGAATCGTATTCGCGCGCGTCGTCGGGCAGGCCGAGATCGAGGTTCGCCTCGACGGTGTCGCGGCCCTGCTGCTGCAACTGGTACGCGCGGATCTTGTTCGACAGGCCGATGCCCCGGCCTTCGTGGCCGCGCAGGTACAGCAGCACGCCACGGCCTTCGGCCGCGATATAGCGCAGCGCGAGGTCGAGTTGCTCGCCGCAGTCGCATCGGTAGGAGCCGAATACATCGCCGGTCAGACATTCGGAGTGGAGCCGCGTCAGCGTGGGCTCGCCGCTGCCCACGTCGCCCATGACTAGCGCGAGATGCTCGGCGCCGCCGTCCTTCACCCGGTAGACATAGGACTCGAACGTGCCGTAACGGGTCGGCAGCGTGGCGGTCGCGTCAAGCACGACGCATTCGTTGGCGTTGTCGCCGTCCGCACAGGACGACTCAGGAAGCGTAGGCATGATCTGGAACAGGAAACTGGCAAAAACCGGCACGGGGCCGGGTAGAAGTTCGGAACCGGAGTTTACCGCCATTTGCGCCGCCCCGCCGCGCCATGCCTGGGCGGCGGCTGCGGGCTGGCCCGGACGAGGGCTCCATTGGGTGCATGCCATCGGCATAAATGGTGCGACCCCGCGCATACCCCGACGCCGCCCGGCACGCCAGCCGCCTATACTGAAATGGCTTTCCAATGGCTTGCCGGGCCATGCCCGCGCTTGCCGCGCCGCGCAATGACTGAACAACCAGAAGGACGAGGAGGAGTCGCCCTATGACAAGCGTTGCACAGGTACTCAAATCGAAGCCGGAACAGGTGGTGTACACCATCGAAGCGTCCGATTCCGTTTTCAACGCAATCCGCCTGATGGCCGAAAAGCATATCGGCGCGCTGCTCGTGACCGACGGTCCAACGATTGCCGGCATCGTCACCGAGCGTGACTATGCGCGCAAGATCGTGCTGATGGACCGGTCGTCGAAAACCACCCCCGTGCGCGACATCATGAGTTCGCACGTGCGCTTCGTCGAGCCGGAGCAAACCACCTACGACTGCATGGCGCTCATGACGGAGCGGCGCATGCGCCACCTGCCCGTCATGGACGGCGGCAAGCTCGTGGGAATGGTGTCGATCGGCGACCTGGTGAAGGAAATCATCGCCGAGCAGAAGTTCACGATCGAGCAGCTAGAGCATTACATCACCGGCGGCCCGGGCGCCTGACGTCAAGCGCCGCTTTCCTGCCGCGAGATGTGAAAAAACGCCCAATCCCCGCAGGGTTGGGCGAAGCCACCTTTCGGCAGCGGAGGTTTCACGCATGAAAGATCGCGCGAGCGGTTGGCGCGACGGCGTGCGATGAAGGCGCAGCGGTGCCCGACTTTTTGGGTGCCGGTCGGGGGCGCTCCCGGGCGCAGGACGCTGCCCGGGCGTCGGGTCGGCTCGAGCGCTCAGGCGCTCCCCTGCCTGCTCACCCGCCCGCTCAGTTGCCGAAGTACACCGACTGCGACGGGCGCAACGTTGCCGGTTCGCTGGACTGCGCGCCCGACTGCGCCGAACCCGAAGTCGAGGGGCCATAGCCGCTCGTTTCGGCTGCCGGCGCTTGCGCCATGCCTTCCTGCTGGTTCACGCGGGCTTCGGCGGCCTGAATGTCGGCCGGGTATGTCGCGTCGTTGGACGTAGCCGGGTTGTAGCCGGCCTTCTCGAGCTGGATCAATTCGGATTTGACTTCGGCGCGCGTGACCGGACCGTTGCCTTGCACCTGGGCAAACGAAAGGGCCGGGGCGGCCACGAGGGCGGCGACGAATGCGGCTTGAATCAGGGTACGGGATTTCATGGTCATTACCTCCATCACTTGTTTTTTGCCGGCGGCGGTGGCTGATTGCACCGCCAGACCAGTGTTTTCAGTGTATTGAGGAGAAAGACCAGGGCAAACCCTTAATTTGAGAAAATACACTTTCAACCCAAGCAACAATGCCGCAGCGCTTCCCCCGAATCACAGCGCGGCGATGCTGCCATCCAGCAACTTGCGCGGCCCGCTCACGAACCGGCTCCCCAGTTCATAGAAGCGCAGCGGCCGGTCCATCTCCCGCGAAAGCCCGATGCGCGTCGTCACACCCAGGGGCCGCTGCGGTTCGTCCACGCGGCCGATCCAGAGTCCATGACCACGGCACAGGTCGACGCCGTCGAAGGCCGCTGCAACGCCGAACGCCTGTGAGAGCCGCCCCGGCCCGCGCGCGAGATCGCGCAGCGGCACGCCGGGGCGCAGCGCCTCCATCGCGGCAATGCCTTCGAGCGGTTCCAGCGCGCGAAACAGGATGCCCGCGCCCACGTCCACGGCTTCGCTCGACATGTTGAACATCCAGGCGCTGCCGTAGGTGAGCCGCACGTGCGCATGACCGCGCTCGAGGAACATCGCGGCGTTATAGGGCCGCCGTCCGATATAGGCATAGCTCGTGGAATCGCCCACGGGATAGGCTTCGACTTCGACAAGCCGACCGGCCATGCGCCCCCGCGCCAGATCGCGCACGAGATATTTGCCGACCATGAAACGCGCCAGCTCGGCGGTGTCGAGCGGCAGGTCTTCGCGGCGCAGCGGCTGGATCGTCATCGTCATCGAAGCGCTCCCGGTTTGATCGGCACGGACATCGGGTTTTTCGCGGACCCGCAGAGTGTAGCCTCGCCGGCCATTGCGCTACCATCGTCCGCATATCTGCGCGAACGGTTCGCGCGACCTCATGATCCGGCGCGCGCCGTTCGACGATTCGTCACGACCGGGCGAGCGCCACCGAAGGAGCCGCAAAATGGACGAACAAAGCGCGATTCAGTTTCTCTCGACCGTGCGCAAGCCCCTGCTCACGCTGCACAAGGCGATTCTCGACCACGAGCGCAAGGAGTACGAACGCGAGTTCGGGCCGGTCACGCCGGCGGCTTTCCTGCAGGTGCTCATCAACGGCTCGGGCTTTCGCTGGCTCATGCCGCTTTCCACGGTGATCGCCAACGTCGACGAAACGCTCGACGCAAAGGACGCGAGCCCCGACGACCGCATCGGCGCGGCGCAAGGTGTGGCCGCGCTCTTTTCCGGCGCGGAATCGGCGGAGTTTTACGAGCGCTATCAGGCCTTGCTGCAGGCGAGTCCCGAGATTCTGCATCTGCACGGGACGGTCGCGCCGCTGCTCGGCGCGCTGAAGAACTAGGCGCGGTTCAGCCGCGCGGCGCCTTGCGAGGCGCCGCTATGCCCGTAGCTTCGCCGCCAGCCTCCGCGGCCGCCTTCGCGCGCTTGCCGTTCGCGCCGGAAAGACGCCGCCAGAGCGTCGTCTTGCTGATGCCGAGCATCTCGCACGCGCGGTCGCGGTCGCCGTTGCAGGCGTCGAGCGCGGCGCGGATTTCGTCGGCCTCGGTGTTGAGGCTGCGCTCGCGCAGCGTGAGCGCGCTTTCCTCCGCCATCGCCGCAGCGCCAGTGGCAACGCGGCGCGACTCGAACACCTCCGGCGCCACCGAGCGCAGCACGTCCGGCGTCAGTACGTCCTCTTCCGAGTCAGCCAGTTCCACCACGATCCGCTCGACCACGTTCTGCAGCTCGCGCACGTTGCCGGGCCACGCGTGCCGCCCGAGCGCGCCGCTCACGAGCGCGAGCGAGCGCGCCGCGTCTTCGGGCGTGCGGATGCGCACGGCCACGCGCGGCTCGCGGCGCGAAGCCTGGAACAGCAGTTCGCTCGCGAGCAGCGCGATATCGGCGCTGCGCTCGCGCAACGGCGGAATGGCGAGATTGAGAATGTTCAGCCGATAGAAGAGGTCCGCGCGAAACTCGCCCGCCTCGATCTGCTCGGTGAGCGCGCGGTGCGTGGCGGCGACCACGCGCACGTCCACCCGCGTGGGTTCGGTGGCGCCGAGGCGCACCACTTCGCGCTCCTGCAGCACGCGCAGCAGCCGGCTTTGCAACGGCAACGGCATTTCGCCGATTTCATCGAGAAAGAGCGTGCCGCGATGCGCCGCCTCGATAAGCCCCACCTTGCCGCCGCGACGCGCGCCCGTGAATGCGCCCTCCTCGTAGCCGAACAGTTCGCTCTCCAGCAGCGCCTCGGGAAACGCGCCGCAGTTCATGGCGACGAACGGAAAGTCGCGCCGCGGGCTCTCGCGATGAATGCCCTGCGCGATCATCTCCTTGCCGGTGCCGCTCTCGCCGCGTATGAGCACGGTGGCGTCCGACTTCGCATAACGGCGCGCGAGCTGGCGCACGCGCTCGATGCCGGGCGTCGCGCCGCTCAGGTCGTCCAGCCGGTAGCGCGCGACGAACTGCTGCGTGCGCTGACGCGAGCGCAGCGTGCGGTCGAGCCGCTCCACCGCGCGCGATTCCTGAAACGTGAGCACGGCGCCCGTGGTCACGCCGTTGTCGACGAGCGGCCCGCGATGCACGACATAACTCACGCCCCGTACGGTTTCGAGCGATTCGCCATCGGCTTCCGGCAGGGCGAAGGCGATGTCGGGCGCGAGCGCCGCGAGCGGCTGCCCCGCCGCCGCCGCCGGATCGATGTCGAGGACGGCCGCGAGGCGCTGGTTGATCGCTTCCACGCGGCCGCGCGCGTCGAGCGCGACCACGCCGTCGCGCAAGTGCTGCAGCACGCTGTCGAGGCGCTGACGGCGCTGCGTTTCGCGCCAGGTGGCCTGCACGAGGTCCAGCGCGTTGTCGAAGGCCGCGCGCACCGATGGCCGCGAATAGACGAAAAACGGCACGAGCCCGAGCCGCGCCGCAAGGTCGTTGACGAGACCCGGCCCCACCACCGCGCCCACGCCCCGGTCGCGCAGGTCGAGAACGCAGGCTTCGGCGTCCTGCACGGTGCGGTACTGGCCGAACACCACGTCGATGCCATAGGCGCTGGCGAAGCGCCGCACTTCCACGGGCGTCTCGCCGTAAGTGACGAGCGCGACGAGATCGGCCTCGCGCCGCGCGCGGGCCAGCGCCTGCATCACGTCGAAGCCGGTGGGCTGCACGAGCACCACGGGCAAGTCGATGCGCGCCTTCAGATAGGTGCCGTTCGAGCCCGCCGCCACCACCACGTCGGGCCGCTGGCTGGGCCCCGCGGCGGCGATTTCGGCCACCGCTTCCTCGAAGCCGCGCGGCACCACGCGCAGGTCCGCGAGTTCGTCGTATTCGCGGGCGATGTCGCGAAACAGGTCGCGCAGGCGGCTGATGCCCATGGCCCAGACGCGCGGGCGGATGGGGGACGAAGCGGGAGCGGGAAAGCGGTTCATGATGTCCTGCGGTGCGGTATGCGCATTATCGCGCGCTGATTTCATTTTTGAAATCGCAATTTCACGCTCGAAATCAGCGTCTGTAATGCGCCCAGGAGAAATCTGCGAAAAATCAAGGCGTTAGCACCGATGCACCGAACTGGCACGCTATCTGCAATAACAGCCGGCGATCCAATTGGAGACATCACGCATGAACAACACATCCCCCGCAAGCGCCGGCGCGAAATTCCGCGCAGCCGTGGCCGCCGACCAGCCGCTGCAGGTCGTCGGCGCCATTACCGCGTATGCGGCCAAACTCGCGCAGGCGACCGGCTTCAAGGCCGTCTACCTCTCGGGCGGCGGCGTGGCCGCCAACTCGCTCGGCGTGCCGGACCTCGGCATCAGCACCATGGACGACGTGCTGATCGACGCCCGCCGCATCACCGACGCCGTGGACATCCCCCTGATGGTCGACATCGACACCGGCTGGGGCGGCGCCTTCAACATCGCGCGCACGATCAAGTCGTTCATCAAGGCAGGCGTCGCGGCCGTGCATCTGGAAGACCAGGTGGGCCAGAAGCGCTGCGGCCATCGTCCGAACAAGGAAGTCGTGGCGACCGGCGAAATGGTGGACCGCGTGAAGGCCGCCGTGGACGCGCGCACCGACGCAGGCTTCGTCATCATGGCCCGCACCGACGCGGCCGCCGTGGAAGGCATCGACGCCGCGATCGAGCGCGCCGTGGCCTACGTGGAAGCGGGCGCGGACATGATCTTCCCCGAAGCGATGAAGACGCTCGACGACTACCGCCGCTTCCGCGCGGCCGTGAAGGTGCCGATTCTCGCCAACCTCACGGAATTCGGCTCGACGCCGTTCTTCACGACCGAAGAACTCAAGAGCGCGAACGTGGATATCGCGCTCTACTGCTGCGGCGCGTATCGCGCGATGAACGCCGCCGCGCTGAACTTCTACGAGACCGTCAAGCGCGACGGCACGCAAAAGGCCGCCGTCTCCACGATGCAGTCGCGCGAAGACCTCTACAAATACCTCGGCTATCACGAGTACGAAGACAAGCTCGACGCGCTCTTTGCCGCGAAGAAGTAACCCTGCCATACAGCCCACAGATACAGAGAGAGGAAGACACCATGAGCGAAGCAGAAAACACGACGCAAGCCGCAGGCGGTTTCAAGCCGAAGAAGTCCGTCGCGCTTTCGGGCGTGGCGGCGGGCAACACGGCGCTGTGCACCGTGGGGCGCACCGGCAACGACCTCCACTACCGCGGCTATGACATTCTCGATCTCGCGACCGCGTGCGAATTCGAAGAAGTCGCGTACCTGCTCGTGCACGGCAAGCTGCCGAACACGGCGGAACTCGCCGCGTACAAGACGAAGCTCAAGGCAATGCGCGGCCTGCCCGCCAACGTGAAGACGGCGCTGGAAGCCGTGCCCGCTTCGGCGCACCCGATGGACGTGATGCGCACGGGCGTCTCGATTCTCGGCACCGTGCTGCCCGAGAAGGACGACCACAACCTGCCGGGCGCGCGCGATATCGCCGACCGCCTGATGGCCTCGCTCGGCTCGATGCTGCTGTACTGGTATCACTTTTCGCACAACGGCAAGCGCATCGAAGTCGAAACCGACGACGATTCGATCGGCGGCCACTTCCTGCATCTGCTGCATGGCCGCGCGCCGTCGAAGTCGTGGGTCGACGCGATGCACGTGTCGCTCAACCTCTACGCCGAGCACGAGTTCAACGCCTCGACGTTCACGGGCCGCGTGATCGCGGGCACGGGCTCGGACATCTATTCGGCCATCACGGGCGCGATCGGTGCGCTGCGCGGCCCGAAGCACGGCGGCGCGAACGAAGTCGCGTTCGAGATCCAGTCGCGCTACGAAAACGCCGACGACGCAGAAGCCGATATCCGCGCGCGCGTGGAAAAGAAGGAAGTCGTGATCGGCTTCGGCCACCCCGTCTACACGATTTCGGACCCGCGCAACAAGGTCATCAAGGAAATCGCGAAGAAGCTCTCGAAGGAGCAGTCGAACATGAAGCTGTTCGACATCGCCGAGCGCCTCGAATCGACGATGTGGGAAGTCAAGAAGATGTTCCCGAACCTCGACTGGTTCAGCGCCGTGTCGTATCACATGATGGGCGTGCCGACGGCCATGTTCACGCCGATCTTCGTGATCGCGCGCACGGCCGGCTGGAGCGCGCACATCATCGAGCAGCGCATCGACAACAAGATCATCCGCCCGAGCGCGAATTACACGGGCCCGGAGAATCTGAAGTTCACGCCGATCAGCAAGCGCTGAGCGACGCGTACCAGTTGGCCGGACGGGCTATGACGTCCGGACGACTGGGAGACGGCGGCGCGCGCGTCTAGAGTGAGGACATTCGCTCATGGCGCGCGCGAGCCGCCGCCAACCCACTACATCTTTGGTCCCCCAGCCGTGAATACCGCCTACCGCAAGTCCCTCCCGGGCACCCGGCTCGATTACTTCGACGCGCGCGAAGCCGTCGAGGCTATCCAGCCCGGCGCCTACGCAACGCTGCCGTACACCTCGCGCGTGCTCGCCGAAAACCTCGTGCGCCGCTGCGACCCGGCCACGCTCACCGCGTCGCTTACGCAGCTCATCGAGCGCAAGCGCGATCTCGACTTCCCGTGGTTCCCGGCGCGCGTGGTCTGCCACGACATCCTCGGGCAAACGGCGCTCGTCGACCTCGCCGGCCTGCGCGACGCCATCGCCGATCAGGGCGGCGACCCCGCCAAGGTGAATCCGGTCGTGCCGGTGCAACTGATCGTCGATCACTCGCTCGCCGTTGAATGCGGCGGTTTCGATCCGGACGCGTTCGACAAGAACCGCGCGATCGAAGACCGCCGCAATGTCGACCGCTTCGACTTCATCAACTGGACGAAGAAGGCGTTCAGAAACGTCGACGTGATTCCGCCGGGCAACGGCATCATGCACCAGATCAATCTGGAGAAGATGTCGCCGGTGATCCAGGCGCGCGACGGCGTGGCGTTCCCCGACACCTGCGTCGGCACCGACAGCCACACGCCGCACGTGGACGCGCTCGGCGTGATCGCCATCGGCGTGGGCGGCCTCGAAGCCGAGAACGTCATGCTCGGCCGCGCCTCCTGGATGCGCCTGCCCGACATAGTCGGCGTGGAACTCACCGGCAAGCGCCAGCCCGGCATCACGGCCACCGACATCGTGCTCGCGCTCACCGAATTCCTGCGCAAGGAAAAGGTCGTGGGCGCGTACCTGGAGTTCCGTGGAGAAGGCGCGTCGAGCCTCACGCTCGGCGACCGCGCCACGATCTCGAACATGGCGCCCGAATACGGCGCCACGGCGGCGATGTTCTTCATCGACAACCAGACGCTCGACTATCTGCGCCTCACGGGCCGCGAAGAAGAGCAGGTCAAGCTCGTCGAAACCTATGCCAAAACGGCGGGCCTGTGGGCCGACACGCTCGCCCGCGCGCAATACGAGCGCACGCTCACGTTCGATCTGTCGAGCGTGGTGCGCAACATGGCCGGCCCGTCGAACCCGCACAAGCGCCTGCCCACGTCGGCGCTCGCCGAGCGCGGCATTGCGGGCAAATGGGAAGAAACGCCGGGCCGGATGCCCGACGGCGCGGTCATCATCGCCGCCATTACGAGCTGCACGAACACGAGCAATCCGCGCAACGTGATCGCGGCCGCCCTGCTCGCGCGCAACGCGAACGCGCGCGGTCTCGTGCGCAAGCCGTGGGTGAAAAGCTCGCTGGCTCCCGGTTCGAAAGCTGTCGAGCTTTACCTCGAAGCAGCCAACCTGCTGCCGGATCTGGAGAAGCTCGGCTTTGGCATCGTCGCGTTTGCCTGCACCACGTGTAACGGCATGTCGGGCGCGCTCGATCCGAAGATCCAGCAGGAGATCATCGACCGCGATCTCTACGCCACGGCCGTGCTCTCGGGCAACCGCAACTTCGACGGCCGCATTCACCCGTATGCGAAGCAGGCGTTCCTGGCCTCGCCGCCGCTCGTCGTCGCGTATGCGATTGCGGGCACGATCCGCTTCGACATCGAACGCGACTCGCTCGGCACGGACAAGGACGGCAAGCCGGTATATCTGAAGGACCTCTGGCCGACCGATGAGGAAATCGACGCCATCGTCGCGAAGAGCGTGAAGCCCGAGCAGTTCCGCAAGGTGTACGAACCGATGTTCGCGCTCACGCCGGAAAGCGGCGAAACGACCGACCCGCTCTACGACTGGCGCGCGCAAAGCACGTATATTCGCCGTCCGCCGTACTGGGAAGGCGCGCTGGCCGGCGAGCGCACGTTGAAGGGTCTGCGCCCGCTTGCCGTGCTCGGCGACAACATCACGACGGACCACCTCTCGCCTTCGAACGCCATCCTGCCGAACAGCGCGGCGGGCGAGTACCTCGCGAAAATGGGCCTGCCCGAAGAGGACTTCAACTCGTACGCCACGCACCGCGGCGACCACCTCACGGCGCAGCGCGCCACCTTCGCGAACCCCACGCTCGTCAACGAGATGGCCGTGGTGGATGGCGCCGTGAAGAAGGGGTCGCTCGCGCGTATCGAGCCGGAAGGCAAGGTCACGCGCATGTGGGAAGCCATCGAAACTTACATGGATCGCAAGCAGCCGCTCATCATCATCGCGGGTGCCGATTACGGCCAGGGTTCGTCGCGCGACTGGGCGGCCAAGGGCGTGCGTCTCGCGGGTGTGGAAGTGATCGTGGCGGAAGGCTTCGAGCGCATTCACCGCACGAACCTGATCGGCATGGGCGTGCTGCCGCTGGAGTTCAAGGCGGGCACGAATCGCACGACGCTCGGCATCGACGGCACGGAAACGTATGACGTGATCGGCGAGCGCACGCCGCGCGCCGACCTCACGCTCGTGATTCAGCGCAAGAACGGCGAGCGCGTGGAAGTGCCGGTCACCTGCCGGCTCGACACGGCGGAAGAAGTGTCGATCTACGACGCGGGCGGCGTGCTGCAGCGTTTCGCGCAGGACTTCCTGGAGTCGTCACAGGCAGCGTGAAAAAGCCCCTCTCCCGCGAGGGAGAGGGGTTGGGGAGAGGGGGAGGAATGAACCAACTCCAGTTAGCAAGAAGTCTGCGCAAAAACATGACCGAGGCAGAGCATCTGCTGTGGCGTCATCTTCGCGCGCACCGCTTGCGCGGCGAGAAGTTCCGCCGGCAACAACCGATCGGCCCGTACATTGTGGATTTCGTGCATTTCGGTGCGCGTGTGGTCATCGAAGCAGATGGCGGACAGCACAATGGAAACGCCGACGACGCGGTGCGCGACAGATGGTTGCGGGGACGAGGCTTCACTGTCTTGCGGTTCTGGAATCACGAGATCTTGATCGACGTTCACGCGGTGCTTGAGGTGATTCTGATGGCACTCTCCCCCTCTCCCCCGGCCCCTCTCCCTTCAGGGAGAGGGGAGTCCGATAGATTGCATTGATTGAGGATTGCATGAGCCATATACCCCAGATCAAAATCCCCGCCACTTACATTCGTGGCGGCACCAGCAAAGGCGTGTTTTTCCGCCTTCAGGATCTGCCCGCTTCGGCGCAGCAGCCCGGTGAGGCGCGCGACAAGCTGCTCATGCGCGTGATCGGCAGCCCCGATCCGTACGGCAAACAGATCGACGGCATGGGCGGCGCCACCTCCAGCACGAGCAAGACCGTGATCGTCGCAAAGAGCAGCAGGCCCAATCACGACGTCGACTATCTGTTCGGCCAGGTCGCCATCGACAAGGCCTTCGTGGACTGGAGCGGCAACTGCGGCAATCTCTCCGCCGCCGTGGGCCCGTTCGCGATCAGCGGCGGTCTCGTCGACCCGAACCGCGTGCCCGACAACGGCATCGCGACCGTGCGCATCTGGCAGGCCAACATCGGCAAGACGATCATCGCGCACGTGCCGATGACGAACGGCCACGTGCAGGAAACCGGCGACTTCGAACTGGACGGCGTGACCTTTCCCGCCGCCGAAGTGCAACTCGAATTCCTCGATCCGGCCGCCGAGGAAGAAGGCGCTGGCGGCTCGATGTTCCCCACCGGCAGCCTGGTGGACGACCTCGAAGTGCCGGGCGTGGGCACGCTCAAGGCCACGATGATCAACGCGGGCATTCCGACGATCTTCGTGAACGCGGATGCCATCGGCTATACGGGCACGGAATTGCAGGACGCGATTAACAGCGACGACGCCGCGCTCAAGAAGTTCGAGACGATCCGCGCGCACGGCGCATTGCGCATGGGCCTGATCAAGCACCTCGACGAAATCGCCACGCGCCAGCACACGCCGAAAATCGCCTTCGTCGCGAAGCCGGCGGGCTACACGGCATCGAGCGGCAAACGCGTGGAAGCCGGCGACGTCGATTTGCTGGTGCGCGCGATGTCGATGGGCAAGCTCCACCACGCCATGATGGGCACGGCAGCCGTGGCGATCGGCACGGCGGCGGCCATTCCCGGCACGCTCGTCAATCTCGCGGCGGGCGGCGGCGAGCGCAGCGCGGTGCGCTTCGGGCATCCGTCGGGCACGCTGCGCGTGGGCGCCGAGGCGCGCCAGGAAAACGGCGAATGGACGGTCACGAAGGCCATCATGAGCCGCAGCGCGCGCGTGCTGATGGAGGGCTGGGTGCGGGTGCCGGGAGACGCGTTTTAAAGAACGCGGTCAAGCAAGCGCGCTGTTCGCGCGGAAGAAAAACCCGCCCCGGCGTCTCGCAGACGTCGGGGCGGTTTTGTTTTAGCGCAATGTTTTTTAATCCAGCAAGAGGATCCGCCTTGGATACATCAAAAACCGCATCATTTGATGCTACATTGAGTGCCTGCACATTCAGGGCATTCAGGGGTAACTGCCATGCGCACCACCATCACACTCGACGACGACTTGATCGCCAAAGCCCAGGCCTATACCGGCCTGGAAGAAAAGACGGCCCTCGTGCGCGAAGCCCTCAAAGCCCTTATCCAGCGCGAGGCAGCGAAACGGCTTGCGAACCTTGGTGGCAGTCAGCCCGGTATCGTCGCCGCGCCGCGCCGCCGGGCGGTTACCGAATGATTCTGGTCGACACGTCGATCTGGATCGATCATTTCAACGCCGCCGATCCCCTGCTGATCGGTCTGCTCACAGATGAACGCGTGCTCGCGCACGCTTACGTGATCGGCGAAATCTCGCTGGGGAATTTGCGCGAGCGCGAGGTCGTGCTCGGCGCCCTGCGCAACCTGCCCGCCGTGCCCGTCGCCACACCGGAAGAAACCTTTTATCTGATCGAGCAAGCGCAGTTGTCCAGTCGCGGCATCGGCTACGTCGATACGAGTTTGCTCGCGTCGGCCCGGCTGCAACCGGGCGTCACGATCTGGACGCGGGACAAGCGGCTGGGCAAGGTTGCCGGCGACCTCGGTCTCGCCGCACAAATCGGACATTAACCACACGCCGCCGCGCTCAGCCTTGCGGCGACGACGGCAAATACGGCATCGGGTCCACGGGCTTTCCGTCCCGGCGCACCTCGAACAGCACCGCCACGCGGTCGTTGTTCTCGCTGCCCATCTCGGCAATCTGCTGGCCCTGGTGCACCGTGTCGCCGGTCTTCACGAGCAGGCGGCGGTTATGCGAATAAGCCGTGAGAAAGTCCTTGTTGTGCTGGACGATGATCAGGCTGCCGTACTCGTTCAGGCCCGTGCCCGCATACATGACCTTGCCGTCCGCGGCGGCGATCACGGGGTCGCCAGCCTTGCCCGCGATCTCGATGCCGCGCGTAGTGCCCTGCGCGAACGGCTCGACCACGCGGCCGTGCGCGGGCCACACGAGCGCGACGCTGCTCGCGTGGCGCCCCACTTCGGCCGCTACCTGACGGTTTGCCGCCGGGTTCGCGGTGGAGTTCGCCGCTGCGCCGCCCGCTTGCGGGGCGGCGGCCTGCACGGTGATCGTCTGCTTCGAAACCAGCTTGAGCGACTGACCCGCGCGCAGATGGCCGTTCGGCTTAAGGTGGTTCCACGCCGTCAGGTCCTTGACCGACACGCTGTGCTTTTGCGCGATGCGCTGAATCGTGTCGCCGCGGCGCACGCGCACGTACGTCGTTTTCGTGACCACGCGCGTGACGGGTGCGCTCGCCGCCAGTGGCGCGCTGCTGGCGTCGGCGCTCGTTGCATCCGAAGCCGGCGTCGCCGCTGCCGCCGTGTCGGGCTGCGGCTGTTGTTGGGGTTGCTGCTGGTTCATGTTGGCACAGGCGCCCAGCAGGGCCGCCACGCCCAACGCGGCCAGGAAACCCGCAAGACCGCGCTGGCCGATACGATCGTCTTCGAACATTGCTCTCTCCCGCGGCACCTGCCGCCGTACGACGCAGCG
Organism: Paraburkholderia sp. J76; assembly: GCF_905220295.1. Classification (NCBI taxonomy): domain Bacteria; kingdom Pseudomonadati; phylum Pseudomonadota; class Betaproteobacteria; order Burkholderiales; family Burkholderiaceae; genus Paraburkholderia; species Paraburkholderia sp. J76. Next base: position 270,441 of record NZ_CAJMZJ010000007.1, read on the forward strand.
AGTGAGGCCTGGGACGGTCTGCTGCGTGTGCCGCGCTCCCGCCCTTCCGGCGTTCCGGCTCGCCCGCGCCGGGTCGCTTCGATATGCGTTCAAGGTGACGGCATCTCGAGCGATAAATATTTCAACGCACGTCATTGCCGCCGTAACGAACGAACGTGCCATCTCAAAATTGATGCGGCATTGTAAAGCGCAACTTCCCGGAAACAGCCCAGGGAGAACACTTTGAAACAAATGTTAAATACACGAATTCTCGCCGTACGAATCCTTTATCGAACGGCGGAGGGAAAGCCCGCAAAGCCGCGTCATGGCGACGTTTGTTGCGTAAAGCACGGTCGTGCCCCTTCCCCTGCCTTATCGGCACATGCCCCGGAAACTTGAACAACGCACTAGCAATGCCCAATGAAAGGCGTTTGAAATTACGGTAGTATCGGCGGCATCAACGTAAACCCCAATGTCAAGGGAACCCTGGCGTATTCTTGAGGTCTTTTCCTGCGCTTGTCGCGCAACCATCCTGGCGGCCCTAACGAAGTTCCCGGCGCCTGACGCCCCGCGAACCTCGCCCGAATTTCCGATTTCCTGATCGTCCCGGGCAGGGACTTCCAGCATCTGCCCGCCCGGTCCGTGCGCATCATCGGCCGCCTCGTGCGCCTCATGCGCGCCCGGCCCGCTGCACCAACATGTCAAAGTCATCCAATCGTCTAGTCGAACTCGACTTCTTCCGCGGCCTCGTCCTGCTCATCATCGTCGTCGATCACATCGGCGGCAGCATCGTCTCGCGCGTCACGCTGCACGCCTACGCGCTGTGCGACGCCGCCGAAGTGTTCGTCTTCCTCGGCGGCTTCGCCACGGCCACCGCGTGGGCCGCGCTCTGCGCGCGCCGTACCGAGGCCGCGGCGCGGCAGCGCTTCATCAAGCGCGCCTTCGAGATCTACCGCGCGTTCGTCGTCACGGCGCTCTTGATGCTGCTCGTCACGGCGATACTCGTTGCGTGCAACGTAGATGCCCCCAACCTCGCCACCACCGATCTCGACGATCTCACGCTCGCGCCCGCCGCCGCGTTGCGCGACATCGTGCTGCTGCGGCGCCAGCCGTATCTGGCCGGCGTGCTGCCGATGTATGCGTGTTTCGCGCTCGCCGCGCCGCTCGCGCTGCCGCTTGCGCGCACGCGGCCCTGGCTGCTGCTGGCCGTGAGCCTCGCGCTCTGGGGCGTCGCGCCGCACCTGGCGCCGTGGCTGCCGCACGTCGAAGACGTGCCATGGGACTTCAACCCGTTCGCGTGGCAACTGATGTTCGTGCTCGGCGTGATCGCGCAGGCGCAACCGGTGTTCCAGCGGGTGAGCGCGCATCGCTTCGGCACGCTCGTCACCGTCGCGGCGCTCGCCGTCGTGGCGGCTGCCGCGATCTATCGCCTGCAGCTTGGCAACGTCGCGCTCGACAGCGACTTCAAGCGCAATCTCGCCTGGTTCCGCGCGCTCAACTTCCTTGGCATCGCGTGGCTCACGGCGCACTTCATCCGCCTCGGCTGGGCGAAGCGCGCGGCGCATGCGCTGCCCTGGGTGGGCCTCGTCGGGCAGAAGGGGATGCTCTCGTTCGTGGCCGGCGCCGTGATTTCGCTCACCGTCGACTCCGTGCTCTACTGGTACACGGACGGCTATCTGAACGTGCCGCTCGGCCTCTGTGCGGACGCCGTGGCCATCACCGCGCTGCTGCTCGTCGCGCGCGCCCCCGGCCCGCTCAAGCGTCTGCTGCCTTCGCGCGCCAAAGCTTCCGCGTGAACCACCGCAGCCCGCGGTCGCAACCGCGCGCCGGCTCGCCGATCACGGCTTCCGGCGCGCACGAGCGGCTGCTAGCATGATGACCCCGCGCCGCCGGCGCGCCACCTTCCTCGATGTTCCTGCCATGCGCAGATTCCTTCGCACCGTGCTGCTCCCGCTCGCACTTTCCTGCGCGGCATTCGTCGCGGCGGCCGCGCCTGCCGCGGCGAGCACGATCGCGGTCCGCACGTTCCACTCCGCGGCCCTCGACCGCGAATGGCCCTACGTGGTGTATCTGCCGAACGGCTATCGCGCCGACCAGGGGCGCTACCCGGTGCTCTATCTCCTGCACGGCAACAACGGCGAGCCGATGGACTGGATCACGCAAGGCCAGCTCCAGAGCGCCGCCGACGCGCTGATCGCGCGACACGAGATTCCGCCCGTGGTGATCGTGATGCCGCAAGGGGGCACCGACTGGTACGTCGACCGCAAGGAAAGGATGGAGACGGCGTTCTTCCAGGACCTGCTGCCCGAGATCGAGTCGCATTTCGCGGTGGACGACGCCCGCGACGGCCGCGCGATCGGCGGTGTCTCCATGGGCGGATTCGGCGCGCTGCGCTACACGCTGGAGCACCCCGACATGTTCTGCGGCGCGCTGCTGCTGTCGCCGGCGGTCTATGCGAGCGATCCGCCGCCCGGCTCGGCGGCGCGGCACGTGGGCGTGTTCGGCGACCATCAGTTCGACGCGCAGATCTGGCGCACGCTCAACTATCCCGCGCTCTGGAAGGCCTATTTCGCGCGGCCCTGGCGCGTGCCGTTCTTCATCGCCGCCGGCGACGACGACCTCGTGATCCAGGCCGAGTCGTCGCTGCTCTACACGCGGCTGCGCGAGGCCGGCAATACGGCGGCGCTGCGCATCGTGGACGGCGGCCACGTGTGGCCGGTGTGGCGCGAACTGCTGCCGGCCGCGCTCAAGTACACGCTCGGCTGCTTGCGCTGAGCGAGGCGCACGGCGCGCCTCGTCGCGCAACACGCATCACTCCGCCCAGTTCACCCAAAGCACCATCAGGACGGTCATGAGCGCCGGGCCGATGAAGATGCCGATCAGGCCGAAGGTCGTCGCCCCGCCCAGAATGCCGAACAGCACCAGCAGAAACGGCAGGCGCGTGGAATTGCCGATCAGCACGGGCCGCACGAAATGCTCGGCGACGAACACCACCACGAACCCCCAGATCGCGAGCGCGGCGGCGGCGATCAGCGAACCCTGGACGACGAGCCACAGCGCCGCGCCGCAAAACACGATGGGCGCGCAAAACGGCAGCATGGCCGCGATGGCGGTCACGGTGCCGAGCAGCGCCGCATGCGGCACGCCGGTCGCGATATAGGCCGCGGCCAGCAGCACGCCCTCTCCCAGCCCCACGACCACGAGCCCCGTGACCGTGGCGCGCACGGCGGCGGCCATGCGCTGCAGGAGCTGCGCGCCGTCGGCGCCGAAGGCGCGGCGCGCACCGCGCATCACCGTGGCCGAGAGGCGCGGTCCCGCGCGGAAGATCACGAACAGCGTGACGAGCGTGAAGCCGAATGTCACCGTGGCGTGGGCGGCGCGCGCGCCGAAGTGGCGGCCGAACGAAGCGATGGTATCGCCGTGCAACCGCTTCATCGCCGGGGAAGCCTTGAGCGGCTGGGCAAGATTGGCCTGCCACCAGTCGCCCACCTGGCGACTGCCCACCGGCAGATGCGAAACGAAGTCGGGCACCGGCACGCCGTTCTCCTGGGCCGAGCGCAGCCAGAGGTAAAGCTCGTGGGCCTCGCCGCCGGCCTGAATGGCCGTGACGGCGATCGGCAGGACCACGAGCAAGCCGATCGCCGCCGTGAGCAGCGTAGCGATCAGCGTCTTGCGGCCCTTGAACCAGGCGCGGCGCTCGATCGACTGATAGGCGGGCCACAGGACGATGGCGAAAACGCTCGCCCAGGCCACCGCGGGCAGGAACTCGCGCACGATCCACAGCGCCAGCAGGACGAGCGTGGCGAACAGCGCCGCGGAAGCGGCGCGCTGGATTTTCTGCTCGTTTGCGGAGTTCGGAGCAGGCGGACGATGAATCATGTAACCTCGTGAATATTCAAAAACAAGTGCTCGGATTTCGTGGCGGCGCAGCCGCGACACAGCAGCACCGCGACGCAGCAAGCCGGTCGAACCGGCCCGGTCTTCCCTCTGATTCCCAGCCGCCCCAGCCGTTCCGTCCCTACCGTGGAACGCCCTCCAGGCGCCCGTTTTCGGGGCCCCTCGATGTCGCGTTAAATACAACAGTGCGTTGCACAAATTCGCGATGTCGACCCTAAATCCCCCGCAACCCCCATTCCTTCGTTAATTGCAACGTGTCGCAGGTCGATTGTTGCGGATAATGGAATGGTGTTTCAACGGCGATAGAATGGCACTTGTCGGCGCGCAGGAATACATTCGCGGCACCACACTTACGGAGCCGACAATGAAGAAAAAAGCGTGCCTCTCGCTTGACGGAGCCAACGGTGAGCGTATCGAGATCCTCGAACAGACCGATACGGCGCTGGTCATCCGCTGGGTCGAACCCGGGCGCTGTCATTATGGCGAACAGCGCTGGCGCCGTCGTTCGGCGCATTCTTCGGGCACCTGCGCCGTGTCGCGCCGCAAGATCCGCCGTGGTGACGCCGTGTTCAAGCCGGCCGAACGCCCCGCGCCGCTCAATGCCTCCGTCATGATCGCAGCCGAAGTGTTCGGCGACCTCATCGGCGCGGAACGGGCGGCAACGTAGCCGCAGCGGCGTCGGCAGCGCGTGTTCAATGCGGTGCACGAGGCGCCAGCGAAATCGCCCGCGCGGCATGGCGCGGCGCAAAACCCCCGGACACAGCGCGCAACGCCGCCACGCGCCCGAGCACATCGGCGTCCAAGGCCGCCGCGCGAGGGCCCGAGCGATCCACGTGCAGGAGCAATTGCTCGCTCGCCGAGACGGGCGAGGCTCCCGCATCGTCGATATCGCCCGCGAACATCTCCAGATACAGGCGCACGCGTTTCGCGTCGTGCTCGATCACCCGAACGTCGACGCGCACCCGCGCGCCCTCCTTGATCTCGCGGAAGTAGTTCAGATGCGCTTCCAGCGTGTACATCGACCGGCCGCGCGCATCCCGCGTTGCCGCATCGAGTCCGATGGCGTCGAGCAGCGCGTCGGTCGCGTAGCTGTAGATCAGCATGTAAAACGCGTCGCGCAAATGGCCGTTGTAATCGACCCACTCTGCCCGCACCGTGTCACGGTAGACCACGGGCGCCGTTTCGTTCGTCATCCAGTTCCCTCTTCCTTCTTCCCGTTCGGTGCCCGCGTGCAGGCGGGAGCAGTGTAACCGCAGAGCCGCTTTGGCCGCCGCGACAATGGCATGGTCCGGCGCCGCCGCATGCGCGCTCGCGCCGCCGTGCACGCCGCGCGCCGCTGCGGTAAGGTTGAACGATTGCGGCACTGCCGCTGCGCTGCGAACCCCGTTCCAGCGCCCTTCAACCGACGCAGCCCGCGCGGCGCTTCGCGAGGCCCGGCCATGGCAGAAAACACGCCCCCGCTTCCGTTTCCCCCGCAGCAGTTCTCGCTCGACGTGATGCTCGAGAAGTACGCCAAAGGCGACGAACAAACCGCCGACGACATCTACCGCCGCGTCGCGCGCGGCGTCGCGCAGGTCGAGCCGCCCGCGCTGCGCGCCGAAGTCGAGGCGCGTTTCGTCGACAACCTGCGCAACGGCGCGCTGGGCGCGGGGCGGATCATGAGCGCGGCGGGCGCCGGCATCGACGCCACGCTGATCAACTGCTTCGTGCAGCCGGTGGGCGACAGCATCCAGGGCGTGGACGACGAGGGCCGCCCCGGCATCTACGTCGCGCTATTGCAGGCCGCCGAAACCATGCGGCGCGGCGGCGGCGTGGGCTACAACTTTTCGGCGATACGGCCGCGCGGCGCGCATGTGAAGTCGACGGGATCGAGCGCGTCTGGGCCGTGCAGCTATATCGACGTGTTCGACGCCTCGTGCCGCACCGTGGAAAGCGCGGGCTCGCGGCGCGGCGCGCAGATGGCCGTGCTCGACTGCGATCATCCCGACCTGCCCGAATTCATCGAGGCCAAGCACTCGAAGGGGCGCTGGAACAACTTCAACGTCTCGGTCGCCGTGACCGACGAATTCATGCGCGCCGTGGAAAACGACGCGCCCTGGCAGCTCGTGCATCGCGCCGGGCCGTCGCCGGCGTTGCGCGCCTCGGGCGACCTGCGGCGCCGCGACGACGGCCTCTGGGTCTACGCCGAAACGCGCGCCCGCGCGCTGTGGGACACGATCATGCGCTCGACCTACGACGTGGCCGAGCCGGGCGTGGTGTTCATCTCGCGCATGAACGAGGACAACAACCTGCGCGCGCTCGAAAGCATCCGCGCGACCAACCCGTGCGGCGAGCAACCGCTGCCCGCCTACGGTTGCTGCAACCTGGGGCCGCTCGATCTCACGCGCTTCGTGATCGAGCCGTTCGCGCAACTGCGCGGCGGCAAGCCTGATTTCGACTGGAACGCACTCGCCGAACGCACCGGCACCCAGGTGCGTTTTCTCGACGACGTCCTCGATGCCACGCTCTGGCCGCTCGCCGAGCAGCAGGCGGAGGCGGCGGCCAAGCGGCGTATCGGCGTGGGCTTCACGGGACTCGGCGACACGCTCGTCATGCTCGGCATTCGCTACAACACGCCCGAAGGTTGCGCGTTCGGCGCGCGCGTGGGACGCACGATGCGCGACGCCGCCTATCGCGCTTCCGTCGAACTGGCGCGCGAGCGCGGCGCGTTTCCGCTTTTCGATGCCGTCAGCTATCTCGAAGACGGCACCTTCGCCTCGCGCCTGCCCGACGACCTCAAGGCCGCGATTCGCGAACACGGCATCCGCAACAGCCATCTGCTTTCCATCGCGCCCACGGGCACCGTGAGCCTCGCGTTCGCCGACAACGTGTCGAACGGCATCGAGCCCGCGTTCTCGTGGACCTACCAGCGCACGCGCCGCATGGCCGACGGCAGCCGCGAAACGTTCAACGTCGAAGACCACGCCTGGCGCGTGTACCGCGAACTGGGCGGCGACGTGAACGCGTTGCCCGCGTATTTCGTGAGCGCGCTGGAAATGAGCGCGCAGGAACACGTGGCGATGATGGCGGCCGTGCAGCCGTACGTCGATACGTCGATCTCCAAGACCGTCAACGTGCCGGCTGATTATCCGTTCGAAGACTTCGAGAATCTCTATCTCGACGCATGGCGGCGTGGCCTGAAGGGACTCGCGACCTACCGGCCCAATGAGACGCTCGGCGCGGTGCTGCAAACGCTGCCCCCCGAAACGGCGGCAAGCGCCGACGACGCGCTCGGCGACACGGTGCTCGACCCGCTGCGGGTCGCGATCGACCATCGGCCCAAGGGCGAACTGCCCGCCGTGATCGAGAAGATCGAATACATCACGCAGACGGGCAAGGTATCGCTCTACGTGGCGGTGTCGTTCCTCGAAGTGACCGGCCAGGTTGGCGGCGAAGCCATGACGATCGAGCGGCCTATCGAATTCTTCATTCCCGTGGGCCAGCGCGACGAACAGCAGCAATGGATCACGGCGACCATGCGTTCGCTCTCGCTCGCGGCGCGCGGCGGCTTCGTCGCGCGAAACTTGCAGGATTTGCGCAAGGTGTCGTGGGATCGCGGCCAGGTGCGCTATGGCGAAACGCAACGCCTCGACGGGCGGCGCATACCGTTGTGGCACGACTCCGAGGTCGCGGCCATCGCCTATGCGATCCAGCAGATTCTGCATCGGCGCGGCTTTCTCGATGCCGAGGGGCGCCAGGTGCCGTCGCGGCTGCTCGCGCAGCGGCGCGACGGCGCGCTGGCCGCGCAATTCCCCGGCAACACTGGCAACGCGCGGACCGACGCCGAGAAGCCCGGCGACCAGGTGCTGGATGGCGACAACGCGCTGCCCGCCGATACGCAGCACGCGTTTGCCCACGCGATGCTCGGCCGCAAGTGCGGGTCGTGCGGGGCGAATGCGGTGATCCGCAAAGATGGGTGCGATTTTTGTACGGCGTGCGGGGAGATCGGGACCTGCGGTTGAGGTTTGGCGCTCAAGCCCTGGGCGGCGCAGCGTCCGCCCTGGTTTCCTTGCCTCTCCCAAGATACCCCGCAAACCCCTGCGCCAACGCATTCGCCTCGCCGCCGCGCACGAGTCGCAGCACCTGCGATTCATAAGGATTGCTACCCAACGGCCGGAACACCACGCCCCCGCCTCCCGCAGCGCCGAGCGCGGCCGGCACGAGCGCCACACCCATGCCGAATTCCACCATGGTCACGACGGTTTGCCAGAGCCGCGCTTCGTGGCGAATCTGCGGGCTGAAACCGGCTTCCACGCAAGTCGCGATGATCTGGTCGTGATAGTGCGGCGACACCGAGCGGGGAAACAGGATGAACGGTTCGCGCGCGAGCGTCCCCAGTTCGATGCGCCGCCTGCGCGCAAGCTTGTGTCCCTCCGGCAAACAGCATAGGAACGGCTCGGAAAACAGCACCTCCGATTCCACCTCGGCTGGAAAGCGCCCCCAATGCGCGAAGCCCAGATCGATCTGCAGGCGCTGCAGCGCCTGCACCTGTTCGGCCGTGTTCATCTCGCGAAGCACCACTTCCACGGCCGGATGATCGGCCTCGAAACGCCGCACCGCCGCCGGCAGCCCGCGATAAAGCATCGAATTGACGAAGCCCACGCGCAGCCGCCCGGCCAGCCCATGCGCCGAGCGCGCCGCGATGCGCCGCACTTCGTCGGCCTGCTCCAGCAGCCGCCGCGCCTCTTCCAGCAACACGTTGCCCGCGTTAGTCAGCGCAACAGCCTTGTTCGTGCGCTCGAGCAGTTGCACGCCTAGCTGCTCCTCGAATTTGCGGATATCGAAGCTCAGCGCCGGCTGCGAAATGAAAAGCCGGCGCGCCGCGCGCCCGAAGTGCAGTTCTTCGGCGACGGCCACGAAATAGCGCAATTGCTTGAGTTCCATGGCGGGCTCCTTCGCGCTCCATCGATAGATAGCGCTTATCGTACATGACATCGGTTGTATTGGACCGTTATCGAAGCCGCGCCTAAGCTACGCCCAATCGCAGCGCAAAACAGCACGGAGACAGCACACGATGAGCGATCGACCCGCCTTCGCCACGCAGGCCGCACAGGTAAGCCCGGCCCCCAGCGGCTCGGCCAACATTCCCGATAGCCGCGGCATCAACTTCTACACGAGCGACCCCGGCTTCGCGCCCCTTTTGCGCAGCTACCTCGGGGAAGCCGCATTCGGCGCGCTCGAAGCGCGGCTCGTCGCGCTCGGCCAGCGCGCCTCCGACGAACTCGACGCACTGGCGCTCGTCGCCGACAAGCATCCGCCCACGCTCGAACAGCGCACGCGCAGCGGCGAAGCGATCCAGCGCATCGACAAGCATCCCGACTATGTCGCGCTCGAACGCGTCGCGTATGCGGAGCTTGGCCTCGCGGCCATGAGCCATCGCGAGAATGCGCCCGCGCCGCTCGTCAAATATGCGCTCACCTATTTGTTCGTGCAGGCCGAATTCGGGCTGTGCTGCCCCGTGAGCATGACCGATTCGCTCACGCGCACGCTGCGCCGCTTCGGCTCGCCCGAACTCGTTGCGCGCTATTTGCCGATGCTCGCCTCGCAGGACTTCGACACGCTCTACCAGGGCGCGATGTTCATGACCGAACAGGCCGCAGGCTCGGACGTCGCGCGCATCGCCACCCGCGCCACGCGTGAGCGCAATGCGGATGGCGAGGACGTGTGGCGTCTTTACGGCGACAAGTGGTTCTGCTCGAACGCCGACGCCGATCTCGCGATGGTGCTCGCGCGCGCCGACGACGCGCCTCCGGGCATCAAGGGCCTCGCCCTCTTCCTGCTGCCGAAAACGCTCGCCGACGGAACACGCAACGCCTATCGCATCGTGCGCCTGAAGGACAAGCTCGGCAGCCGCTCCATGGCGAGCGGCGAGATCGTGCTGGAAGGCGCGCAGGCGTACTTGATCGGCGAAGTGGGCCGCGGCTTTCATCAGATGGCGGACATGATCAACATGTCGCGGCTGTCGAACGGCGTGCGCGCCGCGGGCCTCATGCGCCGCGCCGTGACCGAAGCGCTGCACGTGGCGCGCAACCGCGAAGCGTTCGGCCGCAAGCTGATCGACATGCCGCTCATGCAGCGTCAATTGCTCAAGATGATGCTGCCCGCCGAACAGGCGCGCTCGATGTTCATGCACATCGCCACCTTGCTCGCGCGCGCCGATAAAGGCGACGCGCTCGCGGCGAAGTGCGTGCGCATTCTCACGCCGCTCATCAAGTTCCGCGCGTGCCGCGACGCGCGCCGCGTCACCGGCGACGCCATGGAAGTGCGCGGCGGCGTGGGCTATATCGAAGAGTGGAGCGACCCGCGACTCGTGCGCGACGCGCATCTCGGCTCGATCTGGGAAGGCACGAGCAATATCGTCGCGCTCGACGTGGCGCGCGCGGCGAAGCGCGAAGGCGCACTCGAAGCGCTCACGCAACACGTGCATGCGGAGCTTGCCGAAAGCGGCGTGCCCGATGCCAGCGCAGCGCTCCTGCGCGACGTGTTCGACCGCGCGGGCGCGGCACTCGTGAGCGTGGCCGAATGCGGTCGCGACGAATCGGTACGTCAGGCCGCGAGCGCGCTCTATCACGCCACGACTGCGGCCCTCATGGCGTGCGAGGCCGCGCGCATTTCGCACGTCGCTCCCGATTTCCGGCGCCTCGCGCTCGCCCATATGCTCGTGCGCCACAAGCTGCTGCCGCGCGACCCGCTCGCGCTCGACGAACGCGACGAAAACGCCGCGACGCTGCGCGCGCTCGTGGACGAATGCGCGCTAACGCTGGATCAGGCCATGCAACTGATCCCGGCACACCGAGGCGACGCACGATGAGCACTATCAAGGACTCCGGATCAACCGGCGTGAACGGCGCACTGCACGGCCTGCGCGTGATCGATCTGAGCCGCGTGCTGGGCGGCCCGTACTGCACCCAGGCTCTTGCCGACCACGGCGCCGAAGTCATCAAGCTCGAACCGCCCGATGGCGACGAAACGCGCGGCTGGGGGCCGCCCTTCGTCGGCGATACGGCGTCGTACTACGTGGGCGTGAACCGCAACAAGCAGGGCATCGCTGTCGATCTCTCGCGCGAAGAAGGCCGGGCGATTCTCTGGCAACTGCTCGAAGGCGCGGACGTGCTGGTCGAAAACTTCAAGCCGGGCACGCTAGCGCGCTGGGGTATGGATTACGAGCGCGATTTGCGTGCGCGTTTTCCGCGCCTTATCCACTGCGCGATTTCGGGCTTCGGCCCGGACGGCCCGCTCGGCGGCCTGCCGGGCTACGACGCCGTGATTCAGGCGATGGCGGGCCTCATGAGCGTGAACGGCGAGCACGACGGCCCCGCGCTGCGCATCGGCCTGCCGATCGTGGACATGGTCACGGGCCTGAATGCGCTCGCGGGCATTCTGCTCGCGCTGGCCGAACGCGAAAAGAGCGGCCTCGGGCAGTCGGTGGATATCGCGCTTTACGATTGCGGCGTGTCGCTCCTGCATCCGCATTTGCCGAACTATTTCGGCAACGGCCGCACGCCGCAACGCAGCGGCAACGCGCATCCGAACATCGCGCCGTACGACAGCTATGCCACGGCCAACGCGCCGATCTTTCTCGCCGTGGGCAATGACCGCCAGTTCGCAAAGCTCTGCGCGCACCTGGGCGTACCCGACCTCCCCAACGACCCGCGTTTCGCCGATAACCGCAGTCGCTGCGCGCATCGGGCCGAACTCAAGGCAGCACTCGAAGCGCGGCTGGCCGCGCACGACTGCGAGCCGCTCGCGCGCGATCTGATCCAGGCCGGCGTGCCGTGCGGCCCGGTGCAGACCGTCGATGCCGTGGCCGCGCATCCGCATACGCAACACCGCCGCATGATCGTCGAAATGGAAGGCTATCGCGGCACGGGCGCTCCCGTGAAGCTCTCGCGCACGCCGCCGACCTATCGCACGCTTCCACCCGCGCTGGGCGCCGACACGCGCGCCGTGATGGACGCGCTAGGCATCGACGCCGATACGCAGCAGCGGCTTTTCGAATCCGGCATTGTCAAGGAGACCGAAACGACGGCAAGTGTTTAGCGTTTCATCGGACCTCAACGAAAAAGCGGAATACAGACCGGCTAAAGCCGGCTCACCCCGATCAAGGAGACATGCATGACCCGCCCCGGCAACACCCCTGCGCGCCAACCCGCCCGCGCCTCGCTCGCCGCTTTCGTCGGCACCACCATCGAGTGGTACGACTTTTACATCTACGCGACCGCTTCGGCGCTCATCTTCGGCAAGCTGTTCTTCCCCTCGCACGAGCCGTTCTACAGCACGCTCGCTTCGTTCGGCACCTTTGCCGTGGGCTTTTTCGCGCGTCCATTCGGCGGGCTCGTGTTCGGGCATCTTGGCGACCGCATCGGCCGCAAGAAGGCGCTCGTCGCCACGCTGTCGATCATGGGCGTCGGCACCGTGGGCATCGGTTTCCTGCCGACCTACGCGAGCGCCGGCGCGCTGGCTCCGGCGCTGCTCGTGCTGCTGCGCGTGGCGCAGGGCATTGCGATTGGCGGCGAATGGGGCGGCGCGGTGCTCATGGCGGGCGAGCATGCGCCCAAGGAAAAGCGCACATTTCTCGCTTCGTTCGCGCAACTCGGCAGCCCGGCGGGGTTGATTCTGGCGCTGCTGGCGTTTCGCAGCGTCGCGCATCTCGACCATGACGCGCTCCTTGCCTGGGGCTGGCGTTTGCCGTTCATCGCGAGCGCGGTGCTGCTCGTGGTGGGCCTGCTGATTCGCTCGGGCGTGGGCGAATCGCCGGAATTCGAGGCGATCAAGACGCAGCGCCGAACCGCGGCGCTGCCGATTGTCGAAGTGCTGCGCGACTCGTGGCGCGCCGTGCTGCTGTGCCTGGGCGCAAATGTGATCGGCGTGGCGGGCGCGTGGTTCGTCAACACCTTCATGCTGAACTACACGACGCAAACGCTCGGCCTCGACCGCGCGCTGATTCTCGACTGCCTTTTCATCGTCGCGTTCATCCAGCTTTTCACGCAGCTATTTTCCGGCTGGTTCGCGCAGCGCGTGGGCGCCGGGCGTTTCCTTGTGCTGGCCGCCGCGCTGGCCATGATTTCGCCTTACCCGATGTTCATGCTCGTCTCCACGGGCCGCCCGGTCGCGATCGTGGTTGGCATTGCGATCACGGTGATGTGCATGTCCAGCTCGTACGCGGTGATGGCGGGTTTCATGACGAATGCGTTCCCGGTGCGCGTGCGCTACTCGGCTATTTCGATCTCCTATCAATGTTGCGCGGCGCTCGCGGGCGGTCTCACGCCGCTCGTCGGCACGCTGCTCGCGCACGATTATCCGGGGCAATGGTGGCCTTTGGCGCTGTTCTACAGCGCGCTCGCGGCCACTTCGCTCGTATGCATCGCCGTGCTGCAGCGCAAGCAGTCCGCGGCCACGCAAGGCGATGTGGCGCTCGCGTTGCAGGATTGACGCGCGCTTCTAGCGAGCCGCCGCGATGGCCTGGATCAGCCCCTGCAGCGCAACGCGCCACGCTTCGCTGTTCGGGCCTTCGGTCAGCAGCGCGCCGACCGCCTGCCGATGCAACGCATCGCGCTGCGCGCCCGCGGGCAGAATGTCGCCCAAACCCGCCAGCGACCGCGCGAGCGGTGCGCTGCCGCCCTCGCCTGCTTCGCCCGTCAACGCGCGCAGTAGCTCGTGCGTCGCTTCGGGTGCGGCCGCGATCATGCGCATGCGCTCCTCCCAGATCAAGAAGCGCGCGAGCCGCGCCAGCGGGCTTTCCGTTCCCGCGCGGCTCGGGGAGGCCGCAGCAAAGGCCGGCGTCGTGTCGAGCCATTCGATGAGGCGCGCACCTTCCATCGGTTTCGCAATGCCGTATCCCTGCGCGCCGTCCACGCCGAGAATGGCGAGCGCATGCAGCAGGTCGAGCGTGTCGACGCCTTCGGCCAATACAAGCCTGCCCAGCGAATGACCAAGGCGCGTCAACTGATAGATCACGCGTAGCGTATCGAGCGCGCCGTCGCCGCTCACCTGGACCATCTCCCGGTCGAGCTTGATCCAGTCGAACGGCAATTCGCGCAGGCGCGTAAGGCCGCTATGCCCCGCGCCGAGATCGTCCTGCGCGAGCAGCACGCCCAGTTCACGGAATTTCGCGAGAATGGCGCGCTGCCCCTGGCTCAGCGACAATGCTTCGTTTTCCAGAACTTCCAGGGTGAGCCGCCCAGCCGGGCAACGGTGCGCGGCGAGTGCGGTGCGGGTGGACTCGAAATAGCGGATGTCGTTGAGCGCCGCCGGCGGGAGGTTGATCGAAACGTCGAGGTCGCGGCCTTCGGCGTACCAGCGTTCGCGGTCGGCGAGCGTCTGTTCAATGCCGCGTACGAAGAGCGCGAGCAGATCGTCGGAGGAGAGCGCCGAGAGAAACTCGTCGGGCACGAGCAGGCGCTCGCCGTCGCGCAGGCGCGCCAGCGCTTCGACCTTGGTCGCCTTGCCCGTTGCGAGGCTGAGCAGCGGCTGATAATGCATTTCCAGCGCGCCGGTGCGCACGAGCGCCGCCCAATGCTGGCGTACGCTGATCGGCACGGCGGCGCTCAGGCCGTCGCTGCCCGCGAAGCGCATCGCGGCGAAGCCGAGCAGCGTTTGCAGCATATCGACGAAGGCCACCTGATCGGGCCCGACGAAGCCGCCCGGAAACGCGCTATACAAACAGAGCACGGCAAGCGGAGGCTGCCCCGGCGCGGCCAGCGGAATCGCCACTGAAGAGCGTACGCCTTCGCGCGCCGCGAGATCGCGCCATGCCGCCACGAGCGGATCGGTCTGATAGTTGATCACGCGCTCGGGCTTGCCGCTGCGCCACGCGCGCCCGACGGCGCCCTGTCCTTGCGGATGATCGGCGCGCACGCTGATTATCTGATCGTGCGAGGCGAGCACGTTGAGCATGCCGCCTTCGGTCTTGCCGCCCGCGCCGGCCTCGAAGTGAAAAATGCCCGCTTCGTCGGGACGTCCGATGGCGCAGGCGCTCACTTCGTCATGCGCCGCCAGCGCGGCGATCACCTGATCGATGAAATTCGTGTAGCTGCCCGCCTCCCACACAAGACGCGTGATGCGCAACAGCGCCTCCTGCTGCGAATCCTGCACGGCCTGATATGCCTTGAGTTGCCACGCGAGGTCGGAAGTCAGGCGGCGCGCGTAGAGCGCGAGTTGCTGCGTGCTCACGGTGCGGCCGACGTCCGCGTAGATCAGCTCCTGCAGAATGCCGCGGCTGCGCGCGAGTTCTTCCTTGTCGAGCCCGACAATGGCATGAATGCGGCCGATGCGCTGCGCCATTTCCTCGTGCTCGCGCGCGGTCAGGCCGAGACCGGCAAGCGCGAGGAGATTCTGCACCTGGCGCGCCTTCAGGTGCGCGAGTTCGTCACCCGAAAGCATTTCGAGGATGCGGCGGGATTTGGGCAGGCGCCCCAACTCCTCGTAGAAGCGGTTCACGACATGGGCCGCGTGCTCTTGCAGCGCGCCGATCAGCGTTTTCATTTTGAGCCTTCGATATCACCGCTCTGGAGTCAGGCGGAATGATACGTCATGCGCGGCCGGCATCCGCGCGCGGCCCCGTGGCTGCCTTCAAAGCGGCGTGAGCAACGCCTCGCCCGCGAAGTGCCGCGCCGCGTTTTCGGCGAAGTGGCGCACCGTGGCGGCGCGCACGTCGGGCGACGAGCCGGCCACGTGCGGCGTGAGCACGACGTTGTCGAGGCCGATGAGCGCGGCGGGCGGCTGCGGCTCGCCCTCATAAACGTCGAGCCCCGCGCCGCCCAGCGTGCCCGCCTCCAGCGCGAGCGCAAGCGCGGCCGTATCCACCACGCTGCCGCGCGAGACGTTGACGAGAAAACCTTGCGGCCCGATCGCATCGATCACGTCGCGGTCGATCAGATGCTTCGTTTGCGCGCCGCCCGGCGTCGCGATCACGAGAAAGTCGCTCCAGCGCGCGAGCGCCATCACGCTCTCGAAGTAACGCGCCTGCGCACCTTCGCGCGGCTTGCGGTTGTGATAGCCGAGTTCCATGTCAAAGCCCGCCGCGCGCCGCGCGACCTTCTCGCCGATATGCCCGTAGCCGACAATGCCGAGCCGCCGCCCCGTGACGGTTGGGCGCATGGGCAGCGCGTCGCGCCAGATGCCGGCGCGGCAGGCCGCGTCGAACCGCGGTACGGCGCGCACGGCCGCGAGCAGCAGCGCGAGCGCGTGGTCGGCCACGCAGTCGGCATTCACGCCCGCGCCGTTGCATAGCGCGATGCCGCGCTTGCGCGCGTGATCGAGCGCGATGTTCTCAAAGCCCGCGCCAAGCGCGCCCGCCAGTTCGAGCGCGGGCATGCGGTCGATTTCGTCGGCGCTGAGGCCCGTCGTGCCGTTCGTTAGCACCACGCGCACGTCCTTGCCGCGCTGCGCAACCGCTTTGGCGCGCGCGTCGGCGTCGGGCGCGTAGATCACGTCGAAAGTCTCGCCAAACCCGGCGAGATCTTCGTCGGCGAGCGGAATCAGGACCAGCAGGCACCGTTTCATCTTTATGTCACCCTCGAGTCATTGTTTCGATGTGCGAATCGAATGCCACAGCGCCAGCGCCCGCCGGGCGTCACACGGCCGTCACATAGCGCGGCGGCAATACCTCCACGCGCGGCGCGGCCGCGGCGGCTGCGGCGTCGCGCGTGCGGCGCATCTGGTCGGCGGGGCTCATGCCGAACAGGCGCTTGAATTCGCGGCTGAACTGCGACGCGCTTTCATAGCCTACGCGCGTGGCCGCCGCGCTCACGGTCAGGCCGTCGTGCGTGATCAGCAGGCGCGCATGATGCAGGCGCGTGGTCTTCACGTACTGCATGGGCGAAGTCGACGTGACGGCCTTGAAGTGCGCGTGAAAGACGGCGAGGCTCATGCCCGCCTCGGAGGCCAGCGTTTCGACGTCGAGGTCGCCGCGGTAATCGGTGTGAATGCGCCGCAGCGCCTTCGCGATGCGCCCGAAGTGATGCTGATGCGTAAGCGCCGCGCGAATCGCGTCGCCCTGCTCGCCCATGAGCACGCGGTAGCAGATCTCGCGCACGATCGAAGGCCCGAGAATGCGCGCTTCGCGCGGCTGCGCGAGCGCTTCGAGCAAGCGCAGCACGGCGTTCGAGAGCGTGGCGTCGAGCGGCGTGGCGTAGATGCCCGAGGGTTCGGACACGGCGCGGCGCGGGTCGTCGAGCGCCATGAGCAGTTCCGCGACGATCGTGAGATCGACCCGGATCGAAATGGCGAGAATCGGCTTCTCGGGGCTCGCCTCGGTCTCGCACTCGAACGGCATCGGCACCGAAAGGACCAGATATTGCTGCGCGTCGTAGATGAAGACCTGGTCGCCGAGAAAGCCGCGCTTGCGCCCCTGGCAGACGATGAAGATGCTCGGTTCGTACATGACCGGCTGGCGCGGATGACTCTCGCTGCCGCGGAAAAGCCGCACGCCTTCGACCGGCGTTGCGTGCACGCCGTCGCGCTGCGTGAGTTGCATGAGCAGATCGACCGTGCGCGCCTGCGTGGCGGCTGCCGGCGCGATGGCCGCCGCCGCGAGGGTTTTGACGTAGCCCATATCGGTTGTGCCCCAAAAGATGAAGTCAGGCAGAGAAACAGGCTTGCCAATCTATCACCGAACCAGCGAATGCGCCGGGCGCCAGGAGAATCAGGCAAGTCTTCGATAGCTTCAGGTATTCCCTGGGTGGGCCCCGGTCCTTACGATGGGAACCTGCCGCAACACCCATGCAACAGGAGAAGACGCACATGTACCCAACTCACGGATATGCCGCCCGCGACGCCGCCTCACCGCTCGCCCCGTTCGAATTCCAGCGCCGCGACCTGCGCGAACTCGACGTCCGTATCGACGTGCTGTTCTGCGGCGTGTGCCACTCCGACCTGCATCAGGCGCGCGACGAATGGCGCAACACGGTTTATCCGGTCGTGCCGGGCCACGAGATCGTGGGCCGCGTGGCCGAAGTCGGCAACGGCGTAACGAAGTACAAGGTGGGCGAACTCGTCGGCGTAGGCTGTCTCGTCGACTCGTGCCGCACCTGCCCGAGCTGCGCCGAAGGCCTCGAACAGTATTGCGAGAACGGCTTCGTCGGCACCTATAACGGCAACGACCGCGTGAGCGGCGACATCACCTACGGCGGCTACTCCACGCAGCTCGTGGTGGACGAAGCCTTCGTGCTGCGCGTGCCGGAAAACCTCGAACTCGCCGCCGTCGCGCCGCTGCTGTGCGCGGGCATCACCACGTATTCGCCGCTGCGCACGTGGGGCGCGGGTCCCGGCAAGAAGGTCGGCATCGTGGGGCTCGGCGGCCTCGGCCACATGGGCGTGAAGCTCGCGCATGCCATGGGCGCGCACGTGGTGCTGTTCACCACGTCGCCCTCGAAGATCGAAGACGGCAAGCGCCTCGGCGCCGACGAAGTCGTGATCTCGAAGGACCCGGAGCAGATGAAGGCGCACGCCAACAGTTTCGACCTGATCGTGAACACGGTGGCCGCGCAGCACGACCTCAACCCGTTCATCGAGCTGCTGCGCCGCGACGGCACGATGACGCTGGTGGGCGCGCCCGAGCACGATCACCCGTCGCCGCAAGTGTTCAACCTGATCATGAAGCGCCGCCGTCTCGCGGGCTCGCTGATCGGCGGTATTGCAGAAACCCAGGAAATGCTGGACTTCTGCGGCAAGCATGGCATTACGTCAGATATCGAAATGATCAAGATGCAGGACATCAACAACGCCTATGAGCGCATGCTCAAGAGCGATGTGAAGTACCGCTTCGTGATCGACCTCGATTCGCTGCGCAAGTAAGCAGCACTACCTGTTCCGACGTAACACCCTGCCCCGCCGGGCCATCCATTCAGGGTGGCCCGCCAGCCCTTCCCCTTCGAGGCCGTCTTTTCTGGCCTCCCGCAGTAGTTTCGTAGTTGTCCCGTAGCCGGGCCGGCGTCACGTTCGCCGCCAGTCAATCGTCATGCATGTTTAACCGCTGTGCGTCGCTATCCGCGAGACGCCGCGGCTCACCCGTTTTCTGCAGCAGCGCGGATTTCGTTCAAGCCTCAAGCCCATTGCCAGGAGCCCGCCCGTGATCGACCGCATCCAGGCGATGCGCACGTTCGTGCGTATCGTCGACACCAACAGTTTCACCAAAGCCGCGCAGTCGCTCGACATGCCGCGCGCCAGCGCCACCACGCTGATGCAAAACCTCGAATCGCTGCTCGGCACGCAATTGCTCGTGCGCACCACGCGGCGTCTTTCGCTCACGCCCGAAGGCGCGGCGTACTACGAGCGCGCCGCGCAGATCCTCGCCGACATCGACGACGCCGAAGCGAGCGTGCGCCAGTCGCCCGGCGCGATCGGCGGCCGGCTGCGCGTGGAGATGCCGGGCTTGATCGCCAACGCGATCGTGCTGCCCGCGCTCGACGACTTCCACGCGCGCTATCCGCAGATCGACCTCGTGATCGGCGTGAGCCTGCGCAATGTCGATCTCGTCGGCGAAGGGGTGGATTGCAGCATCCAGTTGGGCGAGTTGCCCGACTCGGGGCTCGCGGCGCGACGTCTTGGCGTGCTCGAGCACGTGACCTGCGCGAGCCCCGCCTACCTCGAGCGGCACGGCGCGCCGCATACGCTGGACGATCTCGCGCGGCATCCGGTCGTCAACTTCCTCTCGCCGCTCACGGGCCGCCCGTTCGAGTTCGACTTCGAGGTGGACGGCAGCCCGACCAAGGTGAAGGTGGACGGCTTCGTGCACGTCTCCGACGAATTCGCTTACCTCACCTGCGGCCTGCAGGGCTACGGCCTGATCCAGCCGCCGCTGCTCGCGGCACAGCCGTACCTGGACAGCGGCGCGCTGCTGGAGGTCCTGCCTCAGTGGAAGCCGCTGCCCACGCCGGTATCGGTGGCGTTCGTGAAGTCGCGCCAGGTGTCTCCGCGCGTGCGCGTGTTCGTCGACTGGCTCGCCGCGCTGTTCGAGGACGCGGGCGCCATCAACCGCGATCTCTCGCGCGTGCGGCAATTATTGGGCGGCCTGCAACTGGCCCCGGCCTGAGACAGGCGCGCTTTCAGCGCGGCCGGGAGAGCGCCATGCCCCGCCGCGCGTGAAAGCGCGCGACCGTCTCGTACGGCAGCCACGCATTAGCCTGATACGGCGCGATGCCCGAGGGATTGTGGAACCACACGCCGCCCTGGCTGCGTCCGTGCAGCAGGATCAGGTGGCCGCCCGGGTTCGCGGCGAGCCGCTCCGGGTAGCGGATCCCGGGGCTCACGGAGACGATGGCGAGCGTATCGGCGTCGATGCGCGCGGCGCTCGCCTCGATGCCCTCGTCGGTCATCACTTCCACACGCACGCCGAACGCCGCCTCCACCCAGGCGGCGAACGGGCGATAGATCAATCCGTCCACGCCGCCGTCTTCGCGCACGCGATAGACGCCGTGCCGCAACGCCTCTTCGAGCAACCGCGCGCGCGGCGCATGCGCGACGCCCCAATAGTCGAGCGCCGATTCGAGGCAGGTCAGGCCGCACAGGCGTTTGGCCCAGAAGCGATATTCGTCGGCCTCGGTGAAGCCGCTCGCGCGCCAGTGCGGGTCCTCGCACGGATCGGCGCCGCGCTCGACGATGGGCGCCACCCACTCGGCGCTGCCCCACTGGCTGTAATACGGCACGCCTTCATGCCGCCACGTCTCGTCATTGCGCACGTCTTTCAAACGGTAGCCCTCGCAGCGGTGTGGTCGATTCGTGATCTTCGCAGCCGCGCGCCGTCGGTGCAATGGCGCGAATGCCGTAAGCACCGTGTAAACCGAGCCGAATATACGCTTACATTCTGGCTATTAAGCGCCGCATTACATTTAGCTAAAATAGCGCCGTTATCCCGTATTTGATGCGTTTAGAATATCGTGCTCCCACGCGCAGTCCGCGCGGGGTCCGGTCATACTGGCCTCGCGGCGCCGCGGCGCGATCCATCAGAAACCGAATCCACGAATTTCCCCTTTTTGAGCAGTATGTCGAACGTTGCATACACAACCGACTCGGCCTCGGTAGCGGAGCGCGTACGCGAGCTGATGAGCCGTCATGGCATCGGCAAGCGTCAGCAAACGACCGAGCTGTGCCGGATTCTCGATCTGAGCTTTTCGCAGGGGCACCGCAAGCTGCGCGGCAACAGCCCGTGGACGCTCGCGCAGATCAAGAAAGTGGCTGAAGCGTTCGGCGAGCCTGCGGGCCAGCTATTCGGCGCGCAGTTGCTCGATCCCGGCATGGTCGGGGCGAGCGCTCAGGAGGCGATGCTCTGCGTGAGCGCGGCCGAGCTACCGTGCACCGCGTGGATCGGCGCGCCGGTCGAGGCGGGCAGCCGCCCCGACTTTGTCGCCTACGAGAAGCAGGGGCAATGGCGCGTCGTGCGCCCGGACGGCGCGCTCTACCAGAACGCGCGCGAAGTTCACAAGATCGAGATTTACCCGCGCCGCGCGGAGTCCGAGAAGCCGCTCATCGCCGTGGTGGACGACGACCAGTCTTCCGCCGACAACCTGCGCGACTATCTGGAGCACAGCGGCTACGCGGCGCTCGCGCTCTACGGCCTCGCGGCATTCAGCGAAGCGCTGGAAAACAACGTGTTCGACGGCGTGGTGATCGACTGGCTGTTCGGCAGCCAGACCGCCGCCGAGGCCATCCGCAGCATACGCGGCTCCGAGAATCCCGATGCGCCCATCTTCGTGCTCACCGGGGAATTGCTGACCGGAAAGGCCAGCGAGTCGGAAATCAGCCAGGTCGTGCGGCACTACAACGTGGCGTGCTATGAAAAGCCGGCGCGTATGGCGATTCTTGTTGCTGATCTTTCGAAGCGGCTTAATCACGGGTGAGGGGGAGGTTGCTTGGGTGCAAGGGCCTTTTTGTTGTTGTCGCTCTTGGCCGATTTGGGCTTTTCCTGCTTTCGCGGCGGTATGCAAGCGTTGCCCCTGTGCGGGGCGGCACCTACTTTCTTTGCAGCGGCAAAGAAAGTAGGCAAAGAAAGCCGCTCAAACCGCCAATGCCCGCCACCATTCACCTCGCACATTGACAGGTAGTGGCTCCGGAGCATCTGTCGTCTCGCACCATTCCCGCTAGTGACAAAGCACTCATTCGTTTCCGCTGCTCGCTACGCTCGCAGCGGTCGGGTCTGCGTGGGAAACCGGTCTGATGCCAGGGCAGCGGGGTTTCGCTATGCCCTTCGGGGCGCGTAGCGCCGCCGGAAGGATGATCGCCTTGTCACTCCGTTTGTGGGCGCGTGGTGACAGACGTTCCGGAGCCACTACCGAAAGTTGCGCGAGGTGAATGGTGGCTGGCGCTGGCGGTTTGAGCGGCTTTCTTTTGCCTACTTTTCTTTGCCGCTGCAAAGAAAAGTAGGTGCCGCCCCGCACAGGGGCAACGCTGGCATACCGCCGCGAAAACAGGAAAAGCAAACAAAAGAAAGGCAAAAGCGCCCACGAGCCCCAACTCAAGTCGCCGCCCGCGGCACACTCAACGCCCGCCGCAAGGCCACCCTCAGCACCTCATAATGCACCGGCTTCGTAAGCCGATCAAAGAACGGCCCCCCCTCGCCGCCCGGCGAGTCCTCAGGCAGCGCGGCAAGCCCCGCCACATCCGCACTCACCGCGATCACGCGCGGCTGCCCAAGCACGTCCTGCGCGATTTCGAGCCCCGCCACGAAGTCGTACCCGTCGCGCCCCGGCATGTGCAGATCGAGCAGCACCACGTCACACGCTTCCCGCGCGAGCAGTGCGAGCGCGCTGTCGGCATCGGCCGCGGCGAGCGCGCGGTAGCCCATGTGCGCCACCATCTCGCATAGCGAATCGCGCACGAGCGGGTTGTCGTCGACCACGAGCACCTGCGGCAACGTCCTCCCGGGCTGCGCCGCTTCGGCCACGGCGGCGGGCGCCGGCGGCTCGACCGGCGTGACAGGAATGCGCACGGTGAAAGTCGTGCCCTTGCCCACGCGGCTTTGCGTCTCGATCGTGCCGCCGAACAGTTCGACAAGGCCCCGCACGATCGCGAGCCCCATCCCCGCGCCCTCGTAACGCCGCGAGCGCGACGTGTCGAGCTGCGTGAACTCCTTGAAGATGAGCGGAATCTGCTCCGCCGCCACGCCCGGCCCCGTGTCGCCGACGACGATCACGAGCGTATCGCCGCCAGCGGACTTCACCGCGCCCTCGTCGTCCCGCGATGGCCGCGCGACGCGCGCCGGCGCCTGGAGCCAGAATTCGAGCCGCACCTTGCCGCGCTCCGTGTAGCGGATCGCGTTCGTGACAAGGTTGCCGGCGATCTGGCGAATGCGATGCGGATCGGCCACCACGCGGCGCTGCGGTCCCACCCAGGCATGCTCGAACACGAGCCCGCGCGAGCGCGCGGCCTGTTCGTTCTCGTCGACGATCGACTGCAGCAGGTCGCGCGGCTCGAATTCTTCCTGACGCAATTCGAGCTTGCCCGCGCCAAGACGCGCGTAGTCGGTGAGGTCCTTCATCTGCGCTTCGAGCTGGCGCGCGGCCGTTTCGAGGCGATGGATCACCTTGCGGTCGGCCTCCGAATGCGAGTTGAAGCCGAGCAATTCGATCGACGAGACGATCGCGTGCAGCGGCGTGCGCAGTTCGTGGCTGATCATGCCAAGGAAGGCGTCCTTCGCCATGCTTGCCTCGCGCGCGGCGCGGCTCGCCTGATGCTCGGCTTCGAGCGCCGCGCGCTGCTGGTGCAACAGGCGCGTGCGGCGATAGCCGTTCATCACGAGCAACACGCCCGCCGCCGCCGAAAGCACGAGCAGCACGAGCCCCGACGCGAACAATTCGCGGCGCTTGGCGATGAAGTCGTGCCGGATCGCCTCGCGCTCGGTCACGTCGGCGAAGCGCCGGTTCAGCGCAAGGTCCGTCACCTGGGTCCAGTGCAGATCGAGCGCCATGAGCATCGGCACCGCGCGCTCCGGGTTGTCCGCGAGCGTGGCGATTTCGGCCTCGAATGGCGAAATGGTCGCGGCCAGAATGGCGAGATCGGCGTCCTGGCGCTGCTTCAGGCCCGGCGTGGAATCGAGCGAAAGCGTCGAGCCCTTCATCACGTTGAGCTTCGACTGCAGCACTTCATAACGCAGCCGCACCTTGTCGAGATCGCGGTCGATGCCGTCTGCGAACATCAGCAACTGGCTCTCGAAGCGCGCGTAGGCGATCTGAAGCTGCGCGGCGTCCCAGTACAGGCCGTCGTAATTGCCCGTGATGCGCTGCACGACCTGCGGATTGAGCAGGTTCGCATAAAGCAGATAGCCGACCGCCACCACGGGCGGCGCGAGCGCCGCCATCCAGATGATCGCCTGCAGAAGGCGTCGCAAGGGTCGTCGTATCACCCGCTACTCACTGCTTGATCGTCATCGACTTGATCTGCCATGCGAACTTCGCGTCGCCGGCCGCGCCATCCAGTTCGAGCGGATGCTGGTCGCGTGGATAGATCAGGAACAACGGGCCGAAATTGCTCACCTTCAGGCGCTGGCCGTTCATCGCGTAGGCCACCACCACGCCGTAACGCGCGGCATCGGCCACGGGCACGACGCAGGTGTAGTCGTCGAGCGTGTGGATCTCGATCTCGCTGCCGTACGCGCCCACGGCCTTGAGCACGTCGGACAGCAGCGGACCCGTGAAGGTCGAACGCGGCGTCCACGTCGTGGCCGTCGTGATGGCATGCGCGGGCAGCGCGAGCAGTTGCGCCTCGCTGAAGTGATACGCGGTGTGAGCCGCGTTGTTGGTCACGCGCACTTCGCCGTCCACGTCGAGCGAGAGCGTGCCCGCCGGACCCGCCGCCTCTGCAAACTGCGCACCCGCGAGCGCGAACGCCGCCGCGGCGGCACAGCGCCGCCAGCCTGGCCATCCCATCCAATGCCACATCTTGCCGAAGCCCTTTCGCGCGATGATTCGCGTCGTTGTCGTGTGTCTTTGCGCGGCGTAGCGCCGCTTTTTTCTGCTGCTTATCGCGCTCTCTCCGGCGCTTTCCCGCTACCTGCGCCCGCCGTGCCAGCAGCCACTGGTGAGCATAGGCATAATATCGTCAAACCTTACGCTGACAATAGACGTCTTTTTCTCGTACACCGCTATCGGAAACGCGTGTTGCGCATTTGCCAATCATGCGTTTCGTCACCCATTTCAACCCATGGATAAACCTGTCGTTCCGCTCACCTACGAACAGCTCGATCACTGGGTCGAGTCGCTGCAACCGGCGCTGATCGAAGAGGAATTCACCCTCGTGATCGGCATTCTGCGCGGCGGCGCGCCACTCGCATTGATGGTTTCGCACGCAACAGGCGCGGCCGTCGCGTTCCTGCGCTACGACCGCACCACGCGCGAAGTGCGCTGGGATTCCACGTTGCCGCTGCCCGAGCCGGGCTCGAAGGTGCTGCTGTGCGAGGACATCGCGGGGCGCGGCCATACGCTCGTCGATTGCATTGCGTTTCTGAGCGAGCACGGGCTCGTCGTGCGCACGCTCACCGGCGCCTATGACGATCTCAGCCGTTTGCGCCCCGATTATTCGATCGACGCCAGCGGCTATTTCGCGCTCTTCCCGTGGGAGCGTCAGGCCTACACCGACCGTTATCGCGCCGACTGGATCCGCGACGGCGACGGCGACGGCACGCGCATGGCCGACGATCACGAGTACGCCGTCTACGCCATCGATCTCGATGGCGTCCTGCTCCCCGACATTCCCATTGCGCGCTACGACGAGGACCTCGTCGCCGCGCTCGCCGAGCGCGATGAGCTGGTGCCGTTCGAGCGCCTGCCCGGCATCGACATGAAGCGCGCGCGCGCGATCATCACGGGGCGTCCCGAGATCGACCGCGAGCGCACGCTCGCCTGGCTCGAACGTCATGGCTTCGCGCATCTCGAACTGATCATGCGCACGCCGGACCGGCACGACGACACGGCCGCGGCCGTGGCGGCGCACAAGACCGCGGCGGCCGTGCGCAGCGGCGTCACGCACTTCATCGAAAGCGATCCGGTGCAGGCCATCCTGATCGCCCAGCGCGCGCCGCTTTTACGCGTGATCTGGTGGAATGCTCAGGCCCGCACGGGCACGCTGATCGGCGCCTCAGCCTGGCGTTGAGCAAGCCACGCCTCACACGCCGCCGCGCCGGTCCTCGATGAAGCGCGCGGCGCGCGGCGACGCCACCACGATGAGCTTCATGGCCGCACGCGTCGCGCCGACGAAGAGCTTGCGCGCGGCGCGCTCGTCGAATGAGTCGAAATCGACCTCGGTGAGGATCACGCAAGGCGCGGACTGCCCCTTGAAGCGATAGATCGAATCGAGCAGCACGTCGCCCTCGCGGTACTGCGGATTGCCGAACAGGTCGTATTGCCCGGTGAAACTGCGCAGCCGGTGCGGGCCGAGCTGATCGAGCGTCGTGAACAGCGAATGCTCGCGCCCGCGATAAGACAGCACGACGATGTCCTGCTTGCGAAAGCCGAGCGAGAGCGCCTGCGTAATCGCACGTTTGGTCGCGAGAACGACGCCCGGTTCGGAGCCCGCCTCCGTTTCATGCTCGTCCCAACTCGCCACCGTCACGTTAGAGCCGTCGAAGGGACTTCCCGCCTTGAGTTGCGCGATGGCGGGCACCGTCGCGCCGGCCACGTCGCGCAGGAACGCCAGGATGTCGCGCGGGCTGCGATAGTTCGTGTTTTCACGCAGCACGGTCCAGCCCGCCAGCGCGAGCGGCTCGCGCACATAGAGGTTTTGCAGCGGGTCTTCGAGCCACCACCACGCGGCGCCCGGCCGCAACAGCCGCTCGAGCGCGCCGACCCACGGCGCCTGGAAATCCTGCCCTTCGTCGACGATCAGCACGTCGAACTGCCAGCGCCCGGCAATCGGCATCTCGCCGAAGCGCTGCACGAGGTCGTCGAACGCGCCGGGGCGCTCGAAGTCGGGCACATGGCCGCCGTCGCGCGCGACCCAGTCGCATAGCTGGTGATAGGTCGCCACCTTCGCTTCGGGCGGCGCGAGCTTCGCGATGTGATCGGCGAGCGGCCGGTTGAAGCACACGTAGAGCGTGCGTGCGCCACGCGCCGCCGCGTCCTTCATGACCTGCACGGCCAGTTGCGTTTTGCCCGAGCCCGCCGTGCCGGTCACGCGCAAGCGGAACGGCGCGAATTCGAGCCGCCGCGCCCACGTGGCGAGGCCGCCCGCGAGCCGCGTGACGAGCGTGCCCGCCGCGCCGACGAGCGCGCTGGTGTCGGGCGTGAGCGAGAGTTCGTCGGCGAGAAAATGGTGGATCTTCGCGGCGCACGGCAGGCGCGGCTCGTCGGCGGGCATGGCTTCGAGCACGATGGCGGCGAGTTGCGTCTTGCGCGTGGCGTCGACGATGCGCGCCGGGTTCACGCCCGCGATGGCCGGTTCGCGCACCACGTGATCGGGGCAGTAGAACAGTTCTTCGAGCACGTAGGTTCCCGCGCCGAACGTGGCGGTAAAGCGCCGGTGCAGCCCTTCGACCGTGCGCGCCAGCGCGATCGCCACATTGCGCTCGGTCTGCATGTACGCCTTGACGAGGCCGCCCGCCGTTTCGCGCAGAAAGCCGGTTTTCTGCTCGACGATCATCACGCGGCCGGCCGGGCTCACGATCACGAAATCGGCCTCGCCGAACACCGAAAAGCCTTCGGAAAGGCGCGTCCAGTGCACGCCGTGATAGACGGTGTAGCCGTTGGGCAACCCGTGTGCGAGCGCCGCGAGCGTTTCCCGCTCGCGCGCGGCGGCGCCGGTGGCTTCGAGATGCTGCCAGTCGTCGGGGACAATGCGGGCCATGAACGGTCTCGGGCGGAGGTTGGAGGTCGAGGCAAGAAGGCCGCGCGATAAAGCGAGGGAGCGCCGCCGCACGCATCGAACGTGGCGGCGGCACTGCCGACGCCGCGCAGCGCCTATTCTACGAAATGCGGGGC
Organism: Paraburkholderia sp. J76; assembly: GCF_905220295.1. NCBI lineage: Bacteria > Pseudomonadati > Pseudomonadota > Betaproteobacteria > Burkholderiales > Burkholderiaceae > Paraburkholderia > Paraburkholderia sp. J76. The sequence goes on from NZ_CAJMZJ010000007.1 coordinate 298,262, forward strand.
TTCGCAAAAATCCGCGCGAGAATCGTGTATCGTGGCGGCCTGCGCCAGGCTTGACCCCTTTTTCCCCTTGCAAGGAGTACGCGCCAGATGATTACGATCTGGGGACGCGCCAATTCGGTGAATGTCCAGAAAGTCCTGTGGTGTTGCGATGAACTCGTGCTGCCGTTCCAGCGCATCGACGCGGGCGGCTCGTTCGGCCATCTCAACGAGCCTTCGTATCTCGCCATGAATCCGAACGCCAGGGTCCCGACACTCGTCGACGGCACCTACGTTTTGTGGGAATCGAACGCGATCCTGCGCTATCTGGCGATGGAATACGGCCCGTCGAGCCTGCTCTACCCGACCGACCCGAAAGTGCGCGCCTCGATCGAGCGCTGGCTCGACTGGTCGATGGGCACGCTCGCGCCTGCCGAGCGTCCGGTGTTCCTCGCGCTCGTGCGCACGCCGCCCGAAAAGCGCGACACCGCGAAGATCGCCGCCGACCTCGACCAGTTGACCCCGCTCTGGCGGCTGCTCGACCACCATCTGCAAGGCCGTTTCTTCCTGGAGAACGAACGCTTTTCGCTCGCGGACATCGTGCTGGGCGCGTTCGCGCGGCGCTGGTTCGGGCTCGACGGCGTGGAGCGCGAGCCGCTGCCGAATCTCGAACGCTGGTATCAGCGCATCGCGCAGCGCCAGGGCTTTCGCAAGTACATCGATCTGCCGCTCACCTGAGCCGTCGCGCCATGGCGGCGCGGGCGGGCCGGCGGCGCGCCCCGTATAATCGCAAGCATGAAGACAGCAAAACCGTCCCCGGACGCCTCGGTCAGCCACGGCCACACCGAGGCGCACGACCACGATCACAGCCACGCTCACTCGCACCACGGCGCCCAGGGCGCCTCGCTCGAGTCCGCGCTCGCGATGGCGGAGGCCTATTGCCGCGAGCGCGGCGAAAAGCTCACGCCGATCCGCCGCAAGGTGCTGGAACTGCTGCTCGCCTCGGGACGCGCGACCAAGGCGTATTCGCTGCTCGACGAAATGCGCCAGATCCATCCGGGTTCGGCGCCGCCCACGGTCTACCGGGCGCTCGATTTCCTGCTCTCGGCGGGGCTCATTCACCGCATCGAGTCGATCAACGCGTTCGCCGTGTGCCACGACCTCACGCAGTGCCAGCACGGCATTCTCGTGGTGTGCCAGCAGTGCGGCAACGTCACCGAACTGCACGAGCCCAAGCTGCGCCAGGCGCTCGTTACGCAGATCGAGGCCGCGGGCTACCGGCTCGCCGGCGACGGTATCGAGCTAAAAGGCCTCTGCGCGCAATGCCAGCAGGAGAATCAAGCCAGCCAGGGCAATCCGGCCGACAAGGCTCCCGCGCCCGAAGCCGCTGCGCAGTCCTCATCCGTTAGCTAAACGCCATTGGCCACCGTCGAGCGCGGGCGGCCGGAATAAACGCGGCGCGATCGCAGGCAACGGCAGGCAACGGATGAGCCGCGCCGCCCCTCGCGGCGCCTTCGCACCCGCGCGTTTCCCGCTTCGCTACGCGCGCCGCCGCGTCATAGCGACTGGCGCGCGTCGAGCGCGTCGCTCAGCAGCGTCACGAGTTCCTCCGGCCGGGCCGGCTTGGTCATGAAGTGCTGAAAGCCCTCGCCGATGCTGCGCAACCGCCAGCTTTCGTCGGTGTGACCCGTGAGCGCCACCGCGACGGCCGGGGCGTGATCGCCGCGAATTTCGTGGTCGCGCAGACGCTGGATCAGGTAGAAGCCGTCCATGGCCGGCAGGTCGAGATCGCAGACCACGGCGTCGGGATGCACGGCCAGGGCCGCTTCGACGCCCGTTTCGGCGTCCTCGACGGCCACGACGTTTGCACCCTCCGCCTCGAGCAGCGAAGTCAGAGACGCCCGGCTGTGCGGGTCGTCTTCGACGAGGACGATGGTCGTCCGGTCGAGCTTGTGTACAGCGTTCATTGTGTTTGCTTACTTGCCTTTCTGTCTGTCAGGCCGAGTGCCGCGAGCTGCGAGCCCGGCGTGATGCTGGGCGCACGGCACCGCGGGCCGCACTGATAGAGCAATCTTAATGCCGTCCTGTGCAGGCGTGCCGCAAGCGCGTCCATCCGCGCCGCGCACGATAGCCGGATCACACGACAGCCCGATGACGGCCGCGTTCACGCGTTGCCGCCCTGTTTTGAATCCTGTCGCGAAGCGGCGAGGCCCTTGGCCTTGCCGGTTTGCGCATAGGCTTCGAGTGCGCGCTGGCGCGCCAGTTCGTGTTCGACCACCGGTTCCGGATAATTTTTACCAGGACGCACGCCGGCCGCTTCGAGTTGCTGCGCCTTGGCCTTCCACGGCTGATGCACGAGCGCATCGGGCAAGGCCGCCAGTTCCGGCACCCACTGCCGCACGTAAGCGCCGCGCGGGTCGAACTTCTGGCCCTGCAGCACCGGATTGAAAATGCGGAAATACGGCGCGGCGTCCACGCCCGAGCCCGCCACCCACTGCCAGTTGGCCGGGTTGCTGGCCGGATCGGCGTCGACGAGCGTGTCCCAGAACCAGGACTCGCCCGCGCGCCAGTCGATCAGCAGATGCTTGCTCAGGAACGACGCCACGACCATGCGCACGCGGTTGTGCATCCAGCCCGTATGCCAAAGCTCGCGCATGCCGGCGTCGACGAGCGGATAGCCCGTCAGCCCGCGCTGCCACGCTTTCAGGCCGGCGGCGTCCTTGCGCCACGGCATGGCGTCGAACGCGGGGCGCAGGTTGCGCGTGGCGAGATCGGCGTAATGAAAGCGCTGGTAGTGGCAGAACTCCCGCCAGCCCAGTTCGCTCGCGAACTTCTCCGCGCTCGCGGCGCGGCGCGCCGACCCGCGTCCGTGCGCGTGCTGCGCCGCCTTGAGCGCGGCCCAAATCTGGCGCGGCGAAATGGCGCCGACGGCGAGATAGGGAGAGAGGCGGCTCGTGGCGGCGTCGCCGGGCTCGTCGCGCTCGCCCGCGTAGGCGTCGAGGTCGGTGGCGAGGAAAGCGCGCAGACGCTCCAGCGCGGCTTCCTCGCCCGCGGGCCATGCGGCGCGCAAGCCGCCCGACCAGTCGGGCGCGCGAGGCGCGAGGCCGAGCGAATCGAGTTTCGATGCACGTTGGGTAAGACGTGCCGGCAGCGATTGAAAAAACATCCGTTCCGGCACGCCTTGCGGCGGCGGGGGATCGCCCATGCGAAGGCACGCGCGCCAGTAAGCGCTGAACACCCGGAACGGCTCGCCGGACTGATTGAGCACCGTCCACGGTTCGTTGAGAAGCTGGCCGTTGAAGCTTTCGGCATGCACACCGCGCTCGCGCAGCGCGGTTTTGAGGGCGCCATCCGCCTCGCGCTGCGCCGCGCCATAACGGCGATTCCAGTACACGGCTTGCGCGCCGGTTTCCGTGACGAGGGCGTCCAGCGTCGCTGCTTCGTCGCCTTGCAGGAGAAGCAGGCGGCCGCCGCGCGCCGTCAGCGCGGCGTCGAGCGCGCGCAGCGACTCATGACGCCACCAGCGCGCCGCGCCGCCCTCCGGGCGTTCGCCCGAGGCATGCGGATCGTGAATCCAGACGCAGATCAGCGGCAGGCCGCTCGCCGCGGCGTGTGCGAGCGCGGGCTGATCGGCTAGCCGGAGATCGTCGCGAAACCATACGATGGCGGGCGCCTGACCGGAAGACGCCGCAGAAGCGCGGGAAGATGCAGAAGAAGACAGACCGGACCTCGACCGGGAAACGTTCGCGCTGCACAGCGCACGGGCCATGCCGCAAAGGTCACGGAGCGTACCACGGCGCGCGGCCCTGATTAATCCGTATCAATGCCTGTATTGCCGCAGGTGTTGGCGCAGGCCGGTCCCACGCCTTGCGTGATCAGCGCGACCGCATGGCGCGCGATCGCTTCGACGCCCACGCGAGGTTGCGCCGCGTCGCCGCGCCACATCTGACTGGTGGCGAGCGGCAGCAGCGTGAGGCCCATCAGCGACTGGAACAGCAGCGAAGGTTCCAGCGCCGCGTTGAGCCGGCCCTCGCGCTGCCAGCGCGCAATCGCCGTGTGGGCCTTTTCCTGGTTCTCGCGGCCGAGGCGCTCAAGCATGCGCTTGCGCAGCACGCCGCCCTCGCTGATGACGTCGCGCACCCATAGCGGCGGAAACCACGGGTTGCGCTGCCCCACCGCCACGAAGCGCTGCGCCAGCGCGGTGAGCGCCGTCACGGGATCGTCGGGATGCTCCGCGAAGATGTCGCCGAGCGCTTCGCGCAGCGGCACGAAACGCTCGTCGATCAACACGTCGATCAACTGGTCGCGCGTCTTGAAGTAGTAGTGGACCATCGCGGGCGTGACGCCTGCCTCGCGGGCGATGGCGGCAAGCGAGGTGTCGAGGATGCCCTGACGCGCGAACAGCACGAGGGCGGCGTCGATCAAGCGCGCGCGCTGCTCCGCCCCGCCCACGCCGCCGCTGGGCCGGCCGGGACGGCGCGCGGCGGGCTGGCCTGGCGCACCGCCTGCGCTATCGGGAGAGGGTTCTGGCGCTTTCATGGCGTGATATCGCCTAACGTATTGAGTATTGAATTTTGACCAACTGGAACAATTGTCCTAATATTAACCTCCTAATTAATTAATTTCAAGGCAGATGGACACGATGGAATCCAGCACGAAAAACCCTTTACCCGCCACGGCGGGGGCCGCCGCCAACGCGCAAGCGTCCGCGGCGGCCTCGGGCGCGGCTGCTGCCGATGCCGGCGGACACCCGCCTGTCCGGCTGCTGTTTCCGGCGCTCCTGCTCGTCATGCTGCTGGCCGCGCTCGACCAGACCATCGTCTCGACGGCGCTCCCGACCATCGTCGGCGAGCTGGGCGGGCTAGACCGGCTCTCGTGGGTCGTCACGGCCTACCTGCTCACCTCGACGATCGTCGTACCGCTCTACGGCAAGTTCGGCGACCTGTTCGGCCGCAAGATCGTGTTGCAGGCCGCCATCGTCATCTTCCTGATCGGCTCGGCGTTGTGCGGCGTGGCGCAGAACATGGAGCAACTCATCGTGCTGCGCGCGCTGCAGGGCATCGGCGGCGGCGGCCTGATGGTCGTGACGATGGCCGCCATCGGCGACGTCATTCCGCCCGCGCAGCGCGGCAAGTATCAGGGCATGTTCGGCGGCGTGTTCGGCATCGCCACCGTGATCGGGCCGCTGCTCGGCGGCTTTCTGGTCGAGCATCTGTCGTGGCGCTGGATCTTCTACATCAACCTGCCGCTCGGCGCGATCGCGCTCGTGGTGATCGGCGCCGTGTTCAAGCCGCGCGCCGCGCACGTGAAGCACGTGATCGACTACATGGGCGCGGCGTGGCTCGCCGCCGCCCTCACCTGCCTGATCCTCTTCACGAGCGAGGGCGGCTCGCTCCTGCCGTGGACGTCGCCCACGCTCTGGCTCACGCTTTTGCTCGGCGTGGTGGCCGTGGCGGGCTTCATCCACGAGGAAAAGCATGCGCCCGAGCCCATCATCCCGCTCGAACTGTTTCGCGAGCGCACCTTCGTGCTCGCGAGCCTGATCGGCTTTATCGTGGGCGTATCGCTGTTCGGTTCGGTCACCTTCCTGCCGCTTTATCTGCAGGTTGTGAAGGGCTCCACGCCCTCGCAGGCCGGCATGCAGATGCTGCCGATGATGGGCGGCGTGCTCGTCATGTCGATCGTCACGGGGCGCCTCATCAGCAAGATCGGCAAATACCGCGTGTTCCCCATCGTCGGCACGGCGCTCGTAGCCGTGGCGATGATGCTGCTCGCGCGCCTGCAGATCGACACGCCGGTTCACCGCATGTATCTCTATATGGGCCTGCTCGGCTGCGGCCTCGGCATGGTGATGCAGGTGCTGATTCTCGCCGTGCAGAACGCCGTGGACTTTCGTCACATGGGCGTTGCCACGTCGGGCGCGACGCTGTTCCGCTCGATTGGCGGCTCGGTGGGCGTGGCCGCCTTCGGCGCGGTGTTCTCGCATGGCCTGCACGCGCGCCTCGAAAAGGTGCTTACCGCCGACGTGGAACTGCCGCAGCCGCTCACGCCCGATGTGATCCACCATCTGCCGCCTGCGCTGCACGCGCAGTATCTCGATGCGTTTGCCGGCGCACTGCACACGGTTTATCTCTCGGCGGCGGTGGTCGTGGTGTTCTCGTTCGCGCTGTCGTTGCTGCTGCGTGACATACCGCTGCGCAAGCAGCATTGAGCCCGCTGGTACGTCGCCGGGATCTGCGCGCCGCGCCTAGACCGGCTGCGCCACGCGCTCCATCGCACGCTGCAGCGTTTCGTAGACCTTCGGCCGGTTGCATTGCGAAACGTTGAAGCGCAGAAAATCGCCCGCGCTGTGCGACACGCTGAACACGTTGCCCGGCGCGAGCACCACGCCTTGCGCCAGCGCCTCGCGCGCGATCCGCGCGGCGTCGAGCCCGTCCGGCAATTGCGCCCACACGAAGAGCCCCGCCTGCGGACGCGTCCACGCGCTCAGCCCGGCCGCCGCCAGCCGCCGCAGCGTCTCGCCCATGGCGTCCGCGAGCCTGGCGCGCAGGCTGTCCAGGTGCCGCCGGTACGTGCCGTCCACCAGCAGGCGGTGCACGAGTTCCGCCACCATCTCCCCGTTGCCGAACGACACCGCGAGCTTGAGGTCCACGAGCGGCTCGATCCAGTCGGCGCGCGCCGCGATGAAACCGCAGCGCGCCGCCGCCGACATCGTCTTCGAGAAGCTGCCGATCGTGACCACGCGCGCGAGCCCGTCGAAGGCCGCGAGGCGCGGCGCGGGCTCGATCTCGAAGTCGGCGAAGATATCGTCCTCGACGATCAGCAGGTCATGCGCCTCCGCGAGCTTGAGCAGGCGATGCGCCACGGCGGGCGCGAGCGTCGCGCCAGTGGGGTTGTGGACCGCCGAGTTCGTCACGTAAAGGCGCGGGCGCGTTTCGGCCAGCGTGCGCTCGAAGGCGGCCAGATCCGGGCCCGTCGGCGTATAGGGCACACCGACCACGCGCACGCGATGCGCGCGCAGGAGCGCCTGGAAATTGAAGTAGCACGGGTCGTCCACGAGCACCGTGTCGCCCGGCTCCAGCAGAAAGCGGCACAGCAGATCGAGCGCCTGGGTGCCCCCGTCGGTCAGCACGATCTGCCCGGGCGCGGCCTCCACGCCGTGCTGGGCGAGCCGCCAGGCGAGCTGCTGGCGCAGCGCCGGCAGGCCGAGCGGCGTCGCGTAATCGGTGAGCGGCGCGCGCGGGTCGCGCGCGAGGGCGCGCAGCGCGCGCCGCACGGCGTCCTGCGGCAGCCACGAGTCGGGCAGCCAGCCGCAGCCGGGCCGCAGCGCGTCCGCCTCAGTCGCCAGCGACTGGCGCGTGAGCCAGAGCGGATCGATCTCGCGGTCCAGTTGCGGCCCGAGGGCGGCCAGCGCGAGGGGCGGCGCGTGCCCCGCCACGAAGAAACCCGCCCCGCGCCGCGCGAGCAGCACGCCTTCGGCGACGAGACGCTCATACGCTTCCACCACCGTCGAATTCGACACGCCAAGCTGCTCGCTCATCGCGCGGATGGACGGCACGCGCGCGCCCACCGCCAACGAGCGCGCGGCGATGCGCTCGCGCAACGCCTGCATCACCTGCTCGACGCGCGTCATGGGCGCAACTTGCGTCTTCAATGTGTCTTTCATCTGTACTGCTCCGTGCTCAATACAGTTTGAACAAATTGTATTGATCTGTAGCTTACCTTCGCGCGGCGCGGCGCGCATCATCGTTCAGTCGATCACCGAAGTTTTCTTCCGCCCATCGCCCATGCGCAAAACGCTCGATTCCACCACCGACGGCTGGCTCTGCGGCCTCGCAGGCGTCCTCATCTTCAGCGGATCGCTGCCCGCCACGCGCCTCGCCGTGATTGGCCTCGATCCCGTGTTCCTCACCGGCGTGCGCGCGACCATCGCGGGCGTGCTCGGCGTGCTGCTGCTTCTGTCGCTGCGCGCGGCGCGGCCCGCGCGCAGCGAGGTCTGGCCGCTCGTGATCGTCGCGCTCGGCGTGGTGGTGGGCTTTCCGCTCCTCACCGCGCTCGCGCTCCAGCACGTGAGTTCGGCCCACGCCATTGTGTTCGTCGGCCTGCTGCCGCTCGCCACGGCCGTGTTCGGCGTGCTGCGCGCGGGCGAGCGTCCACAGCCCGCCTTCTGGATCTTTTCCGCGGCGGGCAGCGCCGCCGTGGTGGCCTTCGCGCTGCGCCACGGCATCGACGCCTCGCCGCTCGGCGACGCGCTCATGCTCGCCGCCATCGTCGTATGCGGGCTGGGTTACGCCGAAGGCGCGCGGCTCTCGCGGCGCCTGGGCGGCTGGCAGGTGATCTGCTGGGCGCTCGTGATTTCGCTGCCCGTGATGGCGCCGCTCGCGTGGTGGCTGCGCCCGGAGTCGTTCGCCACCGTCGGCGCGGCCTCGTGGTGGGGGCTCGCCTATGTGTCTCTCTTCAGCATGCTGATCGGCTTCGTGTTCTGGTATCGCGGGCTCGCGCTCGGCGGCATTGCGGGCGTGGGACAACTGCAGTTGCTGCAGCCGTTCTTCGGCTTCGTGCTCGCGGCGCTGCTGCTGCACGAAACCGTGCCGCCCCCGATGATCGCCGTCACCGCCGTGGTGATCGCGTGCGTGGCCGGGGCGCGGCGCTTCGGGCGCGCAACGAATCCGGCTTCTGCCGCGAATCGCGCGGGCACGCAGCGCGTTTGACGGCCAAGCATTTTTGGCGCGCTTCAAAAGCGCCCGCGCGCAAGGCATAGTGAGGGATGCAAACCTCCTTCCCGAGTGCCTTCGCGCCTCGCTCCCGCCGATGAACCCACACACCGACGCGCTCGTGCGCGACGCCACCGACGCCGACTTTCCCGCCATCGCCGCGATCTACGCGCATCACGTGCTGCACGGCACGGCCTCGTTCGAGGAAACGCCGCCCTCGCTCGACGAACTCCTGGGCCGCCACGCCGCCGTTCGCGAAAAGGGCCTGCCCTGGCTCGTCGCCGAAATCGACGGCCGCGTGGCGGGCTACTGCTACGCCACGCCCTACCGGCCGCGTCCGGCATACCGCTTCACGGTGGAAGATTCGATCTATATCGACGAGGCGTTTCGCGGCCGCGGACTCGGCCACACGCTGCTCAACGCGCTGATCGAGCGCTGCGAGGCGGGCCCGTGGCGGCAGATGATCGCCGTGGTCGCCGACCCGCGCGGCGGCTCGCTCAAACTGCACGAGCGCCTTGGGTTCGAACTGACCGGCACGCTGCGCGGCGTCGGCTTCAAGCATGGCGAGTGGCGCGACACCGCGCTCATGCAACGCACGCTCGGGCCGGGCGCGGACACGCCGCCTTTGAACGGCTGACCTCGCCTTTGGAAACATGGCGGCACGCCGCGCGCGCGCCGCGAGCCAAACGCCGCTCGTACAATACGTCCTTTCGCAACGGAGCCGGAACTGCGGCTCCGCAGACAAGGACTGTTCGCCATGCAACCGCTTCTCGACCACCTGCACCCGTCCAACTGGGGCTTCCTGTGGGACGCGCTTTCCGCGCTCGCGCTGCGTCTGTGCGCGGCCTTCGCGATCCTCTGGTTCGGCTGGTGGCTCTCCCGGCGCGTGGGCAACTGGATCAAGCGGCGCGGCAGCGGCATCGATCCCACGCTGCGCCCCATCGTGCGCGACACGGCCGTCTGGGGCGTGCGCCTCGTCGCCGTGATCGGCGCGCTTTCGCAAATCGGCATCCAGACCGCGAGCATCGTCGCGGTGCTCGGCGCGGCGGGCCTCGCCATCGGTCTCGCGCTGCAAGGCACGCTGCAGAACATCGCGGCCGGCATCATGCTGTTGCTGCTGCGGCCCTTCAGGGTGGGCGACTATATCGACGGGGGCGCCGGCACGGTCGCGGGCACCGTCGAGGAAGTGAACCTCTTCACCACGCGCCTCACGAAGCCCGACGGCATCTGCGAATACGTGCCTAATAGCGCGCTGTGGAGCAATTCGATCCGCAACTACAGCCGCAATCCCACGCGCCGGCTCGACCTCGAAGTGGAAGTGTCGGTGCGCGACGACGTGAACCGCGCCATCGGTGCACTGCGCGCGCTCGCCGCCGCCGATCCGCGCGTGCTGGCCGCGCCCGCGCCGCAAGTGATGGTGGCGCGTTTCGACGACAGCACCGCCGTGCTCAACGTGCGCGTATGGGCGAACATCGACACGTTCTGGGACATGCGCTGGGAGCTTTCGCGCAAGGTTCGCCAGGCGCTCAACGAAGCCAACTGCTCGCTGCCGCTGCGCACGCGCGAGCTGCACATCGTGCAGACGCAACCCGCGGAACCGGACGAGCCCGCACAACCCACGCAGCAAGCCCAGCCGCAATGAGCGCGTACGCGCGCCGCCTGCGCGGCTATGCCCGAGGGCTCGCGCCGCACGGTTATCTTGCGTTGCTGCTGGTGCTCGACGGCCTGCTGCTGGTGCGCCCCGTCGCGCAGAAAGCGCTCGAACACGCGCGCGGCAACTGGTTCGACGACTGGATCACGCTCATCAACGCGTTCGGCGTGCTCGCGCTGCCCCAGGCGCTGGTCGCCACCGGGCTCACGATGATGTCGTTCGGCATCGCGTTGCGCGCGCGCGTGGCGTGGGCTCTCTCGCTCGTGCTGCTCGCCGGCGCGGCCAGCATCTGCGTGTGGGGCGACTATCGCAGCCCCGCGCTCGCCGGCTTCTCGCTCGCGCTTGCCTGCGCGCTCGTCTACTACTGGCGCCAGTTCGACCGTGCGAGCGTCGCCGCCGGCTCCTTGTTCGCATTCCTGAGCATTGGCTCGTTGGTCATCTACGCCGTGTTCGGTTCGCTGTATCTCGGCGGCGATTTCGCGCCGCCCATTCGCAACCTCGTCACGGCGTTCTACTTCTCGATCGTGTCGATGTCCACGGTCGGCTACGGCGATATCGTGCCGCGCACGGACACCGCGCGGCTTTTCACGGCGTCGATCATCGTGCTCGGCATCACCGTGTTCGCGACGTCGATCAGCGCCGTGATCGGGCCCGTGATCGGCGGCCATTTGAAACGCATCGTGAAGGGAGGCATTTCCAACGTGACCCGCAAGAACCACTATCTGATCGTCGGCGCCTCGCCGCTCGCGCATAGCGTGTATGCGGGGCTCATCAAGCGCGGCTATACGGCGACCGTGATCGTCGCGCCCAACACGCCGCACAACTATCCGGTGCAAGCCGATCTCATCGTCGGCGACGCGAGCGACACCGCCACGCTGCACAACGCGGGCGCGCAGACCGCACTCGCCGCGCTCGCGCTGCGCTCGGACGACGCGGAGAACGCCTTCGTGATTCTCGCGATCAAGGAGATCGCGCCGAAGGTGCGCACCGTGGCGCTCGTGAACGACAGCCGCAACCTTCAGCGGCTGCGTCTTCTGCAGCCCGATATGGTGTTTTCGCCGCAATTGCTGGCCGGTGAACTGCTCGCGCGCACGCTCAACAACGAGACCATCGACAACACGCTGATCGAGCAGTTGCTGTTCGGCAAGAGCGCGGGCGGCGCAGCGTAAGCGTTTGGCGCTACGCGGGCGGCAGGCGCCGGAACAGCGTGGGATAGTCGATCACGAGTCCGTCTTCGTCCACGCGCAAGTTCGCGGTGAAGTCGCGGAAGATGCCTTCGTAACGGTATTCGCGGTCGCGCTCGATGCACACATAGGCCTGCTCGACCGGCCTCGGCTCCAGTTCGGGCGCGGCGATATAGGCCACGCGGATCGGCTGGCGTTCGCCGCGTGCCAGACCCAGACGCCGGATCGGCAGCGTGTTCGTGAACGGCGTCGCGGCGATGTCGATGTCGATGCAGCCGTCGAGCGCTTTCAGCGCGCGCCCTTCGCCGTCGGTCCAGTGACCCTCGCCGTCGCCGTGGAGCACGAGCGAGCGGCCGCCCATCACGCGAAACGCCGCCCAACGCACGCGCCAGTGCGCGTCGCACTCGATGGCGTAGCAGAGGCCATAAGACTTGCCGTAACGCTCGCCGACGACCACGCTTTCCACGCGGATCGCGTCGCCTTTTTCGCCAAATTTCGGACCGCAGTGCGCATCGAACGCCAGATGCTCGATGCCCTCGCCCGTTTCGGATGCCCAACGCACTTCCCGCATCGTTCGCCTCCATGGAGATCACGGTAATTGCCGTGCGCATATCGTAACGCGCCCGCAAATAGCGACTATCAATGTGCGCGCATGCGCGAGGAGGGCTGCATCGCCTATGCTCGCATTCTGGCCGCCCGTGCGCCTCGCACCGGGGGGCGCGCACCTCGTCTCCGCACGTCACGCCTACGCCCATGTCCGCCCGATTTTCCGCCGCTTGCGGCGCTACTGCCGAGACCGCCGCCGCTTCCGCCGCCGGTTCCACCGCTGGTTCCACATTAACCGCGCTTTTGCGCAGCCTCGGCCAGATCGTGCTGCAAGCGCACGCGGGAACGGGCGCGTGCCTGCTCGCGGCGCTCGCGCTCACCGGCTGGCGGCTAGCGTTGGCCGCGCTGCTCGGCGCCGCCGCGGCCAACGTCTGCGCGCTCGTAGCGGGCCACGCAGACACAACGATCCGCGACGGCCTCGCGGGCTACAACGGCGCGCTTGCCGCGCTCGCGGCATTCACATTCGTCGGCGATACGGGCACGGCGGCCGCGCTCGCGCTCATCGCGGGCGGCGCGAGCGCGTGGATCGCCGGGCCGATGACGCGCTGGCTCAGCCGCGTGCGGCTGGGCCTGTATTCCGCGCCCTGCCTCGTCGCGACGTGGATCTGGCTGCCGCTGCACCCCGGGAGCGCCCCTGTCGCCAGCGCAAACGGCGTCGCACCGCACGGCGCATTGCACGCCGCTGCCGCCGTGTTGAGCGGCCTCGCGCAAACCACCTTTGCATCGGGCGCGGCGGCAGGCCTGTGCGTCCTCGCGGGACTCGCTTGGTCGTCGCGGCGCGCGGCCGCCTGGGCACTCGGCGGCGCGGCGCTCGCGAGCGCCCTCGAACTCGCATGCGGCGCGAGCCCGGACGCATTCGGCGCGGGTCTCGCCGGCTTCAACGGCGCGCTGGCCATGCTCGCCGTCTGCGCGCTCGGCATGCGCGCCGCGATCTGTGCGACCATGCTCGCCGCGGTCCTGCATCTGGCCGCCATGCGCTGCGGCCTGCCCGCGCTGACCGCGCCGTTCGTGCTGGCAAGCTGGAGCGCGCACGCGGCGGCGCGAAGGCTGCCCGCGTTGTTTGCTTCGTCCGCGCCGTCTGAAGAATCCACCGCCCGCTGAAGGAATCGCCATGTCTTTCGCCCATCGCCCGACGAGCACCTGCGCCGAGACCGCGCCGCGCTCCGCCGCCGAGCAGCAACTGCGCGTCGATCTTGCCGCCGCTTACCGCCTCATCGCCCTCAACGGCTGGGACGACCTCATCTACACGCACGTCTCCGCCGCCGTGCCAGGCGAACCTGGCCGCTTCCTCATCAATCCGTTCGGCCTCGCCTTCGACGAAGTGCGCGCCTCGAACCTGGTGATGATCGACACCGAAGGCCGCATCGTCGGCGAAAGCGAGCACCCCGTGAACGCCACCGGCTTCGCGCTGCATGCGGCCGTGCATCTCGCGCGGCCCGACGCGGTGTGTGTGATGCATCTGCACAATACGGCGGGCATTGCCGTGTCGATCCAGCGCGACGGCCTCCTGCCCGCTTCGCAGCACGCGCTGCGCTTTTACGGCCAACTGGCATGGCACGACTACGAAGGCCTCGCCTTCACGCCCGCCGAAGGCATGCGCCTCACCGCGAGCCTGGGCGCGCACCCGGCCATGCTGCTGCGCAATCACGGCACACTCACGACAGGCCGCACGGTGGCCGAGGCCTATGTGCTGATGGCGACGCTCGTCAAGGCCTGCGAAATCCAGTTGCAGGCGCAGGCCGGCGGCGTGCCGCTCGTCTTGCCGCCGCCCGAAGTGGCCGGGCGCGCGGCCGAACAGTTGCGCGACGGCGGCGCGGTCGAGGGCGTGCTCGAATGGCCCGCGCTGCTGCGCAAGCTCGATCGCATCGATTCGTCATACCGCGACTAGCCACACCCATTCCATCGCATTACTAACCTTTTCAAAGGAGACTCGCAATGCCGACATTCCACATCGAAATGTTCGAAGGCCGCAGCGTCGAACAAAAGCGTCAGCTCGCCGCGGCGCTGACCGAGACCACGTGCAAGGTGCTAGGCGTCGAGCCGCAATCCGTCGACATCATCTTTCACGACGTGAAGCCGGAAAACTGGGCAACGGCTGGCAAGCTGTGGAGCGATCCGCGCTGACGTTTCCATTCCATTCGCATTCCTTATCTTTTCCGTGCAGCCCGTTTGGCGTCGCAGTCGCTTGCACGGCTCGCGTCGCCACTCGCGCCTGAAGCTGCCCGCACGGTTCCTCGCCCCCCACTCTGAGGCGCATTGCCGCACCCCGCGTGGCTGCGCGGTGTATTGACGCACCGCTGCGCTCGCCCTTCCTGTCTCCACTGTGAGCACTTAATCTAAATTGATCTTTATCAATGCGTTAGCGCATGTTTTCGTCCAATTGTGATTGACGAGTGCGACACGCTGGCGCACGTCGCAGTGCAGCAAAACCGCCGCCGTTCCCCTACGCTTACGTCCATCCCGAGCATTTCCCGGTAAGCAAGCAACAGGCACGCACATGCACACGTCATTATCCGCCTTCGACCTGGCCCGGCTGCAGTTCGCCTTCACCGTCTCGTTTCACATCGTCTTTCCGGCGCTCTCCATCGGCCTCGCGAGCTTCATCGCCGTGCTCGAAGCCTGCTGGCTCAAAACGCGTCAGCCGTTCTACAAGGACCTTTGCCTCTTCTGGTCGAAGGTGTTCGCCGTGGCCTTCGGCATGGGCGTGGTGTCCGGCGTCGTCATGAGTTACGAGTTCGGCACCAACTGGTCGGGCTTTTCGTCGTTCGCGGGTCCTGTCACCGGGCCGCTGCTCATGTACGAGGTCATGACCGCGTTCTTTCTCGAAGCGGGCTTCCTCGGCATCATGCTGTTCGGCTGGAACCGCGTGAGCCCGCGCGCCCACTTCGGCGCGACGCTCATGGTCGCCATCGGCACGCTCATCTCCACGTTCTGGATCCTCGCTTCGAATAGCTGGATGCAGACGCCGCAAGGCTTCAAGGTCGTCGACGGCCACGTCGTGCCGGTCGACTGGTTCAAGATCATCTTCAATCCGTCGTTTCCGTACCGTCTCGCGCACATGGCGATCGCCGCGTTCATCGTGGCCGCGCTCGTGGTGGCGGCGAGCGGCGCGTGGCATCTGCTCAAGGGGCGGCGCGATCCCGCCATCAAGAAGATGTTTTCGATGGCGCTCGGCCTGCTGCTCGTGCTCGCGCCGGTGCAAGCCTTCGTTGGCGATGCGCACGGCCTGAACACGCGCGAATATCAGCCCGCCAAGATCGCCGCGATCGAAGGCATTTGGGACACCGAACAAGGCGGCACCGCGCTCAATCTGTTCGGCATCCCCGACATGCAAGCCGAAACCACGCGCTACGCCGTTTCCGTCCCGCACCTTGGCAGCCTGATCCTCACCCATAGCTGGGACGGCCAGATCAAGGGCCTCAAGTCCTTCCCCGCCGACGAGCGGCCCAACTCGACGCTGCTGTTCTGGAGCTTTCGCGTGATGGTGGGATTAGGCCTCCTGATGATTCTGCTCGGTGTGATGGGCTGGGTGCTGCGCCGCCGGGGCACGCTCTACGAATCGCGCGGTTTCCAGCGCTTCGTGTTGGCCATGGGACCGACGGGCTTCATCACCCTGCTCGCGGGCTGGGTCACGACCGAAGCCGGGCGCCAGCCCTGGGTGGTCTATGGCGTGATGCGCACGGCGCAAGCGGTGTCGCCGCTCACGGCTCAACAGGTGGGCGTTTCGCTGATGGCGTTCGTGGCCGTGTACTTCCTCGTGTTCGGCACGGGCATTTACTACCTGCTCAAGCTGCTGCGCAAAGGTCCCGCGCTGCCAGACAGTACGTCGCATGCGCCGCATGCGCCGCATGAGCCACGCGAGCCGCGCGTGGCCCACCCTGCGCTCACCGTGAACCAGACGGCACGCCGCCCCATGTCCGCCGCCGATCAGTTGATCGACGCCTGAAGCGCTCCGCATTCATCGTTACGAGGCTAGCAAGCAAATGGATGTCACCGTCATCTGGGCCGCGATCATCGCGCTCGGCGTTCTTCTCTACGTGGTGCTGGACGGCTTCGACCTCGGCATCGGCATCGTGTTTCCGCTCTTTCCCGACGAGGCGGAGCGCGATCTCATGATGAACACCGTTGCCCCCGTGTGGGACGGCAACGAGACCTGGCTCGTGCTCGGCGGCGCGGGGCTCTTCGCCGTGTTCCCCGTGGTGTACTCGACCGTGCTCTCGGCGCTCTATTTGCCGCTCGTGTTCATGCTCGCGTGCCTGGTCTTCCGCGGCGTGTCGTTCGAGATTCGCGCCAAGGCCAACCGCACGAAGCATCTCTGGGACCTCGCGTTCATCGGCGGATCGACGGGCGCGGCGTTCTTCCAGGGCATCGCGCTCGGCGCCTTCCTGCAAGGCATTCCGATGGACGGCGGCCAGTTCGCCGGCGACGCCTTCGGCTGGCTCACGCCCTTCAGCCTGCTCTCGGGCTTCGGGCTCGTCGCGACCTACGCACTGCTCGGCTGCTGCTGGCTCGTCGCGAAGACCGAGGGCGACCTGCAGCGCCGCCTGCGCAAGCTCGTCTGGCCGCTCACGGTCATGCTGCTCGGCTTCATCGCGCTCGTGAGCCTGTGGACGCCGCTGCAGGACCCGGCCATCGCCGAACGCTGGTTCCGCTCGGGCCTCTTCTGGCGCCTCGCGCCGGTGCCGCTGCTCGTGCTCGCCTGCGCCGCGTGGATGCGCTGGGCCGTGCACGCGCGCCATCACAAGACGCCCTTCATCGCGGCCATCGGGCTCGTGCTGCTCGGCTATGCGGGGCTGCTTGTGAGCCTTTGGCCCTATGCGATTCCCCAGGGCCTCACGCTATGGGAAGCGGCCGCGCCGCGCGAGAGCCAGATGTTCACGCTCGCGGGCGCGGCGTTCATTCTGCCGGTCATCCTCGCGTACACGATGCTCGGTTACTGGGTCTTCAGAGGCAAGGTGCGTCATGGCGACACCCATCACTATCACTAACGCGCGACGCGGCCGCACGCCACGCCTCGCCCGCGCGCTGCCCGGCTGGCTATGGTTCGTACTCCTCTGGTGTGCGGGCGTGGGCGCGGCCGTGTCGCTCGGTTTTGCGTTCAAGGTTTTCATGAACCTCACGCTGTTCGCCGTGAAGTGACTTGCAAAGCGGAGTCACCCGCTCGCTCGATTTCGCGGCGCCGCGTTAGACTGTAGGTTCTCTGTTACCCGTGTGAAACCCTCATGCAACAGATGACCTTCATGGAATGCGTCAAGCGCGCGTGGGCTAGCGCCTGGCAAGCGGCCGTGCAAATGCCGGTTCTCGTCGTGGCGACATTCGCTATCTACGCGGCGCTCGGCTGGTTCGGGCTTGCCGGGCGGCCCGTGGCCGCCGAAGGCGCGACGCCTTCCGCCGCGCTCATCGTGCTCGGCAATCTCGCGTCGCTCCTGAATTCGCTTCTGTACCTCTGGTTCACGCTCAAGATCTCGCGCTTCGTGCTGCTAGGCGAGCGCAGCGCGCCGCTCATGCCCGCCAGAGCCAGGCCGTTCCTGCGCATTTTCGCGGTCGGCCTCATTCTGGCGGTCGCGCTCGGCGCGTTCGCGCTGTTACTGTGGCTCGTGCTGCGGCCTCAATACCAGGGCGGCGCCGCGTTTCTCTTTCTCGTGGTGCTCGCGATCTGGATGTTCGTGGCCGTGCGCCTCTCGCTGCTCTTTCCCGCGCTCGCGATCGGCAGCCCCATCGACTTTCGCGCCGCGTGGCGAGACAGCCGCGGGCACTTCTGGAGCCTCTTCGGCGTTACTTTCGTCGCCGCGCTGCCCATTGCGGTGTGCGGCCTGATGGTGCTGATCGGCATGGGCCTCGCGGGCGTCTCGCCGGAAATCGTGCGCACGCCGGGTTGGCTCACCGCCCTCGCCATTGGCCAGAGCGTCGGCAATATCGTGTTCGCGCTGTTGACCACCACGGCGCTGGCGTGGCTTTATCGCCGGTATGCGCAAGCGCTGGCGTCGCCCGCTACACAGTAGATTCGCACTGCCTGGTATTCCCCGGCGCTACCAGACGCCGGGAACGAAGCGATAGCGCACGCGCGCCAGATACTCGCGGTAGCCGGGCAAATTCTCCGCAAGCGTTTGCTCCTCGCGCACCGCGCGATAGCCGATCCCCACCACCATGACGGGCACGCACGCGAGTCCCCACCACGAACCGAGCATGAGCGGCGTGCCGGCGAGAAAGAGCAGCGCGAAGCCATACATCGGGTGGCGCACATAGGCATAGGGGCCGGTGTCGCTGACCGTGTGCCCGCGTTCGTTCTGAATCTTCACCACGGGCGCCGCAAAGCGGTTCGCCGCGAACACGGCGCGCGTCGCGTAGATATCGATCACGATGAAAATGGCGCCGAGCACGCTGAGCCACAGCGGCACACGCGACCAGCCCATGCGTACGGCGTCGATTCCCATCAGGCACAGCCACGCGCAAAAGCCCACCGAAACGCACACAGCATGAACACGCGGTCCCACGGCTGCTGCGTGCGTTGCGCGAACGGCGCGAGCCGTTCGGCAAGCAGGCCTGGATCTTCGCGCGCCAGCCACAGGCCGATCCACATGCCGCACAACGCCCACTCGATGAGCCACAGCCACGCCGCCGTCCATGCCAGCGTGCCTGCCGAAACGAACAGCAGCACGCCCATCAGCCCGAACCAGACCACGACTTGCACGACCAGCTTCGCCATGAGCGCTTTGGTCATTTTCAGTTCAGTCACGATGTCCTCCTGCGCGCGCACGCAGCGCCTTTTCGGGCTGCTTACCGTTGCGCGTTGTGCGAAGTCATGCGCGCATAGAGCGCGTCGGCGTCGCCAGGCTGCGCCGATGCGCCGCACGCGAGATCGATGCCGAAGCGTTCGCGCAGACACTGCGCGAGTTCCGTCCCATTCGCGATCGTGCGTTCCTCGCTCACATGGCCTTGCGCGTCGCGCTCCGTAAAGCGCTCGTTGAAGAGGATCGCGCGACCGCCTTCGCGCGCAATGCATACCATCAGGCTGGACGTGAAGAACGAATCGGGCGACGCCGACGTGTACCAGTTCGCCATTTCGTAATCGACCCATTCCGCAGGCGTCAATTCGAAGCGATAGAGATCGGCCCACTTCTCGCCGTCGAACACTTCGAGCTTGCGCTCATTCGCCGACAACGTCGCGAGCCGCGCCGGTTCTAGCGGCGTTGGCTGCGCCGCCGCGGTCGAAAACGAAAGCGGCGCGCACAGCGTCGCGCCGCCGAAGCCGACGTCGGCAAGCCATGAATCGCCTTGCGCCTCCACGCGCAGCAGCATGTGCGTGCGCGGCGTACGCGCGCCGGGCTCGCGACCGTACAACACGCGCGCGGAAAGCGGCGTCACGGCAAAACCCAGTTGCATGAGCGCATGCGCAAACAAGGTGTTGTGCTCGAAGCAATAGCCGCCGCGATGCTGCATCACGAGTTTCCCGACGATGTCCGGCAACTTGACCGAAACGCGCCGCCCCGCAAGCGGATCGAGATTCTCGAACGCAATGGCAAGCGGATGAAGGCGATGCAGATCGCGCAGCACGGCAAGGGTGGCCGCGCGCGGACCGTCGTACCCGATGCGGGCGAAGTACGCGTCCAGATCGAGTTCGGAGCGCGGGGAAATGTCGGTCATGGCGCCGCCTTGTTTTGAAGTTTGCGCGATAAACGTCCGTTCACGACCACGATGATAAGCGACTTCATTCGCCTGACTAATCCGTCAAAAACTAACTATCTGTAATGCGCAAACGCCAAAACGACAGGTGTTAGTAAGGAATCAGATGACGCCGCGTAAAACAAGCGTAAAACGGTTGAGAATCATTCTCGTTTTTGTTGACGCTCGCATTTGCTGTGAGTACGATGGCGCCGTCTGGAGATGTCGGGCATTCAGCGATTTGCGAATAACAACATCCACTCGATCAATCAAATCATTTCAATAAGTAAGGAATACGATGGAATCGACCCGAACCGTCCGCGTGCCCGCGCTCGCCTGCCCGCGCAGCGCAGGCCGCCCGGCGCGCCGGCGCGCACCGGCGTTGCGCGCCATCGCCGTGCTTGCCGCGAGCGCGACATTCGCTTGCGGCGCCGCGCACGCGCAGAGCAACGCTAACCCCGACGCCGCCCCGGAAGCGCCCGAAGCCGACCTCGCCATTCAGGCGCAGCCGTCGAGCTTCTGGACCGGCTTCTGGACGCGCCAGACCATGCTCGGCGACATCGGCGGACTGCGGCCGTGGCTCGGCAAATACGGTGTGACGTTCCAGCTCACGGAGACAAGCGAGTATCTCGCGAACCTGCGCGGCGGTCTCAAGACCGGCGGCGCATACGACGGCCTCACGACGGCGACGGTCCAGGTCGACACGAGCAAGGCGCTCGGCATTCCGGGCGGCCTCTTCAACGCAAGCGCGCTGCAGATCCACGGCACCAATCTGAGCGAATCGCACCTCGGCACGCTGAACACGGCGAGCGGCATCGAAGCGACGGCGACCACGCGGCTGTGGGAGCTGTGGTATCAGCAGTCGTTTTTCGACAAGCGCCTCGACGTGAAGATCGGTCAGCAAAGTCTCGACCAGGAATTCATCGTAAGCCAGTATGCGGCGCTCTTCGTCAACACGATGTTCGGCTGGCCCGCGCTGCCTTCGTACGACATGCCGTCGGGCGGCCCCGCTTATCCGCTCGCGGGTCTCGGCGTGCGCGTGCGCGGACAGATCACGCCTTCGCTGACCGCGCTCGCGGGCGTGTTCGCAGGCGACCCGCTCGGCAACAATCCGGATAACCTTAGTGGTACGAACTTCAACCTGCACAACGGCACGTTGTGGATCGGCGAACTGCAATACGCCATCAACCAGCCGTCCGAAGGCGAACTGGTCAGCGCGGACAATCGCAGCCTGCCGGGCACCTACAAAGTGGGCTTCTGGTACAACAACAACCCGTTCGCGGACCAGCGCTTCGACAACACCGGCCTTTCGCTCGCGAATCCGAACTCGACCGGCATCGCGGCGCAGCACCAGGGCAACTACAGTTTCTATGCGGTGGCCGACCAGATGATCTGGCGTCCCGACCCGGACGAGCCGCGCAGCATCGGCGTATTCGCGCGCGTGATGGGCGCGCCCGGCGACCGCAATCTGGTGAGCCTCGCGGCCAACCTGGGCATCGTGATGAAGGCGCCGTTCAAGGGCCGCGACAACGACAGCGTGGGCCTCGCCGCCACGTACATCAAGGTCGGCAACAACGTGCACAACCTCGACCTCGACCAGCAGATGTTCACCGGCGGTCCCTACGGCGTGCGTACGCAGGAAACGACGCTCGAAGCCACCTATCAGTATCAGGTCACGCCGTGGTGGCTTCTCCAGGCCGACGCGCAATACACGTTCAACGCCGGCGCCGGCCAGAATCCGCAGGACCCGACCGCGCCGCTGCGCAATACGTTCGTGGTGGGCGTTCGGACCAATATCACGTTCTAAGCCCAGCAATCGACATCATGTCCAACACCAGGTCCTCGCGTTCTTCTTCCGGCGTGCGCGCCGGCCGCGCGAGGCACGGAGATTCAGAATGAAACACGCTACGCGCACGTTCCTGCAATGCACGGTCCACGCGGCCCGCTCCGCGCTCGCGCTCGCCGCCGCGGCGGCGCTCGCAGGCGCCCCGCTCGCCGCTCACGCGGACCAGCAGGGCCTGCTCGAGACCGTCAAGCACCACACCACGCTCATCAATACGGTGCCCGACAACGGCGACCAGAATCCGTACGCGATCTTCGTCGCGCCGGTTTCCGCCGGAACGGTGAAAGCGGGCGACGTGCTGGTGGACAACTTCAATAACGCGGCCAACCTGCAGGGCACCGGCAGCACGATCGTCGACTATCACCCCGATACGAAGCAGATGACGCTGTTCGCGACGATTCCGCGCGATCTCAAGGAATGCCCGGGCGGCGTCGGCCTTTCGACGGCGATGACGATGCTCAAGTCGGGCTGGGTCATCGTGGGGAGCACGCCGAGCAACGACGGCACGACCGGCACCAAGGGCGCGGGCTGCATGATCGTGCTCGACAGCAACGGCAAGATCAACAAGGTCATCAGCAGTCCGAACATCAACGATCCGTGGGGCAACATGGCCGTGGTCGACAACGGCGACCACGCCACGCTGTTCGTGAGCAATGCGGGCTTCGGCGTGGGCGGCGCCGACGGCGATCCGCCCGTCTTCAAGCAGGCCACGGTGTTGCGGCTCGAACTCGACATCCCGAACGGCCAGGCGCCGGTCGTGAAGAGCGAAACCGTGGTGGCGAGCGGCTTCGGCGCGCAGGCGGACAAGGGCGTGTTCCTCGTCGGGCCGACCGGCCTCGCGCTTTCGGCCGACAACAAGCTGCTCTATGTGTCCGATGCGATCGGCAACCGCATCAACGTGATCGAGGACCCGCTCACGCGCGACACGAGCGCGGGCGTGGGCCGCCAGCTCACCGCGGACGGCTTGCTGCACCGCCCGCTCGCGATGATCACGACGCCGCAGGGTCATCTGCTCGTGACGAATGCGTTGAACGGCCAGGTCGTCGAAATCGACCCGGCCGCCGCAAAACAGCTATACGCGCGCTGGATCGATACCGACAAGGCGCAAACCCCTCCGGGCAACGGCGACCTGTTCGGCATCGCGCTGACCCCGGCAGGCGACGGCTTCTACTACGTGGAAGACGACGTGAATACTCTCGTGCTGGCCAAATAATCATGTCCTCCGACGATACATCCAACCCACCCTCGCGCCCCGCGCGGCGCGGCTTCCTGAAAGCCGGCGCTGCGCTCGGCGCCAGTATCGGCGCGGGCCTTGGCGCAAGCGGTCTCGCCCAGGCCGCCGAGGCGAAGCACCATGCCACGGCCGCCGACCCGATGCTTGCGGTCGAGCCGTTCTACGGCGAGCACCAGGGCGGCATCGTGACGCCGCAACAGGCGCACACGTATGTCGCAGCGTTCGACCTCACGACGACCTCGCGCGACGACGTCATCAACCTGCTGCGCAAGTGGACCGAGTCCGCGGCCCGCATGAGCCAGGCGCAACCGGCGGCCTCGCTCGACGGCACCGGCGACGACCACCCCGCGCCCGACTCCGGCGACGTGCTCGGCCTCGGCCCGGCGGGCCTCACGGTCACCTTCGGCTTCGGCCCCGGCCTCTTTACGTCGCAGGAGAAGGACCGCTACGGTCTCGCGCACAAGCGCCCCGCCGCGCTCGTCGATCTGCCGCGCTTCAACGGCGACCAGTTGATCGCGCAAAAAACCGGCGGCGATCTGTTCGTGCAGGCGTGCGCCAACGACGCGCAAGTCGCTTTCCACGCAGTACGTCAGCTCGCGCGGCAAGGCTATGGAATCCTGACGATGCGCTGGGGCCAGGCGGGCTTTCTCTCGGGACCGCGCGCGCAAACGCCGCGCAACCTCATGGGCTTCAAGGACGGCACGAACAACCCGCCGATCGCGGACCCGAAGGCGATGAACCAGTTCGTCTGGGCCACCGCCGCCGACGCGCCGTGGATGCAGGGCGGCACGTATACGGTGGTGCGCCGCATCCGCATTACGCTTGAGCACTGGGACCAGATGGAACTGGGCTTCCAGGAACAGGTGTTCGGCCGCCACAAGTACAGCGGCGCGCCCATCGGCCAGAAGAAGGAGTTCGACAACGTCGATCTCGACGCGCAGGACAAGGACGGCAACCCGCTGATTCCCGAGAACTCGCACGTGCGGCTCTCGAACCGCGCCTCGAACAACGGCGCGCAGATTCTGCGCCGCTCGTACTCGTACAACGACAGCACGGACTTCTATATCGAGCGCTGGCCGCCATGGCGCCAGGAAACCGAATATGACGCGGGCCTCATCTTCATCGCTCACCAGGGCGATCCGCGTACGGGCTTCATTCCGATCAACGAGCGCCTCGCGAAGTTCGACATGATGAACCAGTTCACGACGCACGTGGGCAGCGCGATCTTCGCATGCCCGCCCGGCGCGAAAGCGGGCTCGTTCATCGGCGCGGAGCTGTTCAATGCATAAGATCGCCTGAGATCATTCGATAACAACGGACAACTGATCAATATGAAAATGACCATGATGCGCGCGCCGCTGCGCGCCGCCGCCCTCTCGCTCGCGCTTGCGGGCATGCTGCCGCTTGCCGCGCACGCCGCCTCGATCACGCTGTACAACGCGCAGCACGAGCAGGTCGTGAACCAGCTTGCGAAAGACTTCGAGCAGCAAACCGGCATCGGCGTGAAGATCCGCAGCGGCGAAGGTCCGGCGATCGCGGCGCAGCTCATCGCCGAAGGCGAGAAAACACCCGCCGACGTCTACTTCACCGAGAATTCGCCGGAACTGATGCTGCTGGAAGAAAAGGGCCTGCTCGCCTCCGTGCCGCAAGCAACGCTCGCCGAGGTGCCCGCACGCTTTAGCTCGCCGCAAGGACAATGGGTGGGCGTGACCGCGCGCGAGAACGTGCTCGCGTACAACACGGCCAAAGTGCAACCGGCGCAATTGCCGAAATCGATTTTCGATCTCGCCAAGCCGGAATGGAAAGGCAAGGTCGGCATCGCACCGAGCGACGCCGACTTCCTGCCGCTCGTCGACGCCGTGCTCGCCGTGAAGGGCGAAGCCGCGACGCTCGAATGGCTCAAGGGCCTGAAGACCAACTCGCAGATTTTCGACGACGACGAAGGCGTGGTCGCCGCCGTGAATCGCGGCGCAGTCGCCACCGGCATCATCAACAATTATTACTGGGACCGCCTGCACGCCGAAATCGGCGACAAGAAAACGCAAAGCGCCGTCGCGCATTTCGCCGATGGCGACGTGGGCGCGCTCGTCAACGTTTCGGGCGCCGCCGTGATGAAGTCCGCGCACAACGTGGACGGCGCGCAGAAGTTCCTCGCCTACCTCGTGAGCGATCGCGCGCAGAAGCTGATGGCGCAGGACCGCATCAGCTTCGAGTACCCGCTGCGGCCCGGCGTGGCGAGCGACCCCATCAACAAGCCGTTCGACCAGTTGAAGCCGCCCGCGCTGACCATCCAGCAACTCGGCGACGACAGCCAGGCAGGCAAGCTGCTGCGTCAGGCCGGCCTGCTGTAATCGGTATGGAGTTCGAAGCAATATCGTGAGCGAAGCAGTGACGACGGCGCAAGCCGTGCCCGAGTCCCATCAAGCCGATGACGCGGGAGCACCCCGCCGGCCCGCGCGGCAGCGGGCGCCCCGCGCGCTTTTCGCCGCCGCCGCGCTGGGCCCGCTGCTGGTGCTGCTCCCGCTCGCGCTGACGTTCTGGCGCGCGCTGTCGTTCGGTCTGGCGGATGCCGCCGAGCTGATCTTCCGGCCGCTCGTGGGCGAGTTGCTCGTCAACACGCTCTCGATCACGGTTTCGGCCACGCTCGCTTGCGCCGTGCTCGGAACGGCGGTGGCGTGGCTCGTCGAGCGCACCGACTTGCCGGGGCGGCGCGCGTGGGCGCTCCTCGCCGCCGCGCCGCTCGCCATGCCCGCATTCGTCACGAGCTACGCGTGGGTCTCGCTGAGCCTCGATTTGCAGGACTTTCTCGGCGCGTTCATCGTCATCACGACCGCCTATTTCCCGCTCGTCTATTTGCCCGTGGCCGCCGCGCTGCGCGGTCTCGACCCCGCGCTCGAAGAGTCGGCGCGCGCGCTCGGCTGCAACCGCTGGGCCGTTTTCGTGCGCGTCGTGCTGCCGCAATTGCGCCCTGCGCTGTTCGGCTCGATGCTGCTCGTCGCGCTTGGCGTGCTTTCCGAATTCGGCGCGTTCACGCTGCTGCGCTTTCGTACCTTCACGACCGAGATCTATGCGGAATACCGCACGAGTTTTGATGGCGGCGGCGCCTCGTTACTGGCCTGCGTGCTGATCCTGCTGTGCCTCGTGTGTCTCGTGCTCGAATTTCGCGTGCGCGGGCGCTCGCGCTATGAGCGCGTGGATCGCGGCGCGCGCCGCGCGAGCGCGCGCCATGCGCTCGGTCGCTGGCGCTGGCCCGTCACGGCGGGCTTCGTCGCGCTCAATGTGGCAACGCTCGGCGTGCCGCTCGCGATGATCGGTTACTGGCTCACGCAGCCGGGAGCCGCAGCCATCACGCCCGCCGATGTCTCCGCGGAATTGCTGGTTTCGACCACGTTCGCATCGCTACGCCTCGGCCTCACGGCCGCGTTTTTCACCGTATTGCTCGCGCTGCCGCTCGCGTACCTGCTTGCGCGCTTTCCCGGCCGCGCGGCCACGTTTCTCGAACGCACGGCTTTTGTCGCGCAAGGCGTGCCCAGTCTCGTCATCGCGCTTGCCATCGTCTCGCTCGCCGTGCGCGCGCTCGAACCGCTCTATCAGGGCACCACGTTGCTGATTACGGCGTACGCGATTCTTTGTCTGCCGCTCGCGCTCGTGAGCGTGCGCGCCGCGCTCATGCAAGCGCAGCAGCGCCTCGAAGACACGGCGCGCGCACTCGGCCTCGGCTGGTTCGCCACGCTGCGCCGCGTCGTGCTGCCGCTCGCGGGTCCCGGCCTCGGTGCGGCAGCTTCGATGGTGTTCATCTCCGTGGTCACCGAACTCAATGCGACGCTGCTGCTCGCGCCCATCGGCACGCACACGCTCGCCACGCAGGTCTGGACCGACACTTCGACGCTCGCCTTCGCGGCCGCCGCGCCCTATGCCGCGCTGCT
Organism: Paraburkholderia sp. J76; assembly: GCF_905220295.1. Lineage (NCBI taxonomy): Bacteria > Pseudomonadati > Pseudomonadota > Betaproteobacteria > Burkholderiales > Burkholderiaceae > Paraburkholderia > Paraburkholderia sp. J76. Next base: position 325,058 of record NZ_CAJMZJ010000007.1, read on the forward strand.
TACCGCGCTTTCGCTCGTCGCTTCGGGCATGCTGTTCGCGTTTGCGGGCCGCTCCGCGCTCGCGGGCCATGCGTCCGTGACGATGCCGGCCGATACGATCAACACGCCGCCCGGCGACGCCTGAGCCTCACCTATGAGCACACTTCGTATTTCCGGCCTGCAGAAGGCCTTCGACGGCCATCCGGTCCTGCACGGCATCGACCTCTCCGTGCGCTCGGGTTCGCTCGTCGCGTTGCTCGGGCCTTCGGGCAGCGGCAAGACCACGCTGTTGCGCGTGCTGTGCGGCTTCGAACGCGCCGACGCCGGCACGATCGAGATCGACGGCCGCCGCGTCGCCGGCGACCGGCTGCATCTGCCCACCGAGCAGCGCCATATCGGCTACGTGCCACAAGAGGGCGCGCTCTTTCCGCATCTCACGGTTGCCGAGAACATCGTGTTCGGCCTGCCGCGCGCGCAGCGCCGCGTACGTCATCGCGTGGCCGAACTGCTCGAACTGGTCGGTCTTCCGGAGTCCTATTCGTCGCGAGCGCCGCAGCAACTCTCCGGTGGCCAGCAGCAGCGCGTGGCGCTTGCCCGTGCGCTCGCGCCGTCGCCCGGCCTCGTGATGCTGGACGAACCGTTTTCTTCGCTCGACGCCGCGTTGCGCGTCGAAACGCGTGAAGCCGTGGCGCGCGCGCTCGCCGCCGCGGGCGCGACCGCCGTGCTCGTCACGCACGACCAGGCCGAGGCGCTTTCGCTCGGTCACGAAGTGGCCGTGCTGTGGCGCGGAAAACTGTTGCAAAGCGGCCCGCCGCAAACGCTCTACCGCCGACCGGCGACGCGCGAACTCGCGGCCTTCATCGGCGAGGCGGTGCTGCTGCCGGGGACCGTAACCAACGGGCGAGCGCATTGCGTGCTAGGCGCGCTGCCGATCCAGCAGGACCAGCACGCCGCGGCGGGCGCCGTGGACGTGATGCTGCGCCCCGAGCAAATCGATGTGCTGCCCGAAACCGCGCAACGCGACGGCGCGCTGGAAGCAGTGGTGCGCGCGATCACCTTCCAGGGCCAGGACGCCGCGCTCACGCTGCAACTGGTCGATGCGCACGCAACGGTCCGGGCGCGCGTGCCCGGCTACCGCACGCCACGCGAAGGCGACCGCGTGCGGCTCGCGGTGGGCGGCGAAGTGAGCGTCTACCCGCGCTGACGCGGCACCGAAAGGTCCTGCACCATCTGCTGCGCGAGGTAATCGCAGGTCGGACGATTCGATTTGACGCTGCGCGCCACCACGATTTCCAGCGGCTCGATCTTCGGCAAGCCCTGCGCCTCGCCGAGAATCGCGAAGCGCGCCGGCACGCTGCAACGCGTGAGTGCGACGATCGCAATGCCCGCCTCCACCGTCGCCGTCAAACCCATCAGGCTCGCGCTGCTATACGCGGCGCGGTAGCGGATGTGCGCCGCATCCAGCGCCGCCACGGTATGTGCGCGCGCCACGCTGCCGTGCTCGTAGAGCCCTACCGGCAGCGGCGACATGGCCAGCGGCGCGGGGTCGGTGGCGGAGCCTACCCACACCATCTCCTCCGCGCGCACGAACTCGCCGCGCATCTTGCGGTCGCGCGTGACGAACGCGATGTCGATCTTGTTGTCCGCCAGCATCGGCCCGAGGGCCACGCTCTGCGCGCAGACGATCTCGATCTCGACATGCGGATAAAGCGTCGAAAAGCGCCGCAACACCGGCGAAAGCAGCGACGCCATATAGTCGTCGGGCGCGCCGAGCACCACGCGCCCCGTCACCTCGGGCCGCACCAGCGCCGCCCACGCCTCCTCCTGCAAGTCGAGCGCGCGCCGCGCATATTCGAGCAGCGTGTTGCCGGGACGCGTGAGCGCGAGATTGCGCGTGTCGCGCGTGAACAGCGTCGTGCCGAGCATCTGCTCGAGCCGCTTGATCTGCATGCTCACGGCTGCCTGCGAGCGATGCACGGTCACGGCGCCCTTCGTGAAACTGCCCGCGTCCGCGACGGCGGCGAAGGTGCGCAGCAAATCGATATCGAATTCGGGGTTCATACGCGCAACGCCGGATTGCAGCCCATTCATAAGCTGCATTGATGGAATTCTTCAATTTAATTCGTTTGTTCGCGCCCCGCAACTGGCGAATACTTTAGCTGTCCCCAACCCGCTTCGATTTCCCCGCCCCGCCCATGCAATCCGAACATCACGGCAACCGCCAGCAAGGCGTCCTCATGCTCGCAGGCGGCGGCCTGCTGATGGGCACGATCGGCGTGTTCGTCGAGGAGGCGCGCCTTGGCGCGCTCACGCTCGTGTTCTTCCGCTGCTTTTTCGGCATGCTCGCGCTCGCCGGATACTGCGCGTACAGGGGCTGGCTCTCGCCAAAGCAGTTCACGCGCCGCACGCTCACGCTAGCCGTGATTTCAGGTGTGCTAATGGTTACGCAGTGGGTGGCTTTCTTCGACGCGATCCATCGCACGAGCATTGCCGTTTCGACGGTCGTGTTTCACGTGCAGCCGTTCTGGGTCGTGCTGATGGGGGCGGCGCTCTTCCACGAGCGGCTCGGCGCCGACCGGCTCGGCTGGATCGGCATCGCTTTCATCGGGCTCGTGCTCGCTTCCGGGGTGCTCGCGGAAAGCCACGTGGCCGATCGTACGAGCTACATGATCGGCATTGGCGAGTCGCTGGGCGGCTCGGTGCTCTATGCGAGCGTCACGCTCATCGCCAAGAGTCTGCGCAACTTTCGCCCGCATCTGCTCACGCTTACGCAATGCGTGGTGGGTTCGGTATGCCTGCCGCTCATCGCGCCGTTTTTTGCGCCGCTCGAACTCGCGCATATTTCGGCCACGCAATGGGGCTGGCTCGTGGGCATGGGCGTGCTGCACACGGGGCTTTCGTACGTGCTGATCTACGGCGCGCTGCCGATGTTGACCACGCCCGTGATCGCCGTGCTGCTGTTTGTTTATCCGCTCACCGCGATCGCCGTCGATGCAATCGTCTACGGTCGCGCGCTGAGCGTGCCGCAACTTACGGGCATGGTGCTGATCGTTGGGGCGAGCCTCGGGGTCAATCTCGGCTGGCGCCTGTTGCCGCCGAGGCTCGTGAAGGTGCGGCGCTGAAAAATGCGCCGCATAACGGGTTCACGTAGGCAGCGTTTGACCCTTCGTTTCCGGCGCAAACGGAATGATCAGGAGTCCTAGCACGAAGGCAAGCGCCGTAAGCGCCACCGGCACGCCGAGCGTGTGCATATGCAGCACCGCTGCGCCCAGCAGAAAGTTCACGCCCGCGCCCACGAATCGCCCAAACGACGTGCAGAACGCAAACGCCGTGGCGCGCACGCGCGTTTCGAACTGCTCCGGCAACCAGAGGCTGAAGAGCGCGAAATTGCCGCCGAAGAAGCCCAGCACGAAGAGCAGCGCGATGAACGGAACGAGACCGTTCTCCAGGTAGAACGCCCAGCCGAAGCTCGCGGCAATCGTCACGGCCATGCCCGCGAAATACACGGCGAGCGTCCACTTGCGGCCGATTCGCTCCGCCATGGGCGGCAGCGCGAGGCAACCGAGGATCGTGCCGATCGACAGGATGCCCGTGGCGATGGAAGCCGTGCGGATCGCCTCGGCCTTGTTCGCGCCCGCCCGGGTCGCCAACTGGATCACGGCGGAAGGCTCATACACCGCGCCGGCCCACAAGCCAATGATCGCGATGGTCAGCAACGCGCACGCCACGATAGTGCGCATGCGGTAGACGTCGCCGAAGATTTCACGCAGCGGGCGGCCGCGATGCACCTGGCTCGCCTCCGACTTCTGCCACTTGGCCGGCTCCTCCACGCGCAGGAGCACAAGAATGGCCACCACCACGGGCACCGCGCCCGTGAGGAACATGGCGCGCCAGCCGAAGTGCACGCCGACCGTGTAATTGAGCGCGGCCGCGATGAAGAAGCCCGCGTAATAGCCGGTCTGCAGATAGCCCGCGCCCATCTTGCGACGGTCTTCTGGCCACGATTCGGCCACGTAGGTGCCCGCGAGCGCCCACTCCCCGCCGATGCCCACGCCCGCGAGAAAGCGGAAAATGCCGAGCGACCACACGCTCTGCGCGGTGGCCGAAAGCCCCGTGAAGATCGCAAACATGAAGATGGTGGCGGCGAGCACGCGCGTACGGCCGAAGCGGTCGGCGAGCGGCCCCCAGATGAACGAGAGGCCCCAGCCCACGAGGAAAAGCGCGAACAGGATCGAGCCGGCAAGCCCGATGTTCGCCGCACTGGCCTCATAGCCCGAGCGCGGCAACAGCTCCGTAAGCGCGGGCGTGAGCACGAGTGCGTAGATGAACGAGTCCATCCCGTCGAGCGTCCAGCCTGCCCAGGCGCCCCAGAAACCGGCGATCTGCGACCGGTTGAGCGGTGTCTTGGTGCGAGTTCGCCGCGCGGACTCGGTGATCGAATTCATGATGCCCCTCTCTCCTTTGATGCCTCGCCGGCACGCGCGGCAGGATGCGCACGCGCGCCGCGAAGCGCGGAAATGCGAGCCGTTATGGCCGGCCCTCTTCAGGAACTCCCTGTAAGCCCCCGTTCTTCTTACCCGTCTATAGTGAATCTGGTGTTGCTGTGTTGCGGGTTTTCGAGGCTTTCGCCTTGGTCGTTTTATATATAATATTTGATCTTATGAGCGACGCAACGAATGGTTTTCCCCTGGAAGGCGCTGCCGCACCCCGCACCAGCACCTCGCGCATGATCGCCGACGCCTTGCGCAGCGCGATCGTCGAGGGCAAGCTCGCGCCCAATGCGCCGCTGCGGCAGGACGCGATCGCGCGGCACTTCTCGGTCAGCGCCATCCCTGTGCGCGAGGCGCTGCGTCAGCTTGCGAGCGAAGGCTGGGCGAAGATCGAGGTCAACAAGGGCGCGAGCGTGGCGCCGCTTTCCGCCGCCGAAGCGCGCGAGATCTACGAAATCCGCTCCGCGCTCGAAAGCCTCGCACTCGGCCTCGCCATTCCGAACCACACGAGCGCCACGCTGCGCGAAGTGACCGCGCTGGCCGCCGCCGCGAAACGCGAACGCGATCCGTCGCTCTACGTCGCGCGCAACGAGGCCTTTCACATGAGCCTCTACGCCCCCGCCGGGCGTCCGCAGTTGATGGAGATGCTCACCGCGCTCCATCGGCGCGGCGAACGTTATCTGCGTCTGAAATTCGGCTTTCCCGAATACAAGGGCGAATCCGATAGTGAGCACGCCGAAATTGTCGCCGCCGTGAAGCGCGGCGACGTGCCCACCGCGCAAAAGCTCGTGGCCGAACACCTGCTCGGCACGGGCGAACTCATCTACCGTTTCCTGACCGAGCGCGCCGCGCTGCCCGCGGTAGCGCCCCCAGCGCCGGCTTCGGTGCAAACCGCCGCCGCAAAGCCGCGCGCCGCCTCTTCCCGCTCACGGAGCCGAACTGCCGATGAAGCCTCAAGCTGATACGCCAACCTCGCCTGACCTCGCGCCGCGCTCGTGGACCACGCGCCGCGACGAAAAGGCTCGCCGCCTCGCCGCCGTTTCGGGCTGGCTCGAAGACGGCGTGCTGCCCGCCTCGCGCATGACCGATGCGCTCGAATTGCTGATCCGCCCAGGCGACCGCGTCGCGCTCGAAGGCGACAACCAGAAGCAGGCCGACTTCCTCTCGCGCTCATTGGCCAAGGCCGATCCGGCGAAGGTCAACAACGTCCATCTGCTGATTTCGAGCATCAGCCGCCCCGAGCACCTCGCGCTGTTCGAGCGCGGCATTGCGCACCGGGTGGACTTCGCATTCGCGGGGCCGCAGAGCCTGCGCGTCGCGCAGTTGCTCGAAGACGGCCAGCTCGAAGTAGGCGCGATTCATACGTATGTCGAGTTGTATGCGCGCATGTTCGTGGACCTGATTCCTCAGGTCGCACTGCTGTGCGCCGAAAAGGCCGACCGGCACGGCAATCTCTACACCGGCCCGAACACGGAAGACACGCCGACCATCGCCGAAGCCGCCGCGTTCAGCCAGGGCATCGTGATCGTTCAGGTTAACGAAATAGTCGACGAATTGCCGCGCGTGGACATTCCGGGCTCGTGGGTCGACGTGGTCGTGCAAGCCGACCGGCCGTTCGCGGTCGAACCGCTCTTTACGCGCGATCCGCGCCACATCGGCGACTTGCAGGTGCTTACCGCGATGATGGTCATCAAGGGCATTTACGCGCCCTATGGCATCGCCGCGCTCAATCACGGTATTGGCTTCGACACCGCGGCAATCGAATTGCTGCTGCCCACTTACGGCGAATCGCTCGGCCTCAAGGGCAAGATTTGCCGCAACTGGACGCTCAATCCGCACCCCACGCTGATTCCCGCCATCGAATCGGGCTGGGTGGAAAGCGTGCATTGCTTCGGCAGCGAAGTGGGCATGGAAGCGTATATCGCCGCGCGGCCCGACGTGTTCTTCACCGGCAGCGACGGCAGCCTGCGCTCGAACCGCGTGCTGTGCCAGCTCGCGGGCCAATATGCCGTGGATCTCTTCATCGGCTCGACGCTGCAGATCGATGCGGACGCGAATTCGTCCACCGTCACGCGCGGCCGGCTCGCGGGCTTTGGCGGCGCGCCGAACATGGGCCACGATCCGCGCGGGCGGCGCCATGCGAGCGAAGCGTGGCTCAAGCTGCTCAAGGACAACGGTCCTGTTTCGCGCGGCCACAAGCTCGTGGTGCAACTCGCGGAAACCTGGAAGAAAGGCGGCGAGCCGACTTTCGTCGACGAACTCGACGCCATCGCCGTGGGCCAGAAAAGCGGCATGCCCGTCGCGCCCGTGATGATCTACGGCGACGACGTGAGCCACGTCGTGACCGAAGAGGGCATTGCGCACCTGCATCGCGCAGAGGGCATCGACGAACGCCGCGCCGCGCTCGCGGCCGTCGCGGGCGTGACGCCTATCGGCCTGCGCGCGCAGCAGCAGAAAACCGACGAACTGCGCCGCCGCGGCATCGTGCAGTTCCCCGAGGATCTCGGCATCCGGCGCGGCGATGCCAAGCGTTCGCTGCTCGCGGCGCGCAGCATCGACGATCTGGTGACGTGGTCGGGCGGCCTTTATACGCCGCCCGCTCGTTTCCGTAGCTGGTAAGCGCGCATGCGTACGCTTCCCTTTACGACGCTCGCCGAGGGCTCGGCGGGTCCTGCGCGGCGCGTTGCCTACGCATGCGATTCGGGAGCGCGTTGCCCCGAGGCGCAGCTCGCACCGCAGCTCGCGCGCTTCGCCCGAGATGCGCTGATCGAAGAGGCACGCCTCACACCCAAGCCCGCGCTCGTGGACGCGCGCGGTAGTGGCGCGCACAACGATCTCGATCTCGCGACGATGCTGCGCTCGGCCCACGCGCTCGAACCCACGTTCGAAGCGCTCGCGCGTGCTTCGCGCGGCGCCGCGCCCGGCACGGCGCTGCGCACCGATCTCGCCCGCATCGGCCGTGCGGGCGAAGCCGCGATGATGCGCGCGACGCAAGGCAGCAATGCGCATCGCGGCGCAATCTGGATCGTGGGCCTGCTCGTGGCGGGCGCGGCGATCGTGCATACGCCCGGCGGCGACGACGGCGCTTACGCCCACATGGCGCACATCTGCGAAACGGCTGCGCAGATCGCGCGCTACGACGACCTGCTCGCGCAACCCGCTCAAAGCAACGGCGAGCGCGTGCGGCAGCGCTACAACGTGGGCGGCGCGCGCGGCGAGGCGCAAGAGGGCTTTCCACACGTCGTGCGCGTGGGACTGCGCGCGCTGCACGCCGCGCGCGCGCAAGGCCACGACGAAGCCCATGCGCGCGTGGACGCCCTCCTCGCCATCATGGCCTCGCTCGACGACACCTGCGTGCTGCATCGCGCGGGCCTCGCCGGACGCGAGGCCGCGCAAGCGGGCGCGCAACGCGTGCGCGACGCGGGCGGCGTCGCCACGCAAGCGGGCCGCGCCGCATTCGACGCACTCGAGCGCGCGTTGCTCGCACTCAACGCATCGCCGGGTGGCGCGGCCGATCTGCTCGCCGCGACGCTCTTCATCGACAGACTGGTTCAGCACCGCATGGGCGGGAGGACGGTTTTATGGAACAACTGACATTCGACTACCCGGCGCAACGCGCCGTGACAGCGCGCGCCCACGTGGGCGTGGTGGGCTCGGGCGATCTCGAAGTGCTGCTGGAGCCCGCCAGCGGCATGCAGGCGCGCGTGGTCGTGCATACGAGCGTGGACGGCTACGGCCACATCTGGAAGAGCGTGCTCGACCGCTTCTTTGCGCGCTACGACGGCGCGGCGCTCATCGAGATCAACGACTTCGGCGCGACGCCCGGCGTGGTGGCGCTGCGCCTCGCCGAGGCCGTCGAGGCCGGGCAGGGAACGGAGGGCGCGCAGTCATGAGCACCACGAATCAATTGGCGCCGGGCGCTCTGCTGCGCGAAAGCTTCATCGAGTTGAGCGCACGCGAACGCGCGACTGCGGTGCTGGACGCGGGCACGTTCCGCGAACTGCTCGGGCCGTTCGACCGTATCGAATCGCCGTGGCTGCCGTTGCAGGGCATCGTCTGCCAGGCCGACGACGGCGCCGTGATCGCGCGCGGCGCCATCGACGGTCAGCCCGCCGTCGTGGCCGCCATCGAATCGGCGTTCCAGGGCGGCAGTATCGGCGAGGTGTCGGGCAGCAAGATCGCGGCCGCACTAGAACTCGCGCTCGCCGACTGCGAGCGCGGCAAGATCGTGCGGCCCGTCATCCTGTTCGAAACTGGCGGCGTGCGCCTGCAGGAGGCGAATCTCGGGCTCGCGGTGATTGCGGAGATCCAGTCGGCCATCGTCGCGTTGCGCGCTCATGTGCCCGTGGTTGGCGTGATCGCGGGCATGGTGGGCTGTTTTGGCGGTATGTCGCTCGCGGCGGCGCTGTGTTCGAGGCTCGTGATGACGAAGCAGGGGCGCCTCGGCATGAATGGCCCGGAGGTGATCGAGCAGGAAGCGGGCATCGAGGAACTCGATTCGAGCGACCGCCGCCAGGTGTGGCAATTGATCGGCGGCGAGCAGCGCGCGCGCACCGGTTTCGCCGATGCGCTCGTCGAAGACGCCGTGGACGACGTGCGCGCCGCCGTGCGTGCGGCGTTCGCTCAAGGCGCGCCGCGCACGCCGCGATCGGCGGACGTGGACGGCACGCTCGAGAAGCTCGCGCGGATCGATCCCGCCAGCGTCACGCCCGAAACGATGCGTGCGGTGTTCGCCGCTTCGCCCCTGAACCTGAGCGGAGAAAACGCATGAACGACACGACGACGAGCCGCGGCACGCGCTGGCTGCGCGCCCTCGCGGGCGAGAAAACGCAGGGCGCGTGTGTGCAGTACGCCGATGCGCCCCTCGACGGCGCGACCGCGCGCTTCATCACCGTTGCGCCGGATCCCACGAATCGCTTTCCCCGCGCGCGCGACAACGTGGTGGGCCTCGAACAAGGCTGGCAGCTCGCGAAGGCCGTGCGCGAAGCGATCGACGAAGACACCGCGAGCGGCACGCGCCGCCCCATCGTCGCGATTGTCGATGTGAAAAGCCAGGCCTACGGCTATCGCGAGGAGATGCTTGGCATTCACCTCGCGTGCGCCTCGGCCGTGGACGCCTACGCGAGCGCGCGCCTGGCGGGGCATCCCGTGGTCGCCCTGATCGTCGGGCCTGCGATGTCGGGTGCCTTTCTCGCGCATGGCTATCAGGCCAACCGCATCGTCGCGCTCGATGCGCCCGGCACGATGGTTCACGCCATGGGCAAGGAAGCGGCGGCGCGCGTCACGCGGCGCAGCGTCGAGGACCTCGACGCGCTTGGCGAAAAGATCGTGCCGATGTCGTATTCGATGGCTTCGTTCGCGAAGCTCGGTCTGCTCGACGAGTTGATCGAAGGCATCGACGCGGACGCGCCCAGCGACGCGCAGATCGCACGCGTACGCGAAGTCCTTGCGCAGAAGGTGCGCGAAGCGCGCAACGACAAGCGCGGCCTCGCGCATCGTCTGCAAGGCGAGTCGGCGCAGCGGACGCGCGCGGCGTCGATCGAAGTGCGCAAGCGCCTCGCGCAACAGTGGGACGCTAGCTGATGCGCGTGTGCGCCGCCCCGCCGTTTGCCGTCGACGCGCCGCGCGTGGACGACGCGCGCTGGCGCGCGCACGATCTGCTTCGCGTTGCGCCTCTCGCACTTTCTTTGGCGCCTTCCGGTGACGAGCCGGATTGGGTACGCGACGCGCTTGCTCGTGCGCCATGGGTGGTCGTGCGGCGCACGTGCGCGGCGGCGGGCTTCGTGGCGGTAGGCGTGCGCGGCAGCGTACGTTCGGAGCGCTTCGGCACGTGGCTCAATACTGAGGATATCGAATCATCTACGAGCCCGGAGGATCTTCCCGGCGTCGATCCATTGCCAGCGCGCCGCGCACTACCCGCGTTCATCGCGCTCGCTGCGCTGCGCACGAGCGCCTCGCCGCTGGGTGACTACGTTTGGGGACCCACGGGCAGCGCGGGCTTCGAACTTGCCGCGGGCGTGCCCACGCTCACGGCGTCGAGCGATCTCGACATCCTGATTCGCGTGCCCCGGCGCATTTCGCGCGCAGCCATCGATTCGCTGGCGCAATCGCTCGCGCAAGCCGCCAGCCGCGCCGGCACACGCATCGACGCGCAACTCGAAACGCCCGCGGGCGGCGTCGCGCTCGCCGAACTCGCGGCTCACAAGCCGCGCGTGATGGCGCGCGCGTTTAGCGGCGCACAACTCGTCGCCGACCCCTGGCGCACGCCATGACGCTCGCCCTGCTCTTTCCTGGCCAGGGCGCGCAAAGCACTGGCTTTCTCCACAGGCTGCCGCAGCACGACGCCGTGCGGACGACGCTCGATGAGGCCTCGACGGCACTCGGCTTCGACGTCCTCACGCTCGATAGCGACGACGCCTTGCACTCCACGGTCGCGGTTCAGGTTGGCCTCACGGTCGCGGGCGTAGCCGTGGCGCGCGCACTGGCGCAGGAAAGCCTCGTGCCGCAGTTCAGTGCGGGGCTTTCCGTAGGCGCGTATGCGGCGGCGGTAAGCTGCGAGGCCCTGGCGTTCGGCGACGCGCTGCGCATGGTGCGCAAACGCGCCGAGCTGATGGAAAGTGCGTGGCCCTCGGGCTATGGGCTCACAGCAATCGCGGGGTTGAGCGAGACCCAGGTGGAAGCGCTCGCAACCGCGTATGCGCGTGAGGATGGCAAACAGGTGTACGTGGCGAACGTCAACGCGCCGCGCCAGATCGTCGTGGCCGGCGCGGATTCCGCGCTCGAAGCCTTCGCGGCCCGTGCGCTCGCCGCCGGTGCGCGCAAGGCGCAACGGCTCGCCGTAGCAGTTCCTTCGCATTGCGAACTATTGGCCGACGCCGCCAATACGCTCACCGAGTGGGCGCGCGAGATACCCTTTCGTATGCCGCGCGGCGTCTATATCGACAATCGCGGCGGCCGGCCGCTTTACAACGCCGACGCCATCCGCGCCGATCTCGCCACCAACATGCGCTACACGGTGCGCTGGTACGACGCGCTCACGGTCATGATCGAGTCGGGTGCGAGCGTGCTGGTCGAAGCGCCGCCCGGCCAGGTGCTCACGGATATCGCGCGCGAACAGTGCCCCGACGTGGCGGCGGTCGCGGGCTCGGGTTTGTCGTTGAACAGTCTCGTCGCCATCGTGCGGCGCCGGCTTGGCGAGGACGCCTGAACCCCGTGCCGACGCCGGAATATGGCGTTTATGCGCATAAATTTTTATTCGCTTTTTAGCATTTAGCGCGCATTCACCGCAAACTTGCTGCCTATTTCCGCAAACCCGGCGTTATCACGCGAAACGTCAAATTCACGCGCTCCTCGCTCACGGCGGGCTCCTTCGGCACGCGGTGCCGCCATTGCGCCTGTGTGTTGCCTTGCATCACGAGCAAACTCCCGCTCGTCAGCCGGAAAGAGCGCACCACGCCCGTCGCGTTGTGACGCAAATCGAAGCGCCGCGTCGCGCCAAGGCTCAGCGAAGCAATTACAGGCTCTGGGCCGAGTTCGGGTTCGTGGTCCGCATGCCAGCCCATGCTATCGGTGCCCATGCGGTAACGGTTGAGCAACACGCTGTTAAAGCGCACGCCGCATAGCGCCGAGACGGCCTCGCGCAGTTCGGCGACCTGACGCGTCCACGGCTGGGGAATGTTTCGGATGCCTGAATAAACGTATACCGCGCCTTCGTCGCCCTGCCATGCCGTGAGGCGCGGCTGGTCCACCCAGCCGCCGGGCGTGCGGATGCGTTCCTGGCGCCAGTCGGCTTCGGCGACGATGCGCGCAAGCGCCTGGGCGGCGGCGTCGGGCGCGAGCCACGACGGATGCCAGGCCACGTCGGGGGCCGGCGTATCGTCGAAAAGATCGAACATCAATCGTATTCAGTTGAGCGGTAAAAACGAATCAGGTAAGCAGTGCAACGTAGAACACGACCGCGCCGATGAGCGCCCCGACGAAGCAGAAGCCCTCGGGGGGCTCGTCGGTGGTGCGGGAACGCAGCCAGGCGCCCACCACGCCGAACATGCCCGCAATACCGAGCGCGACGAACACCATCACCACGTCGAATAGCGCGCTGCGGCCAATGTCCAGAATATCGATGCGTTTGACCGCGATATACAGCGCGACGGCCATGATCGAGAGCACCACCATCGGCAGCATGACATGGCTGCCCTCGTGCCCTACGTGACGACCGTGCAGACCCTCATGCACCCCGTGTGCGACCGGCCGGATACCTTTCATGATCCGTCTCCCCCAAGCGCCCGAAACCGCGCGGACCTCGTTTCGAGCATAGTCCATCGGAGGGGCCGATTCAATGGACGTTTAATAGCCCGCGCCCGGCCCCCACGAGGACATCGTGCGACGACAGCGACCATGCTGACAATCCAGGGAAAAGCCAGGGGAAAGCCGGGAAAATGCCGCACCGCCACACACCTGCGCGGATAAAGCACGAGGACCATGCATACACGCGTGCATGTATGTTGAGGCGCTATCGATAAGTGAGCGGAGAGGCGCGTCATTGCGCATTGCAGCATGGCGCACTTCGGCCCCGCTGCCTCAGGGCACGAAGTCTGCTACGCCATTAGAATGCAACGCAGTTGCCTGCGCTGTCCCGTCCGCCGGTTTTTGATCGGCCTCTGCGATCTGGCTTTGCTGCGATGCGCCGTAACCGGCAACGGAGTTGGCAAATCAACCGCGGTAATGCCAATCCACGCCGGTCCGCTCTCCTCCGTTAGCGCCGCCATGCCTCGACTCTCGTTTCTGGTTCGTTTCATCGCCATCGGCGTGCTGTTGCATGCCTATGTCGGCTTTCGCCTGATTCCGGACCTGCCCGTACCCCCCGCCGGCAAATGGCTCGCCGTGCTGTGGCTCGTGCTCTCGGTGCTGTTCATCCCGCCGGGCATGCTTGCGCGGCGCTTCAAGCGTCAGCCGCTCGGCGACCGCCTCGCCTGGATCGGCATGCTCGCCATGGGCTTTTTCTCGTCGCTGCTCATGCTGACGATCGCGCGCGACATCGTGCTCGCCTCGGCCATGACCGTCGAGGCGCTATGGCCCAGCGCCATCGATCTCGCCGGCTGGCGCACCGTGAGCGCCGCCGCGGTCATCGTGCTGGCGTTCCTTTCCTCCGGGTTCGGCTTCTTCAACGCGCGGCGGCGCGCGCGCGTGCGCAACGTCGAAGTGCCGATTCGCGGCCTGCCCGCCGCGCTCGACGGCTTCACCATCGTGCAGTTGAGCGACATTCACGTCGGGCCGACGATCAAGCACGGTTACGTCGATGCCATCGTGCGCGCCGTGAACCAGCTCGAAGCCGACGTGGTCGCCATTACGGGCGACGTGGTGGACGGCAGCGTCGCGCATCTCGCCGAGCACACGGCGCCGCTCGGCAAGCTCCACGCGCAGCACGGCGTGTATGTCGTGACCGGCAATCACGAGTACTACTCGGGCGCCGACGCCTGGATTGCCGAATTTCGCCGCATCGGCCTCACGGTGCTGATGAATCAGCACGTGGTGATCGAGCATGGCGGCGCGCGGCTCGTGCTGGCCGGCGTGACCGACTACACGGGCGGCCAGTTCGATCCCGCGCACCGCAGCGACCCCGCTGCGGCACTGCGCGACGCGCCCGACGACGTCAACACGCGCGTGCTGCTGGCGCACCAGCCGCGCACCGCCCACGCTGCCGCCGACGCAGGCTTCACGCTGCAACTCTCCGGCCACACGCACGGCGGCCAGATCTTCCCGTGGAATTTCCTCGTCCGGCTCCAGCAGCCGTTCACGGCGGGCCTCGAAAAGCTCGGCGGACTATGGGTGTACACGAGCCGCGGCACGGGCTACTGGGGCCCGCCCAAGCGCCTTGGCGCGCCTTCGGAAATCACGCGCGTACGGCTCGTGGGCGCACAGTGACCCGGCGGGCGCGCCGTGCCCGACGGCCCGCGCGCCGCCTTGCCGGTATCATCGGACGATGCCGCCGTTCGTCCGCCTGGCAGTTCTAACCGGAATTCATCGCACATGGAAGGCAACAAACACCTTCACCAGACCTCGTTCTATTTGCTCCTGTTCGCGGTTTCCGTCGCGCTGTGCTTCATCCTCGCGCCGTTCTTCAGCACGGTGCTCTGGGGCGCCATTCTCGCGTTGATCTTTCAGCCCGTGCAGCGCCGGCTCGTCGCGCGGCTTGGGCGGCGCCACACTCTCGCGGCGCTCATCACGCTCACGCTGTGTCTCGTCATCGTGATCTTTCCGCTCACGCTCGTGACGGCCACGCTGGTGCAGCAGGTTGCCTCGGCGTATCAGCAGGTGCGCAGCGGCAGCCTCGACTTCGGTACGTACTTCACGCAGATCGTTCACGCCATGCCCGAGTCGATCCAGAATTTGCTCGCGCGCTACGACCTCATGGATTTGCCGGGACTGCAGCAGCGTCTTTCGGCAGGCGCCGCCGAGATCAGCCAGTTCGTCGCCACGCGCGCGCTCTCGGTCGGGCAAAACACGCTGCAATTTCTTGTGAGCTTCGGCGTGATGCTTTATCTGTTCTTCTTCCTCGTGCGCGACGGCCGCGAAATTTCGCGCCTCGTACGCGACGCCATTCCGCTCGACGAGCAGCACAAGCTCCATCTCATCCGCAAGTTCACCACGGTGATTCGCGCGACGGTGAAGGGCAACGTGGCGGTGGCGGTCGTGCAGGGCGTGCTGGGCGGCATCGCGCTGTGGGTGCTCGGCATTCAGGGCGCGCTGCTGTGGGGCTTCGTGATGATGCTGCTCTCGCTGTTGCCCGCCGTGGGCGCCGCGCTCGTGTGGGGGCCCGTTGCGATCTATTTCCTCTCGACGGGCGCGGTGGCGAAGGGAGTCGGGCTCATCTTCTTCGGCTCCGTGGTGATCGGCACCGTGGACAACGTGCTGCGCCCCGTGCTCGTGGGCAAGGACACGCGCCTGCCCGACTGGGTCGTGCTGATCTCGACGCTCGGCGGCATTTCGCTCATCGGCATCAACGGCTTCGTGATCGGGCCGCTCATCGCCGCGCTGTTCATTAGTTGCTGGGACTTGCTGCGCAGGGACCAGCACAACGTCGAAAACGAGAGCGCGCCCGTGGAAGACGAGCCCGTGTAAAGACTGTGTTACGAGGCCGCGTTACGGCGAAACGTGCAGCGGCACACCGGCGCGGCCCTGGTGCGAAATATCGGCAACGGGCGCTTCGGGCGCGTCGACACCGTCCACCGCCACCGAAAATCCGAACGTGTTGACGCCGTCCGCGCTGCGCACGAACACCGTGCCGCCGTGCATTTCCGCCACGGCCTTGACGATCGAAAGCCCGAGCCCGTGATTCTCATGGCTGTTCGAGCGCGCTTCCTGAATGCGGTAGAAGCGGTCGAAGATATGCTCGCGCACCACGGGGTCGAGCGGCTCGCCGGGATTCGAAACGGCGATCTCGACGTGCCCGTTCTGCGGCGCGACGGTCGCGCGCAGCGTCGTGCCCGGCTGCGAATGCTGGATCGCGTTGACGAACAGGTTGCTCACGGCGCGGCCGATCAGCGACGTGTTCACCCACGCGCGCGCATCGCCCTGCACTTCCACGCGCAGTTGCGCCTCTTCGAGCGGCATCTCCAGAAAATCGAGCATGCGTTCGATCTCCGAGCGCAACGATACTTCCGTGAGGTCGGTCGCGCGTTCGCCGCGATCGCTGCGCGAGAGGAACAGCATGTCGTTCACGATCACGCGCAATCGTTCGAATTCCTCAAGATTCGATTGCAGCGTCTGCTGCAACTGCTCGACGGACCGGTCTCGCGTGAGCGCCACCTGGGTCTGCCCGATCAGGATGCTCACCGGCGTGCGCAACTCGTGCGCCACATCCGCGTTGAACGATTCGAGGCGCTCGTAGGCTTTGTCGAGACGCTCCAGCGCGCCATTGAACGACGTGGCGAGTTCGTGCAGTTCCTCGGGCAGTTCGTCCGCATGCAGACGCTGGCGCCGGTTCGACGGGCTCAACTGCGCGGCCTCGCGCGAAAGACGCGTAAGCGGCGCGAGTCCGAACCGTGTGACTGCGCGGCTCAGCAATGCGACCGCGATTGTGGAGAGCGCGATCAGCACGCCGAGCGCGATGCCAAAGCGCCGCAGCATGCCTTCGGTGCGCACGCAGTCGCTGCCGACCACGAGTTTCACCTGGGGCCGGTCGCCGCTCGCGGGCACGATGAAGGTCGTCGTGATGATGTCGTAGCTGCAATCCGGCGGGCGCATCAGCACGTGGTTCGGGCCCACGTTACCCGTGATCTTGCCGACGATGGGCGTGCCGAAGCGAAAGCGCGGATCGGGACCTTCGACGTAGTAGTGCATGCGGCTGTCGGCGGGCGAAAGGTCGCGCAGCTTTTCCTGCACGAAGGCCCACTTCTGCACGTCCGGTGCGTGCGAAACGATCAGGCTCGCAATGCGCGCGCGCGTGTCGAGCGTTTCGCGCAGTTCGTTGAAGAGCTGGCGCTGCATCAGGAAGAAAAGGCCCGCGCCCGTGAGCGTGAACACGATGAGCGACACCGCCGCGAACATCGCCGAAAGCCGCAGCGAGATCGAGCGTTTCATGACGTCTGGCCTCCTTCCTCGCGCACTTCGAGCACGTAGCCCATGCCGCGTATGGTGTGCAGCAGTTTCGCCGCATGCGGGCCGTCGAGCTTGGCGCGCAGCCGCTTGATCGCCGTTTCCACCACATTCGCATTGCTTTCGAAGTTCACGTCCCACACCAGTTCGGTGATGAGCGTTTTCGAGAGAATCTCGCCGCGCCGCCGCGCGAGCACGGAGAGCAACTGGAATTCCTTCGCGGTGAGGTCGAGCCGCACGCCGTCGCGCGTCGCGCGGCGGCTGATGAGATCGACCTGAAGATCGCCCACGGAAATCAGCGTGGACTCCTGCGTGCGTGCGCGCCGCGTGAGCGCGCGCAGCCGCTCGACGAGTTCGAGGAACGAGAACGGCTTCGTAAGATAGTCGTCGGCGCCGTCGCGCAAGCCGTGCACGCGGTCGTCCACGCGGTCGCGCGCCGTCAGCATGATGACCGGCGTGTCCTTCTTCGTGCGCACGGCGCGCAGCACGCCGAAGCCGTCGAGCTTCGGCAGCATGACGTCGAGCACGATCACGTCGAAGTCGTACTCCGTGGCCATCCACGCCCCTTCCTCGCCGTCCATGGCGACGTCCACGACCCAGCCCTGTTCCGTGAGTCCGCTGCGCAAGTAGTCCACGACCTTGCGTTCGTCTTCGATAACCAACACTTTCATGCCCGCCCTCCTCTTCGCGCTACCTCGCGGTTACGGCCGGTGCGGCTCGTGACCGCCCGCCGTTGCGCGCTTTTATATACCCTGGTGCCGGGCTCGCTCAAGCCCTGTCATATGCCCTTAGCCTCTGCCAACCGCTTATCCGCTTCTGCCCTCGGCCTTCGGCACCTCGCGGCACGTGCCCGCGCTGCATGCCATCTCGCGGTCGCCGGCGCTCCAGCCGCCGCCCAGCGCCTTCGCGAGAAACACCACCGTGGCGACCTGCTGGCCGTGGATCTGCACTTCCTGGCGCTCGCTCGCGAGTAACTGCTGCTCCGCGTTAAGCACGTCGATGAACGCCACGAGGCCGCCCTGGTAGCGGTCGCTGGCGAGTTCGAAGGACTTGCGTGCGTCGTCCACGGCCGCCTGGCCGGCGGTCGATGCGCGGTCCAGCACCGAAAGGCCCGTTACCGCATTTTGCACCTCCTGAAACGCCGTGAGCACAGTCTGACGATACGAAGCCTGCGCCGACTCGTAGCCGGCCTGCGCGAAGTCCACACCCGCCGCGCGTTTGCCGCCGTCGAGCAGCAACTCGCTGGCCGTCGCGCCCACCGACCACATGAGACTCGGCACGGAGAACAGGCCCGCAAAGCGCGTCGATTCCCAGCCGAACGTGGGCGAAAGCGTGATGTCCGGAAAGTACGCGGAGCGCGCGACGCCGATCTGCGCATTGGCCGCGGCCATCGCGCGCTCGGCCGAAGCTACATCGGGCCGCCGCTGCAGCAACTCGCTCGGCAGGCCCGTGGGCAGCGCCGGCACCGGCAGCGGCGTGACCTTCTGCGCAATCGTGAAGTCGGGCGCCGGTTTGCCGACCAGCACTGCAATGGCGTTCTGCTCCTGCTGGCGCTGGTTTTCGAGCAGATGCACCTGGGTTTGCGTCGCGGCAAGCTGGGCTCGTTGCTGCAGCAGTTCGAGACCGGACACCGCGCCGAGATCGTGCTGCGCCGTCACGAAATCGAGCGCCTTTTGCTGCAACTGCGCCGAGCGGTTCACCACGTCGATCTCGTTGTCGAGTTCGCGCAGGGCGAAATAATCGGTGGCGAGTTCGGCGGTGAGCACGAGGCGAGCGTTGGCGAGGTCGTCGCCGGCCTGCTGCGTCGACGCCTGCGCCGACTCCACGATGCGCCGGATGCGCCCGAACAGGTCCAGCTCGTAGCTCACGGTCGCGCCAACGGTGACCTGGTTCTGCACGGTCGATGTGTTGGGCATCGCATAGTTCGTGAGCGGCCGGTTCGCGGAAATGCGCTCGCGCGCGAGGCCCGTATCAAGGCCGACCTCCGGGCTTTGCTGCGACGACACCGAAGCGAGCGTGGCGCGGGCCTGCGCGTAGTGCGCGGCGGCCACGCGCAGCGTCTGGTTGTCGGCCAGCGCCGCGGTTTCCAGAGCGTCGAGTTCGCCGTTGTCGAGCGCCTTCCACCATTGCGGATCGAGCGGCGCATGCGCAGGCTGCGCGGCGTGCCAGTACGAATCGGCGGAATCGATGCGCCATGCCGTCGGGCTTTGCGTTTGCGGCGCGCGATAGTCGGGGCCCACGGTGCAGGCCGCGAGACCGAACGCACCGAGCGCCATCCCATACACAAGCGGCCGTTGCAGCGTGTTTTGCCGCGCTTTTTGCCTCTTCGTCACGTCGCGCTCCGCCTCGCGGCTTCGTGCGCCGCTTCGGTCTTGTTCGGCGCGACCACGACGACGTTGTCGCCATCCGCGATCGAATCGCTCGGGTTGAGCACGACGCGATCGGTCGGCTCCAGCCCGCGGCTGATTTCGAGCGTCTGCCCAAGGTCCTGCGCGATTTCCACGGGCTTGAGCTTGATCTTGCCATCTGCGTCGACGACCGCGAGACGCGGGCCTTCCGCGCGGAACAGCAGCGTATTGCCCGGCACCGTGAGCAGACCCTTGGCATCGGTCTGCAAGGCGGCCTGCACGTAAGCGCCGGGCAGCAGCTTGCCGTCGTGATTGGGCAGCGTGATTTCGGCCTCCAGCGTGCGCGTGGCGACGTTGATGGCCTGCGCCGTGCGCGTGACGGTGCCGTCGAACGTCGCGCCCGGCAGTTCCTGCTCGGTCACGCTCACGTGCTGGCCCACCGCAACCTGCTGCGCGTAGGTCTGCGGCACGTCGAGGTAGAGGCGCAGCGGGTCGGACTGCGCGATCGAAAAGAGCGCGTGCCCCGCGCCGCCGTTGCCAGCATTCACGAGATCGCCGATATCGACGTTGCGCTGCGTGATGATGCCGGTGATCGGCGCGACGATGCGCTGGAACGACTTCATCTCCATGAGGCGGCGCACGTTCGCGTTGGCGGCGGCGAGATTCGCCTGGTCCGTGTTGAAGGCGCCCTGGCGGTCGTCGAGTTCCTGCTGCGAGACGGCATCGCGCTGGCGCAATTGCTGCGCGCGATCGAACGAGGTCTTCGCGAGCGCGAGCGTCGAGGCGGCCTGGTCGCGCTGCGCCTGCGCCTGGGCGAGTTCCTGGTCGATCTCGGGCGTGTCGATCTCCGCAAGCAACTGGCCTTGCTGCACGTGCGCGCCGATGTCGGCGTACCAGCGCCGCACGTAGCCGTTCGCGCGCGAGTAGATCGGCGCTTCGACATAGCCGCGCAGCGTCCCCGGCAGCACGATGCGGCCGTCCGCGCCCGCGGCCACCGGTTGCACGACGCTCACGTACTGCTTCGCGTTCTGCTTCGTGACATCGGCGAGATGGTGGGCGTTCATGAGGTTCGAGACGATCGTGCGCGTGGCGCCCGCAGCGAGCAGCAACGCGACCACGATCAGCGCGAAGCGCGCGCGCTTGCCCGCCTGGCCGCGCGCCGGCAGGTCCATGCCCTGCTCGCCGCCCACGGTGATGTCGAGAGAGGAATGGTGGTGAGGGTCGTTCATGTCTTCGGCCAGTTTTGACTTAACGGGTGTCGCCACGCGCACCTCGGCGCTGCGCCTCGCGCTCGCGTTTCGCGGCGGCGCGGTGGGCGAGCCGCGTATGCACGGTCGCAAACATCAGGGGTACGAACAATAGCGTGGAGACGGTCGCGAACAGCAAGCCGCCGATCACCGCGCGCCCGAGCGGCGCATTCTGCTCCGCGCCTTCGCCGAGGCCGAGCGCCATCGGCACCATGCCGATCATCATGGCGAACGCCGTCATCAGCACGGGGCGTATGCGGGTGGCGCCCGCTTCGAGCGCCGCGGCGAGCGGCGTGGCGCCTGCTGAGAGACGCTGGCGCGCGAACGAGACCACGAGAATGCTGTTCGCGGTGGCCACGCCCACGGTCATGATCGCGCCCGTGAGCGCGGGCACGCTGAGGTGCGTGCCGGTGATGAACAGCATCCACGCGATGCCCGCGAGCGCGGCGGGCAGCGCGCTGATGATGATGAGCGGGTCGGCCCACGACTGGAAGTTCACGACGATCAGCAGATACACGAGCACCACGGCCATCGCGATGCCAACGCCGAGGCCCACGTACGAGGACCGCATCGTGCCGATCTGGCCGCGCATGGTGATGGTCGTGCCGCGTGGCGCGTGCGCCTGCACGTGCCGGATGATGTCGTTGATGTTGACGCCCACGGAGCCGAGATCGCTGCCCTCCACGCTCACGAGCAGGTCGATCACGGGGCGGATATTGTAGTGCGTGATGATGGCGGGCCCGTCGTGCGGCCTGAGCTGCACGAGATTGCTCACCAGTTGCAACGGTGCATCGGTGTTCGTGCTGCGTGCGGAGACGGGGGTGCCCATCAATTCGTTCATCGAAGTTTCGCGGTACTGCGGCGTTTGCACGGTAAGCGGATACTCCACGCCGTTTTGCGGACTCACCCAGAACGCGGGCGACGTCTGCGTGCTGCCCGAGAGCGCGATCAACACGTCCTGCGCCACGTTCTGCGGACTGAGCTTCAACTGCTGCATGCGCGAGCGGTCCATCGCGAACGTGAGCGCGGGTTCGTCGTTGCGCTGCTCGATGTGGGCATCGACGGCGCCCGGCAGTTGGCGCACCTGCTTGAGCAACGTGCTTGCCAGCGCCATGTCCTGATTCAGGTTCGCGCCCACCACCTGCACGTCGATTGCCGCCGGCTGACCGAAATTGAGAATCTGCGTGATGATGTCCGCGGGCTGAAAGAAGAATTCGACGCCCGGAAAACGTTGCGGAAGCAACGTCCGAAGCTTGTCGATGTAGACGCGCGAGGGGTCGTGATCGGGCTTCAGCGCGATCTGGATTTCGCCGTCGAGCGTGCCCATCGTCCCCGCATTGCTGTACGAGAGATTGATGCCGCTATAGGGCAGCCCGAGGTTGTCGACGATCGTTTCGAGTTGATCGGGCGGCACGACTTCACGAACCACCTGCTCCACCTGGTCGGCGAGGCGCGCTGTTTCCTCGATGCGAAAGCCCGTTGGCGCGCGCATGTGCAAGCGGATATTGCCCGCATCGACCGAAGGAAAGAAGTCGCGGCCGAGGAAGAACACGAGGACGAGCGACAGCAGGCAAAACGCGAGGAACGCGCCGCCGAAGAATTTACGGCGCGAAAGCAGCAGGCTCAACAGCGCGATGTAGTTGGCGCGCACGCGCTCGAACCCATGATTGAAGCGCCAGTGGATGCGCGAGAAGAGCGAGCCTTGCGCGCGCTGCGCATGCGCGGTGGGATCGTGGCCCTCGAAGAGCAGCATGGCGAGCGTCGGCACCAGCGTACGCGAAAGAATGTACGACGCGATCATCGCGAACACCACCGCTTCCGCGAGCGGCACGAACAGAAAGCGCGCCACGCCCGTGAGAAAGAACATCGGCACGAACACGATGCAGATGCACAGCGTCGACACGAGCGCGGGCACCGCGATTTCGCCCGCGCCTTCCAGAATGCCGTCGTGCAGTTTCGCGCCCAGATGCAGGTGGCGCTCGATGTTTTCGATCGTGACCGTTGCGTCGTCAACCAGAATGCCGACCGCGAGCGCGAGGCCGCCGAGCGTCATGATGTTGATGGTCTCGCCAAGCGCGTAGAGCGCGATGATCGACGAGAGAATCGACAACGGAATCGACACGGCGATGATGAGCGTGCTGCGCCAGTTGCCGAGGAAGAGCAGGATCATCGCCGCCGTAAGCGCGGCCGCGATGAGCGCTTCGCGCACCACGCCCTGCACGGCGGCGGAAACGAATACGGACTGGTCGAAGAGCGGCTTGACGACGAGATCGGCGGGCAGCGTTTCGCGCGCCTTCGGCAGCAGGCCCTTGAGCGCGCCCACCACCTGCAGCGTCGAAGCGTCGCCGGTCTTCAGGATCGACATGAGCACGCCGCGCTGGCCGTCCTGGCGCACGACGTTGGTCTGCGGCGTGAAGCCGTCGCGCACGTGCGCCACCTCGCCGAGATAGGTGGTCGCGCCGTTCACCGTCTGCACGGGAATACGATTGAGGCCCGCGATGGTATCTGGCGATGCATTGGTGTCCACACGATATTCGGTTTGCCCGAGCTTGGCGGTGCCCGTCGGCAAAATGAGGTTCTGCGCGTTGACCGCGTTGACGATATCGGCGGGCGTAAGACCCTTCGATATCAGCGCGCGCGTGTCGAGATCCACGGAAATCACGCGCGTCTTGCCGCCATACGGGTAAGGCACCTGCGCGCCGGGAATCGTGATGAGTTGCGGGCGCAGGAAATTCATCGCGACGTCGGCGAGCGCCTGCTCGCTCATCGACTTGCTGGAAAGTCCGAGCTGGATCACGGGAATGCTCGAGGCCGAATAGCTGATGACGAGCGGCGGCGTGGCGCCCGGCGGCATCTGCTTCACCTGCGCCTGCTCGGAAGCCACGGCCTGCGCGATGGCCGTTTGCAGGCTCGCGCCAGGCTGCAAAAAGAGCTTGATGATGGCGATGCCCGGCAGCGATTGCGACTCGATGTGCTCGATGTTGCTCACCGTGGTCGTGAGGCTGCGCTCGTTGACCGAGGTGATGCGATCGGCCATATCTTTCGCGGAAAAGCCCGTGTACGACCAGATGATGCTGATGACCGGAATGTTGATGTTCGGCAGCACGTCCGTGGCCATCGACATGAGCACGAAAGGCGTGGCCAGCAGGATCAGGATGGCCATCACGATGAACGTGTACGGTCGCTTCAGCGCGAGATTGACAATCCACATGTCGGTGTTTCGAACAACTCAGGCGAGGGGTTGGGACGAGGACGCATTCATCCAGCGGGTGCCGCATCATAGGCAATGGCGGTGGCCGGTTGCTGGCGCCAATATGGCGAAATTGACAGGCAATGCGCGAGGCGCGCGAAAGCGTACGGGAACGCAGAGGGATCGCCGCTGCAGCGTCGCGAAGCGCATTGAAACGCCCGCGAAACGAATGACACGCTTCGCGCTTCGCGGGCTTTTCTTTAACTGCTTCAGTTCACTGCTTCAGTTCACTGCATTAGTTCACTGGTTCAGTTCACGAGGCGCAGTCGCTCCAGGTCCTGCGTGGTGTGAGCGCGGCTACGGCCGTTGCGCGCATGCGTTCCGCGCGGCCCCGTGTGCGCCTCCAGTTCGCGAAGCGGCGGCTCGTCACAGGTGGCGAGCGCGGCCTCCTGCTCGGCAAGCACGAGCGGTACTTTCTCACGCAGGAACTCGACGAAGGTGCGGATCTTCGCATCCAGATAGCGGCGTGACGCGTACAGCGCATAGATGTTGAGCTTCTGCAGCGTATGCGTGGGCAGCACGCGCACCAGCGTGCCGTCGGCAAGACCGGGCAGCGCCACCGGCACCGGCAGCGGGCCGATGCCCATGCCTTCGCGGATGGCGAGAGCGAGCGCTTCGGGGTTGTTCACCTGGAACGGCGTCACGCCCGTATGCCGGAAGGTTTCGCCGAGCGGCCCTTCGGAAACCCACTGGCCCGCGGGCAGGCTCGCATCGGTCAGATGCAGGCAGGTATGCGCCTCGAGATCGTCGAACGACTCGGGTTCGCCGCGCATGCGCAAATATTCCGGCGACGCGCAGAGAATGGCCGCCGTGCTGCCCAGATGCTGCGAGATCAGCGCGGAGTCCTCAAGTTCGGCGGCCACCACGACCGCCACGTCGAAGCCCTCCTCGATGATGTCGGGCATCTGCTGGGAGATGGTGAGATCGACAGAAACCTCCGGCAAATGCTGCTGATAGCGCGCGATGAGCGGCATCACATAGTGCTGTCCGAAACTCGTGCCGCCATACACGCGCAGCTTGCCCGCGGGATTCGCGTGTGCCGCGGCGGCTTCGGCCTCGGCCTGCTCGATGTCCGCAAGAATGCGCTTGCAGCTCTGCAAGTAGCGCTCGCCCGCTTCGGTCAGCGACATGCGCCGCGTGGTGCGGTTCAGAAGTCGCGTGCGCAGCCGCGACTCCAGATCGGTGACCGCGCGCGAGACCTGCGCGGTTGTCATCGTTTCGCTCGCCGCAGCGCGCGTGAAGCTGCCGGACTCCACCACTCGCACGAAGACCCGCATATTGCGCAGCGTATCCATCAGAAACTCCCGTTCATTCGGCCAGCCTTCCCATCTCCATACGAATGAAACTAGTTTCGCCCACAAGCCGTGGCCTGATCCTGACTCGAACATGACAGCGCGGACAGCTTGGCGCAAATCCCCGTCCCGCGTATGATCCACGAGCCTCCCGATGTCCCCGCCACGCCTTGCGCGAGAGCCGCCTGGCGTGCGGCTGGCTTGCGCTTTCATGACAAAACGATGACTCTCGAATTCGCCCTGCGCCTTCTCGCGGCGTTCGCCTGCGGCGTCGCCATCGGCCTCGAACGCCAGATTCGCCAACGCACGGCGGGTCTGCGCACCATCACGCTCGTAGCAAGCGGCGCGTGTCTGTTCGTCACGCTCGGCGTGCTGACCGGCAATGGCTCAACGGGCGTGACGCAGATCGCGGCCTATGTCGTCTCTGGCGTGGGCTTTCTGGGCGGCGGCGTCATCATGCGCGAGAAGGGCTCGATTCAGGGCATCAATACGGCGGCGACGTTATGGTGCGCCGCGGCCGTGGGCGTGCTGTGCGGCGCGGGGCACTACGGCCCGGCCGTTGCCGGCACCGTCGTCGTGCTGCTCACCAATACCGTGCTGCGCGAGGTGAGCCGCATCATCAACGCATCGCCCATTTCGAATGCGGATCTCGTGCGCGCTTACGTGCTTACCGTGGTGTGCCGCGAAGACGACGAAGTGCACATCCGCACGTTGCTTTCGAATTCTTTGTACTCCACGCCGCTTTCATTTCAAAGCCTGACAAGCGAGGATCTGGCCGGCGATCCGCCACGCCTGCGCGTGACGGCAACGATGCGTCTGCATCCGAAATACCAGTCGAAGCTCGAACTCATGGCGAGCCGCCTGAGCATGGAAAAAGGCGTCTCCAGCGTGAGCTGGACCGCCGCCGAACCCGAAATCGCGCCTGAGTGAGCCTTGCAATTGAAGAACGGCTCGCATTCCTTACGAATACATTTCTAATTCGTTGCGTTTTTTAATATTATCGGCAGCGGTGTTCAAGAACTGTTAATTCTGGCCGCGTTTCGTGGACGCCTATTCGCCCTTGGACTAAGCTCCATTCACCGTGATTCTTTCACGCCAACAAGGGGAGTCTATTCATATGCAACACGGCATCATTGCCTGGCTCATCATCGGCGCAATCGCAGGCTGGCTCGCTGGCGTCCTCGTCAAAGGCGGCGGCTTCGGACTGTTCGTCGATATCATCGTCGGCATTGTCGGCGCGTTCATCGGCGGTTGGCTTGCCGGCGTGCTCGGCATCCATATCGGCGCCGGCATGATCAGCTCGATCATTACCGCCATTATCGGCGCGGTCATCCTGCTCTTCATCATCCGGTTGATCAGACGAGCGTAGCGAATCTCCGCTACTTATGAAAAACGGGAGCACCGTCGCCGGTGCTCCCGTTTTGTTTTGCGAATCGCTTGTTCGCTTCCGCGATCATGCGTTCACTGCGAGTCCGCCTGTTGCTTCGGGCAACATCGAACCCGTTCGATTGAAGCGCAGATGCATTTCATAGGCGCGCGCGAGATCGTGCGGTGTCTGGCCGCCAATCTTGAGCGCGTCGCGATAGTAGTCGCGCAGCAGGTCGCGATAGAGCGGATGCGCGCAACGATCGATCACGAGGTTGGCGCGTTCGCGCGGCGCGAGACCGCGCAGGTCGGCGAGACCCTGCTCGGTCACGATCACGTCCACGTCGTGCTCGTTGTGATCGACGTGCGGCACCATCGGCACGATGCTGGAAATGCGGCCGTCCTTCGCAATCGCCTTGGTCGCGAAGATCGCGCACGACGCATTGCGCGCGAAATCGCCAGAGCCGCCAATGCCGTTCATCATGTGCGTGCCGCCCACGTGCGTGGAATTCACGTTGCCGTAGATATCGCATTCGAGCGCGGTGTTCAGCGCGATCAGGCCGAGGCGGCGAATCACTTCGGGATGGTTGCTCACTTCCTGCGGACGCAGCACGAGCTTGTCGCGATAGCGGTCGAGTTCAGCGAGCACCTGGGCCTGGCGATGCGCGGAGAGCGTCATCGAAGCGCCCGAAGCGAACACCATCTTGCCGGAGTCGATCAGATCGAAAGTCGAGTCCTGCAATACTTCGGAGTACATGGTAAGCGCTTCGAACGGCGAATCCACGAAGCCCGACAGCACCGCGTTCGCGATCGTGCCGATACCGGCCTGCAGCGGCGGCAATTGCGCGCTCATGCGGCCGTGCCTCACTTCGTGCTGCAGGAATTCGATAAGGTGACCGGCGATGCGCGCGGTTTCTTCATCGGCGGGCAGCACGGTCGAAGGGCTGTCCGACTCGTTCGTGATGACGATGGCGGCGATCTTCTCCGGCGGAATCTCGATGGCGGCCGTACCCACGCGGTCCTGCGGACGCACGATCGGCAGCGGATCGCGATGCGGGCGGCGGCCGGGAATCCACACATCGTGCAGGCCTTCGAGCGCGAGCGGTTGCGCGAGATTGATCTCGACAATCACCTTCTCCGCGAGAATCGCGAAGCTCGCCGAATTGCCGACCGAAGTCGTGGGGACGATCGCGCCGGTTTCCGTGATCGCGACCGCTTCGATGATCGCGAGATCGAGCTTGCCGAGCAGGTTCGCGCGCAGCATTTCCACCGTTTCGGACAGATGCTGGTCGACGAACATCACTTCGCCGCGGTTGATCGCCTTGCGCAGCGTGGCGTCGACCTGGAACGGCAGACGGCGCTCGAGCACGCCGGCTTCGGTCAGCATGCGATCGACGTCGTGGCCGAGCGAGGCGCCCGTCATCAGCGTAATGCGCAGCGGCTCTTTCTCCTCGCGCGCGCGGCGCGCCAGTTCGATCGGCACGGCCTTCGTGTCGCCCGCGCGCGTAAAGCCGCTCGCGCCAACGCGCATGCCATTGCGCACGAGTTGAGCCGCCTCGGCAGCCGAAGTGATTTTCCCGCGTAATGCGGCACAACGAATACGGTCTTCGTACATCAAAGTCTCCACAAACTCTCTGATCGCCTGGTGCCAATTTTCAGGTCTTGCAACGGCGCCCGTGCACTGCGAGTTTCACAAAACACTATTGCCATGTTTTGTGCGGCCACAATGCGCAAAGCCGCGGCGCCCACATGAAGGCGTCGCGGCACAAGATTTCAGCGTGCGCCTGCACATGGCGGGCGTGCTCTCGATCTCAGCTACCGGAATAAATATTGCAGAAGCTGACCGGGCCGACGCATTCATCCTTCCTTGCCGGCTTTGCGATTTCGCGATGGGCGGGCGCTTGCGCTACCTGCGGGGCAGCGGACTGCGCGACCTGCTGAGGGACGCTCGCCGCCGGTGCTTCGCTCTGTGCATAAGCAGCGGCGGCGGCAAACAGCGAACAGGCAACAACAGCGATCTTCACGGACTTCATTTTACTCTCCAGTGCTAATGGGTACTGCGAAGCAGTGATGTGACTATATGACCCAGGGTCGAATTGATTAAGGAGGCGCAGTGGAAGGCATATTTCCAGACTGCGGCAAGATCGCGCGGTCTCGCCTTTTTCGTTGTGTTTTCAGCGAATTCCGCGTCGCATGCGTGCGCGACGCGCGAGCGGCCCGAGCGGCGTATCGCGATCGAGCAGCGCGCTGCGGATGAAGTGCAGATGACTCAGCAGCCGCTGCACGTCGTGACGCTTTTCCCGCTCTTGATGCACTGTCGCGAGCGCCTCCCGGGCGATCCAGGTCGCGGCGTGCACGGCGCTGAGCGCGCGGTCGAGGAGCGCCCCGTCCGGCTCTTCGAAGAGCCGCGCAATATCCGCTCGCACGCGCACCAACGCCTTGGGCCAGTGCGCATCATGAAGATCGAGCCACGCCGCGGCGTGCGCCTCATTGCGCAGATCGACCACGGCATGCCCGACTTCGAGCGTCACGAGCATCCAGCGCAGCGCGCGCCGGTGCGCCTGGCGGCGCCCGTTGAGCAAGAGCCTCAACTGATGCATCAGATCGTGCGTGCCGGACTGGAAGCGCTGCCCGAGGCCATCGCGTTCGCCATGACACGCCAGCACGACCTGAGCGCGCAACGACACGCACATGCGCTCGACGAGCCAGTTCATGTGCGACGGAAACACCACCGCGAAGGCGAGCGAAGCAACCAGCATGGCTGCGACGACAGCGATGCCGTTGTTGATCAGCAGATCCGGCGTGTAGACGATCACGTTGTCCGGACCGGCCAGCAAGCAGAAGAACACCGAGAAGCCGACGCCGTAGCCCGAGATGCGCGAGCGCGTGGCGAGAAACGCGCCGATGGCGAGCACCGGGACCAGCGTCGCGCAGAGCAACGGAAAGCCATCGACATTGGGATAGACGTAGCAGGTGAAGAGATAGCCCGTCACGGCGGCAAAGCCCGCGCCTACCGACATCTGCACGGC
Source organism: Paraburkholderia sp. J76 (assembly GCF_905220295.1). Taxonomy (NCBI): domain Bacteria; kingdom Pseudomonadati; phylum Pseudomonadota; class Betaproteobacteria; order Burkholderiales; family Burkholderiaceae; genus Paraburkholderia; species Paraburkholderia sp. J76. The sequence continues at coordinate 354,652 of NZ_CAJMZJ010000007.1, forward strand.
CATACGCGAAGCATTCGGCGCCGACGAGGTGAGCGCGCACGTGAGCGCGGCCGCGATCATCGCGAGGCCGCCGCTCGGCCAGTCGGTCTCGACCCAGAACCAGCCCAGCGCCGCCACCACCACGGCAGTGCGCATGAAGGTGAACGCCACCACGTACCAGCTCGTGCGGGGAACGTAGCGCGCGGCGCGCGGCTCCTGCGCCGGACGCGTCTCCATGAGCGAAGCCCACGTGCGGCTGTAGCGCACGATCTCGGTCGTGAAGCGATAGATGAGTTCGGCCGAGGTATCGAAATCGGGCAGCGCGTCGGGTAGCGTATGTTCGAGCGGCCGCCGGGTTTCGCGTACATGACGCGGCAGCGTGCGCTGGAACGCTTCGAGACCGTCGGCGAGCCGCCGCGCGTAGGCTCGATCGCTTTCGTCGCGGCCCGGCCGTTGCGCGAGCAGCGCAGCTAGCTCGCCGAAGTATTGCGCGAGCGGTGCGATCGCCGCGTCGCTCCCATGCAGTCTTTTGAGCAACTGGCGCAACGCGTGCAGCCGCGCGCAGGCATCCATGAATTCGGCATTCAGGCGCGAAAGCACACCGCTGCGCGAGCGCATCGTCGGATCTTCGAAAAATGAGAAAGCGCGCGTGGCTTCGAAGCCGACTACATCGTCGACGAGACTCGCGAATCGCCCTTCGAACGCGGCCCTTTCGAGCCGCCCCGCCAACAGCGACGCAGCGAACGCAGTAAAATCGAGATAGCGCGTGCGCAAGGTGCGATCGAGCAACGAGCCCGACTGGCGGGGCACGATCGCCGCGCTGACCATGCCCGAGCAGAGAATCCCCACTGCCACTTCGGCGCCGCGGCCAAGCGCGGCGAGAAAGAGTCCGTTGGGCTGCATCACGAGCGGAATGCCGATCAGCGCCGCCGTGTAGCCGGCGAGCACGAAACCGTACCAGCGAAAATGGCGATTCCTCATGGCGGCGGCTGTACAAGCGGCCACCCATCCCGTCATCCCGAGTATGTAAAGCTCGGGCTGCTGGACGGACACGGCGCCCAACGCCACCGCCGCAATCATTCCCACCGCAGTGCCGACGATGCGATAAAAGCTCTTGGCGAACACCATGCCGGAGAGCGGCTGCATCAGTACGAATACGGTGGTCATCGCGATGCGGGGCTGCGGCAGGTCAAGCAGCATGGAAATGCCCATGGCGAGCAAGCCGGCCGCAACCGTCTTCAGCAGATGGAGCCAGATTGCGCCGCCGCTGGCCTGCCAGTCGCGCAGCGCGCGTCTCGCGGCGCGCCATATGATTTCCGCGCGCCGGCGCGAGTCGAACGCTCGATGTATCGCAGGCTGGCGGCTCATGAAAACGCTCGGACTGTTTCGAGGACAGGCGCCGATTGTAGGAGCGTCATTGCGCCGCATTAATGGGACGCGCAGGGAACATCCGTTCCAGATCGCTCAACAATGGCGCGCCCCGGCAGGCGGACAATATCGTTTCTGTACCGAATAAAAGAAGGTCAAGAAGGTCTGATGGATACGTTACAAAACATGCGGGTGTTCATCCGCGTCGTCGAAGCGGGCAGCTTCACGGCCGCGGCTCAGTCGCTGGATTCGACCACGGGCGCGATGTCGCGCGCGGTATCGGAACTCGAAGCGCATTTACGCACCCGTCTGCTCAATCGCTCGACGCGCCGACTCGCGCTTACGCCCGCCGGCGAGCGGTATCTCAAGCGCTGCTCGCAAATTCTTGCGGACGTCGATAGCGCGGAAGAAGAAGCGAGCTGCGCGCACGAACGTCCCGCCGGGGCGCTGCGCATGCACAGCTTCGCGAGTATTGGTCAGCAGTACGTGCTGCCGGCGATTTCGCGCTATCGCGCGCTGCATCCCGAGGTCACCGTCGAGCTGACGCTTTCGCAGCGCATGCCGGACCTCTTCGAGGGCAGCAGCGACGTCTCGGTGGTCACGGCGTCTTCGTTGCCGAATTCCGAACTCGTTTCGCATCAACTGGGTTCGACGTACAGCATTCTTTGCGCGTCGCCCGGGTATGTGGAAACGCACGGTGCGCCGCGCACGCCGGCCGATCTCTCGCATCACGACTGTTTGATTCTCAAATCGCCGGCGTTTCCGGCGCACGAGTGGACGCTCGACGGGCCCGAGGGCAGCGTCGAGATGCAGGTGGACGGACCCGTGCAGGTGAATATCGCGGAATCGCTGGCGGTCGCGATACGCGAGGGAATGGGGATTGGGATGCTGCCGGTCTACGCGGCAATCGAAGGACTGCGTAATGGTACGCTCGTGCGCGTGCTGCCGCAGCACAAACTGCAGAAGACGAACGTGTACGCGCTATACCCGTCGCGCAAATTCGTCGACGCGAAAACGAAGACGTGGGTGGAATTTCTGCGCGCGCATCTTCCGCAGGTCATCGAGCGTGACCTGGCGCTGCTTGAAGCGCTGACTCAAGAACAGCTTGCGGATATCGCAGAGGATGTTGCTTTGGCGAAGGACGCCGCGGTCGCGGCAGCTATGCAAAAGGCTGCGCAGTAGGACTACGATTTTAGAAGCCGGTTAATGCAAAAAAGCCGTCCATTGGACGGCTTTTTTGTTTCCAGCATCTGGCATTGCACTCAATCGCCACGTGCCCAAACGCCAGAACCCCGGCTCTCTTTCGGAGACACCGGGGTTCTGGACATTA
>NZ_CAJMZJ010000008.1:0-356494 GCF_905220295.1 Paraburkholderia sp. J76
GAAGCTCGACGACCTCGCGCTGATGGAAGCGCTCAAGACGCCCGCGTTCTACGTGGGCGCACTGGGCTCGCGGCGCAACAACGCGGCGCGTCGCGAACGGCTCAAGGAGTTCGATCTGAGCGAAGCGGAACTCGCGCGGCTGCACGGGCCGGTGGGCATTTACATCGGCAGCCGCACGCCGCCTGAGATCGCGGTGTCGATTCTCGCGGAAGTCACGGCGGCGAAAAACGGCGTGTCGCTGCCGACCATTCTCCAGGTGGAGGGCGCGAAGGCCGCGCGCGAACAGGCGGCGGGAGCGGGATCGACATGCGATGTGTGAAGACGCTTCGCCGCAGCTTTCACGCGTGAGGCGAGCGCCCGTCGTGGTCGGCCCCGCGCTTGCGTTCCCGCTCGCGCTCGCGCCTGCGCTCCCCTCTTAACATCGACGCGCGCAGCGACCTGAGCATGCGCGTCCATCCCGAAGGACGCGGGTCCGCCAGCATGCTCAGCGCGCGTGCATAGTCGAGCGTGAGCCCCGGCGTCCACGCCATCGTCTGGCCGCGTTTGCGCACCTGCGCCGCCACCCACAGTTCCGGCGTCGTGAGCATGCGCGCGAACGCGAGCCAGCCGTGGCCCCACACACGCGGCGTCGCGCCTTCCAGCGCCGCCTCCAGCGCGTGCGAAACCGTGCTCGAGCAATTGCGATGCGTGAGGTTATAGGTCGTGTCCTCGCGATAACGCTGCCAGAAGCTTTCGAGCCGAAGCGGATCGTAGTTGCGGATGCGCACCTGACGCGTGGAAGGACACCACGCCTGCGACTCCGTCACGTAGTCGGGCTGGAAGTGGCCCGGCACGTCGTTCTCGCGCGTCGCGCGCAGCGTGCGCGTGAATTCGTTGGGAGAACGATCGATTTCCACGGCCGGATAAAGGCTGATGTACACGCGCTCCGGCGATTCGAGCGCCGCGTGACCCGTGGAAATCACGCCGTCGCGATCGACGGCGGCAATATAGCGGTCGATGAGCGGCTGGCGCCGCGCCTCGGCTCTCGAACTGCCCACTGGCGTCCATACGTGCACCGTGAGCGCGCGCTCGTGCGGCGCGGGAGGCCCGTCGAACACGGTTTGCGCGAGCGCGGACGCATGGCCTTTGGCCGAGTTCGCCGCGCCCGCCGCGCTCGCCGCGAGCGCAGCCGCGCCGCCCTGCGCCGCCGCCGGGTTCACGGTGAGCCGGCGCGCTCGCAAGGCGAGCAGCAGCAGGTTCCAGCCCGCGAACATCAAAATGAGTCCGAGGCAGTACGGAACCGTGCCTTTGTAGTGCGTGGGATAAGGCTGGTAGAAAAAAATGGCGATGGCGATCTGCAGCGCGCCGCCCGCCACCGCGAGATGCCACGTGCGATAGCGCACGACCCAGGCCGAGGCGATCTGCAGCAGGCCGTCAGCGAGAAAGAGCGTGGCGAACACCATCGAAAGAATGAACGACGCGTGCCGGTAGCCCGAAAGCACGAGCACCGCCGTCATGCAAAACCCGACACCCTTCACATAGCGCAACGTGCGCTGGCCGCCCATGCCGGTCCATGCCACCGCGAGCGTGGCGAGACCTTCGATCAGCAGCAGCCACGCAAACGGCGCGATAGGGAAATACAGCACGCCGTCCAGCGCGTCGATGAATAGCGCCGCGCCCACGAGCGCGCTCGCCACGCCGGCGGCCATCACGCCGCGCCAGCGCTCGCGCAGATACTCCACACCCAGCAGGATCATCATGATCCGCACCATCGCCCGTCTCCGGCAACCGCGTACGAAACGCATCGTACTGCGGCGCGCCGAGGCTTTGCCCTGAACGTGCGCGGCGGATATCGCTGCGAGCGGGCCAGCAGGCGCGCGCCCAAAAAAACGCGGGCCGCGACTCGCGTCGGCGGCCCGCAGCACGGGTTTGCGATGGGCGGCTCGCGCCGCCTCGCCTCACTTCAACGTCGAGGCGTCAGCTAAACAGCTTCAGCGCCTGCGCGAGCGTGTTGGTCACGCCCCACGCGAGCGGCACCAGCACGTAGAGCCAGAAGACCGCCATCAGCGCCTTGTTCGACGATTTCTGGGCTGCTTGATCAGACATTGCGCGTTCCTCCTTATTTACCGGCGGCGAGTTGCGTCTCGCTCATGTGGTGCTTCGCGTCCACGCGGCGCACGAGCAGATTGCAGATGAAACCGATCACGAGCAGCGAAGCCATGATGTGCACGGTCATCGTGTAGGCGTCGGCCTTCGCCACGCCGTGCGCGACCTGATAGGCGCGCACGTAGTTCACGAGCACGGGGCCCGCCACGCCAGCCGCGGCCCATGCGGTCAGGAGACGGCCGTGAATGCCGCCGACGAACGCCGTGCCGAACATGTCCGCGAGATACGCGGGCACGGTCGCGAAGCCGCCGCCGTACATCGAAAGGATCAGGCAGAACGCGAGCACGAACAGCACGATGTTGCCGCTCTGCGCGAACTGCGGCACCGCGTAGTACAGGAGCGCGCCGAACACGAAGAAGATGAAGTACGTGTTCTTGCGGCCCACCCAGTCGGAAGCCGAAGCCCACACGAAGCGGCCGCCCATGTTGAAGAGCGACAGCAGGCCGACGAAACCGGCTGCGGCGCCCGCAGTCACGGTGTCCTTGAAGCTTTCCTGGATCATCACCGAGGCCTGGCTCAGCACGCCGATGCCCGCCGTCACGTTGAGGAACAGCACGAGCCAGATCAGGTAGAACTGCGGCGTCTTGAGCGCCTGGTCGATGTGCACGTGCTGGTTCGACACGAGCTTCTTCGCCACGACCGGCGGCGTCCAGCCCGCGGGCTTCCAGTCGGGAGCCGGCACGCGGATCGCGATGGCGCCGATCGTCATCGAGATGAAGTACGCCACGCCGAGCACCACGAAGGTTTGCGCGACGCCCACGCTCGTGTCGCTCGCGAAATGCTTCATCAGCATGACGGAGAGCGGCGCGGCGATCATCGCGCCGCCGCCGAAGCCCATGATCGCGAGGCCCGTTGCCATGCCGCGGCGGTCCGGGAACCAGCGGATCAGCGTCGAAACCGGCGACACGTAGCCGAGGCCGAGCCCGATGCCGCCAATCACGCCGTAGCCGAGATAGAGCAGCACGATCTGATGCAGATACACGCCGAGCGCGGAAACGAGGAAACCGCCGCCGAAGCAGCACGCGGCGGTAAACATCGTGCGGCGCGGCCCCACGCGTTCGAGCCACTTGCCGCCGAACGCGGCGGAAAGCCCGAGAAACACGATGGCCAGCGAGAAAATCCAGCCCAGCGTGGTGAGCGACCAGTCATCTGGCGCGGACTGCGTCACGCCGATCACCTTCGTGAGCGGCGCGTTGAACACGGAAAACGCGTAGGCCTGGCCGATGCACAGGTGCACGGCCAGCGCGGCGGGTGGCACCATCCAGCGCGAAAAGCCCGGTGGGGCGACGGTCGCCTCTTTGGAAAAGAAAGGTGCGCTTTGCGCACCGCGCGTCGAATCTGCAACGCTGCTCATGGGATCTCCCGAATCGACCAGAGGTTGAGAGCGTCGGGGAAAACGCTCGCTCTGGTCCCATCCAAAATGGCTGTTGGTAGGCGTGGTCTGACGTGTTCTTTTATGCGTAAACGCAAAGAACACTTATTTGCCGCTTGACGGCTGCACGAACCTTAGACCCCAGACGCCACCTTGGCAATATGATGTAAACATACATATGCCCTTCAGCGGCCCGCGCGCCGCCATTCCCGGTCGATTGTTGCGTGCGCAGCAAAGCGGTGGCGACGCCCCATATCGGCACGAAAAACGGCCCGAGCGGAGGTTCGTTGCGCAGGCCCGCATTTAGACTCAATGCTCCATACAGGGCCTGCCGCGGGCGGTGTGCGGCCCATCCGCTTGACAAGCGGAGAGCATGACTTTTAAGTGGCAGAAGTAGCGCCCATCCGCGACCCGACACCAGCCGAGCCCCCCATGCGCCCCGCCTTCACTCTTTGCCTAGCCGTGCTCGGCCCCGTCACGGGGACCTTCGCCGCCGACCTGCGCCCGGGCGTGGCGCAACTCACGCCGGTGCCTCTCGAAGCGAGCGCGCTCAACCCGGCGGGCAACGCCGCGCAAGCGCCCTACACCAACGAATCGGAAACGCAGACCTTCACCGTCAATGCGGACGGCTCGTACACCAAGCTCGATTCGCTCACGCTGCGCGTGAACACCGAGGCCGGCATCGCGCGCGCGGGGCAGTATTACGTGTGGTTCAACCGTGAGATGGCCCACGTGGACATACTGGAAGCGTGGACCGAAGACGCCCATGGCGGGCGTCACGACGTGCGCCCCGAGCAGATTCGCGACGTGCAGGAAGTGCGCTCGTTCGACGCCCCGATGTTCCAGGACGTGCAGGACAAGGTGATCGTATTCCCGGCCGTGGAGCCGGGCGCGCGCGTGCATCTCACGTGGCGCAAGATCCAGCGTGTGCCGCTCGTGCCCGGCTGGTTCAGCGACTTCACGCCGCCCGACCTCGCGCCCACGCACAACTTCCGCGTGATCTACGACCTGCCCGCGAAAGTGCCGCTCTATGCCGACGCGCGCGGCTTCACCGTACTGCCGCCCGCCACGTTGAACGGCCGCACGCGCTACGAATACCGTTACGACAAGTCGAATTTCCAGCGCCTCGAATACGGCTCGGTGGCCTATGTGAGCTACGGCGACCGGCTGATGGTGTCCACCTTTCCCGATTACGCGGCCTTCGCGAAGGTCTATCGCGAGGCCGCCGAGGACCCGAGCGCGCGCGATGCGGCCATCGTGCGTCTCGCGCAGACGCTCACGGCGCGCGACGACACGCCGCGCGCCAAGGCGCAAACGCTCTACGACTGGGTGCGCCGCAACATCCGCTACGTGGCGATGAACATCGGACGCGGCGAGATCGTGCCGCACCGCGCCACCGACGTGCTCGCGAACCGCTACGGCGACTGCAAGGACCACGTCGCGCTCTACGGCGCGCTGCTCGACGCCGTGGGCATTCGCAGCACGCCCGCGCTCGTGAACAGCGGCACGGTTTACACGCTGCCGGGCGTGCCCGGCTTCGGCGTGATCAATCACGTCATCACCTGGCTGCCCGATCTGCAGATGTTCGCCGACTCCACGGCGAGCAACATCGAATTCGGCTATCTGCCCTCGACGGACATGGACCGCGAGGCCGTGCTCGCCGGCGACGGCACGCAGGTCCGCACGCCCGCCACGGCCACGACCACGCGCGAGAGCGATCTCGACATCACGGTTGCGCCCGACGGCTCGGCGCGCTTCATCTACCGCTTGCAGGCCGAGGGCTGGTCGGCCGAACAGACGCGCAGCGCGCTGCGTCTCCAGACGCCCGCGCAGCGCGAGGAGTCGCTGCAATGGGAACTGCGCAACGCGAACCTGCGCGGCAACGCCACGCTCGCCTCCAGTCCGCTCGACGCCACGGCGGGCCCGCTCGTGCTCACGCTAACGGGCACGTTCGACGGCTTCGTCGATCCCGAAATGACGACGCCGGTGCCCACGCTCACGAGCTTCGTCGGCGGGCTCGACGCGAATCTGCGCTACTGGCTCGGCGAATCGCGGCGCACGCAGCCCTTCGTATGCCGCAACGTGGTCGTGACCGAGCGCACGCGCATCGTGCTGCCGCCGGGCATGCGCGTGCTCGACGTGCCCATGGCGCAGCACGCCGGCAACCGTTTCGTGGATTTCAGTTCGCAGTACGCGCTCGACACGCAGGCGAACGTGCTGCGCGTCACGCGTACGGGTCAAACGCATTTCGCGAGCGACGTGTGCAGCGCCGACGATTTCGCACAGATGCGCCCCGCGTTCGAGACGATGGCGCGCGACCTGCGCGCGCAATTGATCGTCAAGCCGCCGGTGCAGGGCGCGTTGGCGGGTAGTCCGGCAAACGCGCAGTGAACCCGCGCGCGCCGTTCACACCGGCCAGAGCGGCCCTTCCTGCATCGCGCCGATCTGCTCGCGTAGTTCGAGAATGCGCTCTTCCCAGTAGCGCTGCGTGTTGAACCACGGGAAGGCCGCGGGAAACGCGGGGTCGTGCCAGCGGCGCGCGAGCCACGCCGAATAGTGGATGAGGCGCAGCGTGCGCAGCGCTTCGACGAGATGCAGCTCGCGCGGTTCGAATTCGCAGAAGTCCTCGTAACCGGCGAGCAGATCCGCCATCGCACGCGAGGCGCCCGCGCGATCGCCCGGCAGCAGCAGCCATAAATCCTGGATAGCGGGACCCATGCGGCTGTCGTCGAAGTCGACGAAATGCGGGCCCGCATCGGTCCAGAGCACGTTGCTCGGATGGCAGTCGCCGTGCAGGCGCAGCGAACGCACGTCGCCCGCGCGCTCGAATGCCGCCTCCACGCCTTCGAGCGCAAGCGTCACGGCGGCCTGCCACGCCGCGCGCACGTCGGGCGGCACGAAGCCATGTTCGAGCAGATACGCGCGCGGCTCGTAGCCATAGGTCTGGATGTCGAGCGCCGGGCGCGCGCGATAGGGCTCGGTTGCGCCCACCGCATGAATGCGTCCGATGAAGCGGCCCAGCCATTCGAGCGTGTCGCTGCGGTCGAGATCGGGCGCGCGGCCGCCGCGGCGCTCGAAAAGCGAAAAGCGAAAACCGTCGAACTCGTGCAGCGTGCGTCCTTCGAAGGAGAGCACGGGCACGGCCGGAATCTCGCGCGCGGCGAGTTCGGCGACGAAGGTGTGTTCTTCGAGGATGGCCTCGTCGCTCCAGCGCGCGGGGCGATAGAACTTGGCGATGAGCGGCGGCCCGTCTTCCACGCCCACCTGGTACACGCGATTCTCGTAGCTGTTGAGCGCGAGCATGCGGCCGTCCGTGCGGCGGTTGGCGGGGATCAGCACGCCATCGACGGCGTCGAGCACGCACTCGGGCGTGAGGCGCGCGTAGGGCGCGGCTTGCTGCTCGCCGGGATCGCCGGGGCCGGAAAGCTGGCCGCGCATGGGAGAAGGATCGTCGTTCATATCCGCAATTGTGCCTCTTGCGGAGACGGCCTGCGAGCCCGCGGTGCGCGCGACGGACACGACAACGCAAATGCGCCGCGCACAACCGTGCGACGAGACGCGGCGCGCCTCGTCAGCGTATCGAAGCGCCCCGGCTCAGTGGAGCTGCGCGCCGGCCGGCATGACGTGCTCGCCCGTATCGATCAGATCTTCGAGAAAAAAGGGCTCGGTGTTGAGTTGCGCCGACGAGCCAGGCTCCCCGGCATACCAGGTGACCATCGCCATGTCGCCGAGAATGCGCATCACGATGCCGCGCGCGCCCTGTGGCACGGCGATATGAACGGAACGGACGATAGAACCGATTTGCATGATGTTTCCCCGTTACCTCGCTACCTTCGCCGGCTTCCTCGAGGGAAGACCGGTCGGCATGCTGACCAAAAAACCGATGCGCACCGACGGTTGCGCGCGCATCCAAACCCGCCCCGGAAGACCCGCTTTTTTCCGCGCGCTCAAGCACGGCCGGACCGAGGCTTCCCCATTGTTGCCTGTTTGAGCGCGTGAGCAAAGCGAAAAAATAGGGGGGAGTATCAACAGCGTCCCGCTTTGGTTCGCCGCTTGTTCGCTGCTTTTGTTCGCGCTTTTGTTCGTACTGTTCGCGCAACTTACGAAAGGCTGACTGTAACAGATGGTAAACCCCATTCTCCGCGCCATTGCCAGGGCAGTCCCTGAAAAAGTACGCTGATGCATGGTGACTGGCGCTATAGTCCTGTCCGATCCGTGCGGCCATAGACGCCCGGCGCGGCACAGGCGAAGCCCTCAGGCGCGCCGCCACGATACCGATAACCTGAACGCTCGCCACCGCGGCCGGACCAGCCGCGCGAGCCACACTCCGCCACCAGCGAAGGAACCCGCCGTTCCATGTGGATCGTTCGACTCGCGCTCAAGCGCCCGTACACGTTCGTCGTGCTCGCGTTGCTGCTCTTGATCGTCGGGCCGCTGACGATCCTGCGCACGCCCACGGACATCTTCCCGAACATCGACATCCCGGTGCTTTCGGTGATCTGGACCTACACGGGTCTGCCCGCCGACGAGATGGAAAAGCGCATCGTGCTCAACTACGAGCGCGGGCTTTCCGTGGCGGTGAACGATATCGAGCACACCGAATCGACGTCGCTCAACGGCATTGCGGTCGTGAAGATCTTCTTCCAGCCGCACGCCAATATCCAGGAAGCGCTCGCCGAAGTCACGGCGCTTTCGCAGGCGCAGTTGCGCTCGCTGCCGCCCGGCATCCAGCCGCCGTTCATCCTGCGCTACAACGCCTCGACGGTGCCGATCCTGCGCCTGTCGCTCTCCTCGCCGCAGCTTACCGAACAGGAGCTGTTCGACTACGGCAACAACTTCCTGAAGACGCAGCTCGCGACCGTGCCAGGCGCTTCCGCGCCGCTGCCCTATGGCGGCAAGCAGCGGCAGATCATGGTCGACATCAACCAGCGCGCGCTGCAGCAGCACAACCTTTCGCCCATGGACGTGGTGAACGCGATCAGCGCGCAGAACCTCATCCTCCCTTCGGGCACGGCAAAAATAGGCGCGACCGAATATTCGGTGACGATGAACGCGAGCCCCGACAGTCTCGCGGGCCTGAACGACATTCCCGTGAAAACCACGGACAGCGGCACGATCTACATCCGCGACGTGGCGCACGTGCGGGACGGCTACGTGCCGCAAACCAACATCGTGCGCGTGGACGGCCAGCGCGCCTCGCTCCTCACCATCAACAAAAGCGGCAATACGTCCACGCTCGAAATCGTCGATCGCATCAAGGGGATGATGCCCACGCTGCGCAATCTCGTGCCGCCCTCGCTCAATATCGATCCCGTCGCTGACCAGTCGCTGTTCGTGCGCGCCTCCGTGCAGGGCGTGCTGCGCGAAGCGCTCATCGCGGCGGCGCTCACGGCGCTCATGATCCTGCTGTTCCTCGGCAACTGGCGCGCCACGCTCATCATCGCGATCTCCATTCCGCTTTCGATGATCACCTCGGTCATCGTGCTCGCGGCGCTCGGCGAAACCATCAACATCATGACGCTGGGCGGCCTCGCGCTCGCGGTGGGCATTCTCGTTGACGACGCAACGGTCGCCATCGAGAACATCAGCCAGCAACTGGAACAAGGCAAGACGCTGGAGCGGGCGATTCTCGACGGCGCGCACCAGATCGCCATTCCCACGCTCGTTTCCACGCTCTCCATCTGCATTGTGTTCGTGCCGATGTTCCTGCTCACGGGGGTGGCGCATTACCTCTTCATCCCGCTCGCGGAAGCCGTGGTGTTCGCGATGCTCGCGTCGTACTTCTTCTCGCGTACGCTCGTGCCCACGCTCGCGAAGTATCTGATGCGCCATCATCACAAGCCCGGCGATCCGCATCACGCGCGCGGCGCGACGCGCAATCCGTTCATGCGCGCGCACCTCGCGTTCGAGCGCGGATTCGACGGGCTGCGCGAGCGATATCGCACATTTCTTGCGGCGCGCGTGAGGCATCCCGTGTGGTTCGTCGTGGCGTTTCTCGCGTGCTGCGGCGCGTCGCTGCTTTTGATGCCGTTCCTCGGGCGCGACTTCTTTCCGCAAGTCGATGCGGGCACCATCGCGCTGCACGTGCGCGCGAAAACCGGTATGCGCGTGGAAGAAACCGCCGTGCTCGTCGATCGCATCGACAAGCGCGTGCGCACGCTGATTCCCCAGCGCGAGCTGCATTCGATCATCGACAACATCGGCCTGCCGGTCTCGGGCATCAACCTGTCGTACAGCAACACGGGCACCATCGGCACGTCCGACGCCGACGTGCTGATCTCGCTGAACGAGGATCATCATGCCACCGCCGGTTACGTGCGCCAGTTGCGCCGCACGCTCAACGACGAGTTCCCCGGCGTGCAGTTCGCCTTCCTGCCCGCCGATATCGTGAGCCAGACGCTGAACTTCGGCATGCCCTCGCCCATCGACGTGCAGATCGTGGGCCGCGACGGGGCCGGCAACCGCGCCTTCGCGGCGAAACTGCTCGCGCGTCTGCGCGGCGTGCCCGGTTTCGCCGACGCGCGCATCCAGCAGCCCGCGGACCTGCCGCGCATCTTCATCGACGTGGACCGCACGCGCGCGCAGCAGGCAGGCTTCACGCAAAAGGACGTGGCGAGCGATCTGCTCATCACACTTTCGGGCAGCCAGCAGACCACGCCCACGTTCTGGCTCAATCCGATCAACGGCGTGAGCTACAACGTGGTGACCGAGGCGCCGCAATACACGATCGACTCACTCCAGTCGCTCGCCAACATTCCGCTCACCGCGAACGGCCGCAGCAATATTCTCGGCTCGCTCGCGAGCATGCAGCGCATGTCGGGCAACGCGGTGGTCACGCACTACAACGCGCAAACAACCATCGACATTTACGGCACCGCCGACGGCCGCGACCTCGGCGCCGTGTCCGACGACATTGCGAAGATCATCGACCAGACGCGCGGCGAACTGCCGAAAGCTTCGAGCATCAATGTGCGCGGCCAGGTGCAGACGATGAACGATTCGTTCTCCGGATTGTTCGGCGGCCTGATCTTCGCGATCGTGCTCGTGTATCTCCTGATCGTCGTGAATTTCCAGTCGTGGCTCGATCCCTTCATCATCATCACGGCGCTGCCGGGCGCGCTCGCGGGCATTGTCTGGATGCTGTTCCTCACGCACACCACGCTTTCCATTCCCGCGCTCACGGGCGCGATCATGTGTATCGGCATTGCGACGGCGAACTCCATTCTCGTCATCAGCTTCGCGCGCGAACAGTTGAGCCTGCACGGCGACGCGGCGCGCGCCGCGATCGAGGCGGGCTACACGCGATTTCGCCCCGTGCTCATGACGGCGCTCGCCATGGTGATCGGCATGGTGCCGATGGCGATCGGTCTGGGCGAAGGCGGCGAGCAGAACGCGCCGCTCGGGCGCGCCGTGATCGGCGGCCTCGCGGTGGGCACGCTCGCCACGTTGATCTTCGTACCCGTGGTGTTCTCGCTCATCTACCGCAAGCTCAGCGAGCGCCGCCAGCGCGCCAGCGAAAACGTGGTGCCCAAATCATGAATACCCTGTGATGACGACTCATTCGCAAACGCCTTCGCCGCAAGACCCGCCGCCGCATAAAGCGCGGCGCTGGCCCGTCGTGCTCGCCGCGCTCATCGTGCTCGGGCTCGCGGCGCAGGGCATCTGGTCGCGCCACAACGCGCACGCGGCGCTCGAACGCGACGCGAAAACCGCGAGCACGCTTTCCGTGCAAGTGGTCACGCCGCAGCGCTCGGCGCGCGCGCTCGACCTCGTGCTGCCCGGCAACGTGCAGGCGTTTCTCGACACGCCGATCTACGCGCGCACGAACGGCTATCTGCGCAAGTGGTACTTCGATATCGGCGCGCACGTGAAGGCGGGCCAGTTGCTCGCCGAGATCGACGCGCCCGAAGTGGACGACCAGTTGCGCGCCGCGCGCGCCGATCTCGCCAACGCCGAAGCGAACTACGCGCTCGCGAAAACCACCGCCGAGCGCTGGACGCAGATGCTGCAAACGCACTCGGTGGCGAAACAGGACGCCGACGAAAAAGTCGGCGACATGCTCGCGAAAAAGGCCACGCTCGATTCGGCGCGCTTCAACGTCTCGCGGCTTTCGCAACTGCAGTCGTACGAACGCGTGACGGCGCCCTTCGACGGCATCGTGACCGCGCGCAACGTGGACGTAGGCGCGCTCATCGACGCCGGCGGCACCTCGCAAAAGGAGTTGTTCCATCTCGCGCAGGCCGACCGTCTGCGCGTGTACGCGAACGTGCCGCAGGCTTACGCGCAGCAGATACGCGTACAGCAGCACGCGTATCTCACGCTCAACGAGGACCAGGGCAAGCGCTTTCCGGGCATCGTCGCGCGCACGGCGGGCGCGGTGGATGCGCAGCAACGCACGATGCTCGTGGAAGTCGATGTGGACAACCGCAACGGCGAGTTGCTGCCCGGCGCCTACGCGCAGGTGCATTTCGCGCTGAACGGCTCGGCCACGCCGATGACGCTGCCCGGCAACGTCTTCCTGTTCCGACCGGACGGCGTGAAAGTGGCGACCGTCGATGCGCAAAACCGCGTGAAGCTCGTGAAGGTCACGCTCGGCACCGACTTCGGCACGCGCGTGGCGGTGGCGGCGGGACTCACGGGCGACGAACGCGTGATCGTCAATCCGCAGGACGCAATCGTCGACGGTACGCCGGTGCGCATCGTTCAGCCGCGCGGCGAGCACGAGGCGGGTTCGGCGCACGGCGCGGGTGGCGCGGGTGGCGCGGTTGGCAATGAGCAAACGCAGGGCGAATGATGAAGCACGCACGTATTCGAATTCTGGCCTGTGCCACGCTCGCCGCGCTTTCGGCGCTCGGCGGCTGCACGCTCGGCCCCGACTACGTGCGCCCGGACATGCCCGCGCCCGCGACGTTCAAGGAACTCGAAGGCACGGGCTGGACGATCGCGCAGCCCGCCGACAACGCGCCGCGCGGCGCGTGGTGGACGATCTACGAGGACCCCACGCTCGACGCACTCGAAACACAGGTAGAAAGCGCGAACCAGAACGTGCAGGCCGCGCAGGCGCACTTCCGCGCGGCGCGCGCGAACGTCGCGCAGCAGCGCTCGAGCTTTTTCCCGCTCGTGACGGCGAGCGGCGACTTTTCACGCTACCGCACGTCGCAGAACGTGCTGTACACGTCGAAGGCCGGCCAGACGATCAACGACTACTCCGTGGGCATCGACGCCACATGGGAGCCCGACATCTGGGGCCGCGTCGCGCGCAGCGTCGAGGCCGCCCGCGCGAGTGCGCAGGCAAGCGCCGCCGACATGCAGGGCGTGCTGCTCTCGATGCAGGCCGAACTCGCCACCGATTACTTCGAACTACGTGGCATCGACCGCGAACGGCAATTGCTCGACGACACGATCAAGGCCTACCGCGAATCGCTCGAACTCACGCAGAACCGCTACGCGGGCGGCATCGCCACCGACGCCGACGTGGGCCAGGCGCAAACGCAGTTGCAGACCACCGAGGCGCAGGCGCTCGATCTCGGCGTACAGCGCGCGCAGCTCGAACACGCCATCGCGATTCTCATCGGGCAGTCGCCTTCCACGTTCGCGCTCGCGGCCACGCCTAAGGCGACCTACGCCGTGCGCGCGGTCGCGAGCCCGCCGGGCGTGCCATCGACGCTGCTCGAACGGCGCCCCGACATTGCCGCCGCCGAACGGCGCGTAGCCGCCGCGAACGCGCAGGTGGGCGTAGCCACGGCGGCATTCTTCCCGAGCCTGATGCTCGCGGTCACAGGCGGCCTGGAAGCGACCAACTTCAGCCAGTGGCTCGTCGCGCCCGCGCGCTTCTGGTCGCTCGGACCGACGCTCGCGGGCACGCTGCTCGACTTCGGCGGCCGCGAGGCGGTGCGCAACGAAGCGCGCGCCCAATACGACGAGAACGTCGCGCAGTATCGCCAGACCGTGCTCGATGCCTTCGGCGACGTCGAAGACAACCTCGCGGCGCTGCGCATCCTGGAACAGGAAGCGGCGGCCCAGGACCGCGCCGTGGATGCGGCGCAGCGCACGCTCGTCACCATCAACAATCGCTATCTGAGCGGCGCGATCACGTATCTCGACGTGGTCGTCGCGCAAACCACGGCGCTCACCAACGAACGCCAGGCCGTGGCGATCTCGCGCCGGCGCATGGCGGCGAGCGTGGCGCTCGTAAAGGCATTGGGCGGCGGCTGGAGCGCGGCGGACTTGCCGGGCGATGCGGCGCTCTCCCACCCCGACGACGCGCCCAAAGCGCAACCCGCCAGCGCCGCGCAAGACGCGGCGCGCTCGCCGGGCTAAATGGACAAGCGCGGCGGAACGCACGGAACAAACGCGGCGAGCGCCGCCTCTCCTGCGGCGCTCGCCGACGCTGATTGCCCAACAGGCGTATCGTTGCGCCTTTGCAATCTCCGCGCTTTGCGTGGGACAGGAGATCCAGTCGTGACCGCATCACCGGGCGCCTCGCGCAATGCCGCGCCCTCCGCCGTTCCGTACATCGAACGCGGCACTCCCGAATTCTGGCGCGCGAGCCTCGCGCTTCTGTTCGCCGGCTACGCCACCTTTTCGCTTCTCTATTGCGTGCAGCCCCTTCTGCCCGCGTTCTCCGAAACCTTCGGCGTGAGCCCCGCGCAAAGCAGCCTCTCGCTCTCGTTCACCACGGCGGCGCTCGCCGTCGCGATTTTCGTCGCGGGCTTCGTCTCCGAAGGCTGGAGCCGGCGCGGCATGATGACCGCGTCGCTGTGCGCCTCGTCGCTGCTCACGCTCGCCACCGCCTTCGTGCCACACTGGCAGACGTTGCTCGTACTGCGCACGCTCCAGGGCATCGCGCTCGGCGGCGTGCCCGCCGTGGCCATGGCCTGGCTCGCCGAGGAAATGCACCCGGACGGCCTTGGCCTTTCGATGGGTCTCTACGTGGGCGGCACGGCCATCGGCGGCATGGCGGGGCGCGTGATCACGGGCATCGTCACCGACCTGTTCGGCTGGCGCGTGGCGATCGCGGTAATCGGCGTGCTCGGGCTCGCCTCGATGTTCGCGTTCCGCTCGCTGCTGCCGCCCTCGCGCCACTTCGCGCCGAAGAGCGGCCTCGCCTTCTCGCATCACCGCGCGGCGCTGCTGCGCCATTTCGCGCGGCCCGGCCTGCCCATGCTGTTCGTCACGGGTTTCGTGCTGATGGGCAGCTTCGTCACGCTCTACAACTACATTGGCTACCGGCTGATCGCGCCGCCTTATCGCATGAGCCAGGCGGCGATCGGCGCGATCTTCCTCGTCTACCTCACCGGCGTGGTCGCCTCGCCGTGGTCGGGCCGCATGGCCGACGCCTTCGGGCGCGGCCGTGTGCTGATCGCCAGTCTCGCGCTCATGCTCGCGGGCGTCTTGCTCACGCTGTTCGCGCCGCTCGCGGCGATTGCGGCGGGTATCGCCTGCCTGACCATCGGCTTTTTCGCGGGGCACGCCGTGGCGAGCGGCTGGATTGGCCGCCTCGCGCGCGAAGCGAAGGGCCAGGCCGCCGCGCTTTATCTGCTGGCCTATTACCTCGGCTCCAGCGTGATGGGTTCGATCGGCGGGCACTTCTGGACGGCGGCGGGCTGGAGCGGCGTGGCCGGGCTCGTGATCGTGCTGCTGGTCGTGGGGCTCGCGCTGGCGCTCAAGCTGCGCGCACGCGAGCGCGCCGGCGCGGCCTAACGCCCGGCCTCGCAGCGGCACGCGATATGCGTGGGAACATCCTTGTGTACTGTGCGCCGGCCTGAATCGAAAGGCGTCCGTAATACTCAGACGACTGGCGATTTGCCGCGTGCGCGCATCGCGCCGCAACGGCAGGCCGCGTCCGGCGGGCTTTTGCGACGCGGCGTGAGTTTCACGGAAGGCCGAATGACGCACGCGCGTACCGCTGCGCCCTTCGCCCTCACCTATACTCGATTCAGGCCCGGGGCCGCAGCGTCATGCCATTGGCATGACGACAAGAATCACATCCATTGCGAGCCCTCGTCGCCAATACGATAAGGAGACGAGCATGGAAGGTTATTTCACGATCGGCGATTTCGTGATGATCATCCCGATGGCCCTCGCTGGCGCACTCTTTCTCGGCGCCGTGCCGTGCGCAACGGAATTCCGGCACAACACGCTGCGCGTGATCGGCGCGGTGATCGGCGCGCTTGCGGCCGTGGCGCTCGTCGAGACGCTGCCCGCGCTGATGTAGCGGGGCGTTGTAGCGGGCCGTTCGCACGGATTCATAAGCGTGGTGCGTGCGGCATCGTCGCGGTGCCACGCGTCATCGGCACGCGCCGCCGACGCGGCGCGTGCTCATAAAAAAACCGCCTCTCACGCGAGGCGGTTCTTCGTGCCGGCAAGCGCGCGGATTAGCTTAGATGTGCTGATCGGTCGACGGCTTTTCCCAAAGATTCACGCCGCCTTCGGTCGCATAGCGGTCGATCTCCGCGAGTTCCTCCTTCGAAAACTCCAGGTTCTTGAGCGCCGCGACGTTCTCGCGCACCTGCTCCGCGCGGCTCGCGCCGATCAGCGCCGACGTCACGCGGCCGCCGCGCAGCGTCCAGGCAATCGCCATCTGCGCGAGGCTCTGGCCGCGGCGCAGCGCGAGGTCGTTGAGCTTGCGCACGTGCTCGATGTTCTGCGCGCTCAAATGCTCGCTCTTGAGCGAGCCGCCGCCCGGGCGGTTCACGCGCGCGTCTTCGGGCACGCCGTTCAGATATTTGTTCGTGAGCACGCCCTGCGCGAGCGGCGTGAACGCGATGCTGCCCGTGCCCAGGTCTTCGAGCGTGTCGAGCAGTTCTTCCTCGACCCAGCGGTTGAGCATGTTGTACGACGGCTGGTGAATGAGCAGCGGCACCTTGTACTCGGCGAGCAGCCTGGCCATTTCGCGCGTCTTGGCTGGCGAATACGACGAGATGCCGACATACAGCGCCTTGCCCTGCTGCACCGCCGTGGCCAGCGCGCCCGCGGTTTCCTCGAGCGGCGTTTCCACGTCGAAGCGGTGCGAATAGAAGATGTCGACGTAGTCGAGGCCCATGCGCTGCAGGCTCTGGTCGAGGCTCGCGAGCACGTACTTGCGCGAGCCGCCGCCCTGGCCGTACGGGCCCGGCCACATGTCCCAACCGGCCTTCGACGAGATCAGCAGTTCGTCGCGATACGGGCGGAAATCGTCCTTGAAAAGGCGGCCGAAGTTGGTTTCGGCGCTGCCGTACGGCGGCCCGTAATTGTTGGCGAGGTCGAAGTGCGTGATGCCGAGATCGAAGGCGGTGCGCAGGATATCGCGCTGGGTCGAGATCGGCGTGGTGTCGCCGAAGTTGTGCCACAGACCGAGCGAGAGCGCGGGCAGTTTCAGCCCCGACTTGCCGCAAAAGCGGTACTGCATGTCCGAATAACGTTCGGAGGCTGCTTCGTAAGCCATGTCTGAATCCTCGGCGAAAAAGGGCTGTGGGCGGCTAATGGGCGAAGGGACGGACGCAGACGCGCCGATTGCCCATTCGTGATTGCCCATTCGTGTGAGGCAGCTATGTTAGCCAATCCGCCCAAGCCGTGCAGATGCCCACTATGCGGGAAAGGTGATGGACGATGCGTGAGCGCGCCCGCCAGGCAGCCCAAAAAACCGCACCCTGGACGCGCTGCGGCCGCTCGCCTACACTGCGGCGTCCATCCTTTGCGAGAGGTCGTTCATGATCAAAGCGATTTCGATCGCGCTCATCGCCTGCGGCGTCGTGCTGTTGTACTTCGGCGGCCAGTCGCTCCATTCGTTTGCGAACGACATGTCGCGTCTCTTTACCGGCGCGCCCACCAACCGCACGATTCTCCTGATTGGCGGCGGCATCGCCGCGACGCTCGCGGGCATCACAGGGCTCGCGATGTCGGGACGCCGGCGCTAGGCAAAAGCCTGGCCGCGCAGGTTCACAGCTTCACCTCGGGCTTCGAGGCCGAGCGGGTGCCCGGCAACGGCACGTTGCTCGCGCCGTGATACGTGTACACGAGCGAAAACTTCACCTGATCGCTCTGGTTCTGCCCCGCCGAATGCAGCGTGTTGCAGTGGAAAAACACGACGTCGCCCGCGGCGAGCGTCGGGGCGACCGCGAGGTCGATCCACGCCTTGTTCTCGGGCAGATCGGCGCGGAAGAATTTCGCGGCGTCGAACTTTTCCGTGGTGAACGGCGCGTCGTGCGAGCCCGGCACGAGCCACAGGCCGCCGTTTTCCCTCGTCTCCGGCCCGAGCGCGAGCCAGACCGAAACAAGGTCGTCGCGCTCGAACGACCAGTAGCGCGAATCGCGATGCCAGCCCGTGAGACTGCCGTAGTGCGGATGCTTCGTCATCATGCAGTTGTGATGCGCGCGCGAGAGGACAGGCTCCTCGCCGAAATACAGTTCCATCCAGCCCGCGATTTCCGGCGACGTCGCCCACTCGCGATACAGCGCGTGGCGCGAGTAGGCGTCGAGCAGGCGGCGCACCGTATGGCCGCCTGGTGCTTCCTTCGATGGGGGCGCGCCGGGGTAGCGCAAATCGGCCTCGAATTCGAGCGGCGCGGCAGCCGCCAGCAACTGCTCCTGCGCCACCCGCTTGATGGCCTCGCAGCGCTCGGGCGAGACGAGCCCCCGCACGACCACGAAGCCGCGTTCGCGCAGCGCCTGCACCTGTTCTTTCTTTGACTGGACTGACATGGGACTTCCGTTATGCGATCTTGCCGACTCATCGATTGTAAAGCGTGCGGGCGCGGCGGGAAGGACCACGCGCTCACCCGCGATGGCTCCATGCACGGCGTGATCGAGCCGCACGCCAATGGCGCGCCCGCACCGCGATGAGGACAAAGGGCGCGATCGTATGCATCAAAGACGCGCAGGGCCGGGTATTAACGGACTTTCTGCGGTCATGATTCGCGTGTAGCCTGTTGCGCATGTTGTTTTACTTCGCCGAATTCTCCCCGCACCGACGAATCGCCGCGAACGCCTTGCCACACAAGGCGCTCCAACAGAAGAATCCGTCGCGTCGCAACCTGTGCCGCGCCTCGCGGCCCGTCTCCTGTCCGCCTGCATCGTGACACCGTGCAAAACAGGCACGTTTGCTGCACGGCTCGGCGCGAAGCACCGCGCAAGGCGCACCCCGAAACCGATTGCTCAATCGCCATGCATACCCTCGTCGATACTCAACGCATGACCCACGCTGCCCGCACGGCCCTGAAAGCGGCACGCCCTGCCCGCCGTCACCTGGTGCGCGCCTTGCGCCACCACGCCGCCCGCACCCGCGCGCTCGCGCAACAGGTGCGCGAGACGAAGCCCGTCGACAGCATGCGCACCTGGTTCCACTCGTTCTTCGCCGTGCTGCGCATGCGCTCGGGCTCGCGTCACTTCTCGCTGCGCACGCTGCTCTATCGGCCTAACGCGCCGCTGCGCACGCTCGCCGCGCCCGCCACGGTCCACGTGGCGCGCAGCACGCGCAAGCCGCGCCGCATGGGCGCGAGCAGCGCGGGCTGGTTCGGATTCGCGATGCGCTAGGCGTCGCGCGACCGGCGCCACGCCAAAGGCCGCCGAAGTCCGGCATAAAAAAACCCCGCACGGGCTCGCGCCCTGCGGGGTATTTCTTCGCGCCAGTCAGACACCGAGGCGCGATGCCAGCTCGCGAATACTTACGCGACGGCTGCGCTCACCGGCTCCGTGCCGGCGGCTTCGGCCAGTGCGAGCGCCTTGTCGGTAGCTTCCCACGAGAATTCCGGCTCTTCGCGGCCGAAGTGGCCGTAAGCGGCGGTCTTTTCGTAGATCGGGCGCAGCAGGTCGAGCATCTGGATGATGCCCTTCGGACGCAGGTCGAAGTGTTCGCGCACGAGCTTCGTGATGGTCGCGTCCGACACCTTGCCGGTGCCGAACGTGTTGACCATGACCGAAGTCGGCTCGGCCACGCCGATCGCGTACGAAACCTGGATCAGGCAGCGCGACGCGAGGCCCGCGGCCACGATGTTCTTCGCGACGTAACGGCCCGCGTAGGCAGCCGAGCGGTCCACCTTCGACGGGTCCTTGCCCGAGAACGCGCCGCCGCCGTGCGGGGCTGCGCCGCCGTACGTATCGACGATGATCTTGCGGCCCGTGAGACCGCAATCGCCTTGCGGGCCGCCGATCACGAAACGACCGGTCGGGTTCACGAGGAACTTGATGTCGCCCTTGATGAGGTCGGCCGGCAGCACCGGCTTGATGACTTCCTCGATCACGGCTTCGCGCAGCGTGGCCAGATCGATGTCCGGCGAGTGCTGCGTGGAGAGCACGACCGTGTCGATGGCGTGCGGCTTGCCGTCGACATAACGCACCGTGACCTGCGACTTCGCGTCAGGACGCAGCCAGGGCAGACGGCCATCGCGGCGCAGGTTCGACTGGCGCTCGACCAGACGATGCGAAAGGTGGATCGGCAGCGGCATCAGTTCGGGCGTTTCGTCGCACGCATAGCCGAACATCAGACCCTGGTCGCCGGCGCCTTGATCGAGGTTGTTGTCGTGCGCGCGGTCCACGCCCTGGGCGATGTCCGGCGACTGCTTGTCGTACGCGACGAGCACCGCGCAGCCGCGGTAGTCGATGCCGTAGTCGGTGTTGTCGTAGCCGATGCGCTTGATCGTGTCGCGCGCGACCTGGATGTAATCGACGTTGGCCGTGGTGGTGATTTCACCGGCGAGCACGACGAGACCCGTGTTGCACAGCGTTTCCGCTGCAACGCGCGAGTACTTGTCCTGCGTGAGGATGGCGTCGAGGATGGCGTCCGAGATCTGATCCGCGACTTTGTCCGGATGGCCTTCGGAGACGGATTCGGAGGTGAAGAAATAGTCGTTTGCCACGTGTCAGGCTCCTTGTAGCTGGTGACGGTTGAGTTCACGTAGCCAGCTTCGGGAGCTTTGAAGCGGCGACGCTTTAGCGGAATTGCTGCCCGGTTGCCGTGGATCACATGTGGTCCACACCCTTCCGGCTTCGCCCCGCAAGTTGTCTATTAACTCGGCGAAGCCCTTATTATAGCGACTTCCTTAAATTGTCGCAGAGTGCCCCCGCGTGCCGTCCGTCGCCTTCCCCACAGTTCGCAAGCCTTGCCGCGGAGTTGCCGCATGCTAGGCAAACTCGGCTCCCGTTTCGCCATCGGCTTGCTCAAGCTGTTCGCGATCATGCCCTATGGCTTCGTCGCGCGTCTGGGCGACGGCCTCGGCTGGCTGCTCTACAAGATCCCGAGCCGCCGCAAGCGCGTGGTTCATACGAACTTGCGCCTGTGCTTTCCCGAGTGGAGCGAAGAAAAGCGCGAGGAAGTCGCGGGGGAGCATTTCCGTCACGCCATTCGCAGCTACCTGGAGCGCAGCGTGCAATGGTTCGCCTCGGCGGAAAAGCTCGAAAAAATCGTCGAACTGGACAGCGAGATCGATCTCACCGATCCGAACCTGCCGCCTACGCTCTTCCTCGGCCTGCATTTCGTGGGCATCGAGGCGGGCTCCATGTTCCTCAATTATTCGCTGCACCGGCCTTGCGGCTCGCTCTACCAGCCGTTTTCGAACCCCGAATTCGAGGCCGCGGCGAAGGCGGGACGCAGCCGTTTCGGCGCGGAAATGGTAAGCCGCGCGGACAGCGCGCGCGCCGTGCTGCGCTGGCTGCGCGATAAAAAGCCCGTAATGCTCGGCGCCGATATGGACTACGGCATGCGCAATTCCACGTTCGTGCCCTTCTTCGGCGTGCCGGCGTGCACGCTTACCGCCGTCGGCCGTCTGGCGAAAGTGGGTCATGCGCAGGTCGTGCCGTTCATCGGCGAGGTGTTGCCCAATTACAAGGGTTATCGGCTGAAGGTGTTCAAACCTTGGGAAAATTATCCGACCGGCGACGACGACCTCGACGCGCGCCGCATGAACGCTTTTCTCGAAGAACAGATTCCGCGCATTCCCGAGCAGTACTACTGGGTCCACAAGCGCTTCAAGACGCGGCCGCCGGGTGAGCCGAGCGTCTACAGTTGAGCGCTGCGCACACGATCGAGGCCCGGGTTTTCGCCCGGGCCTCGCTTACAATGACGGCATGAAACTCAAATTCACCAAGATGCACGGCGCGGGCAACGACTTCGTCGTGCTCGACGGCTACAGCCAGGACCTCGCGCTCACGCCCGAGCGCGTGCGCGCGCTCGCCGACCGCCACTTCGGCATCGGCGCGGACCAGTTGCTGATCGTTGAGAAGCCGACCGTGGATGGCGTGGACTTCCGTTATCGCATCTTCAATTGCGATGGCGGCGAGGTCGAGCACTGCGGCAATGGCGCGCGCTGCTTCGTGAAATTCGTGCGCGACCGCAAGCTCACCGATTCGAACCGCGTGCGCGTGCAGGTGCAGAAGGGCACGATCACGCTCGTCGTGCAGGAAAACGGTGAAGTCGTCGTCGACATGGACCGCCCCGAGTTCGAACCCGCGCGCGTGCCCTTCGACGCGAACGGTCTGGAAGGCCGCCGCGAAGGCAACGACACGCTTTGGCCGCTCGACCTCAGTGGCGAAATGCGTGGCGCCCGGCGCTGGGTCTCGGTCGTCTCGATGGGCAATCCGCACGCGGTGCAGGTCGTCGAAGACGTCGAAGCGTACCCGGTGAAAGCGGAAGGCCCGCTCATCGAAACGCACGCGCGCTTCCCGAACAAGGTGAACGCCGGCTTCATGCAGATCGTCTCGCGCCGCGAAGTGAAGCTGCGCGTATTCGAGCGCGGCGCGGGCGAAACGCTCGCGTGCGGCACCGGCGCGTGCGCGGCCGTTGCGGCGGGCATTCGCCGCGGCCTGCTCGACACGCCCGTGAAGGTGCATACCCACGGCGGCGTGCTGACCATTGCCTGGGACGGCGCGCGCGACGAATCCGCCGCGCTCACCATGGCGGGCCCGGCCACTACGGTGTTCGAAGGCGAGATCGAACTGGCCGACTAGCGCTCGCGCCTTTAGCCTTGCGACGAGAGAGCGTCGCACCGCACCCGAACGCAAAAGCGCTCAACCGCATGACAGACCGCGCGCCGACGTGCGCGCCTCACAACTACAACGCGTCCACAACATGAACGATCGCGAAGTTGCCGACTATCTGCTAGCCCACCCCGATTTTTTCGTTGAGCACGCCGAACTGCTCGCGACGATCAAGCTGGGCAATCCGCACGGCAAGGCCGCCGTCTCCCTGCAGGAGCGGCAGATGGAAATGCTGCGCGAGAAGAACAAGCATCTCGAACGGCGTCTCTCGGAGCTGCTGCGCTACGGCCACGAGAACGATTCCATCGCCGCGAAGTTCAACCGCTGGACCACGCGCATGATCGCCGAGCGCGATCCGTACGCCCTGCCGCGCTCGATCACGCAAAATCTGCGCGACGTGTTCGACATGCCGCAAGCGGCGCTGCGCGTGTGGGACGTGGCCGAAGGCTACGGGCAGGCCGATTTCGCGCGCCATACCGGCGAGGAAGTGCGCATCTTCGCGAATAGTCTCGACACGCCGTACTGCGGCGCGAACACCGGCTTCGAGGCCGCGCAGTGGCTCGACCCGGCCGACGGCGCCGCCGAATCGGTCGCGATCATCGCGCTGCGCGTGCCCGCCGTGGCCTCGAACGACGCGCCCGGAGGCGACGCCTTCGGCCTGCTGGTGATGGGTTCGCCCGACCCGCGCCGCTTCCACGAAGGCATGGCCACCGACTTTCTCACGCAGATCGGCGCACTCGCGAGCGCGGCGCTCTCGCGCCTGCTGCCGCACTGACGCCGCCCAGGCCGCGCACCGTGAACCCGACCGATCCGATCGCCGACTACCTCGCGATGCTCGAACACGAGCGGCGGCTCTCGGAGCACACGCTGCGCGGCTACACGCATGAACTCGACGAGCTGAAGAAGCTCGCGGGCGGCAAGCCGCTCGAAACCATCACGCCCGCGCAAGTGCGCGGCGCGGTGGCGCGCTCGCATGCGGGCGGCCTCTCGGCGCGCTCCATCGCGCACCGGCTCTCGGCCTGGCGCGCCTTCTACCGCTGGCTCGCGGGCCGTATCGAAATGGATGCGAATCCCGTGGCCGCCGTGCGTGCGCCCAAGCGCGCCAAAACGCTGCCGAAGGCGCTGTCCGTCGACGACGCCGCGCATCTCATGGAAGCGCCCGCCATCGCCGGCGCGCAAGAAGGCGGCCCCGAGGCGTTGCGCGACCGCGCGATGCTCGAGCTGTTCTACTCGTCGGGGCTGCGTCTTGCGGAACTCGTCGGGCTCGACGTGCGCTACGTGAAGCGCGACGGCTACGAATCGGCGGGCTGGCTCAAGCGCGACGCGGCAGAAGTCGAAGTGCTCGGCAAGGGCAACCGCCACCGCATGGTGCCGGTCGGGCGCAAGGCGCTGGACGCGCTCGACGCCTGGCTCGCCGCCCGCGGCGCTTTCGTGAAGCACGACGACGCCCCGCTCTTTCTCTCCGTGCGCGGCAACCGCATGGCGCCGGGCGTGGTGCGCGAGCGCGTGAAGCGCGCCGCCATCGCGGCGGGCATTCCGGCGAACGTCCATCCGCACGTGCTGCGGCACTCGTTCGCCACGCATCTGCTGCAGTCGAGCGGCGACCTGCGCGCGGTGCAGGAACTGCTCGGCCACGCGAGCATCTCGGCCACCCAGGTCTATACGTCGCTCGACTTTCAGCATCTCGCGAAGGTTTACGACACCGCGCATCCGCGCGCGAAGAAGCGCGACTGATACGCCACGGCACGCGCGCAACCTCGCGCGACATACGTGCCGCGACCCATTGAATCCATCATGAATATCGTCACCCTCAAGCCGTCCAAAGAAAAATCCCTGCAGCGCCGCCATCCGTGGGTCTACGCGAATGCGATCGACCGGGTGGAAGGCAAGCCCGCGCCCGGCGCGACCGTCATCGTGCGCGCGGCGGACGGCCGCTTTCTCGCGCGCGCCGCCTACAGCCCGCATTCGCAGATCCGCGCGCGCGTGTGGAGCTTCGACGAGAACGAGCCGATCGACCACGCGTTCTTCAAGCGCCGCGTGCAGCGCGCCGTGGCCGACCGCCGCGCGATGGTGAGCGGCACGGGCGCGGTGCGCCTCATCTTCGGCGAGGCCGACGGCTTGCCGGGACTGATCGTCGATCACTACATCGCGGACGATGGCGAGGGTGCCCAAAGCGGCCGCGGCCAGCTCGTGTGCCAGTTCATGGCGGCGGGCGTCGAGGCATGGAAGGAAGCGATCGTGGCCGCGCTCACCTCGGCGACGGGCTGCCCGAACGTGTACGAGCGCTCGGACGTTTCGATACGCGAGAAGGAAGGGCTCGAACAGATCACCGGCCTGCTCGCCGGCGACGAGCCGCCCGCAACGATCATCACGAGCGAAAACGGCGTGCGCTATCACGTCGACGTGCGCAACGGCCACAAGACCGGCTTTTACGTCGATCAGCGCGACAACCGCGCGCTCGTGCAAACCTGTGCGCGCGAGCGCGAGGTGCTCAACTGCTTCTGCTACACCGGCGGCTTCTCGCTCGCGGCCATGAAGGGCGGCGCGAAGCGCGTGGTGTCGATCGATTCGTCGGGCGAGGCGCTCGCCACGGCGCAGAAGAACGTGGAGGCGAACGGCTTCGACGCGGCGCTCGCCACGTGGCTCGACGCCGATGCGTTCAAGACGCTGCGCCGCCTTTACGACGAAGGCGAGCGCTTCGATCTCATCGTGCTCGATCCGCCCAAATTCGCGGCCTCGCGCGAGCACGTGGACCGCGCCGCGCGCGCCTACAAGGACATCAACCTCACGGGGTTCAAGCTGCTGCGTCCGGGCGGCCTGCTGTTCACGTATTCGTGCTCGGGCGCGATCGATTCGGCGCTGTTCCAGAAGATCGTGGCGGGCGCCGCCGCCGACGCCAGGGTCGATGCGCGCATCCTCAAGCGTCTGGGCGCGGGCGTGGATCATCCGCTGCTCACGGCATTCCCGGAAGGGGAATATCTGAAGGGCCTGCTATTGCAAATCGCCTGAGACGGCCCGATTTGAACCGTTTCGGCGGCGCGGCTCAGCGCCTTCGCGCCCACGCGTTCGCGCCCCGATTCGGCCTCGCGCAGACCGCGCCATGCGGGCGCGGCGCAGATATGCTTCAATAGGAAGTTATGTTGTAACACTCGAAGGCAGCGACAGCACGAAGCGGCGCGCCTGAACGTACCCCTCGAACATCTACCAGGCAGACAGCATGGCAACCAGCATGATTCCCGTCACTATCCTGACCGGCTTTCTCGGCAGCGGCAAAACCACGCTGCTCAAGCGCATCCTGAACGAGAAGCACGGCATGAAGATCGCCGTGATCGAGAACGAGTTCGGCGAAGAGAACATCGACAACGAGATCCTCGTGCAGGACAGCACCGAGCAGATCATCCAGATGAGCAACGGCTGCATCTGCTGCACGATCCGCGGCGACCTCGCGCGCGTGCTCGGCGACCTCGCGCAGCAAAAGCGCGACGGCAAGCTCGACTTCGACCGTGTGGTGATCGAAACCACGGGTCTCGCCAATCCGGGCCCGGTCGCGCAGACCTTCTTCATGGATAACGAGATCGCCGACGAATTCCTGCTCGACGCAATCATCACGCTCGTGGACGCCAAGCACGGCAACCATCAGCTCGACGAGCACGAAGTGGTGCAGCGTCAGGTCGGTTTCGCCGACCGCCTCTTCATCACGAAGGCCGATCTCGTCGACGAAAAGGAACTCGCCGACCTGCGGCATCGGGTGCTGCACATGAACCCGAAGGCGCAGATCCGCCAGGTGAATTTCGGCGAGGCCGACATCAAGGAAGTGTTCGATCTGCGCGGCTTCAACCTGAACGCCAAGCTCGAAATCGACCCGGACTTCCTCGCCGAAGACGAGCACGATCACGATCATCACGACCATGCGCACGGGCACGACCACGCGCATGATCACGACCACGCCGATTGCGATCACGATCATGGCAAGTGCACGCACGAAGGCCACGATCACGGCCACCACCATCACGCGCACCACGACGACAAGATCAAGTCGTTCGTCTACCGCAGCGACCGCCCGTTCGATCCGAACCGCCTGGAAGACTTCCTCGGCGGCATTCTGCAGATCTATGGCGAGCGTCTCTTGCGCTACAAAGGAGTGCTCTACATGAAGGGCGTGGATCGCAAGGTGGTGTTCCAGGGCGTGCACCAGATGATGGGCAGCGATCTGGCCGCCAAGTGGCTGCCCATCGAGAAAAAGAGCAGCAAGATGGTGTTCATCGGCATCGAACTGCCGCAGGACCTCATCACCGACGGCCTCGACGCCTGCCTCGCCTGACGGAATCCTCCCGTTTTTTAGGCACTTTCGCCTATTTTTCAGATAAACGCCCGGCCCGCAGCCGGGCGTTTTTGTCTGCATTTCGTCTGCGCTTTGCGCGCCCGAACGGGCGTTGGTGCTCCGTTTGCGGCCTGCGCCGGGATCTCTTGCCGGTTCGGGCGTCAAATAACGTACCCGACCATCGCTTTTTCACGATTGGCGCGTTATATTTTCTGGATATCGACCGGTTCGCGGACGGCCTGGCGACAGGCGAGCCAAAGCAGGGATTTCCCGCTTGCAGCGCGAGTTTGCGGTTCGGTTACAATACGGCCCCACTGGAAGAGAGGTGCCCCGGATTTCCCCCGCGGGACGCCCCGCCGGCAGCGCAACGGTCGCAGCGCGCAGTCGGTACGATATATGCCTCAGGAGCATCTGAAGACCGGTTTCCAGAGGAGTTCGGCCCCGCAGCGGCGCTTCGGGCGTCACGACAGTTCATCGTCCGTGCCCGCCAGCGCGCAATAACGGCGCGGTAACTGCGCCTGGCAAAGTGGTAAAGGCTGGAATTGGCCACCGCGGCCACTGCGGGCAACACAAAAGTGCAGGCAAGATGTGCCAGTTTTGCCTCACTCATTGAAGAAGCAAGCCAGATGACGACGAAACGACTCTTGACCGAAGCCGAAATCCTGAAGATGGGCGACAAGGATTACATGAACGAGGATCAGCTCGCCTTCTTCAAGAACCGGCTCGAACAGTTGCAGGCGGAAATCCTCCGCAATGCGGGCCAGACCACTGAGAATCTGCGCGAAACCGTGATCGTTCCCGATCCCGCCGACCGCGCGACGATCGAAGAAGAGCATGCGCTCGAACTGCGCACGCGCGACCGAGAGCGCAAGCTGCTCAAGAAGGTCCAGCAATCGCTCGCGCGCATCGATTCCGGCGACTACGGCTGGTGCGAGGAAACGGGCGAGCCGATCGGCATCCCCCGCCTGCTCGCGCGCCCCACCGCCACGCTCTCGCTCGAAGCGCAAGAGCGCCGCGAACTGCGCCAGAAGCTGTTCGGCGATTGAGCTTTTTTCTGGCCGCGAAGCGCAGCATGCGCGGCTAGCGACTTGCCTTCCCTGTCGAAGCGCACGGAGCCCCGTGCGCTTTTTTCTTTTGCGCGCGCCGCTTTTTTCTCCCTTTTTTCTCCTTTACCCGTCCGGCCGCCCCGCCGTTTTCTGCGCCCGCGGCTCTTGATATGCCCCGCGACGCCCTAAACTCCAGGTGATATGCGCTCGCCGCGCGCCCCAAGGCGCGCGCAACGCATCCGGATTCTGGGCAGCGGCGCCCACGCTGCGCCCTCCCGAAAGCGGCAGGCATTCCACCTACGCATCCAACCCGGCATCAACGGTAAAAAGGAACGCACATGGAGCAATTTCACGGCACGACGATCGTATCCGTGCGGCGCGGCGACAAGGTCGCGCTCGGCGGCGACGGCCAGGTCACGCTCGGCAACATCGTCATGAAGGGTGGCGCGAAGAAGGTCCGTCGCATTTACGGCGGCAAGGTCATGGTCGGCTTCGCCGGCGGCACCGCCGACGCGTTCTCGCTGCTCGACCGCTTCGAAGCCAAGCTCGAAAAGCATCAGGGCAACCTCACGCGCGCCGCCGTCGAACTCGCCAAGGACTGGCGCACCGACCGCATGCTGCGCCGCCTCGAAGCCATGCTGATCGCCGCCGACGCGACCACGACGCTCGTGATCACCGGCAACGGCGACGTGCTCGACCCCGAAGGCGGCATCTGCGCGATCGGTTCGGGCGGATCGTACGCCCAGGCCGCAGCGAAAGCGCTCGTCGACAACACCGAACTCTCGCCGCGCGAGATCGTCGAAAAGTCGCTCGAGATCGCGGGCGACATGTGTATCTACACGAATCACAACCGCGTGATCGAAACCATCGAATAACTCGCGAAACCGCCGGACAGACGAGAAGGAATCAGGATGAGCACCATGACCCCCGCCGAGATCGTCTCGGAACTCGACAAGCACATCATCGGCCAGGCGAACGCGAAGAAAGCCGTGGCCGTCGCGCTGCGCAACCGCTGGCGCCGCCAGCAGGTCGCCGAGCCGCTGCGCCAGGAAATCACGCCGAAGAACATTCTCATGATCGGGCCGACGGGCGTCGGCAAGACGGAGATCGCGCGGCGTCTGGCCAAGCTCGCGGACGCACCGTTCATCAAGATCGAAGCGACCAAGTTCACCGAAGTGGGCTACGTGGGCCGCGACGTGGACAGCATCGTGCGCGACCTCATCGAGATCTCGGTGAAGCAGACGCGCGAAACCGAAATGCGCAAGGTGCGCAGCAAGGCCACCGACCAGGCCGAGGACCGCATTCTCGACATCCTGCTGCCCAGCGCGCGTCCCGTGGGCTTCGGTTCGTCGGATGCGTCGAGCCACGCCGAAGGCGCGGACAACGCCACGCGCCAGACCTTCCGCAAGCGCCTGCGCGAAGGCCACCTCGACGACAAGGAAATCGAGCTTGACGTCGAACAGCCGCAGGCGGGCATGGACATCATGGGGCCGCCGGGCATGGAAGACATGACCGAGCAGATCCGCTCGATGTTCGCCAATCTCGGCGGCGGCAAGAAAATGCGCCGCAAGCTCAAGGTGAAGGAAGCGCTCAAGGTCCTCACCGACGAAGAAGCGTCGAAGATGCTCAACGACGAAGAGGTCAAGACCAGGGCCGTGCAGAACGTCGAACAGAACGGCATCGTGTTCCTCGACGAAATCGACAAGATCGCCTCGCGCAACAACGAAGGCAGTGGCGGCGAGGTTTCGCGCCAGGGCGTGCAGCGCGACCTGCTGCCGCTCGTGGAAGGCACGACCATCAACACGAAGTACGGGATGGTGAAGACCGATCACATCCTGTTCATCGCGAGCGGCGCGTTCCATCTCTCGAAACCGAGCGATCTGATCCCCGAACTGCAGGGCCGCTTCCCGATTCGCGTGGAACTCGACTCGCTCTCCGTTAAGGACTTCGAAGCGATTCTGGTCGCAACCGATGCGAGCCTCGTGAAGCAGTATCAGGCGCTGCTCGCGACCGAAGACGTGCAGCTCGATTTCGCCGAAGACGGCATTCGCCGCCTCGCGGAAATCGCCTTCTCCGTGAACGAGAAGACCGAGAACATCGGCGCGCGCCGTCTCTACACGGTGATCGAAAAGCTGCTGGAAGACGTGTCGTTCGCGGCGGGCAATCACGCGGGCAAGAGCGTGACCATTGACGCGGCCTACGTCGACAAGGCGCTCGGCGAAGTGGCGCAGGACGAAGACCTGTCGCGCTACGTGCTTTAAGCGCGGCGCAACACGCAGGAAAAAGGGACCTCGCGAGGTCCCTTTTCTTTTGCCGCGCCGTTCGCGCTTACTGGCGCTTACTGACGCTTACTGGCGCACCGGGCGCTTCGCGAGCTTGCGCTGCAGCGTGCGCCGATGCATGTTGAGCGCGCGCGCCGTGGCCGAGATGTTGCCGTTGTGCTCGGCCAGCACGCGCTGGATGTGCTCCCATTCGAGGCGCGCGACGGAAAGCGGCGCCGGGTGCTCGATGGCCTCTTCGGCCTGCATGGCGCTCGCATCGCTTTGGAGTGCAGAGAGAATCATCTCGACGTTCGCGGGCTTGGCCAGATAATTGTCCGCGCCGTCCTTCACGGCCTGCACCGCCGTGGCGATGCTCGCGTAGCCCGTGAGCACGAGCATGCGCGCGTCGGGCTGCAGTTCGCGAAGCGGCGCGATGAGCGACAGGCCTGAATCGTTGCCGAGATGCAGGTCCACGGTGATCTGCGAGAACTTCTGCTGGTTGGCGAAACGAATCGCCTCTTCCGCATTGTGCGCCTGCTTCACCTCGAAGCCGCGCCGCGTGAGGCCGCGCGTGAGGATGTCGGAGAACACTTCGTCGTCGTCGATGACCAGAAAACTCATATCGCTCATGCCTATTTCTCCGTGTTGTTACGCGGCGTCGGGCCGGCCCGGCCCCTCGCCTGATCCAATCTCCGAACCTGCGGACGCTGCGCCTTCTCGCGCCGCCGCCGCGGGGTTCACCTGACCCGCCTCACCCGCCTTGACCGGCTTCGCCGGCAAGCGCAGCACCGCACGCGTGCCGCGCGCGCGGCGCGTCACGCTGCCGGTTGCATTGCCTGCCGAAGTCTCGTCGTCCGCGCCGCTCACTTCGCCCGACGCGCTGCCGGGCGGCGTGACGTCGTTTAGCTCGATCGAGCCGCCAAGCCGCGCCGCCGACGAAAACGCGAGGTAAAGCCCGACGCCGTGACCGCCCTGCGTGCTGTCCACGGGAGCCGCGCCAAGCGAAGCGCGCAGCGACGACGGAATGCCGGGCCCCGCATCGCAGACTTCGAAATCGACGTAACCCGCCCGCGCGGCCACATAGGCGCGCAAGGTCACGAAATCGCGGCTGGCGCGCGCGGCGTTGTCGAGCAGGATGGTGAGGATCTGACCGACCGCGACGGCGTCGTCGAGGGCGAAGTCGCTCGGTCCATTGCCAAGGAGTTCGAACTTCACGTGCGGATGGCGCAGACGCCATTGCTCGACGAACGGCCCAAGCCATTCGCCCACGGCCTGGCGCGCCCCCGTGGAAGACGCGCGGCTCCTGAGGCGCGCAAGCGCGGAAGTGCAAAGCGAGATCTGCTTGTCGAGCAGTTCGAGGTCGGCGCAATACGGTGCGAGGCCCTTGTCCGTGCGCGCGACGTCGCGCAGTTCCTCGGTGAGCATGGCGATGG
Organism: Paraburkholderia sp. J76; assembly: GCF_905220295.1. Classification (NCBI taxonomy): domain Bacteria; kingdom Pseudomonadati; phylum Pseudomonadota; class Betaproteobacteria; order Burkholderiales; family Burkholderiaceae; genus Paraburkholderia; species Paraburkholderia sp. J76. The sequence continues at coordinate 31,530 of NZ_CAJMZJ010000008.1, forward strand.
TCGAAAGCGGCGTGCCGATCTCGTGGGCCACCGTGGCGGCCTGCACGCCCAGCGCCACGGCGCGCTCGTCGCGCAACAGGCGCTGCTGCGCGTCGCCGAGCGCGGTGTCGCGCTGGCGCAGCGCGCGCGACATACGCGCGACGAACCACACGATCAGGCACACGCTCACCATGAAGTTCACCCACATGCCCGCGCGATAGTAGTCGAACAGGTTGGCGGGGTTGTCGAGATTAAGCGGCACGCTGTCGAAGCCGAGCAGCACGTAGCAGGCCACGGCGAATGCCGCGAGCCACGCGGTGAGATACCACGGCAGCACGGCGGCGGCGATGGCGAGCGAAGGCAGATAAAGCGAGACGAACGGATTGGTCGTGCCGCCGGAAAGAAAGAGTAGCGCGGAAAGCGCGCCGAGATCGACCCAAAGCTGGCCGAACAGTTCGAGATTCGATTCGGGACGATCCTGCGTGACGCGCAGCCAGGTCACGCCGTTGAACGCGACCTCCATGGCGATCACGAACAGCATGGCGGGCAGCGGCAACTGCACGCCGATAAAGAGTTGCACGAACGCGATCGTACAGAGCTGGCCGATGATGGCGAGGCTGCGCAGCCAGAACAGGTGGCTGAGATTGACGCGAGCACTGACGGTTATGCGATGCATGCTGTCAGTTTACCGGTTAAGACTTGTCTGATTCATTATCTTGAAAAGGTTTGCTTCAATCTATGTCATCCGCCGACCACATTTATTTCGGCGCTTTCTGACAAGCTAGAAGGACTCATGCAGACCTCGCTTCCCGGCGCGCTCCAACCCGTGCGCGATCTTTTTCTCCGGTTCATCGACGCGGCGGCCGCCGGCGGGGCCAACGAGACAGCCGATGCGCCCGCACACGCGTTGCTGGCCGCCACGCGCGCTTCGCTACGCAGCGTCGACGACGACACCCTCATGCTCATCGCCGCCTGCGCCAAGGATGGCGCTCTGGCGGAAGAAGCCGTGCGCATAAGCGCCGCGATCGCCCGGCTCGCCCCGAACCGTGCCGCCGCGTGGTTCGCCGCGGGTCTCGCGCTGCAGTTTGCAAACCGTCACGCCGAAGCCGTAGAACCTTACCGCCATGCGCTGACGATCGCGCGCACGTTTCCAAATCTGCGCAACAATCTTGCTACGGCTTTGATCCAAGTCAATTTTGGGAACCCCGAGATTCGGCCGCTGCTCGAAGAAACCGTTGCGGAGGAACCCGGCAACGTCAACGCCTGGATCAACCTGGCCCGCGTGTTCCCCACCGATACCAACGCGACGCGTCCGCTCGAGGCAAGCCGCCGCGCGCTCGAACTCGCGCCGCAAAGCCCGCTCGCCCTCAACAACTATGCGATGGCCTGCAAGGAAGCGCAGCAGTGGGACGAGGTCGAACGCGCCGCGCGCGCCGGCTGCCAGTATGCGCCCAACGACGCATCGCTACGCGTGAACCTGTCGATGACCCAGCTTCTGCGGGGTAACTACGCGCAAGGCTGGCCCGGACACGAACTGCGCTGGAAGGGATCGAGCGAACTTGCCACGGGGCGCCCGGTGTTTCCGAAGCCCGAGTGGCGAGGCGAGCCGCTCGCGGGCCGCACGTTACTGGTATGGGGCGAACAGGGCATGGGCGACCTGCTGCAGTTCTGCCGCTACGTGCCGATGCTTGCGGAGCGCGTGCATCGCGAAGGCGGCCGGCTCGTCTGGAATTCGTTCCCGCAGATGGGCGCGCTGCTCGCGCGCAGCCTGGGCGCCCATTGCGATTTGTACTGCGCGGGCGGCCCGGTCGAAGCGCTGCCGCCGTACGATTGCGAAGTCTCGCTGCTGAGCCTGCCGCTGATCTTCGGCACCGAGGAAGCGACGATCCCGGGTCCCACGGGCTATCTCAAGCCCGATCCCGAGGCGACCGCGCATTGGCGCGAGCGCCTTGCGGGCGAAAAGCGCCTGAAGGTCGGCCTCGCATGGACGGGCAGCCTCACGCACAAACGCAATCCGTTTCGTCGCGTCGGGCTCGACCGGTATGCCACGCATTTCGGCGGCATCGAGGGCGTGGCGTTCTACTCGCTGCAACCAGGCGCGGAGCAGGACGTCGCCGCAGCGCGCGAGGCCGGTTTCGAGGTGAGCGATTTCAGCGCGCAGTGGAAGACCTTCGACGACACCGCCGCGTTCATCGACTCGCTCGATCTGGTGATTTCCGTGTGCACGTCGAGCGCCCATCTTGCGGGCGCACTCGGCAAACGCACCTGGGTCCTGCTCGACGTGAATCCGCACTGGGTCTGGCTGCTCGATCGCCGCGACAGCCCGTGGTATCCGAATACGCGGCTCTACCGGCAAAAGACGTTCAGGCAGTGGGAGCCCGTGCTCGACGAGGTAAGCGCCGATCTCGCGGCGCTCGCGCACGGCGCGCCAGCCGGTGCGCAAGTCAAGGCTTAGCGCGGCTGTTCTTCGGCGCGGCGCCCACGGCGGGCGCCGCCGCCGCTACGAGGCATTCGGGGCAGAGGCACCGCCCGCGCGGGTCGAGTTCGCTCGCGGGCAACGCGGGCAGCGAATTGCACCAGCAATCGAAGGGTTCGGTTTTCCTGCCGCAATCGAAGCTGTTCCCGCATCGCGGGCAGCGGGCGCTCTTCACGCCAGTGGCGGGCACGGCGGAGGCGGTCATGGCGCGCACTCCTCTCGAAGCCATGGGTTGGCGACACAGAGATGATGCCACAGCCCGGGCGCGCAACCCTTCGCTCGGGCTTTTCACGCGGTTCCGCCCGCTTTCCGCCCCCGCATTCCGCCCTGTTTCGGCACGCCGCCGCCGCCCCGGCGCCCTGTTGCGCATGCGCCTCGCCGTCCGTCCGGTACGCGCCGTTTTCGCCGCCGTTTTCCCTGCTGCACTGCGCCAGTCCTGTACAATCCGGCCTGTTTCGACCGTTTTGCAGCCGCGCTTTTCGTCCGCGGATCTTCGTCCACGAGTTTCGTCCGCGAGTTTTTTCCGCGAGTTTTTTCCGATTTACGTCCAGTCTCCGCCGCCATGTCCGAGCCTCTCGACCTTTCGCAGATCGCACCCACCCTGAAAGCCGAAATTCTGGCCGAAGCGCTGCCTTACATTCGCCAGTATCACGGCAAGACCGTCGTCATCAAATACGGCGGCAATGCCATGACCGAAGAGCGGCTCAAGCAGGGCTTCGCGCGCGACGTGATCCTGCTCAAGCTCGTGGGCATCAACCCGGTCATCGTGCACGGCGGCGGCCCGCAGATCGACACGGCGCTCAAGAAGATCGGCAAGCAAGGCACCTTCATCCAGGGCATGCGCGTGACCGACGAGGAAACCATGGAAGTCGTCGAGTGGGTGCTCGGCGGCGAGGTGCAGCAGGACATCGTCACGCTCATCAACCACTTCGGCGGCCACGCGGTCGGCCTGACCGGCAAGGACGGCGGCCTGATCCACGCGCGCAAGCTGATGATGCCGGACCGCGACAACCCCGGTCAGTACATCGACATCGGCCAGGTGGGCGAAGTCGAGGCGATCAACCCGGCGGTCGTGAAGGCGCTCCAGGACGACGCGTTCATTCCGGTGATCTCGCCGATCGGTTTCGGCGAAGACGGCCTCTCGTACAACATCAACGCCGACCTCGTGGCGGGCAAGCTCGCGGTGGTGCTCAACGCCGAAAAGCTCGTGATGATGACGAACATCCCCGGCGTGATGGACAAGGCGGGCAACCTGCTCACAGACCTCTCGGCGCGCGAGATCGACGCCCTCTTCGAAGACGGCACGATCTCGGGCGGCATGCTGCCGAAGATCTCGTCGGCGCTCGACGCGGCCAAGAGCGGCGTGCGTTCGGTGCACATCATCGACGGCCGCATCGAGCACTCGGTGCTGCTGGAAATCCTGACCGAACAGCCGTTCGGCACGATGATCCGCTCGCACTAAATCCCTCTCCCCGGCGGCGGCGCCGTGCCGCCGCCGCGCCCCAGGTTCGCGATGACCGACTCCAGCATCCATGCCAGGCGCGCCCGGCGCCGGCCGCGCCGCGTCGCGCGAACAGCGGGCGCTCCCACCTGGCTGTTCGATCTCGACAACACGCTGCACAACGCGTCGCGCGCGATCTTTCCGGCCATCAACGCCGGCATGACGCAGTACATCATCGACGCGCTCGGCGTGAGCCGCGACGAAGCCAATCACCTGCGCGTGAGCTACACGCAACGCTACGGCGCGACGCTGCTCGGCCTCGCGCGCCATCATCCGATCGATCCGCACGACTTCCTCAAGGTCGTGCACACCTTCGACGACCTGCACGGCATGCTGCACGCCGAGCGCGGCCTCGCCCGCATGCTCGCCGCCCTGCCCGGGCGCCGGATCGTCCTCACCAACGGCCCCGAGGACTATGCGCACGCGGTTCTCGCGGCGCTCGGCATCGAGCGGCTGTTCGAGCGCGTGATCGCCGTCGAGAACATGCGCAGCGCGCGTGGCCACTGGCGCGCCAAACCCGACCGCGCGATGCTGCGCGGCACGCTGCGCCGCGCTGGCGTGGCGCTCGCCGACGCCATCCTGATCGAAGACACGCGCAGCCATCTCAAGCGTTACCGGCGCCTTGGCATCCGCACCGTATGGATCACCGGGCATTTGCCGGCGCATCTGCCGGGCACGGGCCGGCCTCACTATGTCGATCGTCGCATTCGTTCGCTAAAATCCCTGAAACCAGGCCTGCTGTCGGGACGCTCGAAGTAAAAAACGGGGGAGCGTGAACCCAGGGGCCAACGCCAGGGACGATATCCATGCAGCCGACACAAACGCGTAACGCAGTCGAAGCAGCAGAATCGCCGGGCGCGGCCCGCCGCGCCTCCCGCCCGAAGCCGGGCGAACGCCGTATCCACATTCTCCAGACGCTCGCCACCATGCTCGAAGCGCCGCGCGGCGAGAAGATAACCACCGCGGCGCTGGCCGCGCGCCTGGGCGTTTCCGAGGCCGCGCTCTATCGCCATTTCGCGAGCAAGGCCCAGATGTACGAGGGCCTGATCGACTTCATCGAGCAGACGCTTTTCGGGCTCATCAACCAGATCGTCGAAAAAGAGCCCAGCGGCGTTCTGCAGGCGCGCGCCATCGCGCTCATGCTCGTCAACTTTTCCACGCGCAATGCGGGCATGACGCGCGTACTCACGTGCGAAGCCCTCGTGGGCGAGCACGAACGCCTCGCGGAGCGCGTGAACCAGATGCTCGACCGCGTCGAAGCGTCGCTGCGCCAGTGCCTGCGCGTCGATCTCGCGCAAGAGGCCGAGCGCGCCAAACTTTCAGGGTCCGACCATGTCGGCGCGAAGGCCGCCGCCAAGGGATACGATCCAACGGTCCGTGCGAATCTGGTCGTGCGCTATGTGATGGGTTGCTGGCATCGCTATGCGCAAAGCGGTTTCACCCGTTCCCCGAGCGAGCACGCCGACGAGCAGATCCGCATCATTCTTCAATAGCGCGGCCGCGCGGCGTTTTTTCGCGGCGGCCGCTCGCGCCGCTCACAAGGAGAACCGCCGCATGAACCGTCCCGTTCCTCCCTTCGGCCTGCCGCCCATCCTCATGGGCCTTTCCGCCCATTGGGGCTGGCTCGTCGCGCGCGGCATCGCCGCCATCGTTTTCGGCGTGCTCGCCTTCTCGCTGCCCGGCCTCACCGTGCTCACGCTCGCCATCGTCTGGGGCGCTTACGCCATCGTCGACGGCGCATTCGCGCTCATCTACGGCGCGCGCGGCGGCGGCACGCGGCGCTGGACTTACGTGATCATCGGTTTGATCGGCGTGATCGCGGGCCTCGTGGCGTTCTTCTGGCCCGGCGAGACGGCCATCGTCCTCGTGATGATCATCGGCGTGTGGGCGTTCTTCACGGGCATCTTCGAAATCGTCTACGCGATCCAGTACCGGCACGCCATTGCGCATCCGTGGGCGGTCGGGATTTCGGGGCTGCTCTCGGCCACGGTGGGCTTTTTCTTCGCGATGTTCCCGGGCGCCGGCGCGCTCTCGCTGATCTGGGTGATCGCCGCCTACGCCGTGCTCTACGGTCTCCTGATGATCATCGCGGCCTTGCAACTGCGGCGCTGGCGCAACGCACGTTCTTCCGCGCCCGCGACGTGACAAGGCTTCGCGGCCTCGGGCGGCGCGCGCTCACGCGAAGGGAAAGCGCGAGCGCGCCGCCCGGGCCGGCTTTCCCCGCGCGCCGCGTCGCTTTGCACTTTTTCCGATATACTCTGCGTTCCTTTTGCAATACCCACGCGCCGATTTGCTGACTCGATTGCGGGCGCGTGAACTTCCGGGTTTCAAACCAGAAGTTCGATATAAATGCGGCTAAAGAGGTCGTCAGCCGCGCCAACTTTCTCGCACTCCGCGCCCGCCGACACCGTTTAGCCGCCCCGAAAAACCAAGGCGGAACGAATGGAATCGATCGGCATCGTCGCTCCTCAAACACTGCATTTCGACGAGCCCCTGCAACTGCAGAACGGCACGGCGCTGGCTGGGTACGACCTCGTGGTCGAAACCTACGGCACGCTCAACGCCGCGCGCAGCAACGCGGTGCTCGTCTGTCACGCGCTCAACGCCTCGCACCACGTGGCGGGCGTCTACGCGGACGACCCCAAAAACGTGGGCTGGTGGGACAACATGGTCGGCCCGGGCAAGCCGCTCGACACCAACCGCTTCTTCGTGATCGGCGTGAACAACCTCGGCTCGTGCTTCGGCTCGACCGGCCCGATGAGCATCGACCCGGCAACGGGCCAGCCCTATGGCGCGAAGTTTCCGGTCGTGACCGTCGAGGACTGGGTGGACGCCCAGGCGCGCGTGGCCGACCGCTTCGGCATCGGGAAATTCGCCGCGGTGATGGGCGGCAGCCTTGGCGGCATGCAGGCGCTTGCATGGAGCCTGCGCTATCCGGACCGTCTGGGTCATTGCATCGTCGTCGCGTCCACGCCAAAGCTCTCGGCGCAGAACATCGCGTTCAACGAAGTGGCGCGCTCGGCCATTCTCTCGGACCCCGACTTCCACGGCGGCGACTACTACGCGCACGATGTGAAGCCGCGCCGCGGCCTGCGCGTGGCGCGCATGATCGGCCACATCACCTATCTGTCCGACGACGACATGGCCGAAAAATTCGGCCGGGCGCTGCGCCGCGCGGAAGGCGCCGTCGACGAATACAACTTCAATTTCGACGTGGAATTCGAAGTGGAGTCGTATCTGCGTTATCAGGGCGACAAATTCGCGGACTACTTCGACGCGAACACCTACCTGCTGATTACGCGCGCGCTCGATTACTTCGATCCGGCCAAGGCGTACGACGGCGACCTCACGCGCGCGCTCGCGCACACGAAGGCGAAATATCTCGTGGCGAGCTTCGCGACCGACTGGCGTTTCGCGCCCGCGCGCTCGCGCGAACTCGTGAAGGCGCTGCTCGATCACAAGCGCCAGGTGACCTACGCTGAGATCGACGCGCCGCACGGCCACGACGCCTTCCTGCTCGACGACGCGCGCTATCACAACGTGGTGCGCGCCTATTACGAACGTATTGCCGCTGAGGTGGGCGCATGAACCAGAGCGCATTCGACAGTCTTTCCGCCCGTCCCGACTTTCGCACCATCGCGCGCTGGATCGAACCGCGCGCCAAGGTGCTCGACCTCGGTTGCGGCGACGGCTCGCTGCTCTCGCTCCTCACGGAAGAGCTGGAGTGCACGGGCTATGGCATCGAGATCAACGACGCGGGCGTGCTCGCTTCGGTGAAGAACGGCATCAACGTGATCCAGCAGAATCTGGAAGACGGCCTGCGCCTCTTCGAAGACGCGAGCTTCGACTTCGCGATTCTTTCGCAGACGCTGCAGACCATCCACCAGACCGCCGCGATCCTGCGCGAGACGGCGCGCGTGGGCAAGGAGTGCATCGTCTCGTTCCCGAACTTCGGCTACTGGCCGCACCGGCTTTCGGTGCTGCGCGGCCGCATGCCGGTTTCAAAGTCGCTGCCCTACCAGTGGCATAACACGCCTAACGTGCGTGTTCTCACGGTGAAGGACTTCGAGGCGCTCGCGCCCGAGGTGGGTATCGAAATTCTCGACCGCGCCGTGCTTCATGGGGGTCAGACCGTTCGATGGGGTGTGAACTGGCGTGGTAGTCTTGCGGTCTATCGCGTGAGAAAAAAATGACGCCGTGCGCGGCGTCGCGTGTTTTCCGCCCGACCGGTTCGCGAGGAACCGCACCCAACACCGCCGCCGCTAACGACGACATGCAGAATCCGCCCCCCGAGGCACCCGCCCGCAACGATCACCTCGCCGCTCACGAATCCCACCCCGGCTGGCGTGCGTATCTGAATACGCACATGCTGATCTGCGTGTTCCTCGGCTTCACTTCCGGGCTGCCGCTCTTCACGCTCGTCTATCTCGTCCAGGCGTGGCTGCGCTCGGAGGGCGTCAATCTCAAGGAGATCGGCCTCTTCGCGCTGATCCAGTTCCCGTACACGTGGAAGTTCGTCTGGGCGCCGCTCATGGACCGCTACGTGCCGCGCCTGCCGGGCTGGCGCCCGGGGCGGCGGCGCGGCTGGATGCTCGTCACGCAGATTCTCGTGGCGCTCGCCATCGGTACACTTGGCTACCTTTCGCCGAAAGATTCGATTCTCACCGTGGCCGCGCTTACCGCGCTCGTCGCGTTCTTCGGCGCGAGCCAGGACATCTCCATCGACGCGTATCGCCGCGAACTGCTGCGCGACACCGAGCAGGGCCTCGGCAACGCCGTGCATGTGAACGCCTACAAGATCGCGGCGCTCGTGCCGGGTTCGCTCGCGCTGATCCTCTCCGATCATCTGCCGTGGAGCACCGTGTTCGTCGTGACGGCGGCGTTCATGATTCCCGGCATGATCATGACGCTCGTGGTGAAAGAGCCCGAGGTGCATGGCGCGCCGCCGAAGAACCTGCGCGAAGCGATCGTGCAGCCGTTCGCCGAATTCGTGCGCCGCGACGGTCTCGCCGCGGCGCTGTTCGTCCTCGCGTTCATCTTCCTCTACAAGCTCGGCGACACGATGGCGACCACGCTGTCCACGTCGTTCTTCCTCGACATCGGCTATACGCGCACGGAGATCGGCGTGATCGCCAAGATGACGGCGTTCGGCGCGAGCCTCGCGGGAGGCATCATCGGCGGCGTGGCGCTCGTGAAAATCGGCATCGGGCGCGGGCTGTGGATCTTCGGTTTCCTGCAGATGATTTCGACGCTCGGCTTCGCGTGGCTCGCGCAACTCGGCCCGGGCTCGCCCTCGCTCGCGGCCATTTACGACGCGGTGCTCGCCGTGAACCACGCGGTTTCGTCGGCGGCGGAACTCTTCGGCGCCAATGTGCAATTCACGCTCGACCCGCGCGCCGTTGCGCTCGCACTCGTGTACGGTTTCGAGACCTTCGCGACCGGCCTCACGCTCGCCGCGTTCACGGCCTACATTGCGAGCACGACCGATCCGCGTTACACCGCCACGCAGTTCGCGCTCTTCACGAGCCTCGCCTCCGTGCCGCGCACGCTGGCCTCCGCCGCGAGCGGCTACGTGGTCGCGAAGATCGGCTGGTTCGACTACTTCATCGTCTGCACGGTGCTGGCCGTACCGGGTATGCTCCTGCTCATTCGCATTGCCCCGTGGAGAGTCCGGTCGTGAGCACGCATGAGACCGCCGTGCACAGCCGGCGCGCGCCGCAGCGCCGGGGCGTGCGCGCCCGTGCGCTCATGCTGGCGCTTGCCGCGGCGTGGGCCGGCCTTTTTGCATGGCATGCCCGTGGTGCGGAGAATCCCGCCGCCACGAGCGCGTCGGCGGCCGCGCCGGGCAACGTCGCCGCGCCGCCGGCAGGCAGCGTCGCGAGCGCAAGCGCCGCCGCCATCAACCCGACGAATAACGCGAACGCCACGCCGGGCAACGTCGCTCCCGGCGCGCCGAACACGGGCCGCGTGGTGCGCTTCGGCAACGCCGCCGTATACCGCAACCTGATTCCCTCGCCGATGCTCGAAGCGCAGGCCACCGCCGAGTTCAACGAGATCGTGCGCGGCGCGGCCCATTCGAACCGTCTCTATGCCGAAAGCGATCCGCACGTGCAGCGTGTGCGGGCTTTCGTCGACCGGCTCGCGCCTTATGCGCAGAAGTGGAGCGATCGCGTCAAGAACTGGAAGTGGGAAGTGGCGGTGATCCGCTCGAACGACATTCGCATGTACGCGCTGCCGGGCGGCAAGATCATCGTGTATGGCGGCTTGCTCGACCGCGTGAAGCTCAACGACAACGAGTTCGGCATGCTGCTCGGCCACGAGATCGCGCATGCGGTGCGCGAACACGTGCGCGAGCGCCTGGGCGAACAACAGGCCGCGCAGATCGAATCGGGCACCGTGCCGCAGCTATTCGGGCTCGCGGATCTCGGCGTGTTTCCGCTCGGGATCGGCTCGCAGCTCGTGGAGATGCATTACGGCCGCGCCGACGAAACCGAAGCCGACGTGATCGGCAGCGATATCGCCGCGCGCGCGGGCTTCGATCCGCGCGCCGCGCTCACGCTCTGGGACAAGCTCGCGGCGGCGACGCGCGCCGACCGCGACCAGGGCTTCATCTACGTGCATCCTTACACGCCCGCGCGGCGCGCCGACATCGCCAAGCGCCTCGCCGACATGATGCCGCTCTACGCGAAGGCCATCGGCAAGCCGCTCGCCGAACTGCCCGACTACGCGGGCATCCCGGCCATGCAGAAGCGCAAGGTGGTTTCGGCGCCGTGAAAGCGGTTTCGCGGTGCGCCCAAGCGAGCGTCAGCTTTTGACCTTGTAGTCGTAGTCGATCGTCAGCGGCGCGTGATCGCTGAACTTGATGTCCCTGAAGATCGACGTCTTTTTCGCCTTGTGCGCAATGCCGGGCGTCGCGATCTGATAATCGATACGCCACCCCACGTTCTTCGCGTACGCCTGGCCGCGGTTGCTCCACCACGTGTATTGCTCGGGGCGCGGGTCGAGCGTGCGGAACACGTCGACGTAGCCCACTTCGTCGAAGAGGCTCGTGAGCCACGCGCGCTCTTCGGGCAGGCAGCCGGAGTTCTTCTGGTTGCCCTTCCAGTTCTTGATGTCGATTTCCTTGTGGACGATGTTCACGTCGCCGCACAGGATCACTTCGCGCTCGCGCTTGAGTTCGGAGAGATGCGGCATGAATTCGTCCATGAAGCGGTACTTCGCGGCCTGGCGCTCGTCGCCGCTCGAACCCGAAGGTACGTACACCGAAATCACCGAGAGCTTGCCGTAGCGCGTTTCCACATAGCGCCCTTCCGGGTCGAACTCCTTGCTGCCAAAACCGATGATGACGTCATCGGGCTCGTGGCGCGAATACACGCCCGCGCCGCTGTAGCCCTTCTTCTGCGCATGCTGGAAGTAGCCCGTGAAGTCGTGCGGCGCGAGGAATTCCGGCGTCATGTCGTCCTGCGAGCACTTGATTTCCTGCACGCAGAGCACGTCGGCCTTCTGCTCGCCGAACCATTCGAAAAAGCCCTTCTTCGCCGCCGAGCGGATGCCATTCAGATTCGCGGTGATCACACGCAACATGTCTTCTTTCCTCTTGATTGTGCGTTGCCTCGCACGGCGCCGCGCGAGGGGATATGTTCTGTCTCAGTCGATCTTGAGACCCTTGAGTTCGGCCTTGGCCGGCGGGAATTCGAGCTTCATGCTTTCCATGAGGCGCAGCAGCAATTCGCCCACCATGACGTTGCGATGCGACTTCGAATCCGCGGGAATCACGAACCACGGCGCGTATTCCGTGGAGGTGGCCGGGAGCGCGTCCTGATACGAGGCCTGGTAGGCATCCCAGTGCTTGCGCGCTTCCACGTCCGATACGTCGAACTTCCAGTGTTTGGTCGGATCGTCGATGCGCGCCTGGAGGCGGCTGCGCTGCTCGTCCTTCGAGATATGGAGCATGCACTTGATGATCGACGTGCCGCTTTGCGCGAGCAGCGCCTCGAAATCGCGGATCTGCCGGTAACGGCGCTCGCATTCGGCCGAGTCGATCTGGCCGGTCACGCGCGGCACGAGCACGTCTTCGTAGTGACTGCGATTGAAGATGGCCAGCTCCCCCGCGGCGGGCACCTGCAAATGCACGCGCCAGAGAAAGTCGCGCGCGGCCTCCCTGGGCGTGGGCGCGCTAAACGGCACGATGCGCAGGCCGAGCGGATCGACCTCGCGGAATACGCCGCGAATCGTGCCGTCCTTGCCGCTCGTGTCCATGCCTTGCAGCACGAGCAGCACGCGCTGATGACGCTGCGCGTGCAGACGCTCCTGCAGCACGTCGAGCTTCTTGCCGATCGCGGCGACACGGTCGCGGTCGCCTTCCTTGCTGCCGGTCGAAAACGGCTTCGCGGCGGGGTCGAGCGCGCTGAGCGCGAAGGCTTCCGTCTTCTTGTCGCTGAAATACGGCACGCGGTAATCGTCGAGACTCGGGACCTTGGACATGCGTTGTTCTCCTCTCTCGTGAATACGGAAGGCAAAGCGAGCCAAAAGCGGCAAGGCGGCGTCGCACTGCCCAGCACGACGCCGCCTTGCAAGCCTGCCCGGTCGAAGCCGGACTCAGCCCAGCTTCTTCTTGAGCAGCTCGTTGACCTGCTGCGGATTCGCCTTGCCCTTCGTGGCCTTCATCGCCTGGCCGATCAGCGCATTGAACGCCTTTTCCTTGCCGGCGCGGAATTCTTCGACCGACTTCTGGTTCGCGGCGAGCACCTCGTCGATGATCGCTTCGAGCGCGCCCGTGTCCGAGATCTGCTTGAGGCCCTTCGCTTCGATGATGCGGTCCGCCGCGCCTTCGTCCGTCGCCTTCTCGTCCCACATCGCCTGGAACACTTCCTTGGCGATCTTGTTCGAGATGGTGCCGTCGGCGATACGCGCGAGCAGCACGGCGAACTGCGCAGCCGTTACCGGCGAGGCGGCGATGTCGAGGCCTTCGCGGTTCAGTTGCGACGAGAACTCGCCCATCAGCCAGTTGGCCGCGGCCTTGGCTTGCGCGCCGCCCGCCTTCGCGACGACGGCCTCGAAGTACGAAGCCATTGCCTTCGAAGACGTCAACACGTTCGCGTCATACGGCGTCACGCCGTATTGCTCGACGAAGCGCGTTTGCATGGTCGCGGGCAACTCGGACATTTCGCCCTTCACGCGCTCGACCCACGCGGCGTCAATCACGAGCGGCATGAGGTCGGGGTCGGGGAAATAGCGGTAATCGTGCGCGTCTTCCTTGCTGCGCATGGAGCGCGTTTCGCGCTTGTCCGGATCGTAGAGGCGCGTTTCCTGGACCACCGTGCCGCCGTCTTCGATCAGCTCGATCTGGCGGCGCACTTCGTACTGGATCGCCTCTTCGAGGAAGCGGAACGAGTTCAGGTTCTTGATCTCGGCGCGCGTGCCGAATTCCTTCTGGCCGACCGGGCGCACGGAGACGTTCGCGTCGCAGCGGAACGAGCCTTCCTGCATGTTGCCGTCGCAGATGCCGAGCCACACGACGAGCGTGTGCAGCGACTTCGCGTAGGCCACGGCTTCGGCCGCGCTGCGCATTTCGGGTTCCGTAACGATTTCGAGCAGCGGCGTGCCCGCGCGGTTCAGGTCGATGCCCGTCATGCCCGCGAAGTCTTCGTGCAGCGACTTGCCCGCGTCTTCTTCCAGGTGAGCGCGCGTGAGATTGATGGTCTTCTCGTAGGCTTCCTTACCGGCCTTTTCGTTGGCCGGCACCTGGATGGTGATTCTCCCGCCCTGCACGACCGGAATCTCGTACTGGCTGATCTGATAGCCCTTCGGCAGGTCCGGGTAGAAGTAGTTCTTGCGCGCGAAGATGCTGCGCGGCGCGATGGTCGAGCCGATCGCGAGACCGAACTGGATCGCGCGCTCGACGGCGCCGCGGTTCATCACCGGCAGCACGCCGGGCAACGCGAGATCGACGGGACAGGCCTGCGAGTTGGGCGCGGCGCCGAACTGCGTCGATGCGCCCGAGAAGATCTTCGACGCCGTCGACAACTGCGCGTGCGTCTCAAGACCGATAACGACTTCCCATTGTGTGCTCATGCCTGCACCCCTGTCCCTGCCGGCGCCTTGCGATGCCAGTCGGTCGCGCGCTGGAAGGCGTCGGCGACCTGCAGCATGCGGGCCTCGTTGAAATAGTTGCCGACGATCTGCAGACCGACGGGTCGCTGCGCGTTCGCACCCGCGCCGAAGCCGCACGGCACGCTCATGCCGGGCAGGCCCGCGAGGCTCGTGGAGAGCGTGTAGATGTCCGCGAGGTACATCTGCAGCGGATCGTCGCCCTTTGCGCCCAGGTCCCACGCCACGCTCGGGGCCACCGGGCCCATGATGACGTCGCACTGCTTGAACGCTTCCTGGAAATCTTGCGCGATGATGCGGCGGATCTTCTGCGCCTGAAGGTAGTAGGCGTCGTAGTAGCCGTGCGAAAGCACGTACGTGCCCACCAGAATGCGGCGTTTCACCTCAGGCCCGAAGCCTTCGGCGCGCGACTTCTTGTACATGTCGAGCAGATCGCGGTACTCGGCCGCGCGGTGGCCGAAGCGCACGCCGTCGAAGCGCGAGAGGTTCGACGAGGCTTCCGCCGGCGCGATCACGTAGTACACGGGAATCGACAGCTCGGTTTTCGGCAGCGTGACTTCCACGAGCGTCGCGCCGAGCGATTCGTACGTCTTGAGCGCGGCGTCGATGGCCGCGCGCACGTCGTCGGCGAGACCCGCGCCGAAGTATTCCTTCGGCAGGCCGATGCGCAGGCCCGCAAGCGGCTTGTCGGCGCTGGCATCGGCGCTCCCGTTGTTGTCCCACTTCTGGCCGATGAAGCGCGTGTAGTCTTCGTGCGCGTGCGTGAGGCTCGTCGAGTCGCGCTCGTCGAAACCGCCCATGGCGTTCAGGAGCAGCGCGCAATCGGTGGCGTTCTGCGCGAACGGGCCGCCCTGGTCGAGCGACGAGGCAAACGCGATCATGCCGTAGCGCGACACGCGGCCGTAGGTGGGCTTGATGCCCGTCACGCCCGTGAACGACGCGGGCTGCCGGATCGAGCCGCCCGTGTCGGTGCCGGTGGCGGCGGGCGCGAGGCGCGCGGCGACGGCCGCGGCGGACCCGCCCGACGAGCCGCCCGGCACGGCCTTCGTGTCCCACGGGTTCTTCACGGCGCCGAAATGCGAGTTCTCGTTGGACGAGCCCATCGCGAATTCGTCCATGTTGGTCTTGCCGAGGCAGACCATGCCCGCGCGCTCCAGGCGCTCGACGACGGTCGCGTCGAACGGGCTCACATAGTTTGCAAGCATCTTCGAGCCGGCGGTCGAACGCCAGCCGCGCGTGACGAACACGTCCTTGTGCGCGAGCGGAATGCCCGCGAGCGGGCCTGCGTGGCCCGAGTGCAGAAGCGCGTCGGCGGCCTTCGCCTGAGCGAGCGTCAATTCGGGATTGACGTCGACGAAAGCGTTCAAGTCTTGATGTGCCTCAATCCGACCCAGAAAATGCTGGGCCAGCTCGACTGCGGAGCACTCCTTCGCAGCCAGCGCGGCGCGCAGTTCGGTCAAGCTTTTGTCATGCATTGCGTAATT
This sequence comes from Paraburkholderia sp. J76, assembly GCF_905220295.1. Taxonomy (NCBI): domain Bacteria; kingdom Pseudomonadati; phylum Pseudomonadota; class Betaproteobacteria; order Burkholderiales; family Burkholderiaceae; genus Paraburkholderia; species Paraburkholderia sp. J76. The sequence goes on from NZ_CAJMZJ010000008.1 coordinate 47,080, forward strand.
CCTGGAAGAACGTCACGGCGTGGTCGAAGTCAGATCGTTGCGCCGTCCGGAAAGCGGCTCGCCAGACGTTGACAAACGTGCGGGCCGCTTCGCGGAAAACCCGGAAAAACTCGGGAGTCCGTGCCTTTTTCGAACTGTTCCGACAACTCGAAAGGTTTCGAAAATGGCGAAAAAATGCCGCTTGTTTACTCAATCACGCGCGGTACGAGGTAAAGTCCGTCCTGCACCGCGGGCGCGGGACGTTGCAGCGCTTCGCGATCCACGATTTCGGTCACGGCGTCCTCGCGCAGGCGCAGCGCGACGTCCTCGATCTGTTCGATCGGGTGCGCGAGCGGCGCGATGCCGGTCGTATCCACGGCCTGCATCTGCTCGACGAGGCCAAAGAAGTCGTTCAGGCGTTCGAGCGTATTGCCGGCTTCGGCGTCGGCCAGTTCGAGGCGCGCAAGATGCGCGATACGCTTCACATCGTTCAGGGTCAGGGCCATGCGGTCACCGGAAAAAGAAGCTGCGGCAGTGCGGAAATTCGGTGCTGCAACAGCGGTTTATCGCGCCGGATCCGGCTCTTGAAGAAAGCTTCGACGAGGTCAAAAACTGGCTTCCGGATCCTGCAAAACAGGCAAAATTATAAGGTATCATTACGCGTTCGACCCAAACCCGGACCGCCTTGCATCCGCCTTTCGGTTCTGTACGCAACACTATGCGGCCAGACCCGATCAAACGGGCGGCGCAGCGTGGCTGCCTCCGGTAACCATCCCCGCAGTCTCAGGCCCCTCGGGGCGCCCCTTGCGACTCCCTGCGCAGTCCGCTCGTGGTGCTTTCGTGGCGGCGCATGGCGCCCTGAGGCTGTTTATTTTTCCGCTGCCGCCCTCGCCCAAGAAGCTCGAAGGTCGGCCACAAGCGAGACAGGATTTTTGAATGTTCGGTTTTCTGCGTAGCTACTTCTCCAACGACCTGGCGATCGACCTCGGCACCGCCAACACCCTGATCTACATGCGCGGCAAGGGCATCGTCCTCGACGAACCTTCGGTCGTCTCCATTCGCCAGGAAGGCGGCCCGAACGGCAAGAAGACCATTCAGGCAGTCGGCAAGGAAGCCAAGCAGATGCTCGGCAAGGTCCCGGGCAACATCGAAGCCATCCGCCCGATGAAGGACGGCGTGATCGCCGACTTCACCGTCACCGAGCAGATGATCAAGCAGTTCATCAAGACGGCGCACGAGTCGCGCATGTTCTCGCCGTCGCCGCGCATCATCATCTGCGTGCCGTGCGGTTCGACCCAGGTCGAGCGCCGCGCGATCAAGGAAGCCGCGCACGGCGCGGGCGCCTCGCAGGTGTACCTGATCGAAGAGCCGATGGCCGCCGCTATCGGCGCGGGCCTGCCGGTTTCGGAAGCCACGGGCTCGATGGTCGTCGACATCGGCGGCGGCACGACCGAAGTGGGCGTGATCTCGCTCGGCGGCATCGTCTACAAGGGTTCGGTGCGCGTGGGCGGCGACAAGTTCGACGAAGCCATCGTCAACTACATCCGCCGCAACTACGGCATGCTGATCGGCGAGCAAACGGCCGAAGCCATCAAGAAGGAAATCGGTTCGGCGTTCCCCGGCTCCGAAGTCAAGGAAATGGAAGTGAAGGGCCGCAATCTGTCGGAAGGCATTCCGCGCAGCTTCACGATTTCGAGCAACGAAATTCTCGAAGCACTGACCGACCCGCTGAACCAGATCGTCTCGTCGGTGAAGATCGCGCTCGAACAAACGCCGCCGGAACTGGGCGCCGACATTGCCGAGCGCGGCATGATGCTCACGGGCGGCGGCGCGCTGCTGCGCGATCTGGACCGCCTGCTCGCCGAAGAAACCGGTCTGCCGGTGCTCGTGGCCGAAGACCCGCTCACCTGTGTGGTGCGCGGCTCGGGCATGGCGCTCGAGCGCATGGACAAGCTTGGCAGCATCTTCTCGTACGAGTAAGCGCGCCGCGCACTGCTGCGCGCGCCCGCGGCGCGGTTTGAGCGTCGCCCCGCCATTGCTGGCGTGGCGGCGCGCGCGCCATCATGGGGAGCGCAACAGGGCGGCCTTCGGGGCGCCGAAGTCTCACACTTCGTTGCGCCCTTCGTTACACCCTCTGTTTCACCGAACCGCACACGCCCCCGGCGCCGACCATGGAATACAGTCCGCCGCCCCTCTTTAGACAGGGCCCCTCGGCACTCGCACGGCTGATTTTCTTCGTCGTGCTGTCGCTCGCGCTCCTCGTCTCCGATGCGCGCTTCAAGACGCTCGAAGTCGTGCGCGGCGTGCTCGGCGCGGGCCTGTACCCGCTCCAACGCGCGGCCCTCGTGCCGCGCGACTTCTTTATGGGCGCCGCCGATCTGGCCGTGACGAGTTCCACGCTGCGCACCGAGAACACGCAACTGCACGCGCGCAATCTCCAGCTTTCGCAGCAGGCCAACGAAGCCGCAACGCTCGCCGCCGAAAACGCGCACCTGCGCGCGCTGCTGCAGCTTTCGCAGCGCATCGGCGCGCAAACCACGCCCGCGGACATCCAGTACGACACGCGCGACCCGTTCACGCAGAAGGTCGTGATCGGAGGCGGCTCGCAGCAGGGTATCCAGAACGGCTCGCCCGTGTTGAGCGAGGACGGCGTGATCGGCCAGGTCACGCGCGTGTTCCCCATGCAGTCCGAAGTCACGCTCGTCACCGATAAGGACCAGGCCGTGCCGGTCGAAGTCGTGCGCACGGGCCTTCGCAGCGTGATTTACGGCACGGCGAAGGGCGACCTGCTCGACCTGCGCTTCGTGCCGATCAGCGCCGATCTGCAAATCGGCGACGAACTGGTGACGAGCGGCCTCGACGGCGTGTATCCGCAAGGGCTGCCGGTCGCGAAGGTGCTGCGCGTGGACAAGCAGGCCGATACGGCATTCGCACGCGTGGTCTGCCTGCCGCTCGCCGCCGTGCGCGGGGCGCGCCAGGTGCTCGTGCTGCACTATGTCCCGCAGGTGCCGCCCAACCCGGTTGCCGCCGAAGAAGCCGCGGCGGCCGCCGAAGCGAAGGACGCGAAGAAGAAGCCCGCCAGAGCCGCGGACAAGAAGGCCGACAAAAAAGCCGACGACGCGAAGGCGAAGCCCGCAGCCGCAGCTTCGGGCGCGCCGGGCGCCGCCGCGCCGGCCGCCGCCGCGCAGCCGGCAAAGCCCGCGGCGAACGCAGCAACAGCCGCCGAGGCAGCCGACAAGAAGCCGGCGCAGCAGAAGCAACCCGAAAGAAGGCCGAAGGAGAGCCTGCGGGAAGAGGCAGCGAAGGCCGTTGAGAAAGGGGGCCATTGATGCCGCGTCCGCAATACATTCTCCAGCCGGTCAATCCGTACTTCATCGTTTTCAGCCTCGCGGCGGCGTTCCTGCTGAACCTGCTGCCCTGGGGCAAGCTGCCCGGCGTGCCCGATTTCGTCGCGCTCGTGCTGCTGTTCTGGAACATTCACCAGCCGCGCAAGGTCGGCATGGGCGTCGCGTTTTTCCTCGGGCTTCTCATGGACGTCCACAACGCGAACCTGCTCGGCGAGCACGCGCTGGCGTACACGCTGCTTTCGTATGGCGCGATCACCATTCACCGCCGCGTGCTGTGGATGTCGATCGGCCTGCAGATGTTCGCCGTCACGCCCATGCTGGTCGGCGCGCAGGTCGTGCCGTTCGTGATCCGCCTGCTGATGGGCGCATCGTTTCCTGGCTGGGGTTATCTCATCAGCGGCTTCGTCGAGGCCATCCTCTGGCCGGTTGCGAGCGTGCTGCTGCTCCTGCCGCAGCGCCGTCCCGTCGATCACGACGACACCCGGCCCATTTGAGCGGCGCGCCGCGCACCGCTGGAAGACTCGCTTGACTACCTCTTACGCACCCCGGCCCGCTATTCCTCGTGACTGGAACGGCGGAATCCGGGTCTGACAGCATGACCGAATTCAAGGACACCCAGCAGCAGCTCACGAAGTTCCGCCTGCGCGTCGCGGCGGCGGGGCTGTTCGTGTTCGTCTGCTTCGGGCTGATCGCGTTCCGCTTCCTCTACCTGCAGGTCTGGAACCACAGCAAGTATTCGCTGCAGGCGGACGAAAACCGCATTTCCGTCGCGCCGATCGTGCCAAACCGCGGCATCATCACCGACCGCAACGGCGTCGTGCTCGCGAAGAACTATTCGGCGTACACGCTCGAAATCACGCCCTCGAAGCTCACCGACACGCTCGACAACACGATCGACCAGCTCGCGACCGTGATTCCGATCGACCAGCGCGACCGCCGCCGCTTCAAGAAGCTGCTCGAAGACTCGAAGAACTTCGAGAGCCTGCCCATCCGCACGCGTCTCACCGACGACGAAGTCGCGCGCTTCACCGCGCAGCGCTTTCGCTTCCCCGGTGTGGAAGTGCGCGCGCGCCTGTTCCGCCAGTACCCGCTCGGTCCCACGGCTGCCCACGTGATCGGCTATATCGGCCGTATTTCGCAGCGCGACCAGGAGCGCATCGACGATCTCTCCGACAAGAACGACAGCGATCCCGAGCATTACGATCCGCGTCTCGATGCGAACAACTACAACGGCACCGACTACATCGGCAAGATCGGCGTCGAGCAAAGCTACGAAACCGAGCTGCACGGCCTGACCGGTTTCGAGGAAGTGGAAGTGACGGCGGGCGGCCGCCCCGTGCGCACGCTCTCGCGCACGCAGGCCACGCCCGGCAACAATCTCGTGCTCTCGATCGACATCGGCCTGCAGCAGGTGGCCGAGCAGGCGTTCGCGGGCAAGCGCGGCGCGCTCGTGGCGATCGAGCCTTCCACGGGTGACATTCTCGCGTTCGTTTCCGCGCCGAGCTTCGATCCGAATTCGTTCGTCGACGGCATCGACCAGCAGACCTGGGACGACCTGAACAACTCGCCCGATCACCCGCTCCTGAACCGTCCGCTGCACGGCACCTATCCGCCGGGCTCGACCTACAAGCCGTTCATGGCGCTCGCCGCGCTCACGCTGCACAAGCGCACGCCGCAGTGGGGCTTCTCCGACCCCGGCTACTACATGTTCGGCGGCCATCGCTTCAACAACGACGTGCGCTCGGGCCAGGGCTGGGTCGACATGAACCGCGCGATCATGGTGTCCAACGACACCTACTTCTTCATGCTCGCGCACGACCTGGGCGTGGACAACATCGCAAATTTCATGAAGCCGCTCGGCTTCGGCCAGTTGACGGGCATCGACATCGCGGGCGAGGCGCGCGGCATCCTGCCCTCCACCGAATGGAAGCGCAAGGCCTATCGCAAGCCCGAGCAGCAGAAGTGGTACGAGGGCGAGACGATCAGCCTTGGCATCGGGCAGGGCTACAACTCGTTCACGATCCTGCAGCTCGCGCACGCCACGGCCACGATCGCCGACAACGGCGTTCTGATGAAGCCCCACCTCGTGAAGGAGATCGAAAATCCGATCACCAAGCAGGAACGCCTCACGGTGCCGAGCGAAAGCGGCCGCCTGAACGTGAGCCAGAGCGACATCGACGTGGTGAAGCGCGGCATGGAAAACGTGACGATGAACCCGTCGGGCACAGCCTACCAGGTGTTCCGCAACGCGCCCTACACGTCGGCGGGCAAGACCGGCACGGCGCAGGTGTTCTCGCTGCAGGGCGGCAAGTACAAGGCGCACGCGCTGGCCGAAAATCTGCGCGACCACGCGCTCTTCATCGCGTTCGCACCGGCCGAAAAGCCGCAGATCGCCGTCGCGCTGATCGTCGAAAACGGCGGCTGGGGCGCGCAGGCCGCAGGCCCGATCGCGCGTCGCGTGCTCGACTATTACCTTGTCGATCGCCTGAAGCCCGGCGTCGAGCAGGCGGCTGTGACCGCGGCGGCTTCGGCCACCGAGGACGCGTCCGCGCCCGTGATCGGCGCGCCGCCCGCGGCGGCCTCGGGCACGCCATCGGCCACGTCCGCCGCGCAGCCCGTGAGGGTCGCCGCCGGTTTCACGCCGCTGCCGGTTCCCGGCGCGGCATCGGCGGCCGCAGCGGCGTCGGCGGCTGCGGCGGCGGCTTCGGAAGCCTCGGGGGCGGCCACCGCGGGTCCGGCTTCGGCTACCGGCGCGGCGGCGCGGCCCGCGCCTGCCAGCAGCGCCGGGGGCAACACCGTCGGCAACACAGTCGGCAACACCCGCAAGCCGCGCCAGAACGTCAGCCCCGATGCGCCCGCCGCAACCGACGCCGTGAACGGCGGCACCGCCAGCGCGGACGGCTCGCCCGACACGGGCGCCGGCCGCCCCGCGCCCGCCTCCGTGCCCCGCCACTTCGGCCCAGGCCCCCATCGCCCGCGCCGCCCAGCCGGCGCAAGCGACGCGGCCACGCTCGCACCGCCGCCCAAGCCCGCAACGGGCGGCATCGACGAGTAAGGAGTCACCATGCCTTTCTTCCAGCTCGACAAGATCGACAAGCGCGCCGTGCTCGACACGCTGCGCAAGATGTTCCTCGGCTTCGACCGCCCGCTCGCGCTCACCGTATTCCTGCTGCTGTGCGTGGGCATCGTGACGCTGTACAGCGCGAGCCTCGACGTGCCCGGCCGCGTGGAAGACCAGTTGCGCAACATCATGCTCACCTTCGTGCTGATGTGGGCGCTCGCCAACGTGCCGCCCAACACGCTCATGCGCTTCGCGGTGCCGATCTATACCTTCGGCATCGCGCTGCTCGTTGCCGTGGCGCTATTCGGGCTCACGCGCAAGGGCGCGAAGCGCTGGATCAACGTGGGCGTCGTGATTCAGCCCTCCGAGATCCTCAAGATCGCCACGCCGCTCATGCTCGCGTGGTACTACCAGCGCCGGGAAGGCGTGATGCGCTGGTACGACTTCATCGTCGGCTTCGTGATCCTGCTCGTGCCGGTGGGCCTCATCGCCAAGCAGCCCGATCTCGGCACCGCCGTGCTCGTGTTCGCCTCAGGGCTCTTTGTCATCTATTTCGCGGGGCTCTCGTTCAAGCTGATCGTGCCGGTGCTGATTGCGGGCGTGATCGCGGTGGCCTCGATCGCGGCGTTCCAGGACAAGATCTGCCAGCCGCAGGTGAACTGGCCACTCATGCACGACTACCAGAAGCACCGCATCTGCACGCTGCTCGACCCGACTTCCGATCCGCTCGGCAAGGGCTTCCACACCATCCAGGCCGTGATCGCGATCGGCTCGGGCGGCCCGCTCGGCAAGGGCTGGCTGAAGGGCACGCAGTCGCACCTGGAGTTCATCCCCGAGAAACACACCGACTTCATTTTCGCGGTGTTCTCCGAGGAATTCGGCATGGCGGGCGGCCTCGTGCTGCTCACGCTCTACATGTGTCTGATCGCGCGCGGGCTCTATATCGCCGCGAACGGGGCGACGCTCTTCGGGCGATTGCTGGCCGGCTCGCTCACGATGGCGTTCTTCACCTATGCGTTCGTCAACATCGGCATGGTGAGCGGCATCCTGCCCGTGGTGGGCGTGCCGCTGCCGTTCATGAGCTATGGTGGCACGGCGCTCACCACGCTCGGGGTGGCGATCGGGCTCATCATGAGCGTGGGACGCCAGAAGCGGTTGATGCAGAGTTGAGGGCGCGCCGGGCGGGTACGGCCGCTCCCTCGACGTAAAAAAAACGCGCCGGCATTGTCCGGCGCGTTTGCGTTTCGGCACTCGCTTGCTGACGCTTACTGCGCGGGCGCCGACTTCATCAGTTGCGCGCTCAACTGCTGATACTTCAGTCGAGCGACGGGATCGCCCTGCGCCGCCGCCGCCGCATAGTACGCGCGCGCGACGTTGAGATTCTTCGGCACGCCGTCGCCGCCGCGCTCGTAGAAGGAGCCGGTCACGTATTGCGCCGTCATGTCGCCGCCCTCGGCGGCCTTCTTGTACCAGTAGAACGCCTGCTTGTTGTCGCGCGTGGTGCCGCGTCCGTCCAGGTACTGGTTCGCCAGCGCGAGTTCCGCCTGCACGTGGCCCTGCTTCGCCGCCTTGAGAAACCACTGGTGCGCCTGCGCCGGGTCGCGCTCGACGAAGTCGCCGTCGTCGTACATCTTGCCGTACACGTATTGCGCATGCGACATGTTCGCGTCCGCCGCCTTGCGCAGCCACTTGCGGCCCTCGCCAACGTCGGCGGCGCCGCCTTCGCCGTTCACGAGCATCATCGCGTAGTTGAACTCCGCCAGCCGGTTGCCGCGCCCCGCCGCCGCCTGGAACTCGGCGCGCGCCGCGCTGAGATTGCCCGCGTTGTAATCGGCGACGGCGTTGGCGGTTTGCGGATCGGATTGAGCGCCCGCCGTGGCGCTGGCGCCGTCGGCTGCGGCAGCGATGGCGCTTGCGCCGAGCGCCGCGCCCGCCAGGCAGCCTATCGCCGCAGCACGCACCATCCGTTCAACAAGCCCTTTCGGACGCCTCATGATCTCGCCTCCTGGAGCGCCTGGCGCGTCGCGCGCACGAGCCACATCACGTCGGCGGCCAGTGCGATGAAACTGAAACCCATCTCGCGATACTGCTTCGCAGCGGCCGCATCGAGCGCGAAAATGCCCGCCGCCACGCCCGCCTCGCGCGCGGCCGCGACGATCCGCTGCACGGCGGCGACCACGTCCGGATGCTTCGAGTCGCCGAGATGGCCAAGGCTCGCCGCAAGATCGGCGGGGCCCACGAACAGGCAATCGACGCCCGGCACCCTCGCGATCTTCTCGACTTCGGCCAGCGCCGCCGCCGACTCGATCTGCACGATCGTCGCAATCTGCGCGTTCGCGCCCTGCAGGTAGTCGCGCCGCATGCCGTATGCCGCCGCGCGCACCACGCCCGCCACGCCGCGCTGGCCGCCGGGCGTGCGCGCATCGGGGTACTGCGTGAGGCTCACCGCGCGCGCGGCCTCTTCAGCCGACGCCACGTTGGGGAACATCACCGTGCGCGCGCCCGCGTCGAGCACATGCTTTACGAGCCAGGGCTCGCTGCCGGGCAGACGCACCACCGGCTCGGTGGGCAGATGCGCGGCGGCGATGGCGCGTAGCTGCGCGATGGTGTCGGCGCTGTCGTTCGGGGTGTGCTCCATGTCGATCAGCAGCCAGTCGAAGCCGGCGTGCGCTAGCGCCTCGGCGGCGGTTTCGCTGCCCATCGAAAGCCATAGGCCGAATAGCGGTTCCGCCTCCTTGAGGCGTTCCTTGAGGGGATTGGTGAAGGTGCTCATCGCCGTGCTCCCGGCGAGGCCGCGTGGCGCACGCGTGACGCGCGGGCGGTTTCGCCCGGCAGCGCGGCAGCCCGCAGGTCTCGCTCCGTTATGTGTTTGTCGGGCCGCGCGCAGGGATGCGCAGGCCTTGCGGCAACGATCATACCGCGACAAAAACCTGGGCGACGGCACGGAAAACCCGCCTTGCGCGGGTCGTCGGAGCGAGGGTGAGGTGTGTTTTGCGCGTGTCAGCCGCGCGTGACTTCGGCCCAGCAGTTCGGCGTTTCGTACAGCCGCAGCTTGTGCAGGCGCAGATTCACGCCATAGTGCGCGTCGTACACGTTCGCGAGAATGTCGAACGCGATGGCCGCGAGGTTTTCCACCGTCGGAATGCGGTCGATCACGACCGTCTTGTGGCCCGGCAGCGTTTCGAGAAAGCCGCGCACCTGCGTGTCGCCCGCGAAGACGAGGAACGCGTGATCCCACAGATCGACGAGATGCTGGTTCGCGAGCGACTTCACGTCGGCGAAATCCATCACCATGCCGCGGTCGGGCGCGCCTTCGGTTTCGACGAGGTCGCCTTCCAGCGTAATTTCGAGCACGTAGCGGTGGCCGTGCAGGTTACGGCACTGGCTGCGGTGGTCGGGGATGCGGTGGCCCGCGTCGAATTCGAGTTTTCGGGTGATCGTCAGCACGGCGCTTCTTCAGATAAATTCGCGTGAATCAGGGAATGTTCAGGTATTTGTGGGTCTGCATCGACAGCCGCCACTGCGGATGACGCTTGCACCAGTCGATCGCGAGCTTCGTGTTCAGGTCGCGCGACGGGCCATCCATGGGCTGCACGAGAAAATACTCGAAATCGAGCTTCGCGTACTCGGCGAGGCGCTGGTTTTCCTGCGGCACGACCACTTTCAGTTCGTTGCCCTTCGTGACGACGAGCGGCGCGTCGGCCTTCGGGCTCACGCAAATCCAGTCGATGGTGTCGAGCACCGGCAGCGAGCCGTTCGTCTCGATGGCGATTTCGAAGCCGGCGGCGTGCAGCGCGTCGACGAACGGCGCGTCGATCTGCAGCATCGGCTCGCCGCCCGTGCACACCACGAAGCGGTTGCCCTCGCCTTCGGGCCATAGCGAGGCGATCTTCGCGACGAGTTCTTCCGGCGTGCGAAACTTGCCGCCGTTCTCACCATCGGTGCCGACAAAGTCGGTGTCGCAGAAGCGGCAAACGGCTTCTTCGCGATCTTCCTCGCGGCCCGACCAGAGATTGCAGCCGGCGAACCGGCAAAACACGGCCGGGCGCCCGGCGTTCGCGCCTTCGCCCTGCAACGTGTAGAAAATTTCCTTTACCGCGTAAGTCATCGTGCAGCCTGGTTCTGGCTCCTGAGCGCAAGGCGCATGCAAAGCCGGGTTGGTCTCGGGCGCGAAATCGTCGTGTCGGCGGGGCGCGCCGCCCGTGCGCGGCCCTGTGCCTTGTTCAGTTCGGTGCGTGCGGCCCGAGGCTCACGCTCAGACCGGCGCTTCCGTCACGTTCTCGCCGGCGAGGTACGCTTCGTACCCGCGTTTGCGCAACTTGCACGCCGGGCACTCGCCGCAGCCGAAGCCCCACGCGTGAAGCTCGGCGCGCTCGCCCACGTAGCAGGTGTGCGTTTCCACGCGCACCATGTCCACCAGCGCCTCGCCGCCCAGCTTTTCGGCCAGACGCCACGTGTCGGCCTTGTCGAGCCACATGAGCGGCGTTTCCAGGACGAAGCGCGTGTCCATGCCGAGATTGAGCGTCACTTGCAGCGCCTTCATCGTGTCGTCGCGGCAGTCGGGGTAGCCCGAGAAGTCGGTTTCGCACATGCCGCCCACGAGCACCCGGAGCCCCCGGCGATAAGCGATTGCCGCGGCGATCTGCATGAACATCAGGTTGCGGCCCGGCACAAAGGTGTTCGGCAAGCCGCTCGCCGCCGTTTCGATCTCGATCTCGCGCGTCATGGCCGTGTCGCTGATCGAACCGAGCACCGAGAGATCGATCATGTGATCGTCGCCGAGACGCTCGCCCCATGCGGGGAACGTGCTCGCAATCGCCGCGCGAAAGCCCTCGCGGCATTCCAGTTCGACGCGATGACGCTGGCCGTAATCGAAGCCGAGCGTCTCGACGCTCTCGTAGCGGTCGAGCGCCCATGCGAGGCACGTGGCCGAGTCCTGGCCGCCGGAAAACAGTACGAGCGCGCCCTTGGCTTCAGTTCGAGTCACCGTGAAACTCCGTGTATGAGGTTTCCGCGCGAATGCTTTTCGTTGCGTGGCTGCGCTGCTCGATGCGCCCGGGCGGACCGGCAGGAAGGCCCCGCGCCGGCTCATGCAGTATAGGCCGGGGCCCCTGCGCGGGCATCGTGCGCACCCTTATACCCTGGATACCGTCGATGTCTGGAGCACAACGAAAAAGCCCCAGGAATCGAACGATCTCCTGGGGCTGCATTCTGGTGGCCTGGGACGGAATCGAACCATCGACACGCGGATTTTCAATCCGCTGCTCTACCAACTGAGCTACCGGGCCAACGAAGAAGAAAGAGTATAGCGAGGAATGCGCCGTTTGCCAAGTGGCTTTCGCAAAATTGATGGGCCGAACCGCATGGCTCACCCTCGGCGCGCGCTTTCACCTCGTCATTCGCCCTTGCTCTTGCCGAGGTCCACGCCGAGCTGCTTGAGCTTGCGGTACAGGTGCGTACGTTCCAGCCCCGTTTTCTCCGCCACGCGCGTCATGCTGCCGTTTTCGCGCGCGAGGTGGTACTCGAAGTAAGCGCGCTCGAACGCGTCGCGCGCGTCGCGCAGCGGAATGTCGAACGAGATCGAAGCCGTTTGCGTGGCCGGCGCGCCCGATTGCATGCCATGCACGCCGTCGGCGCCGAGCACCGGCAACGCCGCGGCCGACGCCACGACCGCCGGGCCGCCCGCAGCGGTCTTCCCCGCCGCCGCCGATGCGGCCGGCGCGACCGGCGCGGCCGTGCCGCGCGCGAGCCCCTGCTCGACCGCCTTCAACAGCTTTTGCAGCGCGATCGGTTTTTCGAGGAAGTTGAGCGCGCCGATCTTCGTCGCCTCGACGGCGGTGTCGATGGTCGCGTGGCCCGACATCATGATGACCGGCATCGTCAACTGGCCCTGCGCGGCCCATTCCTTGAGCAGCGTCACGCCGTCGGTGTCCGGCATCCAGATATCGAGCAGCACGAGGTCCGGCACCGCGCGCTGCCTGAAGTCGCGCGCCTGCTGCGCATCTTCCGCCAGCTCCACGACGTGCCCTTCGTCGCTGAGGATCTCCGAGAGCAATTCCCGGATGCCCATTTCATCATCTACCACCAGGATGGTTGCCATTTACGCTGCCCTTGTCTGCACTGTTGCTTTTGATCCCTGCTCCGCTTCGGCGCGCGCCTGCCCGTCCCCGGGCGTGGCGGCATCGTCTGCCAACTGGAGAAAGAGAATCGAGATCTGCGCGCCCTCGATCACGTCGCCCGCTCTCATTCGATTGCGGATGTCGATGCGCGCGCCGTGCTCGTCGACGATCTTCTTCACCATCGCAAGCCCGAGTCCTGTTCCCTTGGCCTTGGTCGTCACATAGGGTTCGAACGCGCGCGTGAGGATGCGCGCCGGGAAACCCGGGCCGTTGTCCGACACCGTGAGACGCACCGCCACGCGCGTGCGGCCTTGCGCGTCGGGGTCCCCGTATTCTACGGCGCGGGTCTCGAGCGTCACGCGAGGATTCTGCGTGTCGGCCACCGCGTCCTGCGCGTTTTGCAGCAGGTTGTGGATCACCTGGCGCAATTGCGTGGCGTCGCCGCGTATCACCGGCAATTCGGAAAGCTCGACCTTGATCGCGCTCTTGCCTTCGCCCGCGCCGTAGAGCGTGAGCACTTCGCTCACGAGTTCGTTGAGCTGCAGGCTCGCGAGCACCGCCGGCGGCGTGCGCGCGTAATCGCGGAAGTTGTCGACCATCTGCTTCATCGCCGCGACCTGATTGACGATGGTGGTCGCGCCGCGCTTGAGCACTTCGGCGTCCGTTGGCGCGAGCTTGTCGGAGAGCTTCATCTGCAGACGTTCGGCCGAAAGCTGGATCGGCGTGAGCGGATTCTTGATCTCGTGCGCAAGACGCCGCGCGACCTCGCCCCACGCGACCGAGCGCTGCGCCGAAATCACGTCGGAGATGTCGTCGAACACCACGACGTAGCCCGATGTCTGCATGTCGCCCGCGTCGCGGCCCGTGTCGGAAACGAGGCGCGCGCCGCGCACGAGCAGCGTGAGCGGATCGGTTTCGCCCGGAATCGGCACGGAGAACTGCTGCTGCCAGTGGCCACGATCAGGGTCGCCGGCGTCGCGATCCGGGCGCGAGGCTTCCTGATCGGCGAACGCCTTGCGCACCATCGCGCCGAACTCCGTGAGCGCGCCGATATGATCGAGCGCGACGCCAAGCTGCGTCTGGAACGGCTGACGGAAAATGCGCTCCGCGCCCGGGTTCGCCGTGGTCAAGCGGAACTGCCGGTCGAACACGAACACGCCCGCCGTGAGGTTCGCGAGAATGCTCTCGAGATACGCCTTCGAATGCTCGAGCGCGACGCGGTTCTTCTCCACGGCCTGGCGCGCCTCGGAAAGCTGGCGCGTCATGGCGTTAAACGACTGCGTGAGGAAGCCCAGTTCGTCGCGCGACTTGATCTCGCGTTTGGGCGTGTAATCGCCCTCCGTCACTTCCTTCGTGCCCTGCGCGAGCAGGAAGAGCGGCCTCGCGAGCTGGTTGCCGAGCGCGAGCGCGAGCATCATCGCGACGAAGGTGGCAAGAAATAGCGCGAGCGTGAGCGTGCCGATATACATCTTGCGCAGGCCGGTGCGGCCAAGCGCCTTTTCCTGATACTCGCGATACGCGCGCTGCACGGCGTCGGCGTTACGCGCGAGCGCGGCGGGCACCGGCTGCTCCAGTTGCAGGAAACGCTCGACCGGCTGCAGATCCGTTGTGTTCGCATCGGGAATACGCGTGACCACGCGCAACCGCAGTGCGCCCTTCGAGCCGAGCTGATGCGGGTCGCCGTCCACCTCGCCTTCGATCGCCGCGTAGCCGCGCCCGCGCGCCTGATCGATCATGAGCGCCGTGGGCATATCGGCGGGCATGAGCGACGAGAAGTTGCTCGACGCCTGCGCCACCACGTGCATTTCCGGCGCGGCGCCCGACATGCTGCGCACCGGCTCGACGATCATCGCGTCCTGCACGCCGAACTGGTCGCGCGCGCGCAGCAGCGTGAGCGTGGTGCCCGCCGAGTCGCCGTTCGCGATCTGCTCGGCCATCAGACGGCCCTTGGTTTGCAGATCGGAGAGCGATGCATCGAGCATGCCGCGCCCGAGATTCAGGCCCGCCGTGAGCGCGGTTTCCACGTTCACGTCGAACCACGACTCGATGGAGCGCGAAACGAACTGATACGAAACGATATAGATGATGCCGCCCGGCACCACGCCCACGAGCGCGAAGAAGAACGCGAGCTTTGCGAGCAGCCGCGTGCCGAATTTGCCGCGCCTCAGGCGCACGACGATCACGATCATGAGCGCCGTGACCACCGAGAGGAAGATTAGCGCGACGACGATATTGGCCGCATAGAGCCAGCCGTAGTAGCGGTCGAAGAACTCGGTGTTCGCGCTCGCCGCGGCGAGCAGGACGAGCAGCAGCGTCGCGGTGAACGCGACGGTGGAGACGAGCAGCTTGACGACGACGCTGCTGAAGCTGGTGGCGCGGCGCACTTTATTTAGCACGTTCGGTCACCGTGAAGTTAAAGCGCTTCCAGTCGGAAGCGAGGTTCCAGTCGCGGTTGTTCACGGCGTCGATCTGGAACGGCTTGGGCATCAGCGCGACGTCGAGCTGCATGCGCACCGAGGCCGTGTACGTCTCGCCCGGATGCACGTCGTTGCGGTCGATCACATGCCACGAGGTGACGTGCTTGATGACCGCGAGCGCCTCCGCGAGCGTCGGGAAGCCGAGCTGCAGGCCGCCGCTCGAGACGCGGTACTCGCGCGTGAGCGGCTGGAACGACAGGCGAATGCTTTGCGACACGCTCACCGGCTGTTCGTCGAACCAGTACCAGCGCGCTCGCGTGAGCTGGAAGTCGGTGGTGAAGTAGAGCGGAATGCCCTTGTTGACCGCGTCTTCCAGGCTGCTGTTGAGGTCGAAGTCGAAGCGGGCATCGAGGCTCCAGCCGTTGCCGTCGGCCTGGAGCGACGCGCGCTGCACCGAGATCGAGTCGGCGCGCGCCGGCGTGACGGCCACGAGGCCGACGACGGCAAGCACCAGCCAGATCAAGGCCGCGAACCGCAGCGGGAAGAAGCGTTTGATGGTCACCGTTTCTGAAAGCGCGCGTAGAAGAATCCGTCGTGATCTGCGGTGCGATCGGGAACGGGGCAGCCGGTTGCCGTCACGTCGGATGTTGCATCGACATCGTGCCGCGCCTCGCTGGCCGCGCCGCATTCTGGGCGCCGGGCCGGCGCGCCGGACGCTGCCGCGGGCAGCAGTTGCCCCGGGGCGTCCAATCGTACCGCATCCGCATGGGTGCTTTCAAACCAGCGCGCCTGCGCCTCGCCTTCCTCGGGAAAGATCGAACAGGTCACGTAAAGCAGTTCGCCGCCCGGCTTCACGAGCGGCCACAGCGCATCGACGATGCGGCGCTGTTCGGCGGCGAGCGCCGCGATGTCGCTCTCGCGGCGCAACCAGCGGATGTCGGGATGACGGCGCACGATGCCCGAGGCCGAGCACGGCACGTCGGCGAGAATGCGATCGAACAGTTCGCCCTCGTGCCACGCGGCGGGATTGCCCGCGTCGCCGACCACGATTCCTGCGTGGCGCATCGGGTGAGCGGGATCGTCCTGCGCGAAACCGAGGCGCGCGAAGTTCTCGCCGATGCGCGCGGCGCGTGCGGCGTCGCTTTCGAGCGCGATCAGGTCGATGTCGGCAAGTTCGAGCAGATGGCCGCTCTTGCCGCCGGGCGCCGCGCAGGCGTCGAGCACGCGCATGCCGTCACGCACGTCGAGGATTTGCGCGGCCACTTGCGCACCAGCGTCCTGTACGGACACGTCGCCCGCCAGGAAGCCGGGAATGCGATCCACGGGCAGCGCAACGGCGAGACGCACCGCGTGCTCGCCGATCTGCGTGGCGGCGATGTTTTCGGCGGCGAGCCGTTCGACGTATTCGGCGGCGCTTGTGCGGCGCGCGTTTACGCGCAGCGTGAGCGGGCCCTGCGTGTTGCCGGCGGCGAGAATCGCCTGCCATTGTTCGGGCCACGCGGCGCGCACCGCGTCGATCCACCAGCGCGGATAGTTCCAGCGCGCGGTTTCATCGGCCTGCGCCGCGGCAAGCGCGGTGTCGCGCTCGCGCAGAAAGCCGCGCAACACGGCATTGACCAGCCCCTTCGCAAACGCAGTGTCGCGGCGCGCGCCCACGGCGCGCACGGCCTGATCGACGACCGTAAACGGCGTGTAGGCAGCGCTCGCCTCGTCTTCGGCGAGTAAAGCCAGCGCGCAGGCCAGCAAGTTCGCGACGGGTGGCGGCGGCGCCTTGCTCACGCGTTGACGGATCAGCCAGTCGACGGTGCCGAGCCGCCGCATCGTGCGATACGCAATGTCCTGCACGGCGCCGCGAGCTTGCGGCGCGAAGTCGGCGGGCAACGCGGCGAAGGCGCTCGCGAGCGCGCCGGGCAGCGCCGCACCGGCGCGCACCGCGCCGATCGCATGCGCAGCCTGGTCGAGCGCAAAGCCGAGCGAATCGGGGGCCAGGTGCACGGCGTGGCCGCGCTCGGGCGATGCGGGACTCTTTTTGCCGGGAGAAGGCTTGCCGGGTCGCCGGGATGGGCTGGATGTCATGAAGAAACCGGATGCGGGCCGCGGTGAAGCGCGGCGTCAATAATGCACAAGCGAGCCATTGTAGCGTGGCGAGCGCGCAACACTGCGAGCCTCGTTCGATTCGGGTTGACGCGCCGCGCACGCGAGCCGCGGCGATGAATTCACCGGGATACATATTGGCGGATGCCGACTAACGGCTCGCCGCATGATGGCGACAGAAAACGCCCCCCAGCTTCGTCGCGGCCATCATGAAACCACTCGGGAAGAAACACGACTTCGCGTTCCTGGCCTTCATTGCGCTCTTTTCCGTGTACCAGCAGGGACGGGGCAAGCTGTTCTCGCCGTTCTGGGACGACAAGGTGTATGCGTACGCGCTGGACCAGTTCACGCGTGGCGCGAATCCGTATATCCCGCGCGGATTTCCATTCGTCTATCCGCCCATCTTCCTGAATCTCTTTTCGCGTATTCCGTTTCAGTGGCTTTATCTGGCGTTCGTTTTTGCTTCGCTTATCTACCTCGCGTACAGCATCCGGCATGCGGATTTCGTCGTCGCGGGCGCGTTGGGTTTTCTGACAGGTGGCGCGGGCGTGGGCGGCATCCTCACGGGGAATTTCGCGATCTTCGCTCACCTGCTGATCATTGCGCTTTTTTATGCGGCTTCGCAGGACACTTCACGGCACATCTCGCAGCAGAGCAGGGCGACGGCCAGGTATTGCGCGCTCGCGTTTTTCATCGCGCTTTTCGCGTCCATCAAGATCTATTTTCTGACGTACGCCGTCGTGTTCTTTTTTATCCCCAAGGGCATGCGCTACGTCTTCGCCGTGCCTTTGTGCGTTGCGCTCGCAACCATCGCGCAAGTCGCGCTGGAACCGCGCCTGTGGACCGACTTCGAAACCCTGCTGCGCTGGCAGATGCTCGCCCAGAACGATTCCGGGCTCGTTCTGTTCGGCATGCTCCAACAGCACGTTCGCGCATTGACGACGCTCGAAGACGTGCTGCTCTACGAGCTGGTCGTCGTGGCGCTCTTCGTGTACGCGGTCAATCCATTGCGCGGGCGGCAGCTCATGGTTTCGGAAAACGAAAGCGCGCCCGGCAGGCTGTTTTATATCCTCGCGTTCTGTCTGGCGCTGAATCCGAGAATGAAGGAATATGACATCGCGCCGTTTTTTGCGTGCTGCTACGTTTCGCTATTCCAGAGCAGCGACAGCGGCAACCGCATGGATCGCGTGTTTTTCTACGCCGTACCGCTGGCGTTTATCGCCGCGTGGATCATCGTCAAGTTTGGGCACGTGTATTACGCGCTCGACGTGTCCTGGTTCATCGGCGTCTATTTTGTGTTCTTCGTGGTGTCGCACCGTCAACGGGCGTTGCGGGTTTCGGCTCACGCAGACGCGCGGCACGCGGACGGCGACGCGCCAGCGACAGGGTGAAAAAACGCCTCCGAAGAGGCGTTTTTTCCGTCGCTGCTTACCGCTTTAGCGCCTCGTGCCCGAGGCAATTTCCATCAAGCGGCGAATGCGCTCCTCCGTTGACGGGTGCGTGCTGAATAGATTCTGCAAGCCGCCGCCCGAGAGCGGATTCATGATCATCATCTGCGCCGTAGCCGGATGCTCTTCGGCGGCCGGGAATGGAATGCCCTGCGCGTAGCGGTGAATCTTGTCGAGCGCGGAGGCGAGCGCCTGCGGGTCCCCCGAAATCTCGGCGCCGCCGCGGTCCGCCTCGAATTCGCGCGCACGCGAAATCGCCATCTGGATCAGCGCGCCCGCGATCGGCGCGAGCAGCGCGACGGCAATGCTCGCGATGGGATTCGCTGGGCGGCCGTTTTCGTCGCGGCCACCGAAGATCATCGCGAAGTTCGCGAGCGCCGAAATCGCGCCGGCCATGGTGGCCGAAATAGTCGAGATGAGAATGTCGCGGTGCTTCACGTGCGCCAGTTCGTGCGCCATCACGCCGCGCATTTCGCGCTCGGACAGCACGCGCAGAATGCCCGTGGTCGCCGCGACCGCCGCGTGCTCGGGGTTGCGCCCCGTGGCGAAAGCGTTGGGCGCGTCCTCGTTGATGAGGTAGACGCGCGGCATGGGCAAGCCGGCACGCGTGGCCAGATCGCGCACCATGCGGTAGAACTGCGGCGCCGTGGTCTCGTCGACTTCCTGCGCGTTGTACATGCGCAGAACCATCTTGTCGGAATACCAGTACGAGAAGAAGTTCATGGCGAGCGCGAAGAACAGCGCCAGCATCATCCCGCGATGCCCGCCGATCAGTCCGCCGATCACGATGAAAAGGGCCGTAATCGCGGCCATCAACATCGCGGTTTTGACCCAGTTGAACATGTGCTGTGCTCCTTCACCCACCAGGGGATCAAATCGATCGTTGAACGCCCGCCGCCAGCGAGTCAGCCGTACGCGGGCGAGCGCATTGTAAGCGATTTGTTAGATATGGGCGGACACGAAAAATTCAATGTCAGCGCGTGGCCGTGGCGAGCTTCACGCCCAGGCCGACGAACGCCGAGCCCACCGTGCGGTCGAGCCACTTCTTCACGCCCGGCTTGCCCGAAAAGCGCTGCGTGACGCTGCCCGCCACCCACGCGACGAAGCTGTTCCAGACCGTGCTCATGAGCATGAATACGGCGCCCAGCGTCAGGAAAGCGAGCGCCTTGTGCTCGGTCCCGGTGGTCACGAACTGCGGGAAAAACGAGACGAAGAACAGCACCACCTTCGGATTGAGCACGTTGGTGCAGAAACCCGAAACGAAGAGCTGACGCAGCGGGCGCGGGGCGGCCGCAGCGGGCGTGGCCTGCGCCGCGCCTTCCGCCGGCGCGGCTTCGTGCTTCGTGAGGACGAGGCGCACACCCAGATAGATGAGGTAGATCGCGCCGACGATCTTGATGACCGTGAACGCCGTGGCCGACGCCGCGAGCAGCGCCGTCAGACCGAACGCGCAGGCGAGCGTGTGCACCCCGCAGCCCGCCGAGATACCCAGTGCGGAAACGAGGCCCGCGCCGCGGCCCTGCGCGACGCTGCGGCCGACGATATAAGCCGTATCGGGCCCCGGCGTTACGTTCAGGAGGAACACGGCGACGAGAAAGAAACCGAAATGGGTGATGCCGAGCATGGCAACCTCAAAATCAAAAAAGACGCGCTTCAAACGCCCTCGATTCTAGCGCGCCGGTAACGGGGCGGCAGTTGACCGGATGGCCATTTTCGGGCAATGGCGCGATGGCGCGCGCCAGGGTTCAGGCCGCGGGGGCCTCGGGCAACTGGAAACGCTGCCCAGCCGCCAGCGGCATGCCGGCCAGGAACTCGCGCGCGGGCAAACGCTTGCCGCCCGGCTTTTGCAACTGCGTGAGGCGCAGCGCGCCCTCGCCGCACGCCACCACCACGCCCGCCGGGCTGACATCGAGAATCTCGCCCGGCCCGGCGGTGCCGTCCGTCGAACGGTCCACCGGCTCGGCGGCCCACAGCTTCAGTTGCGCGCCGTCGAGCGTAGCGGCGCCGCCCGGGAACGGATCGAACGCGCGAATCTGGCGCGCGAGCGTCACGGCCGGCCGGCGCCAGTCGAGCGCGGCCTCGTGCTTGCCGATCTTTTCGGCGTAAGTCGCGCCCTCCGCCGGCTGCGGCGTCGTGGGCAGCGCGCCGTCGCGTTCGAGCGCGATGAGCCCCTCCACGATCAGCTTCGCGCCGAGTTGCGCGAGGCGGTCGTGCAGCGTCGCCGTGGTGTCGCCGGGCGCGATGGGCGTGCGCACCTCGGAGATCATCGGGCCGGTGTCGAGACCGGCGTCCATCTGCATGAGCGTGATGCCGGTTTCGTCGTCGCCGGCTTCGATCGCGCGGTGAATCGGCGCGGCGCCGCGCCAGCGCGGCAGGATCGACCCGTGGATGTTGATGCAGCCGTGCGGCGGGATGTCCAGCACTTCCTGCGGCAGCAGCAGCCCGTAGGCGGCGACCACCATCACGTCGTGCGGCGTGGCGCGCAGCAGGTCCAGCGCCGCGGAGGCTTCCTGCGGATACTTGCCCGTGCGGCGCAGCGAAGGCGGCTGGGCGACGGCCATGCCGTGCTCCTGCGCGTAGCGCTTGACCGGGCTTGCCTGGAGCTTCATGCCGCGGCCCGCCGGACGATCCGGCTGGGTCAGCACGAGCGGCACGGCGAAGCCCGCTTCGTGAATCGCCGCGAGCGCCGCGGCGGCGAATTCCGGCGTGCCGGCGAAGATGACGCGAAGGGTATGGCTCATGGGCGCTCGGTGCGTGGCGGGTTGATGAAGCGGCGCAATTCGTTCAAACGGCGATCAAACCGCGATCACATCGCGCGTTCGAGCTTCTTCATCTTGCTGCGGATGCGCGTCTGCTTGAGCGACGAGAGGTATTCGACGAACACCTTGCCCATCAGGTGATCCATTTCGTGCTGGATGCACACGGCTAGCAGCCCTTCGCAGTCCACCTCATAGGTCTCGCCCTTTTCGTTCATCGCGCGCACGCGCACCTTTTCCGCGCGCTCGACTTCGTCGTAAATGCCCGGCACGGAAAGACAGCCTTCCTCGTGCACTTCGCGCTCGTCGCTCGACCAGATGATTTCGGGGTTGATGAACACGCGCAGTTCGTCGTGCGCATCGGAAACGTCGATCACCACGACACGCTCGTGCACGTCGACCTGGGTGGCCGCGAGACCGACGCCAGGCGCGGCGTACATGGTTTCGGCCATGTCGGCGACCAGTTTGCGGATGCGGTCGTTGACCGCCTCGACCGGCTTCGCGACCTTGTGCAGACGCTTGTCCGGGTAATGAAGAATATTCAGCAGAGCCATGATTTGACGGGTTTCTCGTTGGGCGCCTGAACGTGCCAGGAACATTGAACGATGCGCGGCCTGGCCATTCGGCCAGCTTGCGGGTCCCATGCCGGATACGGAGGATATGCACTCATATTCGGACGAAAGGACCGCAATTCAACGTTGAGTACGTTTTCGCCGTGCGAACGCCGCGCCCGAACGCGAGGGCGCGATGCCACGGGTAAAGACGCCACGGTGTATTTCGGATAGTGAAAATTTTATCACGAGGTGCGGCAAACCGTCCGCGCCCGGGGAACGCGATGCCGACGACCTTGCCGCTATCTTCCGAGGAACTGGCCGCCTGGCTGCGCCTCGCCCTCGCGCGCGGCCTCAGGCCCGCTGCGCTGCGGGCGCTGCTCGGCGCGTTCGGCCTGCCTCAGAACGTGCTCGCCCAGCCGTTCGCCGCACTCGCCGCCGTGGCCGGCGCACCAGCCGCCCACGCCGCGCTGGCCGAACCCCGCGCGGACTTCGCAGCGCAACTCGAAGCGCTGCTGCCTTGGCGCGCGGCGCCCGGCAATGCGCTCATCACGCTTGCCGACCCGGCCTACCCCGCGCGCCTGCTCGATATGCCCGATCCGCCGCCGCTGCTCTACGCCAAGGGCCGGCTCGCGCTGCTTCACGCACGGGCGGTGGCGGTCGTGGGCAGCCGCAACGCCACGCCACAGGCCATCGAGGACGCCGCGCGCTTCGCGCGCACACTCGCCGCGTCGGGGCTCACCGTCGTCTCCGGGCTCGCGCTCGGCGTGGACGGCGCCGCGCATCGCGGTGCGCTCCGCGAGAATGGGGGCACCGTCGCCGTAATCGGCACCGGCGCGGATCTGGTCTATCCGGCGGCCCATCACGCGCTCGCCACGGAGATTGCCGCGCACGGTGCGCTCATCTCCGAATGGCCGCTCGGCACGCCCGCGCGCTCGGCGAACTTTCCGCAGCGCAATCGCGTGATTGCCGCGCTCGTGGAAGGCGTGGTGGTGATCGAGGCCGCGCAACGTTCCGGCTCGCTCATCACGGCGCGGCTCGCCAACGAGATGGGCCGCGACGTATTCGCGCTGCCCGGCTCGATCCACGCGCCGCTCACGCGCGGCTGTCACGGGCTCATCAAACAGGGCGCGCTGCTGGTCGAATCGCCCGAAGAGGTGCTCGATGCGCTGAACGTCGGGCAACCCCGCGGTGCAAAGCGCGCCAACGTGTCCGCGCGCGAGCCGCGCCGTCAAAAAGTTTCGGTTCCGTTCGATCGCACGCAGCGCGATGCTTGCGAGGCGCCCGGTAACGGGTCCCTGCGCGAGGATCGCGCCGAACGACAAACGTCCGCCGCCAGCCTTGACGCCGACGCCCGGCGGCTGCTCGACGCGCTTGGTCACGCGCCGGCCACGGTTGAAATCCTCGCGCAGCGCACCGACATGGCGGAATCGGTACTGCAAGGCACGCTGCTGGGGCTCGAACTCGCGGGGCACATCGACGTCCTGCCGGGAGGCTGGTTCGTGCGGGCGACCCGCGGGAAGTGAGGCGCGTCATGCCGGGGATTGGGGGAGCATCACTGGCCGCGCGCCGCCGTGATACATTCGCGCCAAATACCCGCTCTATATATAAGAGAACGCAAGGAACGACCATGCCCGCGCTAGACCTCGACACCGACGCCGACCAGATCGCCGAGCGCGTGAGCAACCAGGACACGCTGTTCGTCGCATGCCTGTGCGCGCAGTGGTGCGGGACGTGCCGCGACTACCGGGCCACGTTCGACCGCATCGCCGAGGCGCATCCCGAAGTCTGCTTCGCGTACATCGACATCGAAACGCATGCCGACCGCTTCGACGATCTCGACGTCGAGAACTTCCCGACGATCCTGATCGAAGACGCTCATGCCACGCGCTTTTTCGGCACGGTCCTGCCGCATGCCGCCGTGGTCGAGCGCATGCTCTCGGACCTCAGGGCGCTGCCGGGCGTGGCCGACGCGCCCAAGCTGCGGCCCGCGCTGACCGCGGCTTGAGGCCGGTTTGAGCGCCCCGGACATCTGACCCCCATCAGGCGCGCCGCTTGCCCCACGGCCTGGCGCGCCCTTATGATTGGGCGCCCTGGCGGGGGCGCGGGCAGGGTCGCGAGATGACGCAAAAATCGACGCCGCCGCGCCATGTGCTATAAAGCGGTCGAGAACGGCCCCCCGAGCGGGGCAGCAAAGCAGGGCATCGCGCCCAAGCGCCCATTCAGGCGGCATCGGCCCCCGGGCGCCAACCGGATACACCCACAAGCAACCAGTCATGTCCAAAGCTCTGATCATCGCCGAGAAGCCATCCGTCGCGAACGACATCGCGCGCGCGCTGGGCGGTTTTACCAAGCATGACGAGTACTACGAGAGCGACGACTACGTGCTCTCGTCGGCGGTCGGCCATCTGCTGGAGATCGCCGCGCCCGAGGAATACGAGGTCAAACGCGGCAAGTGGAGCTTCGCTCACCTGCCCGTGATCCCGCCGCACTTCGACCTGAACCCGATCGCCAAGAGCGAATCGCGGCTCAAGGTGCTCAACAAGCTGATGAAGCGCAAGGATGTCACGCAACTCATCAACGCCTGCGACGCGGGGCGCGAGGGCGAACTGATCTTCCGCCTCATCGCGCAGCACGCGAAGGCGAAGCAGCCGGTCCAGCGCCTGTGGCTGCAGTCCATGACGCCGCAGGCGATTCGCGACGGCTTCGCGAACCTGCGCAGCGACCACGACATGCAGCCGCTCGCCGACGCCGCGCGCTGCCGCTCGGAAGCCGACTGGCTAGTCGGCATCAACGGCACGCGCGCGATGACCGCCTTTAACAGCAAGGGCGGCGGCTTCTTCCTCACGACTGTTGGCCGCGTTCAGACGCCAACGTTGTCGATCGTCGTCGAACGCGAAGAGAAAATTCGTCGATTCATTCCGCGCGATTATTGGGAAGTGCGGGCGGAGTTCGTCTGCGCGGGCGGTTTTTATGAAGGCCGCTGGTACGACCCGAAATTCAAGAAGGACGAGTTCGATCCCGAAAAGCGCGACTCGCGCCTGTGGAGCCTGCCGGCCGCCGAAACCATCGTCGCGGCCTGCCATGGCCGCGAAGGCACGGTCACGGAAGAATCGAAGCCGTCCACGCAGCTTTCGCCCGCGCTCTTCGACCTGACGAGCCTGCAACGCGAAGCCAACGGCCGCTTCGGCTTTTCGGCCAAGAACACGCTCGGCCTCGCCCAGGCGCTGTACGAAAAGCACAAGGTGCTCACCTACCCGCGTACCGACTCGCGCGCGCTGCCCGAGGATTACCTCGGCACCGTGAAAGAGACGCTCGAAATGCTCAAGGAGAGCAACAACTACCTGCCGCACGCGAAGCAGGTGCTCGACAAGGGCTGGGTGAAGCCGAACAAGCGCATTTTCGACAACTCGAAGATCAGCGATCACTTCGCCATCATCCCCACGCTGCAGGCGCCCAAATCGCTCTCGGAGCCCGAGCAGAAGCTGTATGACCTGGTCGTGAAGCGTTTTCTCGCCGTGTTTTTCCCCGCCGCCGAATATCGCGTCACCACGCGTATCACCGAAGTCGTCGGTCATCATTTCAAGACCGAGGGCAAGGTGCTGGTCGAGCCGGGCTGGCTACAGGTCTATGGCCGCGACGCGGGCGGCGCCGACGCCAACCTCGTGCCGGTGCAGAAGGGCGAGAAGGTCAAGACCGACAAGATCGCTGCGCAACAGCTCGTGACGAGGCCGCCTGCGCGCTACAACGAAGCGACGCTGCTTTCGGCGATGGAAGGCGCGGGCAAGCTCGTGGACGACGAAGAGCTGCGCGAGGCGATGGCCGCCAAGGGCCTCGGCACGCCGGCCACGCGCGCGGCGATCATCGAAGGCCTGCTCGGCGAAAAGTATCTCGTACGCGAAGGCCGCGAGCTGATTCCCACGGCGAAGGCGTTCCAGCTCATGACGCTGTTGCGCGGCCTGGGCGTGGAGGAACTCACGGCGCCGGAACTCACCGGAGAGTGGGAGTACAAGCTTTCGCAGATGGAGCGGGGCAAGCTGCCGCGCGACGCGTTCATGCAGGAAATCGCCCGCATGACGCAGACCATCGTGAAACGCGCGAAGGAATACGACTCGGATACGATCCCCGGCGATTACGCGACGCTGACCACGCCGTGCCCGAGTTGCGGCGGCCAGGTGAAGGAAAACTACCGCCGCTTCGCGTGCACGAAGTGCGAGTTCTCGATCTCGAAGATTCCGGGCGGCCGCCAGTTCGAAATTCCCGAAGTGGAAGAACTGCTGCAGAACAAGACGATCGGTCCGCTCTCGGGCTTTCGCAGCAAGATGGGCCGGCCGTTCTCGGCCATCCTCAAGCTCTCCTTCGACGATGAAATCAAGAACTACAAGCTCGAGTTCGATTTCGGCCAGGACGCCGGCACCGAAGATGGCGAAGCGCCCGACTTCTCGCAGCAGGAGCCGGTGGGCGCCTGCCCGAAGTGCAAGGGCCACGTGTTCGAGCACGGCATGAGCTACGTGTGCGAGCACTCGGTTGCGAACCCCAAGACCTGCGACTTCCGTTCGGGCAAGGTGATCCTCCAGCAGGAGATCACGCGCGACCAGATGGCGAAGCTGCTGGCCGAAGGCCGCACCGATTTGCTGACCAGCTTCAAGTCGTCGCGTACGGGCCGCAACTTCAAGGCCTTCCTCGTCAAGCAGCCGGACGGCAAGATCGGCTTCGAGTTTGAAAAGAAGGAGCCGAGCGCGAAAACGGCCGCCAAAACGGCTGCGAAGAAGTCGGCGGCATCGGCTGGGGCGACGAGCGACGCCGCGAACGATGCGGCGGATTCGGCTGACGAAGAGAAGGCCAAGCCCGCACGCAAGACGGCCGCCGCCAAAGCGGCGCCGGCACGCAAGACCGCCGCCCGCAAGACGCCGGCGCGCAAAACGGGCTCGTAAGCGGTCCTTGCTGGGCCATCGTCATCGACGGCCCACACGCAAGCATCAAGCAAAAAGGCGCAGCTTCTCACGAAGCTGCGCCTTTTTTATCGGCTTTAGAGATCGATGCCGGGGTTATAGCGGCGAAATCGCCGAAGTCCGGGTTCGCCCCGCCGAAGCGCGCGCGGTCTTCGGCGCGCGCTCGGTGTCCATGCCGTTGTGCTCGCCGTCGTGCAGGCTGCCACCCGGCGCGGGCTGCACGGCATCGTAATCGTCCGGCGCAACGCCATTGCGGCCAGCCACGGCCGGGCGCGCCAATCCGTCCTTGACCCACTGCTCGCCAAGCTGACTGTTAGGCGTCTGGCTGAAGTGCTCGACGAGATGGTCGATGAACGTACGCACTTTGGCCGGCAGGTGACGGCGGCTCGGATACGCGACGTTGATCTCCACCTGCGGCAACCGGTAATCGCCAAGCAGCCGCACGAGACGACTGCGCGTCATGTCGCGGCCGATCAGATAGCTCGGCAGGATCGCGATGCCCATGCCGAGCAGCGCGAACTGGCGCAGCATCTCGGTATTGTTCGCCACGATCACGTTGGTCGGGCGCACGCGCACCTCGCCCTCCGGCCCCGTGAACACGCGCTCGTCGCCCCAGTACTCCGAGGGCAGCGAGAGGCTCGGATGCTCCATGAGATGCTCGGGACGCGTGGGCGTGCCGTGCTTTTCCAGGTACGCGGGCGTGGCGCACACCGTCATGCAGCCGGTCGTGAGGCGGCGCGTGACGATGCTTGCGCTGCGCATCTGGCGCGCGGTCACGACGCCAAGATCGAAGCCCTCTTCGACGAGATCGACCTGGCGGTCGACCAGCGTGACGTCGGGGATGACCTGCGGATAGCGCTGCGTGTACGTCTGCAGCACTGGCGCGAGATTGTGGAGCCCGAAGACGACCGGCGCGACGATGCGCAGCGTGCCCACAGGTTCGTGATTGCGCGCGACGACCATCTGTTCGACATCCTCGAGTTCATCGAGAATCTGGCGGGCGCGCTCGAGGTAAACCTGACCCGATTCGGTCAGGGAGAGACTGCGGGTCGTGCGATTGAGCAGACGCGTGCCGAGCCGACCTTCCAGGTCGGCAACATGCCGCGTGGCAACCGCGTTGGAGATATCCATCGCGGAAGCGGCCCGGGCGAAACTGCCGAGGTCGGCCACTTTGACGAATACTCGCATCGACTGCAAATGATCCATGAGACAACTCCTGCCTGTTACTACCCCGCTGTTAATCAGCGGAGGAAACCGCGAATTCTCCTACGACAGCGGAAATCGTGCAGAAGTTGCCTCCGAAGCCCCTATTTTCTTTACGAATTCTTCGACTGCGCCCTAAAATGCATCAACCGATGGTCGATTGTTACCTGGAAAGAAACAATTTTGCGCGTTGCAGCGAGATAGCGCGTTGCGTGACGAACAGACGGCCTCCGCAGTGCAGCAATGCATTCGACCCCGTAAAGGAAATGGCCGCCTCGCGGCGGCCATGCGGTTAGTGAGCGCTCACGTCAAATGCTCATAAAAATGCTCACAAACGCGTTTCCAGCGTCTCGCGAGCGTCCTTCAGCACTTTCGGCAGACCGTGCGCTAGCTTGTCGAACAGTTCGGCGTGGAGCGCGAGTTCGGCGCGCCAGGCGTCGGCGTCCACCGAAATGACCTGCTCGAACTGCGCCTGCGTGAAGTCCAGGCCGCTCCAGTCGAGATCGTCGTAGCGCGGCGACAGGCCGAATGCGTGCTCATCGCCCGTGGCCTTCCCTTCGATACGGCGCACCATCCACTCGAGCACGCGCATATTCTCGCCGAAGCCCGGCCACACGAACTTGCCGTCCTGCCCCTTGCGGAACCAGTTCACGCAGAAAATGCGCGGCACCGTTGCGCCTGAGCCGGCGAGGCGCTCGCCCACGTCAAGCCAGTGGCCGAAGTAGTCGGCCATGTTGTAGCCGCAGAACGGCAGCATGGCGAACGGGTCACGGCGCACCACGCCCTGCTGCCCCGCAGCCGCCGCCGTGGTTTCCGAGCCCATGGTCGCGGCCATGTAGACGCCCTCGGTCCAGTCGCGCGCCTCGGTCACGAGCGGCACCGTGGTCGAGCGGCGGCCGCCGAAGATGAACGCGTCGATGGCCACGCCCTTCGGGTTCTCCCATTCCGGGTCGATCGACGGACACTGCGACGCGGGCGCCGTGAAACGCGCATTCGGATGCGCGGCCTTGCGGCCGGTTTCCTTGCCGATGGCCGGCGTCCAATCGTTGCCCAGCCAGTCGATGGCGTGCGCGGGCGGCTCGTCGGTCATGCCTTCCCACCAGACGTCGCCGTCATCGGTGAGCGCGACGTTCGTGAAGATCACGTTCTCCTTGAGCGTCGCCATGGCGTTGAAGTTGGTCTTTTCGCCGGTGCCCGGCGCCACGCCGAAGTAGCCCGCTTCCGGATTGATCGCGTACAGACGGCCATCGGGGCCGGGCTTGATCCACGCAATATCGTCGCCGATCGTAGTGATTTCCCAACCGTTCATGGCGGGCGGCGGAATCAGCATGGCGAAATTGGTCTTGCCGCACGCGGATGGGAACGCCGCCGCGACGTGATACTTGCGGCCTTCGGGCGAGCGCACGCCAAGGATCAGCATGTGTTCGGCGAGCCAGCCTTCGTCGCGACCCATGGTCGAAGCGATGCGCAGCGCGAAACACTTCTTGCCGAGCAGCGCGTTGCCGCCGTAACCCGAGCCGTAGCTCCAGATTTCGCGCGTTTCCGGGAAGTGGACGATGTACTTCGTCTTGTTGCACGGCCACGGCACGTCCTTCTCGCCGGCCGCGAGCGGCGCGCCCACGCTGTGCACGCACGGCACGAACGCGCCGTCCTCGCCGAGCACGTCGTACACGGCGCGGCCCATGCGCGTCATGATGCGCATGTTCACGACCACGTACGGGCTGTCCGATAGCTCCACGCCGATATGCGCGATGGGCGAGCCGAGCGGACCCATGGAAAACGGCACGACGTACATCGTGCGGCCGCGCATCGCACCCGCGAAGAGGCCGTCGAGCGTCGCGCGCATTTCGGCGGGCGCGATCCAGTTGTTGGTGGGACCGGCGTCTTCCTTGGTGGGCGAGCAGATGAAGGTGCGGTCCTCCACGCGCGCGACGTCCGAGGGATCGGAGCACGCGAGATACGAATTCGGACGCTTCTGCGGATTGAGACGGCGCATCGTGCCGGCCTCGACCATCTGCGCACACAAGCGGTCGTATTCCTCCTGCGAGCCGTCGCACCAGACGATGCGATCCGGCTGCGTATGCGCCGCGATTTTTTGCACCCAGTCGATCAGTTTCCGGTGCCGGACCCAGGCGGGCACCTGCGCGGCGGCCTGGGCTTGGTAGTCGGGATGATTCATCGAGCTGTCTCCATTTTTAGGGCTATAAAAAGAGAATTGGCCCTTTTAGACGCTGCACGCGAGAGGCGCAACTCCTGCGAACCAAACGTTGATGGCAGATCAACATCCGAATCGGTTCGCGCAGTTGGGCAGGTCGTCAAGGTCCGCTAGCCTGGGGTTCGAAACCGTCTGTAAAGCGGCTTGCATCGAAGACCGACAAGCTGTTAAAAGTTGCAAAATCGAGTGGCGAAATCGCGGCTAAATCCCGCGACGAAAACCCTGCGTGCGTAGCGTCAGGCTGGCGCATTTGCAATGCCTGCCGCGGCACGCGGAGCGACGTGAAGGCTCCCTATATTCATACCAGCCTTCACGGCGCTGCATAGTGGGATAACCACCAGATGAACACGGAAGTCGCGCCACGAACGGCGCGATGCAAAACACGCACAACAACCCGCTGCCATGAAAATTGCCATCCTTGACGACTACCAGGACGCCGTCCGCAAGCTCGACTGCTTTCAATTGCTCGCTGACCACGAGGTCAAGGTTTTCAACAACACGGTGCGCGGCCTCGGCCAACTCGCCAGCCGCCTCGCCGAAGTCGACGCGCTCGTATTGATCCGCGAACGCACCCGCATCAGCTCGCAACTGCTCGACAAGCTCCCGCATCTGCGCATGATCAGCCAGACCGGTAGGGCCGGTCCGCACATCGACCTCGACTCCTGCACGGAGCGCGGCATTGCCGTGCTCGAAGGCACCGGTTCGCCCGTTGCGCCCGCCGAACTCACGTGGGCGCTCATCATGGCCGCGCAGCGCCGTATTCCGCAGTACGTCGCGAATCTCAAGCAGGGCGCATGGCAGCAGTCTGGCCTGAAGACGTCGGCGATGCCGCCGAACTTCGGCCTCGGCCAGGTGATGCGCGGCCAGACGCTCGGCATCTGGGGCTACGGCAAGATCGGCCGGCTCGTGGCCGGCTACGGGAAGGCGTTCGGCATGCGCGTGCTGGTGTGGGGCCGCGAACATTCGCTCGAAGCGGCGCGCGCGGACGGCTACGAAGCCGCCGCAAGCCGCGAGGCGCTGTTCGAAGAGAGCGACGTGTTGTCGTTGCATCTGCGCCTGCACGACGACACGCGTGGGATCGTGAAGCAGGAAGACCTGCTGCGCATGAAGCCCACGTCGCTGCTCGTCAACACGAGCCGCGCGGAGCTGATGGAAGAGAACGCGCTGCTCGGCGCGCTCTCGCACAACCGCCCCGGCATGGTCGCGATCGACGTGTACGAGAGCGAGCCGATCCTGCAGGGCTACAGCCTGCTGCGCATGGAAAACGTGATTTGCACGCCGCACATCGGCTATGTGGAGCGCGAGAGCTACGAGCTGTACTTCGGCGCGGCGTTCCGCAACATCCTCGCGTTCGATGCGGGCGACCACGCGAGCGTGGCGAATCCCGAAGCGCTGCAGGGCGGCCGCCGCAAGTAAGCGCGGGGCGCACGGGGCGGCGTGTGCCGCCCTGTCTCGCAGGCGTTCAGGCGTTCGCTGCCGCTTCCATGACCTCGGGCAACCGCGCGAGGAAACGCTCGCCGTCCACGCGGCCGAGGTTGTACGCGTGCTGCATCTGCTGCGGGCTCGTGTAGTCCCAGCTCGAGATCGGCACCCTGGCCGAGGGCTGCACGTAAAGGCGCTGCTGCGTGCCCTGCGCTGCCTGATGGCGCACCACGAACATCTGCGGACGCGGATAGAGCCGCGTCACCATCACCAGCACGTTGCCAGGCGTGTCGTCGAGCGCGCCGACGGGCACGTTGTCGACCATGCCGCCGTCGAGCACCGGACGGCCGTCGCGCCGCAGCACCGGCGTGAACGGCGGCGTACATGACGACTGCAAAATGAGATCGGCCAGATCCTCCACGCTCGCGCACTCCTGCGCCGTCACGAACTCCGGATGAAAGCCGAGCTTACGCCCGAGCGTGGGGTGCAGCGTCTTGCGGATGTGCTTTTCGATGTTGTACGCGATGAGACCTGCCGCCACGGCGCCGCGCGGGCCGAGCCAACGCGGCACATGCGACACGCCGATGCGGATCTCGGGCGCGTCCTGGATCTGCGCGAACGGTTCGCCGTAGATGTCGAGGAGCGCCTGGCGATAGATGCGGTAATGGGGAAACACCGACTCGCCGCGCAGCAGATTGCCCCAGTAGGCGTTGCGCTTGTTATGGCGCAGCGCGTCCTCGTAATAGCGCATGACCCAGTCGGCGTTGCGCGTGTAGAGCATGCACGCGGTGGCCGCGCCCGCCGAAATGCCCGTAATGACGCGCGGGCGAATGCGCAGTTCGGGCTGGACGATGTCCCAGAAGCCCGCCTGCCACCAGCAGCGATTGCCGCCGCCGGCGAAAACCACCTGATCGAACATGCCTTCTACGTCCTTCGAAGCGACCGAAAACGATCGGAAGCGCCAAGCTTAATCGAGCAACGCGTAAGTCGAGGTGGCGTGCACCGCCATCCGGCCGTCTTCGTCGTAGAGTTCTATTTCGCCGAACACCAGATTGCGGCCCATGCGCAGCACGCGCGCCGTCACGGTCACGTCGCCCTTGCGCACGGCGCGCATGAAGCTGGTGTTCAGCGCAACGGTCGTCATGGGCTTGAAACCGCCGAGCGCCGCCGTGATCGCGACGATCATGGCCGTATCCGCCGCGGCCATGAACACCTGGCCGCAGATCACGCCGCCCGAGTGGCGCAGTTCGCCCGAAAACGGCAGGCGCAGCGTGGCGCTGTCTTCCGAGACCTCGACAGGTTTCATCCCGAGCGCGCGCACCCACGGAGCCAGCACGCGCGCAAGCAGCGCGTCGATTGCGTTGTCGTCCATCGTTTGCCTCTGTGGATGCTTGAATCTGGATTGACGCAGGGGTGGCGACATCATACCGGGACAGCCGGGCATTCGCGGTTAATGCGCAAACGCCTGCGCGCGCAGGGTTCGCGCGGCGTCGATACGCTATTTTCAGGAAATTTGCGAAAGGGGCTTGCCAAGTCCCAAAAAGTCCTGCATAATTTCGCTTCTGTTGGGGGCGTTAGCTCAGTTGGTAGAGCAGCGGACTCTTAATCCGTAGGTCGAGTGTTCGAGTCACTCACGCCCCACCAGCCAATTCAGCCAGAAAGCCCGATCCGTGTGATCGGGCTTTTTGCATTTCCCGCCGTGCCGGCTCCCCTGCGCTAACGCCATCTTTCGTCCGCGTCCGATTGATGCGTCAGCGCGTCAGCGAAAGACTTGGCAGCTACATCCGCACAAGCCAGGGACATACCGATGCAGCTCGCCAATCCGCGCGCCTACGTCATCGTCAGCGCGGCGAACAGTCAATTCTTCCCGCTTCTCTCTCAGACGATTGCCTCGATCCGCGATAAACGCGAGGGTGCCCACGCCAACATCATCATTCTCGACGTCGGCCTAACCGAAGACGAAAAAGCAGCGCTCGCGCTTCAAAACGTTGAGACCGTGGCGCCAGGGTGGGACTACAGTTTGTCTGGCACGCTGCCGGACTGGTTCAAATCGATGACGGCGCGCGCACATCTGCCTCGCTGGGTGCCCGGGTACGACCATTACTTCTGGGTAGACGCCGATGCGTGGATTCAGCACTGGAGCAGCGTCGAACTATTTCTCGCTGGAGCGCGCCGCCACGGTTTCGCGATAGCAAGCGAGGCGGATCGAGCCTACACCGAACGCGCAGGCGGCCACCCAGGCGAGCGACTGGATTCCATCATCGAATTGCGCTTTACCCTTTACGAGGCCTTCTTCGGCCACGCCACGGCAGTTCGCCTGAGCGGCTATCCCGTCCTCAATTGCGGCGTATTTGCCGCCAGTGCGCAGTCGCCCGTCTGGGGTCTATGGGACAAACACCTCCTCACCGCGCTCGAAAGCGGGAACGGCAAATACGGGGGCCTGTTCCAGGCGGAGCAGTACGCATTGAACGTTGCGCTATACAGCGAAGGTATCGCGTTCGCGAAGCTCCCGGCGGCGCACAACTGGATGTCGCATCGCGCGTGGCCTGTCGTCGGCCGCGAAGGCTCGCTCGTTCACCCTGATTTTCCGCACGAGCCGATCGGCATCGTACATCGCACCGCAAAGACAAAAAACCTCGGCACGCGGCTCAAGACTATCGACGGAGCGCCCACCGACCGGGGACTCGAATATTGCACGCCCGCCACGTCGGCAACGGCGGCGCACGCCGCTTCATAGCCCTCCGGGCGGAGCTGCCCCCTATTTCACGCGCCTCACATGCCGCGACGCCTGTTTCGGACGCGGCAGCCAGCGGCCGAGCGCCTCGAAGCCGTCGAGCTGGCGCAGCAGCGTGTCGACGGTCGAAAGCTGAACGTGAGTCAAATGGTTTTGCTTCAGAAGCGCGTACAGACGCTTGCGCCAGTACGCGACACCCATCACCGGCATCTCAAAATCGCCGGCCAGCGACGGTGGCATCACACGCGCGATGTGCGCGATTTCCTGTTCGACGAATGTCATGGCCTTCCCCGGTGTTCCTGCCGTGGTTTCTTATCGTATGAAGTACTGTAGAACGCTCCGGGGCCTGCGCCAGCCTACCCGTATGGATAGGTAAAACACGCTCGCCAGAAATTGGGGAAGGAAGCCGGCAGAACCGTCGCCCCGTTGCCCCACTTCGCGCTTCGTCCTTCGTGGGTACCAACGATTCACGCGCCAATCACTTCGGAATCCGAATGAGTGACTCCGAACAAGCTGTCTTACTTTTCGGACTGATCCTATAGGGTTTTTCTGACTAGATGTTGATCATAGTCAGGTCAACTGTTCAACGAGGTAAATCATGATGCACGGTCATCCTGTCGACCGGCTGGTGACAGGCGCAATCGTCGGTGCGCTCGTCACAACGCTTCTGGTCCTGCTTCTGGTCTGGCTGGATATTCCGCCCGAGAAGCATGTCAGCCTGCCGCTCCGGCTTGCCGTGCCGGTCGTAATAGCCGCATGCGCGCTTCTGATCCGGCCCTTGCTGCACAAAACGGTGCTGCGCGACCGGCGCGACCCGATGATGCTGGACGAGGATCTGAACCAGCTACTGGTCGGCCGCGCGCTCGGCGTGGTCGGCGGCTTCTTCTTCGGCATTACGCTCGCAACCCAGATCCTCTAACCGCCCAGCGCTCAGAGGAACGGCTTGCCGTCCACCTGTTCATAGACGACGTTGCCATCGTCGTCTTCGAACTGCTCCAGGTAATTGCGTGCGCCGCACAGCGGGCACCGGAACAAGGGCCCCTGCCCTTCGTTCTTGATCACGACCTCGCTCTGTTCCCACGGGCTGCCGCACGACTGGTTGCGGCAAACGAATGTACTCGACATGCAGACTCTCCTCACTGTTACGGGTGCAAAGCCTACCGCAAGTGCGGCCCGCGCGCCGCAAATCTCCGACTCCCGCCGATATTGCGCTTCTTCGCTGTTCAATTCTTGAGCAGTTGAAGGCGCCCGCTGTTCCGGCGCGGCGCAATCCGCTAATGCCTGCATGGGCCTCGCACCACGCATTTCCGCGACATGTCTGCTCCGTGTGCCGCCCCCGCCCGGCACAAGGCTGCGCTGGCATGGTTCTCGCTTTAGCGAGCCGCGGTAGCGCGGCCACGCCACGCCGCGCGTTCCGTCCATATCGAGATCGAGAACATAGAGGAGCACGGAGATGAATCATGCGGACATGCAATTCCTGACCACCGAATTCCCGTACAAGAAGCAGTATGGCAACTTCATCGGCGGCGAGTGGGTGGCGCCGCTCGGCGGCGAGTATTTCGACGACATCTCGCCCATCACGGGCCACGCGTTCACCTCCATTCCGCGCTCGCGCGAAGCCGACGTCGAACTCGCACTCGACGCCGCACACAAAGCCAAGGCCGCTTGGGGCAAGACGTCGCCAACCGAGCGCGCCAACATTCTCAACCGCATTGCCGATCGCATCGAGCAGAACCTGCACAAACTCGCCGTGGCCGAGACCATCGACAACGGCAAGCCGCTGCGCGAAACGCTCGCCGCCGATATACCGCTCGCCGCCGATCACTTCCGCTACTTCGCGGGCTGCGTGCGCGCGCAGGAAGGCGGCATCTCCGAGATCGATCACGACACGGTCGCCTATCACTTCCATGAGCCGCTCGGCGTGGTCGGCCAGATCATTCCGTGGAACTTCCCGATTCTCATGGCCGCCTGGAAGCTCGCCCCCGCGCTCGCCGCCGGCAACTGCGTGGTGCTCAAGCCCGCCGAGCAGACGCCCGCTTCGTTCCTCGTGCTCGTCGAGTTGATTCAGGACCTGCTGCCGGCCGGCGTGCTCAATGTGGTGAACGGCTTCGGCCTTGAAGCCGGCAAGCCGCTCGCCTCGAACAAGCGCATCGCGAAGATCGCCTTCACGGGAGAGACGACCACGGGCCGCCTCATCATGCAGTACGCGAGCCAGAACATCATTCCCGTGACGCTGGAGTTAGGCGGCAAGAGCCCGAACATCTTCTTCGCCGACGTGCTCGATCACGACGACAGCTATTTCGACAAGGCGCTCGAAGGCTTCGCGATGTTCGCGCTCAATCAGGGCGAAGTG
The DNA here is from genome assembly GCF_905220295.1 of Paraburkholderia sp. J76. NCBI lineage: Bacteria > Pseudomonadati > Pseudomonadota > Betaproteobacteria > Burkholderiales > Burkholderiaceae > Paraburkholderia > Paraburkholderia sp. J76. The sequence continues at coordinate 83,731 of NZ_CAJMZJ010000008.1, forward strand.
TGCACGTGCCCATCGCGAGTGCTCATCGACGAGAAGATCTACGACCGCTTCATGGAGCGCGCGCTCAAGCGCGTGGCGGCGATCCAGCAAGGCCACCCGCTCGACACGAAAACGATGATCGGCGCGCAGGCCTCGCAGGAGCAGCTCGAAAAAATCCTCTCGTATATCGACCTCGGCAAGCAGGAAGGCGCGCAATGCCTGACGGGCGGCGAGCGCAACGTACTCGCCGGCGAACTCGGCGATGGCTATTACGTGAAGCCCACCGTCTTCCGCGGCCACAACAAGATGCGGATCTTCCAGGAGGAAATTTTCGGGCCCGTGGTTTCGGTCACGACCTTCAAGAGCGAGGAGGAAGCGCTGGAAATCGCCAACGACACGCTCTACGGCCTCGGCGCCGGCGTATGGACGCGCGACGGCACGCGGGCGTATCGCATGGGCCGCGCGATCCAGGCGGGGCGCGTGTGGACCAACTGCTACCACGCCTACCCGGCGCATGCGGCATTTGGCGGCTACAAGCAGTCCGGCATCGGGCGCGAGAACCACAAGATGATGCTCGACCACTACCAGCAGACGAAGAACCTGCTTGTGAGCTATAGCGAGAAGCCGCTCGGGTTCTTCTGATCGCGCTGTTTGCCCTGCGCGTTGCGCGCGGTGTTTTGCGGTCGCGGAACGGCCGCCGCGCGCGACGCTTGTTTCGTTTCATCCTGAGAGGAGCGTCACGAGATGGTCGAACGCGTTACCGCCACGCCCGCCGCGCTCGCGCTGATCGAACGCCTGGTGCGCGAACATGGGCCGGTGCTCTTTCACCAGTCGGGCGGCTGCTGCGACGGCAGCGCGCCCATGTGCTTTCCCGTCGGCGAGTTCATGGTCGGCAACGTCGACGTGCAGTTGGGAGAGATCGGTGGCATGCCGTTCTATATGACCGAGGCGCAATTCGAATACTGGCAACATACACAGCTCATCATCGACGTCGTGCCGGGCAACGGAGGCATGTTTTCGCTCGAACGACCCACGGGCCTGCGCTTTCTCACGCGCTCGCGGCTCTATGACGACGAAGAGAACGCATGGCTGGCGACGCATCCGGTGACGCGTGTGAGTTTGTGACGCTTGAGCGCCCGGCACGTCAAGGGCGTTTCCCGGAGCGCGGTGCTATCTTGGACCGCCTGTAGCCGCGCATTCGCGCGGCAATCGCCCCGGAGACGCCACCATGCAGAACTACGACGTAAAGCTCATCACCCTCGAGCCGATGGACCTGCTCGCCGTCAGCCACGTGGGCCCGTACATGAAGATCGGCGACGCGTTCTACACGCTTGCGCAGTGGCTCAGTGAGCGCAACGTGCGCACGTCGGGCGCGAAGATGGTCGGCATCTACTATGACGATCCCAATACGGTCGAAGAATCGAAGCTGCGCTCGAAGGCGGCGTTGCATCCAGCGCACGAAACCGACGTGGAGATCGTGGCGCCGGTCGAGAAGTTTCAGTTGCGCGGCGGGGAGCACGCGATGGTGCTGCACCAGGGGCCGTATCAGGGGCTGCAACAAGCGTGGATGTGGTTCTACAACGATGGATTGCAGAAGCTAGGCCGCCAGCCGGATTTTTCGGCGCCTTCGTTCGAGGTCTATCTGAATACGCCGGATGAAGCCGCGCCGGACGACCTGAAGACGGAGCTGTATATTCCGCTGGCGTGAGGCGCGATCTGGATCGATTGAAGAGGCCGCCGTGCCGTTTTACGGCGGCATTTTCATTTCCGATGCGAGGGTTCTAAGGTTTTAATAATGTATGTATACGTAAACGTAGTAATAGTTAACAAGTGCCTCGGTATTCTGTGGATAACCCGAGAAAACCATTGAGTAAACAAGGCTGTGGAAAAAACATAACCTTGCGGGCGTTTATGGGACAACACCAGGAAGCTGCTGGCAACTTTTCCACAGTTTGCGCACCGCCGAAGTTATCCCCGATTCATGTACAGTGATTTCCAGGGGTTTTCCGGGGGTTATCCGCTGGAGGCTGTGGATAGTGACGGAGCAAGTAAGAGCGGCCGGGGGTGTGTAGTGAAATGAAAAGGACCCATAGGTTGGAAAACCTATGGGTCCTTTTTCAGCTTGTGCGGCTATGGATAGCGACTGGTAGCTAGCGTTAGCTACTCTACCGATTAAACATCAATATTCCCCGCCCGCAGCGCATTGCTCTCGATAAACGCACGACGCGGCTCGACATCATCACCCATGAGCGTGGTAAAGATGCCATCGGCGGCAATCGCGTCCTCGATCTGCACGCGCAGCAAACGCCGCACAGTCGGGTCCATCGTCGTTTCCCAAAGCTGCCCGGGGTTCATCTCGCCCAAGCCCTTATAGCGCTGCTTCGACACGTTGCGCTCGGCGTCGGCGATCAGCCACTTCATCGCGCTCTTGAAGTCGTTCACGGCCATGCTGCGCTCGCCGCGCTTGATCACGGCGTTCTTGCCGATCAAGCCCTTGAACGTATTGGCCGTGTTCACGAGCTGCTGATAGTCGGCGGTGAGCTGGAACTCCTCGTCGATCACCGACACCTTCACGTTGCCGTGATGGCGGCGCTCCACGCGCAGCGAACGTTGCTCGCGCACCTGGTCGTACATCGGCACCACGGACACTTCGGGCTTCAAAGGATCGTCGCGCAACTGGGCTTCGAGCGCGCGGGCCGAAGTCCCGGTCGACGCCTCGCTAGACAGGTCGATCGCCACGCCGTCCATGATCGCTTCGAGCGCGCGTTCGTCGTACAGGCGCGACAGACGATCCACCACGCCGCGCGCAAGCTGGTACGAGCGCGCGAGTTCGCCAAGCGCGTCGCCGGAAATCGGCGTCGCCCCTTCGTTCGGCACGAGTTCGGAGCCTTGCAGCGCGAGACGCAGCATATGCGCGTTCAGTTCCGAATCGTCCTTGAGATAGCGCTCGTCCTTGCCCGCCTTGAGCTTGTACAGCGGCGGCTGCGCGATATACACGTAGCCGCGCTCGATCATCTCGGGCATCTGGCGATAAAAGAACGTGAGCAGCAGCGTGCGGATGTGCGCGCCGTCCACGTCCGCGTCGGTCATGATGATGATGCGGTGATAGCGCAGCTTCTCGAGGTTGTAGTCGTCCTTGCCGATGCCGCAGCCCAGCGCGGTGATCAGCGTGACGATCTGCTCGGAAGAGAGCAGCTTGTCGTAGCGCGCCTTTTCGACGTTCAGCACCTTGCCGCGCAGCGGCAGGATGGCCTGGAACTTGCGATCGCGGCCTTGCTTGGCCGAGCCGCCTGCCGAGTCGCCCTCGACGATGTACACCTCCGACTTCGCCGGATCCTTTTCCTGGCAGTCCGCAAGCTTGCCCGGCAGCCCCACGCCGTCGAGCACGCCCTTGCGGCGCGTCATCTCGCGCGCCTTGCGCGCGGCGTCGCGCGCACGCGCGGCATCGACGATCTTGCCGCAAATGGTCTTCGCGTCGTTCGGCGTTTCGAGCAGGAACTCTTCGAGCGCCTTCGCCACGACGTCCTCGACCGGCGCACGCACTTCCGAGGAAACCAGCTTGTCCTTCGTCTGCGAGCTGAACTTCGGCTCCGGCACCTTCACGGAGAGCACGCACGAAAGCCCTTCGCGCATGTCGTCGCCCGAGGTTTCCACCTTGGCCTTCTTGGCGATTTCGTTGTCGGCGATGTACTTGTTGATCACGCGCGTCATGGCCGCGCGCAAGCCCGTCAGGTGCGTGCCGCCGTCGCGCTGCGGAATGTTGTTCGTGAAGCACAGCACGCTTTCGTTGTAGCTGTCGTTCCACTGCATGGCCACTTCCACGCCCACGCCGTCTTTCTCGCCGGAGATGTAGAAGATGGTCGGATGCAGGACCGTCTTCGCCTTGTTGATGTACTCGACGAAGCCCTTCACGCCGCCCGCGAACGCGAAATCGTCTTCCTTGCCCGTGCGCTGGTCGGTCAGGCGAATACGCACGCCGTTGTTCAGGAACGAGAGTTCGCGAATACGCTTGGCGAGAATGTCGTAGTGATATTCGACGCTGCCGAAGATGGTTTCGTCGGCCATGAAGTGCACTTCGGTGCCGCGATTTTCCGTGTCGCCGAGCAGTTGCATGGGCGAAACCGTGTGGCCGTCGCGCTCTTCGAGCACGCGGTTCTGCGGCACGCCACGGTGGAATTCCATGAAGTGCTTCTTGCCGTCGCGGCGCACGGTGAGACGCAAAAAGCTCGAGAGCGCGTTCACGCACGACACGCCCACGCCATGCAGACCGCCCGACACCTTGTAGCTGTTCTGGTCGAACTTGCCGCCCGCGTGCAACTCCGTCATCACGATTTCGGCGGCGCTGCGCTTCGGATCGTGCTTGTCGTCCATCTTCACGTCCGTGGGAATGCCGCGGCCGTTGTCGGTGATCGAGATGGAGTTGTCCGCGTGAATCACCACGTGGATGTCGTTACAGTAGCCGGCGAGGGCTTCGTCGATCGAGTTGTCCAGCACTTCGAAGACGAGATGGTGCAGACCGGTGCCGTCCGACGTGTCGCCGATGTACATCCCGGGCCGCTTGCGCACTGCCTCCAGTCCTTCGAGGATCTGGATCGACGAGGCGCCGTAGCTGTTGTCGGGTTGCGAGTTGTTCGTATCAGTCATGGAATTTTCCGGTTCTGCGTACTGCCTGTGTTACTGCTCGAGACTTTTTCAAAAAGCCATAAAAACGCCAAAGGGGCGCAGCGCCCCCTGGTGTTCTTCTTCTGTCGCGCTTTTTAGATGCGCATCGGCATCACCACGTACTTGAATTCCTCGTTCTCGGGAATCGTGATGAGCGCGCTGGAACTGGCGTCGCCAAGGCTCACTTCCAGCGTGTCGACCTTCAGGTTCGCGAGGACGTCGAGCAGATACGTGACGTTGAACCCGATGTCGATGGTGTCGCCCTGGTAGGCGATTTCCAGCTCTTCCTGCGCCTCTTCCTGATCGGCGTTGGTCGACATGATCTTGAGCTGGCCTGGCTCGATGATGCAGCGCACGCCCTTGAACTTGTCGGACGTGAGAATCGCCGCGCGTTGCAGCGAGCGTTGCAGTTCTTCGCGGCCGATCTGGAAGGTGTTCTTGTGCGCCTTGGGGATCACGCGCTGGAAGTCGGGGAACTTGCCTTCCACGAGCTTCGAAACCAGTTCGACCTGGCCGAACGTGAACTTCACCTGCGTCGAACCGATGTCGATCTTCAGCACGTCGTCGATGTCTTCGAGCAGGCGCTGGAGTTCGAGAATGGTCTTGCGCGGGATGATGACTTCCTGGCGCGCGAACGAGCCCTCGATCTTCATCGAGGAGAACGCGAGGCGGTGGCCGTCGGTCGCGACCGCCATGAGCTGGTCGCCGTCCACGACGAGCAGCATGCCGTTCAGGTAGTAACGGATGTCCTGCTGCGCCATGGCGAAATACACCATGCCGAGCAACTGGCGGAACGTCTTCTGCGGCACCGCGAGATTCGCGCCGAAGTCCTTCGCCTGCGCCACCGTGGGGAACTCGTCCGCGGCGAGCGTTTGCAGGGCGAAGCGGCTCTTGCCCGACTGCACGGTGAGGCGCTTGTCGGCGAGCGTGAGCGTGACCTGGCCGTCGGGCATGGCGCGCAGGATGTCGAGCAGCTTGCGCGCGGCGACCGTCGTGGCGACCTGGTCGTTGCCGACGCCGAAGTCGGCGGTCGTGGTGATCTGCAACTCGAGGTCGGTTGACAGGAACGAGACGTCGGAACCGGTTTTGGTGATCAGCAGATTGGCGAGGATCGGCAACGTATGGCGGCGTTCGACAATGCCGCTCACCGTTTGCAGCGGCCTCAGCAGGTTATCGCGTTCGGTCTTGACCAGTTGCATAGAGTTCCTTCGTTGATGTGACGGTCTGCGCGAGCGCCTGGCGCCGGTTTTACCGACGCGACCCACGAATCTGCATGTGGGGTCGGCGGCGTTGGCGCCGCTCAGGCGGTGGATTCAGCACAGGCCGCGGCGTGGTTCCCGCCCCGGACCGCCGGGCGGTTAAACCCATATTGTGCCTGAAAACGGACCACTTCCCTAAATTGGGGGCGATCCGCGAAATAAACAGGGCAAACCCTTTGGGGATATGACGGTTACCCCGCGCATTACCCCTTCAGCGTCTGTTCGAGCACGTGCAGCTCGTGGTTGAGCTGGGCGTCCTTGGTGCGTTCGTCGGCGATCTTGCGCACGGCGTGCAGCACCGTGGTGTGATCGCGGCCGCCGAACAGCTCGCCGATTTCCGGCAGGCTCTTCTGCGTCAGCTCCTTGGCCAGATACATGGCGATCTGGCGCGGCCGCGCGATGTTGGCCGGACGCTTCTTCGAATACATGTCGGCGACCTTGATGCTGTAGAAGTCCGCCACCGTCTTCTGGATGTTCTCGACCGAAATCTGGCGGTTCTGCACCGTCAGCAGGTCCTTGAGCGCTTCCCTCGTCAGCTCGATGGAAATGTCGCGGCCGTGGAACTTCGAATACGCGAGGATCTTGCGCAGCGCGCCTTCGAGTTCGCGCACGTTCGAGCGCAGGTGTTTCGCGACGAAGAACGCCACATCCTCGTTCAGGCTCACGCCTTCCGACTGCGCCTTGCGCATCAGAATGGCCACGCGCATTTCCAGCTCGGGCGGCTCGATCGCCACGGTCAGGCCCGAGTCGAAGCGCGAGATCAGACGGTCGTCGATACCCGAGATTTCCTTCGGATACGTGTCGCTCGTGATGATCACCTGCGCCTTGTTGGCGACGAGCGCCTCGAACGCGTAGAAGAACTCCTCCTGCGTGCGCGACTTGCCGGAGAAAAACTGGATATCGTCGATCAGCAGCAGGTCGAGCGAGTGGTAGTAGCGCTTGAAGTCGTCGAACGCCTTGCGCTGGTAGGCCTTCACCACGTCGGACACGTACTGTTCGGCGTGGATGTAGCGAATGCGTGCGCCCGGCTTGTCGAGCAGGAGCTGGTTGCCGATTGCGTGGATCAGGTGGGTCTTGCCGAGGCCCACGCCGCCGTACAGGAACAGCGGGTTGTACGAGATGCCGGGGTTGTCGGCCACCTGAATGGCCGCCGCGCGCGCGAGCTGGTTCGCCTTACCCGTCACGAAATTGTCGAACGTGAGCACCGGGTTGAGCTTCGAGCGCTCGTAGGTCGGGTCGGGTTCGCCGCTCGATGCGGCCGCGGCCGCGCCCTGGCCCGGGCGCCACGTGCGGCGGCCGGCGGCGGCTTCGTTGGCGTCGAGGCTCGGCAGGTCGAGGTCGGCGGCGTCTTCAACGGTGGCCTGCGCGGCGGCGGTCGACGCCGCTTGCACCATGCCCGCGAGGCCCCTGGCGCCCGACGCGGCCGCCGGTTGCGGCGCGGCGGCAACGGCCGGTGCGGGGGCGCCAGCCAGAGGCGCCCGCGGCGCGGGAGCAGGCGCGACGTTAGGCGCGCGCACGCCGGCCTTGGGGTCGAGGACGAATTGCACGTCGACGGGCGTTTGCCAGAAGTCGCGCGCCAGATCGGTGATCCGGCCCGAAAACTGGCTCTTGACCCAGTCGAGCTTGAAACGGTTGGGAGCGGCTATCTGCAGCGTGTTCGCCGCAGCATCGAAGGCAACCGGGGCCAACGGTTTAATCCACGTCACGTACTGCTGGGGCGTCAGCTCGCGCTCCAGTAGTGCGGAACAGTGTTGCCAGAATTCGTTCATCGAGTTGCTGTGGTCGTTTTGTTTGCATACGTTGCGGTCGCTTCGCTCTTGCCGCGCACACACGCGACAAGGCCCTGACGAGGCGACGGCAAAGGCTCCGGAAGCCCGCGCGGCAAGGGTCTTGCGGCAAGCAGGCGGGCCGGAGCGGCATGCAGGATTCTTGGGATAGGCGAGATTCTAACGCCGAAATACCCTTGCCAGGAAGTTATCCACAGGGACGGATCAACGCACGTTCGTTCGTGCCCCCTCTGCCGTCAACACGGGCGCCGCGCCGCCGTGCCAGAAGGTTCGATGGCCTAACCTATTGACGGCCAACGAAAAAGCGGCTTAAATAGCGGGTTCCTCGAAAACCAATCCCTAGTACCACCGGCCATTGCCTTTTTCCGCGATGCTCGCCGCGGTCGAAACTCAACAGTGAGAGCAACATGAAACGTACTTTCCAACCTTCCGTTACCCGTCGCAAGCGTACCCACGGTTTCCGCGTGCGCATGAAGACCGCTGGTGGCCGCAAAGTGATCAACGCACGCCGTGCGAAGGGTCGCAAGCGCCTCGCCGTCTAAGCCGGGCAGCATCGCTATCAGCGAAATCACGGGTAGCGGCCCGCTCGCGAACACGGCGAACAGGACGACCCCGGTAACTGATCGGGGCGTCATGCCGTCGCGAACGCAAGCCGCTTTTCCGAAAGCCGCAAGGCTACTGAAAACGGATGAGTTCTCATCCGTTTTTCGTTTGCGTCCCTGGCGCCGCACCGGGCACTTCGTCGTGTACGGCCGGCCCACGGGCAACGAGGCGCGGCTCGGACTCGTGATCGGCAAGAAATACGCACCGCGCGCGGTCACGCGCAACCTGGTGCGCCGTATCGCGCGCGAAGCGTTTCGTGTGCGCCGCGCGCAGTTCGAGGGTTTCGACCTGCTGCTGCGCCTGCATACGAAGTTCGACCGCAAGGCGCTGCCGGGCGCGTCTTCGCCGGGACTCAAGGCTTTGTGCCGCGGCGAAATCGAGACGTTGCTCGAAAAGGCCGCGCGCGAAGTCATGCGGCGCGGTGGCGCTGCGCCTGCGGCATCTGCGCGCACGCCTTGCGCAACGCAGGCCGCAACACCAGGTGGGGAAACGGCGCGTGCCCAGGCCGGTCCTGATTTGCCGCCGGACCACGGCAGTTCCCGCGCGTCATGAGCGCGGCGCGAGAGTCCGGCCTGTCCGGCGCAGACGCCGCGCAAGCGGCACGTGGTTCGTCATCGAGCGCGGCGCAGCCAGGCCGCAACGCCATGCAAACGGTATTGATCGCACTGCTGCGTTTCTACAAGCTTGCCGTGAGTCCCCTCCTCGGCAGCCGGTGCCGTTTTTATCCTTCCTGTTCGGATTACGCGCGCGAGGCAATCCAGTATCATGGCGCCGCGCGTGGGACTTACCTCGCCGCGCGGCGGCTGTGCCGCTGCCATCCGTTTTCGGCGGGCGGTATCGATCTCGTCCCGCCTGCATCTCCGAAAAAGCGCTGACGCGCCATTCCATCGACACTGAGACAACGCATGGATATCAAACGCACCGTCCTATGGGTCATCTTCTTCATGTCGGCTGTCATGCTGTACGACAACTGGCAGCGCGACCATGGACGCCAGTCGATGTTCTTCCCGAACGCGACGCAAACGCAGACGCAAACCGCCGCCAACGGCCCGGCGCCCGGTAGCGCCGCCAATGGCGCGTCCGACCTGCCGGCGGCTGCGCCCGCCGCGGGCCAGGCGCCGACGAACACCGCCCAGCCGGCTGCAGCCGCGGCGCAGCTCGTCCATTTCCGCACCGACGTCTACGACGGCGTGATCGACACGCGCGGCGGCACGCTCGTGAAGCTTTCGCTCGTCAAGGAAAGCGCCGACGGCAAGGGTCCCGACCAGTACATCACGTTGTTCGATCACACGAACGACCACACGTACCTGGCGCGCTCGGGCCTGCTCGGCGGCGACTTCCCGAACCACAACGACGTGTTCACGGCCACCGACGGCCCGCGCGAGCTGACCGGCGACGCCAGCTCGTTCCAGATCGCGCTCCAGTCGCCCGAGAAAGGCGGCGTGAAGGTCACGAAGACCTACACGTTCACGCGCGGCAGCTACGTGATCGGCGTGGACTGGAAGGTGCAGAACGTCAGCGGCGCACCCGTTTCGCCGACGCTCTACATGGAAATCGTGCGTGACAGCGAGCCGGTCGAAACGCCGCGCTTCTCGCACACGTTCATCGGGCCGGCGGTGTACTCGAACGAGCATCACTTCCAGAAGATCACGTTCGGCGACATCGACAAGAACAAGGCGGACTTCGTCACCCAGGCCGACAACGGCTGGATCGCGATGGTGCAGCACTACTTCGCGACCGCGTGGATTCCGCAGCAAGGCGCCAAACGCAGCATCTACGTCGAGAAGTTCGACAACTCGCTCTACCGCGTGGGCGTGAAGCAGCCGCTCGGCACGATCGCGCCGGGTGCGACCGACAACGTGCAGGCACGCCTCTTCGCGGGTCCGCAGGAAGAGCGCATGCTCGAAGGCATCGCGCCGGGTCTGGAACTCGTGAAGGACTACGGCTGGGTGACGATCATCGCCAAGCCGCTCTTCTGGCTGCTGGAGAAGATCCACAGCTACGTGGGCAACTGGGGCTGGTCGATCGTGCTGCTCACGCTGCTCATCAAGGCCGTGTTCTTCCCGCTTTCCGCCGCCAGCTACAAGTCGATGGCACGCATGAAGGAAATCACGCCGCGCATGCAGGCGCTGCGCGAGCGCTTCAAGAGCGACCCGCAGAAGATGAACGCGGCGCTCATGGAGCTGTACAAGACGGAGAAGGTGAATCCGTTCGGCGGCTGTCTGCCGGTGGTGATCCAGATTCCGGTGTTCATCTCGCTGTACTGGGTGCTGCTCTCGTCGGTGGAAATGCGCGGCGCGCCATGGATTCTCTGGATTCACGACCTTTCGCAGCAGGACCCGTTCTTCATCCTGCCGGTGCTGATGGCCGTCTCGATGTTCCTGCAGACGCGTCTGAACCCGACGCCGCCGGACCCCGTCCAGGCCAAGATGATGATGTTCATGCCGATCGCGTTCTCGGTCATGTTCTTCTTCTTCCCGGCGGGCCTCGTGCTGTACTACGTCGTGAACAACGTGCTCTCGATCGCGCAGCAGTACTACATCACGCGCATGATGGGCAAACGCAAGACGAAAGCAGCCTGAGCGCCGTGGCGGCAGTCGCGCCGCCACGTGAATCAAGGCTCAAGAAAAGCCGCCCGGTGTGAACCGGGCGGCTTTTTTCATGTTGGGAGCGCCATTCCTTGACGGCGCAGAGCGCGGCGTTCGTGCGCGCGCGCTAATTCTTGTCCGCGTCGCCGTAGAATTGGGCGACCAGCTCTTGCACGAGATAGCGGTGATGCGCGCTGAGCGACTCGATCTTCGAGGCCAGTTCGAGCGTTTCCTCGGAAACCGGATATTTTTCGTCAGGCTTGCGCGGCCGCGGTACGGCTGAACCCGAATTCCCCGGCGGACCGTAGTGGAGCCAATGAATGTCCACGTCGAACCATTTCGCGAGCGTCTCAAGCTTGTCGTGCGTGGGAATGGTGCGACCGCTCAGCCATTTGTGCGCGGTTTGCGGCGAAACCGGATGCTCACCGTGGTGGCGCAGGTTGAAGCGGTTAGCCAGATCGGTACTGCCGCGCAGTTTTTCGGGCGCGCGCTTCATCGCGAACTTAAGACGTTCTGCGAAGGCGGCTTTTTCGTTGGAGGTCGGCATGGGCCAGATTGTGCAGCCCGAATTTGCCGAAGATGACAACCAATTAGGCTACATATAGCGTATTTAAGTGATAATTCGCTTGCAATTGGCCGTCTTATGACCTCGGTCGAGGTCCCCGCAACTTCCCTTATGCGCGGGATGTTACCGGAATCACATACTCCTGAATCCCGAATTCCAACGGCCTTCAATAGGACCAATCTTATCTAATTCAAGATAAAGCAAGACAAGTCCGACGGCGTACCCAGCGGGAAAACGCCTGGGCTGGCGCGTTACAATGCCTCGCGTTTTACGACTGCTCACGCGACATCTGTCGGTCCCTATACTCGCCGCCGCAGTCGATCCCCATTCCAGCCTTGCTCCACGGTCCAGGTCCATCATGCTCGCCACCGATTCCGATCCCATCGTCGCCATCGCCACTGCGCCCGGACGCGGCGGGATCGGGGTCGTGCGCGTTTCGGCCGGGCGCGCCGGCGCGGCGGCCACCGTTGCGTTGATGCAGGCTCTCACGGGCCAGCACCTGGTGGCGCGCCACGCGAGTTACGTGCCCTTCCTCGACGGTGCGGGCACGGTGCTCGACCGGGGAATCGCGTTGTCCTTCCCCGCTCCGCATTCGTACACCGGCGAGCACGTGCTCGAACTCCAGGGTCACGGCGGCCCGATCGTGCTGCAACTCGTTTTGCAACGCTGTATCGAAGCCGGCCGCGACTTCGGGCTGCGCCTCGCCGAGCCTGGCGAATTTACGCGGCGCGCGTTCCTCAACGACAAACTCGATCTGGCCCAGGCGGAAGCCGTGGCCGACTTGATCGAGGCGAGCACGGAAGCGGCGGCGCGCTCGGCCGGCCGCTCGCTCGACGGCGCGTTCTCGCGTGACATCCACGCGCTCGTGGACGACGTCGTCACGCTGCGCATGCTCGTCGAAGCAACGCTCGATTTCCCCGAAGAAGAGATCGACTTTCTGGAGGCCGCGGACGCACGCGGCAAGCTCGCGCGCATTCGCGAACAACTCGACCACGTGCTCTCCGAGGCGCGCCAGGGCGCGCTGCTGCGCGAGGGACTTTCGGTCGTGCTCGCGGGACAGCCCAACGTGGGCAAATCGTCGTTGCTGAACGCACTGGCAGGCGCGGAACTCGCGATCGTGACGCCCGTTGCCGGCACCACACGCGACAAGATTTCCCAAACTATCCAGATCGAAGGCATTCCGCTGCATGTGATCGATACGGCGGGTTTGCGCGACACGGAGGACGAGGTCGAGAAGATCGGCATCGAGCGCACGTGGAGCGAAATCGGCCGCGCGGACGTCGTGTTGCACCTGCTCGATGCGCGTACGGGCATGAACGCCGAAGACGAAGCGATTGCCGCGCGCTTTCCCGCTGGCGTGCCGGTGGTACGCGTGCTCAACAAGACCGACCTGACCGGCGCGGCGCCCGAAGTGGCAAAGCATCGAGCCGGGAACGGCAGCGAAATCTGCGAGTTGCGTCTTTCGGCGAAACAAGGCGACGGCGTGGGGCTGCTGCGCGCCGAGCTGCTGCGCATTGCGGGCTGGCAGGCGGACGCGCAGAGCGTCTATCTCGCGCGCGAGCGGCATCTCATCGCGCTGCGCGCCGCACGCGAGCATCTCGCGCATGCGGCGGCCCACGCCGACCAGAACTCGCAATTGCTCGATCTGTTCGCCGAAGAACTGCGTCTCGCACAAGAATCGCTGAATTCGATTACCGGCGAGTTCACTTCGGATGACCTGCTTGGGGTGATTTTTAGCCGGTTTTGTATTGGGAAATAACGGGGAAGTCGATAGCCGCCGATCTAAGTGTTGGCACTCTCCGCGCGGAAGTCGCCGAAACCGATCTTGCGCTTAGAGAACTCGGCGACCCGCTCCATTCTCCCACCCCCTGGAACAATCCCTTCGACGTGCGAGGGTTAACCCTCGCAAGCAATCCTCCTAGACTTTCGCTCATCGGATGCAGACACCTTGTCGCGCCGAACCAAAAGCCAAGGAGGTAGTTAGCATGAAGTCCCTGATCCAGACCGTTGCCGTTGCCGTTGCTCTCATCGTGCCGGTGGCATCGTTCGCGCAATCGAGCGCGCCCGTCACCCGCGCCCAGGTGCGCGCCGAACTCGCGCAGCTCGAGAAGGCGGGCTGGCGTCCGGGCGCGGGAGCAGACCCGCACTATCCCGACGATCTTCTCGCCGCCGAAGCCCGGGTCGCGGCCGCGAACGGCGCCACGAGCGGCTATGGCGGCGCGGCAACCGGCAACTCCGACGCGGGCCGCCCCGCGGTAGCCAAGGCCGACTGGAACGCAATGTATAACCATCCGTAACACGCGATATCGCTGAAACGCCTGCGATGATTTACTCGGGGCGATTCGCATACCTAAACGAATACCTCCGCCGTCGTTCACTCGATGGCTTCGCCCGGGCCTGACGGCCCGGGCGCTTTTTTCGGCGCCTTTGCGCACCACGAGGTAAATGCAACATCATTTAGTTCGTAGTGCGACATATTAAAATAATAATCTGACATTGCATTCAGGAGCGCTTCGACTGTTCGAAACGCTAACGCCAGTTTCTCTGCATCCAGGCCGCACAACATTCACTGCAGGCCGCTGTAATTTGCGGACACACATCGTTGCTTTTCCAAACCCTGGCCTCGCTATGGCTCGCCGACAATCAGCGATATAGGAGAACGACGATGAAAACACTCTTCTGCGCGATTGCCCTTGTTGCCTTGTCGGCAGGCCTCACCGGTTGTGTGGTGGCGCCGCCATACGCGTACGCGCCCGCGCCTGCGCCGGCCTATGGCTATGCGCCGGGTTACTACGCAGCGCCGGCTGTCGATATTGGTGTTGGCGTTGGCGGCTATTACGGGCACGGCTGGCGACATTAAGGGGACCGTAACAAGCCGCTTGAAAGGTTAAGGTTTCCTGAAAACTTGACCTATCCGATGTGATAGCTGTACACGCGCCACCGTCGAACTAAAGTGGCGACACAGGCTTTCACAAAACGTTGTGGCCGGCGCACGGGGGGAACCATGAAATTCATCGACGACGAGATCGCGCATATCACGCGCGCAATGGCGCCCTCATTATCCGTTGGCAGGACTCCTGCGGTTTTTTCATTCGATTACTGGTACGAGCGCCTTTCGGCGCTGCTCGACCTCGCCCAGATCACGCCATCGCAGTTCCGTACCGTCGATGCGCTCATGGTCGACCTCGAAGCGCGTCAGGCTGTCATCGGCGCAAACGCGCGAGAAGCGCTGGCCGCGTGATTCATCGATTTTCGATTTGCTTTCGCGAGTGCCCTGTACCGCGAACTCCCGATTAACCTCGCCATGTCACCCGAGCATGGATTAGCCCGCGCAAGCGGGCTTTTTTCTGCTTTTCAGGGAGCCGCTCGTCACCAGCCTCTCCCGGGCAAAAAAGGGCCGATCCGCGTCTGGTCTTGAAAACGCCGCTCACTCCCTGCATGTAAAGCCCACTTTTTTCGGAGATTCAGATCGTGGGCAGACGACCTTCCTTCATTGACGATCTGGCTCGCGGCGTCTCTCCCGACGGCGCGGGCCAGCGGGCCGGCATCGACGACGGCGCGCTCCTCGACGCCTATTCGCGTACCGTGATCGGCGCGCTGGAGCGCGTGCAGCCAGCCGTCGCGCACATCGCTGTCGAGCGCCGCGCATCGGGTCCAGCGAGCGCACGCGGCGGCAGCGGTTCGGGCTTCCTTTTCACGCCGGACGGCTACTTGCTGACAAACAGCCACGTGGTGCACGGCGCCAGCAAGCTGAGCGTGACGCTAGCGGACGGCTCCACGCAATCCGCCGATCTCGTCGGCGACGACCCCAGCACGGATCTCGCCGTGCTGCGTATCGGCGCGTCGGAGGCGCTGCCGCACGCGCAGCTCGGCGATTCGGCCGGCCTGCGCGTCGGGCAGATCGCGGTTGCCGTGGGCAGCCCGCTTGGTCTCGCGCAAACGGTCACGGCGGGCGTGGTGTCGGCGCTCGGCCGCTCGCTGCGCTCCGAATCCGGCCGCATGATCTACGACGTGATCCAGACCGATGCCGCGCTCAATCCCGGCAACTCGGGCGGTCCGCTCATCAATTCGGCGGGTCAGGTGATCGGTGTGAACACGGCGATCATTCCCGGCGCGCAGGCCATCTGCTTCGCCACCGCCATCGATACGGCAAAGTGGGTCATCACGCAGCTCTTCGCGCACGGACGCGTGCGCCGGGCCTACATCGGCATTGCGGGTACCACGGTGCCGATTGCGCGCAAGGTGCAGCGCTATTTCGAATTAAGCGCGATAAGCGGCGTGCGGGTGATGGAGATCGTCAAAGGCAGTCCCGCGGCGCTCGGCGGGCTGCGCGTGCACGACACGATCGTGACGATCGACGGCACGACGGTCGACGGTATCGACACGCTGCAGCGACTGTTCGATGTGTCGCGTATCGATCGTGAGGTGGAAATCGGTGTGGTCCGCTTGACGCAGCGGCTTAACCTGAAGGTGACGCCCGTCGAGCAGACGGGCTAAGTGGTTAAGCGGGGTTAAGCGGCGCTGCATGAATTACCAGCCACCACCGGGCTGTGCATATACCGGCTGCTGACCATAGTAGCCAGGCTGCTCGTAACCGTCCTGATATTGCGGCGGCGGTGCGGGCTGCGCAGGCGCGCAGGGCACGTACCGGCCGGAGTATTGGTCGTAGCACGCCGCGCCAGCGGGGGCGGCGGCATAAACCGGCGCGGGCTGCGCATAAACGGGCTGAGCCGGATACGCCACCGCAGGCCCGCTATTGAGCACGGCGCCCACCGCAGCGCCAATCAAGGCGCCACCCACCAGCGCACCCACCACGTCACCACCGTGATCGTGCGCGCTCGCGGGGCCTGCCGCCACTGCACATCCCGCCAGCACCAATATGGCTGCCATCTTTCGCATGTCGTTCTCCTTGAGAACCTTTGAAAACATGCGGCCGATTGTCGGCGCGATTGCCGGATACAGGTGCTGCAAGTGGTAACGACGAATTACGGCAGGCAGCGGCTTGCTGCGCGCTCTCGCTTAATGATGCAGGAAGCTGCGCAGCGGATGACGCCAGTCCATATGATGTCCGTCTCCCGCTTCTACGCGCTGTCGATGCTCCTCGAGGATTTCGTCGGAAAACAGGAAGACGACAATGACGAGGGGAATCACCAGAAACGCGCCCAGTATTACGTGTTCGATCACGATTACCTCCTGGCTGTCAAGCGGTTTGCAAGTGCATTGTAGCTGGGACGCGACAGTTTGCCCATCCATCACGCACTCAAGCTCGAAAACAATGTTCGCCAACCACCACAAGCCACGCTGAGCAGCTTACGTGCCCGGTTCGCGCATCCCGCGATGCGCCTCCCTGGCCGTCGTCATCGACGTAATTAAGGCGCCTAGCTCGCCGACTTTCGCCACGCCGCCGCGAAGAGCCCCGCGCCGATGAGCAGCGTGCCCCCCGTGCGATTGATCGCGCGCTGCGCGCGCGGGCTGCGCACGACCTTGCGCGCGGCCGCTGCAAGGAGCGCGTAGGCGAAGGCGTTGAGCGTCGCGAGCATGAGGAAGGTGGCTTCGAACACGACGATCTGCGGCGTCATGCCCATATGCGGATCGATGAACTGCGGCACGAAGGCGACGAAGAAAATGATGCTCTTCGGGTTGAGCGCGGTGACCGCATAGGCATGCGCGAAGATGCGGCCGGTGCGCGTCTCCGAGGTGTCCGGCGCGTCGCCTTCGCCAACGGGCGCGCGCCAGAGCTTCACGCCCAGATAGATCAGGTAAGCCGCGCCAACCCATTTCAGCACCGAGAACAGTGTGGCGGACGCCGCGAGGATCACGCCGAGCCCGAGCATGGATGCGGTCATCGCGGTGAAATCGCCGAGCGCGACACCGGCGGTGGTGGCGAGCGCATAGCGGCGGCCATGGCCAAGCGCATAGGAAACAACGAGCAGAACGGTCGGGCCTGGAATGGCGACGAGAATAGCCGATGCAATCGCGAACGGCAGCCAGTGAGCAAAAGTCATGGGGTTCCTCCATTGGGAAGCCCGATTTATCCACGAACTTTTGCAGGATGCAAGCGCGGCGCGCAGCTTGTTTTCGATATCGGGTGAAGCGCCCTGGCATCGATTTTATTCAGTCGCCAATCCATTAATGCGCTTGTTTCGTGACCACGCCGGAGCGAGCTTCGGTGCGTTGCGTCATCGGCAGAACTGCCCGTTGATTCACGGTTTAAATCCCAACCTGCTCACGTGCGTATGCCGGCTATAAACGAGGGCGGCTTGTCGGATATAGAGCGAGGCTTTGTAATCGATTCTTCGGAGTGCTCTTGAACGCTTACGGCGATCGCCGGCCCGTGTTGCAACCGCACACAAGTCGGGGTTGCAGTCTTTCAGGAGTTTTCTATGTTTAAAGACGCGGCTTCGGCATGAAAGTTAAATACATAGCTAACCTGAATAAAAAGCCGCAGGAGGCAATCATGAAAATGCTGTCCGGTATGGTCGTTGTGGCGGCAGGGCTGGCTTGCGCCGTTGCGGTTCAAGCCCAGGACGTCGGCGTGAAGCCGCAGCAAACGGTGCAACTCAAGCCGGGTTCCTATGGCTGCCTCACCAAGGACAAGCTCGACGCCGTCGCACTTCACGAGCAGGCGGGCGAGCATCAGCAGATGCAGGAATACTTCACAGGATTCCAGTGTCTGTCCACGCCCGACAACCAGTCGTTCCGTGTCGTACAGGTAGTGGGCCACGACGTCGAATTCGTCAACGCTGCGAACGGCGACGAGCAAGGCCTCTGGACCACGGATCGCTTCATCAAGCAATAAGGCCGCCCGCATCGGCCGCAGATGACGTAAAACAAAAACGCGCCCCTCGCCATATGGCCCGACGCACCCGCGCCGGGCCATCGTGTTTTGCGGGCGCACGGGCGCGTCGTGATGCGACGGGTCGCGCGCCGCTGTCAAACCGCCGTCATTTTCTCCTCACACCATCCGCATTGCGCCGCGCGCCCGTCACACGCGCGGCGCGTCAACTCGACTGGCACATGGCTTGCTGGAAATTTCGCTATCATGTGCGGCTTTCGCGCGCCCGGAATTCGGTATGGCACTCAAATCGACCATTTACAAAGCAGAACTGCAGATCGCGGACATGGACCGGCATTACTACGCCGACCATTCGCTGACGATCGCGCGCCATCCGTCCGAGACCGATGACCGCATGATGGTTCGCATCGCGGCATTTGCGCTGTTCGCGGGCGAGCGGCTCGAATTCTGCAAGGGCCTTTCCGATACCGACGAACCCGATCTCTGGTGCAAGGACTACACGGGCGCGATCGAAACGTGGATCGAGGTTGGCCAGCCCGACGAGCGCCGCATTGCCAAGGCGAGCGGCCGCGCGGGCGAAGTCGTCGTGATCGCCTACGGCGGCCGCACCTCCGACATCTGGTGGCAAGGCGTGCGCAACAAGGTGGAACGCCTGCGCAACGTCACCGTGTGGTCGCTGGGCGACGGCGTTGCCGCGTCGCTTGGCGCGCTGGCCGAGCGCACCATGCGTTTGCAATGCACGGTGCAGGACGGCGCAGCGTGGATCGGCAATGCGAGCGCCGAGCCCGTCGCAGTCGAATGGAGCGTCTTCAAGGCGCCCGAAAACGTGTGATAGCAGGGCCGCGCGCGTGCAGCGTTCAGGCGCGCGGTGGCCCCTTGAGTTCCACCATGTTGCCTTCGGGGTCGAACAGATACAGCGACGGCCCCAAACCCTCCGCCCCATAGCGCTCCACCGCCTTGCCGGGACGCGCTCCGTGCTGCGTCAGATGCGAGATAAGCGCGTCGGCGTCGAAGGGCTCCACGCGCAGGCAAAGATGATCCATGTTGCCGCTTGCGCCCGCAGGCGCCGCGTTAGCGCCCCGGTCGAGCGGGCCGCCGACCGTCACGAGGTCGATGAGCGAGCGTCCCGCGCGTAATTGCATGAGCCCGATGTCGCGCTGTTCGCGCTCCGGCTCGCAACCCAGCACCTCGCAATAGAAGCGCGTCATCGCGGCCATGTCGGCTGTTCGAATGACGACGTGATCGATCTCACGAATCTTGATCCGCATGGCGTTCTCGGGGTCGCGCAGGGCTTTCATGATGAACCCGTGGACGCGATGTTGCGCAGAAAGCGCGCATTCGGCGGAAAATCGAGGGTGGGGTGGAAAAACGCTGGACGAAAAAAAGCCCGCTGCTGTGAGCGGGCTTAATCCATATCAGGAGGAGACATGGAGGAGACAGGAACCACTATAGCGAGTCAGCTGACGCGACGCAACAACTTTTTAAGGGAAAACCCGCAAAGTTGCCATTTTGTCGCACGGGAAAACGGAAGGCGCCACCAGGGATTCACCGAACGTCATAGAAGTGCCAGATAAGGGCCGGCCCAATGACAGCGCAAGATCCGGCGCGCGACCGTCGGTACGCGAAGTTAGAGTAAGGGCCATACAGACAGGTACTTCAAGGAGCCCTCAAATGAGCGCCGTCCCGGAAATGAACCGAGCGATGAAACCCGCAAAACCCAAGGCAGCACCCGATAGCCGGTGGACGAACGAAGCCGAACGCTGGCAAGCCGTCACGTCGCGCGACGCCAGTGCCGACGGCGCGTTCTTCTATGCCGTGCGCACGACCGGCGTGTTTTGCCGCCCTTCGTGCGCCTCCCGGCAGCCGCGGCGCGAAAACATCGAGTTCTTCGGCCGCGCCGAGGACGCGCGCGCCGCCGGCTATCGCGAATGCAAGCGCTGCCGCCCCGGCGGCCTGCCGCGCGAGCTGGAAATCGTGCGGCGCGCCTGCGCGGCGCTCGACGCCGACCCGCAAGAGCGGCTCACGCTCGCGCAGTTGGGCCAAGCCGTGCATCTGAGCCCGTTTCACCTGCAGCGCCTTTTCAAGCGCGTGCTGGGCGTCTCCCCGCGCCAATATCAGGCGGCGCGGCGCGGAGCCGTGCTGCGCGACGCGCTCGGCGAGGGCGCCGACGTCACGCGAGCCAGTGCCGACGCCGGCTTCGGCTCGTCGTCGCGGCTCTATCACAGCGTGCCGGGCGAGCTGGGCATGGCGCCTTCCGCGTATCGGCGCAAGGGGGCGGGGCTGACGATCCGCTACGCCGTCACGCCCACACCGATCGGACTGGTGCTTATCGCGGCGACGGAAAAGGGCATCTGCAGAATCGCGTTCGGCGACGAAGCCGCGACGCTCACCGCCGCGCTCACGGCCGATTTCGCGAATGCCCGCTGCATCGAGGACGAAGCCGCGGTCGCGCCGTTCGCCGCGCAAATCGACGCCTATCTGCACGGCCGGCGCGAGCGTTTCGATCTGCCGCTGGACATCGCCGCGACGGCGTTCCAGCAGCGCGTCTGGGACGCGCTCCAGCGCATTCCCTATGGGCAGACACGCAGCTACACGCAGATCGCCGAAACGCTCGGCTCGCCGCGCGCGGTGCGCGCCGTAGCGAGCGCGTGCGCATCGAACCCGGTGGCGCTGGCCATTCCGTGCCATCGCGTCGTGCAGAAAGGCGGCTCGCTCGCGGGTTATCGCTGGGGCCTGGAGCGCAAGGCCGCGCTGATCGACGCCGAAGCGCGCGCGGGCGAGATCCGCGCGTCGCGTGGGGCGAAAGGCGGCGAAGAAAACGCGAAAGACGCGCGCTCGTCCCCGAACCGCGCCAACACGCCGGAGACCGCTGCTTGAGCGCCATCGCCCCGCAACCCGAAGCCCACAATGAGGCGCCGACACCAGGTGCCACGCGTGCCACGCTCGAACTGCCATTTCGCGCGCCCTACGACTGGCCACGCGTGCTGCGCTTCTTCGGCGGCCGCGCGACGCCGGGCGTCGAGGCGGTGGAGGACGGCGCGTGGCTGCGCGCGATCGACTTCAACGGCGCGAGCGGCACGCTCGCCGTGCGCCGCCACGCGCGCAGGCATTGTCTCGTCGTGCAGATCGACGGGCCCGTGAGCGCGCACGCGGCCGCGCTCGCCGCGCCGCTCTCGCGCATGTTCGACCTGCACGCCGATCCCGCCGCCGTCGCCGCGCATCTGCGCAGCGATCCGTGGCTCGCGCCGCTCGTCGCGGCCGTGCCGGGGCTGCGCGTACCCGGCGCGTGGTCGGGCTTCGAACTCGTGGTGCGGGCGATTGTTGGCCAGCAAGTCAGCGTGAAGGCGGCAACGACGATCATCGGGCGTCTTGTCGAGCGCGTGGGCAAGCGCATCGACGACCACGCGCACGCACGCACCGCGTGGCGTTTTCCCACACCCGCCGCGCTCGCCGCCGCCGATCTCGCGGGCATCGGCATGCCGGGCAAGCGCGTGGCTGCGCTGCAAGGCTTCGCGCAAGCCGTGGCGAGCGGCGCCGTGATCGTCGAACGCGACTACGCAGAAGAAGAACAGAGCAAGCTGCGCAGCAGGCGCCAAAGCAGACCAATCGACGCTATCCCCGACCTCGACGCGATGCGTGCCGCGCTGCTCGCATTGCCCGGCATCGGCCCGTGGACCGTGGAGTACGTCGCGATGCGCGCGTGGCGCGACGCGAACGCGTGGCCCGCGAGCGATCTCGTGCTCATGCAGGCCATCGCGGCGCGCGACCCGGCGCTCGTGCGCGCGGCCCAACAGCGCGCCCGCACCGACATGTGGAGCCCCTGGCGCGCGTACGCGGCCATGCATTTGTGGAACGAAATCGCCGATCGCGCGGGCGCGGCGCGCGGCGGCTAGCGCAACCGAAGGCAACGCAGGGAAGAGGGTGCCGCGCCGCGCGAAGCGCGTGGCGAGGCCAAAACCCGAGGCCAAAACCGCGCCCGAGGCAGGCCCAAGCAGGTCTTTCGGCGAGATGTTAAAGTGCCCGCTACCGAAAAGAATCCCGGCCGGCGAGCGCTCGCAGCACTGCGCCGCCGGCCCGAGCCCGACTTGCCTCAATGTCAGACACGACCTCTACACGCACGAACGACGTTCTCGCACAGCGCCTTTCCGTGCTGGGCGACGGGCCGCATCGCGACGCGCTCACGCGCGGTCTGCGCGGCATCGAGAAGGAAAGCCTTCGCGTGACGCGCGACGGCCGTCTCGCCATAACGCCGCACTCGCTGGCGCTCGGTTCCGCGCTCACGCATCCGTCGCTCACCACCGATTACTCCGAAGCGTTGATAGAGATCATCACGCCCGCCGAGCCCGATGCGTCGATCACGCTGGCGAAGCTCGACGAGCTGCATCGCTACGTCTACGCCGTACTCGCGCGCGACGGCGAAATGCTCTGGAACGAGTCGATGCCCGGTCTCTTGCCCGACACCGACGACGGCATTCCCATCGCGCGCTATGGCAACTCGAACATCGGCCGCCTCAAGTACGTGTACCGCATGGGCCTCGCGCTGCGCTACGGGCGCACGATGCAGTGCATCGCCGGCATTCACTACAACTATTCGCTGAGCGAGGAAGTGTGGCGCGTGCTGCACGCGCATCATCAGTCCACGGCCACGCTCACCGACTATCAGTCGGAGCGCTATCTCGCGCTGATCCGCAATTTCCGCCGCACGAGCTGGCTGCTCATGTACCTGTTCGGCGCTTCGCCCGCGCTCGATGCGCGCTTCCTGCGCGGCCGCGAGCACAAGCTCGAAGCGTTCGACGCCGACACGCTCTATCTGCCGTACGCCACGAGCCTGCGCATGAGCGATCTCGGCTACTCGAACACGACGGGCCAGTCCGCCTTGCGCGCCGACTACGACACGCTGGCAGGCTACCTCGACGCGCTCGCCCAGGCCGTGAGCCAGCCGTATCCGCCGTATGAGGCGATCGGCACGCACCGCGAAGGCGAGTGGGTGCAGATCAACACGAACGTATTGCAGATCGAAAACGAGTTCTATTCGACGATCCGCCCCAAGCGCGTGACGCATCCGGGCGAGCGTCCCCTGCATGCGCTCGCCGCGCGCGGCGTGCAGTACGTCGAAGTGCGCTGCATGGACATCGACCCGTTCGAGCCAACCGGCATCGCGCTCGAAACCGCAAGGTTTCTGGACGCCTATCTGCTCGCCTGCGCGCTCGACGACAGCCCCTTCCTGCCCGCCGAGGCCTACGCCGAATCGAACGAAAACTTCGGCCTCGTGACGAAAGAAGGGCGCCGACCCGGCCTCGTGCTCAAGCGCGAAGGAAAGGACGTGCCGATGCGCGCGTGGGCCGAAACGCTGTTCGAGAAGATCGGCCACGCGGCCGCCGTACTCGACGCCGCGCACGGCAGCGACGAACATGCGCGCTCGCTCGCGGCACAACGCGCGAAGCTGGCCGATCCGTCGCTCACATCATCGGCTCGCGTGCTGCAAACCATGCGCGATAACAAGCAGTCCTTCCTGCAATTTGCGCTCGCGCAAAGTGAGCGCCACGCCGCGCAGTTCCTCGCGCAGCCGCTCGACGCAGCGGCCACGGCTGAATTCGAAACGCTCGCGCGCGAGTCGCTCGCGGAGCAGGCGCAACTCGAGCGCGACGAAGTCGGATCGTTCGACTCGTTCGTCGCCGCGTATCGCGCTTATACGCTCAATCGCTTCAGCGTCTGAGTCCTGCACCCGGGGCCGTGGGGCCATCCGGGCCGCAGGACGCGCGGCGCACACACTCCATCGAGATTTGCCCCAGGCACCGCATTTGCTCGAAACGCCTGCGTGCAGATGCGGTCCAACCAGGGGCAGGCGTCGCGTTGCGGAACTGCGCGGAGGACGTCCGCGCCGTGCGAACGAAACTGACAACACCAAAAAGCACGGGCCGCGCGCCATGCGGCTCACTCTGGGAGGAATCCACGCGATGAAACGAACTCTTGCGATCCTGCTCTGCGCGACGGCTGCGGCCTGCGCGTCGCGCGGGCAAGTCAATCCCGACGTCATGCAGATCGCGACCGCGCCGCTTACGTGCTCAGACCAGGCGCAATGCGATCTCTGGTGGCAGCGCGCGCAAGGCTGGGTGCGCAGTCATTCGAAGTACGAATTGCAGACCGTCACCGACACGCTGATCCAGACGTCGGGCCCGGGCGGCGGCCGGCGCCTGCTCGCCTATGAAATCACGAAGTCCGCCAACGCCGATGGCACGGCCACGATCGGCTTTGCCGCGCACTGCGACAGCTCGCTCGGCTGCAAGCCCAACCCCTGGTCGGCGGGCGCGGCGTTCAAGCAGTACGTTCGCACGGGCGTCGATGCGCCCATCCCCGGCGACACGACTACAGGCGCTGGCGGCGACACGGCTGGCGTAAGCGGCGCGGCAGTGGCCGAGCCGGCTTCGAGCGCGCATTGATCGCGGCGCCCTGAACCCCTGGATCTTTGAACCTCTGACCTTTGACCTTTAGGCCGTCGCCGCACATCGCTCTGACCGCGCTGGCATGCCTGGCGCTGGCGCGCGTTCAGAGCGGCGGCTTGCGAATAACGACCTTCGAGTGACTTATATTGCCGATTTAGGCATTGTCTGATTGAGGGAGTGATTGGGGAACCCGTATCTTGGGCTGGTTTCGGCCTGTGTGGTCCGGGCCGTTCATCCTCAACCAACAACTCAAATCGACAATGAAACTGCGCCTTCTGTCCGCCAGTGTCGCGGCTGTAGTAATCGTCGCCGCCGCGGGCTGTACCACCGCCTCGGGCCCCGCTCACAATCTCGACGTCGTCACGCTGGCTAACGGCTCGCAAGCGTATCGCGTGCAATGCCTCGGCTTGCTCGAAACCTCCAAGACCTGTATGGCCAAGGTCAACGAGATATGCGGCAGCAAGACGCCGCTGCGCGTCTCGTCGGTGGATCGGGCCGCTTCCGGGTTCAAGCCGGAAGACGATCCGCGTGAAATCACGTTCATCTGCCAGACGCCGCAGCCGCCGGCGCCGCCGCCCGCGGCCGTCCAGCCGCCGCCTCCGCCGCCCGTCGCTCTTCAGCCGCGCACGATCACGCTGAACGCCGACGCCAACTTCGCGTTCGACAAGGCCGATCTGCTGCCGGCAGGCAAGCAGTCGCTCGACCAGTTCGTCCGTGAAAGCGACGGCGTGAACATCGGTACCGTCGTAATCGACGGCCATACCGACTCGGTCGGCTCGAAGGCGTATAACGATCGCCTCTCGCTGCGCCGCGCTCAGGCCGTTCGCAACTATCTCCAGTCGCGCGGCCTCCACGCCGGCCAGTACGAAGTGCACGGTTATGGCTTCTCGAAGCCCGTCGCGTCGAATTCCACGGCTGAGGGCCGTGCGAAGAACCGTCGCGTCGAGATCGAAACGAGCGGTATCACGCAGCGCCAATAAGCAGCGTTAATCACGCAGCGCGCAACGCGCACCCGGTCGCCCGCGGCTTTGCCAGGGCGGCCTTTTCGCGGGACCGTTAATGACCCATTGACGGTCCCGCGCCTTTTTTCGGCTTCGTCACCCACACCAGCAACGCCAGCGCGACGAACATCACGCAGGAAATGCGGAAAAAGTCGTTGGTGGCCATCATGTAGCCCTGCGCGGTGACAACCTCATTGAGCCTGGCGGTCAGGCTTTCACCTGTGAGACCGAGGCTCGACAGCGCGTCCTTATAGGCAATGGTATTCGGCGAATACTGGCTCACCGATTCCGACAGCACCGCATGGTGATAGATCGCGGCGTCCTCCCAGAACGTCGTGCTCACCGCCGTGCCGATCGCACCTGAAAGCGTGCGCAGAAAGTTCGAGAGGCCCGAGGCGCTCGCGAGCCGCTCGTCGGGAATGCTCGAAAGCGTGATGGTCGTCATCGGCACGAAGAAGCAGGCCACGCCGATACCCTGCACGAGACGCGGCAGGATCACATGGTTGAACGGCACGTCGAGCGTGAACGTCGAGTTCCAGAGCGAGACGATCGCGAACACCACGAACGCGAAGCTCGCGACCATGCGCAAATCGAGCCGGTGCATGTTGCGCCCGATGAGCGGCGAAAGCACGAGCGCGAGCAGACCCACTGGCGCGGTGGCCAGGCCCGCGAGTCCCGCCGTATAGCCCATGACCGTCTGCAGCCAGAGCGGGAAGATCACCACCGAGCCGAAGAAAGCCATGAAGCCGAACGAGATGATCATCGCGCCCAGTGCGAAATTGCGGTCGCGAAAGAGCGACAGGTCGACTACGGGATCCTTTTCCGTCGCCTCCCAAGCCAGCATGAATGCGAGCGCAACCACGGCGATGATGGCGAGCGTGACGATGAACGTCGAGTTGAACCAGTCGCGGTCCTTGCCGAGGTCGAGCACCATCTGCAGGCACGACACACCGATCACGAGGAGCGCGAGGCCCACGGCGTCGATGCGCTGCTTCGTCGTCTTCGTCTCGCGTCCACGCAGCAGCAGATACGCGCAGATGCCCGAAAAAAGACCAATCGGCACGTTGATGTAGAAGATCCACGGCCACGTGTAGTTGTCGGTGATCCAGCCGCCCATCACCGGTCCGAAGATGGGCGCGACGATCACGGTCATCGCCCAGAGCCCGAGTGCGAGCCCGCGCTTGGCGATCGGGTAGGAGCGCATGAGGATGGTCTGCGAAAGCGGAACCATCGGCCCGGAAACGAGCCCTTGCACGAGGCGGAACGCAATGAGCATCTCGAAGTTCGTCGCGAAGCCGCACGCCGCCGAGGCCAGCGTGAACAGCAGCACCGAGAGCGTGAAGAGGCGCACTTCGCCCACGCGGCGGGCGAGCCATCCGGTGAGCGGCACGGCAATCGCGGACGCCACCGAATACGACGAGATCACCCACGTGCCTTCGCTGTTGGCGACGCCCAGGTTGCCGGAGATGGTCGGCACCGCCACGTTCGCGATGGAGGTGTCGAGCACTTCCATGAAAGTCCCGAGCGCGAGCCCGACTGTGAGGAGCGCAAGGGTGCCGCCGGAGAACGGTGCGGGTTCGGCCTGCGCGGGCACCGCGGGAGAAGCTGCCATGTTCCGTGTCCTTAAAGGGTTGGCCTTTGTCGATGCACACTGGCCATTTCATGTCTGTGCACTTTCTGCCCAGACAGTGATTTATTCGAAATACGTTCGGTGCTGTGGAGCGCCGCGGTTCTAGACGTCGTCTTCCTGCGCCGGCGGTTCGGAGTCGGTGGCGTCGGGTTCCATCGATCCGCACAGCGGCGTGGTCGAGCCGTCATTGGCAATAAAGCGCTGAAGCAAATGAACGAGCGTCGCGACTTCGTCGGGTGTGAAGCCGCGTAACTGCTCGGACATCTCCGCGGCGATCAGGTCGGGCAACTGCTGCGCCGCCGCGCGTCCCTGATCCGTCAGCGCGAGTTCCACGACCCGGCGGTCCGCCTGGCTGCGCCGCCGCTCCAGAAAGCCCTTCTTCTCCAGCCGGTCGAGCATCCGCGTCATGGAGCCGGTGTCGTACGAGAGAGCGCGCGACATCTCGTTCGGCGTGCTCGCGCGCTCGAACCACAACAACAGGATCACCCCGATTTGCGACGATGTAAGTCCGAGCGGCGCGACCGCACGGTCGATACGTCCGGCCAGCACGTTACGCGCGGTCGAAAGGAAATAGCCGAGACTTGGCTCGACGCCCAGCCTGGCCGGGACGAAAGGACCATCGCTCATGGCAGTGCGCTTTTCAGCATCTCAAAAGACGAACGGATTATAGCGGGATCGTTCGCTGCTCAGGCAGATAAATCTGCCGGGCGCCCGCAACGCTCCTGCTGCTCTGGGCTGCGCGTAAAAACAACAGTTGCGTTGATGCGCTGCAAAGTATGTTGTGATTTGATTGCATAGTCAATATTATGATAGGCAACCAGTTTCACTTTTCTACATTCACCCTTTTGGGCATCATGCTTTACCTGATCAACGCGCTTGGCGGCCTGGGCCGCTCCTTAACCGACTCGGCTCGCCTCGCTTTCGCGAACGCCAGCGCGGGTTCGAGGTGGGAGCGCTGGCGCAAGCTCGCGTTGTACGCGGCCATGTTTGCGCTGCCGGGCGGCTCGATCGCCGTCGTGGCCATGGTGTGGGCGCGGCGCCGCCGTAACGACGCGTAACCTGCGCGCGTCACTCCGTAACACCCGCCAACCCTTCCAACGCGTAAGCTTTCGGATTCCGCGTAATGGCCAGCGCGTGCGCTACCATTGCCGCAACGCGACAACCCCGTGCGCGCCCGGCCGCCTGAGCGCGCGCCGGTTGCATCGACAGGAATCCTTGCATGCCTTGCCGTTTTGTCCGTCCCGGCGCCTCCGTTGGATCCGCAGGGTCCGGGGCGCGCCGCGCGCCCACGCCGCTCTCCATGTTGGCGCTGTGCGCCGCCGCCGCGCTCGCCTTCCAGTTGACAGGCTGCGCCGTCGGCCCCGACTATCACCGGCCGTCCGCCGCCGTGCCCGCCTCGTTCAAGGAAGCGCCCGAGGGCTGGAAGGTCGCGCAGCCCGCCGATACCGCCGATCGCGGCGCCTGGTGGCTGATCTACGACGACGCGCCGCTCAACGCGCTGATGGATCAGCTCAACACGAGCAACCAGACGGTCGCGCAATATGCCGCCGCCTTCCGCCAGGCGCGCGCGCTCGTGGGCGAGGCGCGGGCCGCGTACTTCCCCGTGATCAGCGGTTCCTTCTCGGGCACGCGCTCGCACACGCCTACGCGCGTGGCCAATTCGAGCGGCGGATTATCGAGCGGCAGCATCACCAACAACATCAACCTGGGGCTCGACGCCACCTGGGAGCCCGACCTGTGGGGCAAGGTGAGCCGCACAGTCAGTTCGCAGGAGGCGAGCCAGCAGGGCGCCGCCGCCGATCTCGCGAATGCGCGTCTGTCGGCCCAGGCCACGCTCGCGCAGACCTACTTCACGCTGCGCTCGCTCGACGCGCAGCAGAAGCTGCTCGACGACACGGTCGCGGCGTACCAGAAGTCGCTGCAACTCACGCAGAATCAGTACGCCCAGGGCGTAGCGGGCCGCGCCGACGTGATTCAGGCGCAAACGCAACTGCAATCCGCCCAGGCTTCCGCAATCGACAACGGCGTGGCGCGCGCCCAGGACGAGCACGCGATCGCGGTGCTGGTCGGCCAGCCCGCCTCCACGTTCTCGATTCCGCCGTCGCCGCTCGCGGCCACGCCGCCCACAGTGCCGCTCGCCATGCCTTCGGCGTTGCTCGAACGCCGGCCCGATATCGCGTCGGCCGAGCGCAAGGCGGCGTCGGCCAACGAGCAGATCGGCGTCGCCATCGCGGCGTACTTCCCGGCGCTCACGCTTTCCGCGAGCGGCGGCTTCGAAAGCTCGGTGATGTCGCAGTTGTTGCAGATGCCGTCGCGTTTCTGGACGCTCGGGCCGTCGCTGGCCGGCACGATCTTCGACGCCGGTTTGCGCCACGCGCAGACCGAAGCCGCGCGCGCCGCCTACGACCAGCAGGTCGCCACCTACCGTCAAACGGTGCTAGCCGCGTTCCAGGACGTGGAGGACAATCTCGCGTCGCAGCGCATCCTGGGGCAAGAGGTCGTGGTGCAGCAGCAGGCGGTGGATTCGGCGCAACATGCGCTCGCGATCGTCACGAACGAGTACAAGGCGGGCACGACCGACTTCCAGAACGTGCTTTCCGCGCAGGCCACGGCCTTTACCGCCCAGCAAAAGCTCGTGAGCATCGGCGGGCAGCGCATGGTGTCGTCGGTGGGACTCGTGAAGGCGCTGGGCGGCGGCTGGGATGCCTCGCAGATGGATCGCGAGACGGGCGGCGTCGCCGCGCCCGCGGCGGCTTCTGCGGCCTCCGCGCCGGCGGCCGTTGCGGCCACCGCAACGGGCGCGCAGTCGCAGTAATGCATACGCGCGCGCAAGCGGGCGCGCGCTCAAACCCGGAACGTCAGCGCATGAAGGTCAGCGCCACGGTTCCCGGCCCGACCGGCCGGCCCAGCAGATTCAACAGGCCGGCCAGGTTGTCGCGCTGATCCGGCGTCGCGCTCGCGGTCCCCTGGAACGACGCGGACTCGCGCGAGAACGAGCCGCGCCCCTCGAGCATCAGCGGTCCTTTTTGCGTCGACAGATCGAGCGTCGACGTCGCCCCCTGCGCCTGCACCACTACCTGATACGTGCCGAGCGGCTTCACGAGCGAAACGCGCGAACTCATGTCCGCGAGCGAGACGGTTAGTCGTCCGAACGCATCCGTGCCGAACGTGCGCCACGGACTCCACGAAAGCCGCACCTTGCCGTCCAGATCGAGCGTGTTGAACGGCGCGCCGAGACCCGCGAGCAGCGATGCCGGCACGGCGATCGCGCCTGCGCTTACATTCGCGCCGCGCAACGACGCATCGACCGTCACGGCGTCGGGCATCGCCTCGGTTTGCAGCATTTCCATGCGTACACGCGCGACGAACAGCGGCCAGAACGCCGTGCGCCAGACGATGCGCCCCGGCAGCAGCGTCGCGCCGCGCGCGTCCTGGCCCGCGGCGAGCATCAGCGTCGCGGAGCCGTGCCAGAGCGAGCCTTCGGGGTCGATCAGATTTACGTGCCCTTGAGTCGCGCGCGCGAATTGCGGCGCGATCCACGCGGCAGGCAGCCGGGCGAGCAGCACGACCGCGATCGACAGCACACCCACGATCAACCAGGGCAACGCGGCGAGCAGCCGCCGCATCCAGTAACTCATTGCGTATTTCTCCGGCGCTTCCTGACGCGCGCTTTTTCTTTTAATGCGTTGTTAACGCGTATTCGCCGGTTGCAGCGAGGCGGTGAGATCGACCTGGCCATCGGTCTTCAGCGCGGTGATGTGCGCCTCGACCACCTGCACCTTGAACTGCTTGCGCACGTCGTCGACCCACGCGGCCCACGCCGGAAACGACGCATTCTTCATCTGCACCTGAACCGTCGTGCCGATTAGCTGAATCTGCGCGCCCGCGAGCGCATGATCGGCCAGCGAAGCGGCGATCGCGTCCTTGAGCGCCTGGCCGCCCGGCGCCACGCTCGCCGCCGCGCCCGCAAGCGAGCGCGCCTCGTCGGCCTCGGCCGTCATCAGCGCGAGTTCGCGCTGCATGCCGGGCAGGCTCTCGCGCAGGCGCGCGCGGCCGTCGGCGGCCGGCTGCCACAGCACCGACCAGACGATCGCCAGCGCGAGCACCGCGCCGCCCCATGTGAGCAGCGTTTTTTCGCGCGTCGTGCGCGCCTCCCAGAAGTTCGCCCAGGCCTCGGCCCATGCGCCGCTCGTAGCCGTTGTCTTCACGATGCGCTCCTGATAGTCCATTTACCCGTGCTGGTATCCGCCGTGCCCGCAAGGCCGTTGGCCGCGAGGCGTTTGGCGAGATCGGCGTCGACGTCGACGCCTGGCTTGAAGGTCACTTCCAGACGCCGGTCGTGATAGTCGAGCGCCGCAATGCCGTTCGCGGGCACCGGGCCGAGCGAGCGGGCGAAGCCGTCGGAGAGCGCGAGGAAGTCGTCGGGCGAGGGCTCGCCCGCGGCCAGGCGCAACTGCTGCAACTGGCGCGCCATCTGCCCGGCGGGGTCGAGTACGACGGTCGTTTTCGGGAACGCGTTGAGGAGCAGTTCGGTCATCTGCGCGCTGATGGCGTCGCGCTGGCGCGCCATCATGAGCCACTGGATATTCGCGCCGACGACCGCCACGACGAGCGACGCCGCCACGAGCACGATCGGCACGCGCAGACGACGCAGCGTCGCGCGGTCGAGCCGCCACGGCTGCGAGGCGAATTCGAACTGGCACAGGTCGAAGCGGCACGCGAGCGCGCGGCGCGCGAGCGCTTCGAACGTGAGCGTCTGCGCACCGGGCAACGCGGCGGCCAGCGACGCGCGTGCGGCAGCGCTCGCCGGCTCGCCCGGAAGATTGGCGAGCACATAGCCCGAAACCGGCGCGTCGCCCGCGAGCGCCGCCACGGTGGGGGCCACGCTTGCGGCAGGCACCGCGAAGCCCTCGGCAAGCGCGCCGCGCACGATCGCGAGTTCGAGCGGCGCTTGCCCCACGGCGGCCGCCGGCTCCAGGGCGACGCCAGGCAGCAGCGCCGGGGCGGTCGAGACGACATGGCCCAGCACGCACGCGGTCACGGGTTCGAGTGCTGGCGTGGCGGACTTTGCGACACCGGGCGCGGCGCCCGGCTCTGCAGGCTCAGTCAGCGGAATTTCGTGAGCCGCCTCAACCGTCTGAGCGGCAGGCAGACAGCGCGCCACCGGCACGGCGCGCAGATTGCGGTGCCCCGCGGCGGCAAAGCCTTCCAGGAGGAAGCGGAACCAGCCGCGATCGATGGCCGCCACGACCTGGCGTCCGTCGGCCAGACGCTTCGGGTCGAGCGCGAGATGGCAAGTCTGCGCGTCCTGGATCAGATGATCCTCGACCACATTCGGCAGCGCCTGACGCAGCCGCGGGCCTCTGAGCGGCGGCACGGCGGCGGCGAGCATGAGCAGGTCGCGCGCGGCGATCAGCAGGATGGTGGTCGAAGCCTTCGGCAGCAGCCCGAGCGCGGAGCGGCCCGCGCGCTGCGTGTTGCCCGTCTTGTCGAGCAGCACGAAGGGCAGTTCCGGCAGTTGCCATTCCTGCGAGTGGACCGCCGGGTCGCGGGGCGGCATGAGAACGATCAGCGTGCTCAAACGCACCTCTTTTCGATGTGGATCGGGGACGGATTCATGGTTCGTCGCTCACGCGCACGATGCGCGTCGAATGGGTGAGCGGATCGCGCCAGACAAGCGTGGTGCGGTCCACCTCGGCGCGCTCGTGCTGCACGCGCCCATGTACCAGAAAATAACTCGTGTTGACGTCGATCTGCGTGGTGTCGATCGAGACCTGCTTCACGCCCACGCCTTCGAGCGCGAGCTGCACGTCGCCCACGTTGCGGAAAAAAACGTTCTGTCGATGTGCGACGAGGGCCTGCGCGCTCGACAGGCTCATGCCCGTCACGACGGAGGCGATCACCTCGGCGCTCGCCGTGTTCATGTTCACGGGCGTCACGGTGGGGAGCACCGTCACGAACGGGCGCAGGCGCGCGACGGTGTCGGGCGTGAAGCCGGGCACGTCGAGGAGCGAATCGACGCTCGTCATCAGAAGCGGGGCGACGCCACTGTTGTTGTCGGAATCGGCGAGACCGGGATTGTCGGTGTAGTTGCCGCCGCCCGTCGTTCCGCCGCCTGCGAGCGCCTCCGTTGGCGAACTCGTGTTCGTCGTCGCGGTTTGCGTCTGGAAGCGCGTTGCCGAGTAACTGAGACCCGAGCGCAGGTACACGGCGGTGTTCTTCGCGAGCGACTGGTCGATGCCGAGAATCTGCAACAGGCGCGCAAACGCTTCGATCTCCGTAAGATTCAGTTGCAGCGAGCCGGGCGCGCTGGTCGCCACGAGATCGCGCAGATTGAAGCGCGCCTGAGCGTCTTCGATCGAGCCCGAGAGCCAGGTGTCCGCGCCCTGTTGCGCGCGCGCCTCGCCGATCTGGCCGAGAAAGTCGGACAGGCGCGTTCTCGCGAGGGGCACGCCCCACGCGCCGCCAAGATAGGTGATGCCCGCCGACGTGTCCGCTTCGGAGCGCAGCACGAGGCGCGTCCAGTCGAGCGAGGCGCGCGAGATCCACTGCGCCTGCGCGAGCAGCCGCTGGTTCTCGATGCGCCGCAATTGCACCTGCTGGCGCCACAACATGCCCGAAACAAGGATCGCCGAAAGCGCAACGACAAGCAGCGCGCTGATGATGGCCGCGCCGCGCCGCGCACGCGGGGAGCGGCGGCGTGCGAATGGCCCGGTGGAGGTTCGTTGTGCGCGCAACGTCATTCTCCCACCAGGAAAACGCGGGTCACCGGCTGCTCGAGCGAATGCGAGCCCACGCTCACCTGCACGCCCGTCACCGAGCGCGGCAGCGGCGCGTTGCCGAGTTGCGGCACCTTGAGATCGTTGTTGTTGCCCGCTATCTGCGAGCGCACGTCCGCCATGTTCGCCGTCCAGCCGGTTTTCGGCACGTAGAGGCGCGCGTTGATGGCGCTCACGCCGCTCATCATCGGCAGCGCGGCCCAGTTGCCGCCTTCGCCGCCGCGCAGCGCTCGCCGCAGTTCGCCGAGATTGGCAAGCGGCGGCGAGGCATAGCGCACCACCTGGCCGCCCGTCACGCGGTAACGCACCACTTGCAGGCGCGGCGCGGCGCCCGGCGGCACTGCGAACGCGCGCACGATCTGCAGCGCGCCGCCCTCGAGCGAGACGGCGACGCCGCCCGCTTCGTCGTCGGAGGCCGCTTCGCGCAAGTCGATGCGCATCTGGTCGAACATCTGCGCGAACACGCGCTCTTGCGCCATCGCGCGTGTGATGGTCTCGCGCCCGCGCACGATCTCGTCGAGGCCGCGCCACGAGAGAATCGCCACCACGGCCATGATGGCGATCGCCACGAGCAGCTCGATCAGCGTGAAGCCGCGCGCTGACGAGGCGGCGCGCACGCGGTCACAACGAGCGGTTCGTCTCATTGGCGAGCACCGTGACGAGTTGCGCGAGATTGCCGGCGCGGCCGGGCGTCGCCACCGACACCTCCACGCGCCGGAAGATGGGGTTGGGCGTCGCCGCGACGCGCTGCGTGCAGGTCAGCCGCAGATTGCCCTGCGAGCAGTCGAAGCGGCTCTCGCCGAGGTCCGGCCACGCGTGCACGAGACGCAGTTGCGCAAGCGCGTTGTCCGCGCTCCAGCCCGCGAGCAGGCGGTCGTGCAGATCGGATTCGCTCGCGGCGAGACTGCCCACGGCGCGCAGCGAAGCGGCAAGCGCAATCGCGATGATTGCGAGCGCAACCAATACTTCGATCATCGTGAAGCCGCGCCCACGCGCGCAATGAGCCTTATGAGCCGGACGAACGCATTGGCCGCGCTTTTGCGCGCGCATCGAAAACCGCATCTCAGCGCACCTCGAAACGGCCGGTGCCCGTGCCGACTATCGTCGCGCGGCCGGCTGCCGAGAAGAGCGTGACCTGCACGGGCACGTCCACGGCTTCCGTGCCGAAGATGAGCCGGTTGGCCTGCGTGTCGTCGCTGCCGGGGTAGGTGATCGCCACGCCGGTCACGCCGCCTTCCCACTGGCGCGGCCCGAGCAGATCGTCGCGCAGCGGGCGCCAGCCGTCCTCGGTATGCACGTCGAAGCGAAACCCGCCCGCGAGCGGCTGCCATGCGATGGGCCGCGCGCGCACCTGCGCCTCGTCGCCCGCCGATTCGAACAGGAGCGCGAGCCGCTGCGCCTCTTCGTTGAGGTCGGTGCGCGGATTGCGCGTGAGCGTGAGCGAGGCGAGCGAAATGAGAATCCCGGCGATCAGCAGCACCACGAGCATTTCGAGCAGCGTGAAGCCCGCCGCGCGCGAGCGCATGCGCGCGCTCGCGGTGCGCGGCGCCCGGCGGTCCCGGCAAGGGGAAAGGCGGCTCGGTTGCATGGATGCGTCGTGGCGGTGGACTTACTGCCAGGACCCTACGTCGGCGTCGTTGCCTTCACCGCCGGGTTTGCCGTCTGCGCCATAACTGAATACGTCGATCTCGCCGTGCACGCCCGGGTTCAGGTACTGATACGGATTGCCCCACGGGTCGTTGGGCAGGCGTTCCAGATAGCCGCCGTCCTTCCAGTTGTTCGGCACGGGGTCGGTGGTCGGCTTTTGCACGAGCGCCTGCAGCCCCTGGTCCTGAGTCGGATAGCGGCCGTTGTCGAGGCGATAGAGCTTCATCGCCTGCATGATCGTGCCGATGTCCTGGCGCGCGGCGACGCGGCGCGCTTCGTCGGGGCGGCTCATGATCTTCGGCACGATCAACGCGGCCAGAATGCCGAGAATCGCGATCACGACCATGATTTCGATGAGCGTGAAGCCGCGTTGGCGGCGCGCGCGCGCACCTTCACGCGTTGACTCGATTTCGGCGCGGCGCTGGGTCCACAATTTGGCCGACATGGGCATGAGTTCTTTCCTCCCTCGCTAGATATGGTTGCGGTGCACGCGAGTGCGCCGCGTTTCGTCCTGCCTGCAATCGGACCCGCCGCCTGAATCGGCCGGTCCTCGCACGCATGACGGGTCATTGTAATGTCACACGATGACGCCTTTCCGACGCCTTGCGGGCATGGCAAACGCGTACATCAAAATTTTCATAAACCTTCGTACAATGGGCGCATGAACCCACTGCAAATCCGCCTTCTTTCCCTCGCCGCGTTTGCGGTGTTCTGCGCCACGGCCACGTGGTGGACGATCACTCTCGCCGCGAACCGCGCGGCGCCGGTGCAGGCCGCCGCCGCCCAGCCGCCGGTCTCGCTCGACCAGGCCGGCACGCTGTTCGGCGGCAAGCTCGAACGCAACCCCGTGCAAGACATTCACCTCTTCGGCATCCTCGCGCTCGCGCAGGGCGCCGCGGCCATCGTGAGCGTGGGCGGCGAACCGCCGAGGGCCATCTCGCTCGGCGGCCCGCTCGACCAGAACTCGAAACTCTTCGAAGTGCGTCCCCGCTCGATCATCATCGACCGCCACGGCGCGCACTCCGAAATCTTCCTGCCGCCCAACGCCGCCGGTCCCACCATCTACGTGCGCTAGTTTCCGCGCGCTCAACCTCGCGCAGGTCGCAAACCTGTCCGGGCGCCTTACTGCACGAGGTTGTTCAGCTCGATGATCGGCAGCATCACCGCGAGCACGATCACGAGCACCACGCCGCCCATCGCCAGAATCAGCAGCGGTTCGAGCAGGCTCGTGAGGAACATCGTGCGCCGCTCGAGTTCGCGCGCCTCGCCTTCGGCCGCGCGGTCGAGCATGGTCGTGACGTCGCCGGTCGCCTCGCCCGAGCGGATCAGATGCACGAGCACGGGCGGAAACGTCTTCGTGTTGCCGAGCGCGCGAGAAAGCGACGTGCCTTCGCGCACGCGCACAATGGCATCGTCGATGTTCGTGCGCATCGCCTTGTTCGAGAGCGTTTCGCCCGCCGCCTGGAGCGCGCGCAGGATCGGCACGCCCGCCGCGCTCAGAATGCCGAGCGTGCTCGCGAAGCGCACGGTGTTGTAGCCGCGCACGAGCTTGCCCGCGAGCGGCGCGGTGAGCATCCAGCGGTCGAATGCGAGGCGCGGGCCGGGCCGGCGCAAGATCGAGCGCACGATCCACGCCGCCACGGCCACGGCGATCAGCACCGCCCACCACCACTGCCGCACGAACCCCGAGAGCGCCATCATCACGATGGTGAGGAAGGGCAGTTGCTGCTTGGTGCTCGCAAACACGTTCACCACTTGCGGCACCACATAGCTCAACAGGAACGTGACGATGCCGAACGCGATGATCGTGACGATCGTCGGGTACGTGAAGGCGAGCACGATCTTCTGCTTGAGCGCGTTGCGCTGCTCGATGTAGTCGGCCAGACGCGAAAGCACGATGCCGAGCTTGCCGGTGTGCTCGCCAGCGGCCACGAGCGCACGGTAGATGTCCGGAAAGTCGCGCGGATGCTGTTCGAGCGCGCTGGCAAGCGAATGGCCGCCGAGCACTTCGGCGCGAATCGCCGCCATCAGTTCGCGGATGTAGTCGCGCTCGGACTGCTCGGTGAGCACCGCGAGCGCCTCGCCGAGCGGCAGGCCCGCCACCAGCAGGCTCGCGAGCTGACGCGTGAGGATGGCCTGTTCGCGCTGCGAGAGCTTGCGCCCGAGCGCGAGCCGCTGCGCTCGCGCGCCGCGCGTGCGGCTCGCCGCGGGCTCGACCACGAGCGGCGTGAGGCCCTGGCCGCGCAGCAGCGCGCGCGCGCCGCGTGCGCTGTCGGCGTCGAGCACGCCTTTTTGCGCTTTGCCCGTGGCGTCGATGGCTTCGAAGCGAAATGCCGGCATGTTGCTGATCGCCCTCGCTTTTATTGAGCGTCCATCTTGTGGTTCTTCCTGTGCGTCATCGTGCGGCCCGTCATGCGCCGCCCGTCACGCGCAGCACTTCTTCGAGCGACGTGCTGCCCGCGTCGATCCAGCGCTCGCCGTCTTCGCGCAGCGTGCGCATTCCTTGCGCGCGGCCGGCCTCGAAGATCTCCGCATCGGCGGCATTGCGGTGGATGAGCGCGCGAATCGGCTCGTCGATGAGCAGCAGTTCGTACACGCCGCGCCGCCCCGAGTAGCCCGAGTGGCCACAGCGATCGCACCCCACGGGGTGCCAGCGCTTTCTGCCGTCGTCTTCCACGCGTTCTTCCTTGCACACGGGGCAGAGCTGTCGCACGAGGCGCTGCGCGAGCACGCCGAGCAGCGACGACGCGAGCAGATACGGCTCGACGCCCATGTCGGTCAGACGCGTCACGGCCGAGGCGGCGTCGTTGGTGTGCAGCGTGGCGAGCACGAGGTGGCCCGTGAGCGAGGCCTGCACGGCGATCTGCGCGGTTTCGAGGTCGCGGATTTCGCCGATCATGATGATGTCCGGGTCCTGACGCAGGATCGAGCGCAACGCGCGCGCGAACGTCATGCCGATGCGCTCGTTCACCTGCGTCTGTCCGATGCCCGCGAGGTCGTACTCGATCGGGTCTTCCACGGTCATGATGTTGGTCGTGGCCGTTTCCAGACGTGACATCGACGCATAAAGCGTGGTCGTCTTGCCCGAGCCCGTGGGGCCCGTCACGAGCACGATGCCGTGCGGCTTCGCGATGAGCTGGTCGAACTTGCCGAGCGTGTCGCCGGCCATGCCCAGTGCTTCGAGATTCAGGCGCTGCGCGTCTTTTTCCAGCAGACGCAGCACCGCGCGCTCGCCGTGGCCCGTGGGCAGCGTGGAGACGCGCACGTCCACCGGACGCCCGCCCACGCGCAGCGTGATGCGGCCGTCCTGCGGCAGGCGTTTCTCGGCAATGTCGAGCTGCGCCATGATCTTGATACGCGAGATGAGCGCGCCGTGCAGCGCCTTCTTCGGGCGCACGACGTCGCGCAGCGTGCCGTCCACGCGAAAGCGCACCACGGACGCATTCTCGAACGGCTCGATGTGAATGTCCGATGCCTGTTCGCGCGCGGCTTGCGTGAGCAGCGCGTTGATCATGCGGATGATCGGCGCGTCGTCTTCGGATTCCAGCAGGTCTTCCACTTCGGGAATGTCCTGCATGAGGCGCGACAGATCGACTTCGCCTTCCACTTCGCCCACCACCTGCGCGGCGCTGCCGTCCTGGCGCGCGTAGGCCGTGTTGATCGCCTGCGCGAGTTCGTCCGCGGGGACGCGCACGAGCGCGAACGCGCCGAAATTGCGCGCGACTTCGGCGATGGCCGCTTGCGACGTGCGCTCGCTGATCCACACCTCCAGCCCCTCGGCGCGCTGCTGGGCGACGAGAATCTGGCCGCTGCGCGCAAAGCCGTACGGCACGAGGCGAGCGGCGAGCGGCGAGGGCGGCTCGCGGTCCGCGCCGCCGACTGCCGCGCTCGCGTGAGGCGTGCTCACGGCTGCACCCGCGTCGTGGCCGGCGCCGCCCCTTGCACCGGCGTGGTTTCCACCGGGGCGGTTTGCACGGGCGCGGTTTGCACCGGTTCCGCGGGCTGCATCTGCACGGCGTTCGACGGATAGACCGTTGCCGCAGGCGCCGCGGGCTGCACGCCCACCGCCTGTTGACGGCGCATCTGGTCGAGATCGAACAGGTTCAATGCCGAACCGCCCTGACTCGGGCCGAGCGGCATCGGCGGCACGACCGGATCGTCCCGGTCCTTGATCAGGTTGTTGTCGGACTTGTACGCGCCCGTCACGCCCTGGATGTAGTCGTAGCGATTCGATGTCACCGCTTGCGCCGTATCGCGGTCGCTGATGATCACCGGACGCAGGAACACCATCAGGTTCGTCTTCTCGCGCGTCTTGTTTTCGGAGCGGAACAACTGGCCGATCCACGGAATGTCGCCGAGCAGCGGCACCTTGCTGTTCGCGACCTGATAGTTGTCCTGCATCAGGCCGCCGAGCACGATGATTTCGCCGTTGTCGGCCAGCACGGTGGACTGGATCGATCGCTTGGTGAACTCGGGACCCGCCGGATTGGTCGTCGCGTTGGTCGTGCCCGTCACGATCGCCGAGTCTTCCGTGTATAGCTGCAGCTTGAGAATGCCGCCGTCGGTGATCTGCGGCTTGATGTGCAGCGTCAGGCCGACGTCCACGCGGTCGTACGTGTTGAACGCCGTGCTCGCCGTGCCGCTCGTGAGGTTGGAATACGAACCCGTCTGGATCGGCACGTTCGTACCCACGACGATCTTCGCTTCCTGGTTGTCGAGCGTGATGAGGTTAGGCGTGGACAGCACGTTGGCGTCGGCCGTCTGCGAGAGCGCCTGCAGCAATGCGCCCAGCCCCTGCACGCCGAAGATGTTCTTGATCCAGCCGACATTCAGGCCCTGCTGGAGACCGGAACCGAGCGCGGTGGCGAGGCCGCCGGTACTCGCCGCCGCCGCCGCGGCAGCCGTCACGTTGACGATGCTGTTGCCGCTGCCCGTGGCCAGATTGGTGTTCGCGTACACATTGCCGCTCGCCACCTGCCACTGGATGCCGAGGTTGGCGTTCGTGGTCGAGTTCAGTTCGACGATCAGCGCTTCGATGTAGACCTGCGCGCGCCGCGCGTCGAGCTGGTTGATCACGGCGCGCAGGTTGCGGTACACCGCGTCAGGCGCCGTGATGATCAGCGAGTTGGTGGCCGGGTCCGCCTGGATCATGCCGCCGGGCTGGTTGTCGTCGCCCTTGTCCTTGTCGCCGCCGAGGAACGGCGCTTCGTTGTTGCCCCCGCCGCTGCTGCCGTATCCGCCGCCGCCGCCGAGCGAGCTGCCCGACGAGCTTGCGCCGCCGAGCGAATTCGACGGCAGCGGCGGCGTGCCGGAGGTGCCCGTGGACATGTTGCCGCCACCGCCGCCGCCGCTGTTGCCGCTCTGGTTGAAGCCGTTCGCATTGCCCGACGACGTATCGTTGCCGCCCTTGCCGAGCATGCCGCGCAGCGTCTTGGCGAGTTGCGTGGCGTCGGCGTTGCGCAGCGGGACGACGTGAATGTTGCCCGGCATGCTGGTCGGCGCGTCGAGCTGCTTCGAGAGCTGGACCGCGGAGGCGAGGCGTTGCGCGTTCGAGGCGCGCAGCATCAGCGAGTTGGTGCGCGGGTCGGCGATAACCGAAACCTTCAGCGACGGGTCGGAGGCGCCGATCGCGCCCGGGTCGAGCATCTTCGCGATTTGCGGCGCGATGTCGAGCGCATTGGCGTTGTGCAGCGGCACGACCTGCACCTGCTGACCGGCGGCCGAGTCCACGCCCGCGATGATCGAGGCGATGCGGCGCACGTTGTCCGCATAGTCGGTCACGATGAGCGTGTTGTTGGCCGGATAAGCGGCAATGGTGTTGTTCGGCGAGATGAGCGGGCGCAATACCGGCAGCAGGTTGTTCGCCGATTCGTGCCTGAGCGTAAACACCTGCGTCACTACCTGGTCGCCGCGCGCGACAGGCGCATTCCCCACATAGGTGGGCACGCCTTGGAGCTTGGCGTCGGCCTCCGGCACGACCTTGAGTACACCGTGATCCTGCACGAGCGCGAAGCCTTGCATGCGCAGCGCCGACTGCAGGGTCTTGAGCGCCTGGTCCTCGGGTACGGGGTTTTCGGAAACGAGATTGAGCTGCCCCTTTACACGGGGATCGACGATGATCGTTTTGCCGGTGGCGGCGCCGATTGCCCTCGCCACCTGGTCGATGTCGGCGTTGACGAAATTGAGCGTGACCTGCGCGTAGGCAAGTTGTGCCGTAATGAGTCCGCTCACGAGCAGCGCCGTGGCGACGCGACGCAAAGCCATACGATTTCTTCTCATGGATGTCTTATCGAAGCCGGCGGCAGACGCGCGCGGCTATTCGTCCTCGACGTACGGCTGTGGGGCCGACTCGCCTGTACTTTCCGACTGGTGCCGGCGCCCGCTCTCCTCAGCCCGGACGTCCGTCAGTCAACAAAAGATGGAACAGTAGCAGTTTTTCATGTCGAATTTGTCACAAAAAAGGCTCTCCGGGGAATTCTTCTAATCGCCGGGCCGCGCCAGCCGCCATTCCCAAGGTATTTGTAAGCATGCGGGCCGCGTCGCGCGCGGCTCCTGGGTCCAAGCGCAGCGCCTTGGCCGGGCGGGTAGCTTGACGCGTCATCGGTGACCGGTATCATACGAGCGGCCCGAAGGATGGCCAACGCACTTTTCCCCCGTCTTTATGTGGGAATTCCCGCATTGTTCGCCAGAAAACCGGCCAGGCGGCGAGAGATTGCGTCATTCTTCAAGCTACCCGTTCGTTGCTTCGATTGTCTTTTTGTCAGCTTCCGCGCGAATCGCCATGCAAAACCTCTGGTCCGCTACGCTTGCCGCCGCCGTGGTGCTCGTTACCGCGAGCGCCAGCACGCTCGCACGCGCGGACTGCTTCGACGAGGCGGCGCATTATCAAAAGGTCAATCCGCTGATCCTGCGCGCCATCGCCTGGCAGGAGTCGCACAACCGCCCCGACGCAGTACACAGGAATGCGAACGGTTCGACCGACTACGGCGTCATGCAGATCAATTCCGTGCATCTGCCCGTGCTCTCGCAGTACGGCATCTCGCAAAGCACGCTCATGGAGCCGTGCAAGAACGTCTATATCGCCGCGTGGCACCTGCGCCAGAAGATGAACAAGTACGGCAACACGTGGGCGGCCGTCGGTGCTTACCATTCCGAAACGCCCTCGCTGCGCGACCAGTATGCGCAGGATATCGCCGACATTCTGCGCAAGTGGCATCTCATGCAGTAGCGCTTTCGGGCGCGCGTTGACGGCGCGCGGCGTGCTCGCGCCCCCAGAGCGGGGCACGCGCGTCCTGCGCCGCCCGCGTGCATGGTGCAAAATGCTGGCTGGCGCCGCGCCCTGACGAAGATTTCGGTCCTTTCGCGCGGCGCGCCTCCCGACCCACTTTCTGCACCCCAACTGCGATGAACCAGCCGCCACTGCCCGTTACCGTGCTTTCGGGTTTTCTGGGCGCGGGCAAGACCACGCTGCTCAACCATATCCTGTCGAACCGCGCGGGCCTGCGCGTGGCCGTGATCGTCAACGACCTCGCCTCGGTCAACATCGACGCCGCGCTCGTGCGCGACGCCTCGGCGCTCTCGCGCGTGGAAGAGCGCATGGTCGAAATGTCGAACGGCTGCATTTGCTGCACGCTGCGCGACGATCTGCTCACCGAGATCCAGCATCTCGCCGACCCCGCGCGCGCCGGTCAGCGCTTCGACGCCATCGTGATCGAATCGACCGGCGTGGCCGAGCCCATGCCGATTGCCGAAACCTTCACGTTCGCGGGTGAAGACGGCGTCGCGCTCGACGCGTTCGCGCGCCTCGACACGATGGTCACGGTCGTAGACGCATTCAATTTCCTGCGCGACTACGCGAGCGCCGACCAACTCGCCGAGCGGGGCGTGGCGGCGAGCGAAGAGGACGACCGCGCGATCGTGGAGCTGCTCGTCGATCAGGTGGAGTTTTGCGACGTGCTCGTGCTCAACAAGGCCGACCTCGTGAGCGACGACGAACTCGCGCGCCTGCAGCACATTCTCGCGCGCATCAATCCGCGCGCCGTGCAGGTGGTGAGCCGCTTTGGCCAGGTGCCGCTCGAGGAAGTGATCAATACCGGGCGTTTCGATTTCGATGCGGCGTCGAGCGCGCCGGGCTGGCTCGCATCGCTGCACGAGCACGACCATTGCGACGACCCCGCG
This sequence comes from Paraburkholderia sp. J76, assembly GCF_905220295.1. Classification (NCBI taxonomy): domain Bacteria; kingdom Pseudomonadati; phylum Pseudomonadota; class Betaproteobacteria; order Burkholderiales; family Burkholderiaceae; genus Paraburkholderia; species Paraburkholderia sp. J76. The sequence goes on from NZ_CAJMZJ010000008.1 coordinate 127,648, forward strand.
CATTGCCACGATCCGGCGCATACGCATCCCCACACGCATCCCGATACGCACGCGCCGCGCAAGGACGCCGACGAATATGGCATCAGCAACTTCGTTTATCGCGCGCGCCGGCCGTTTCACCCCGAGCGCTTCTGGGCGCTGCTCAACCAGGAGTGGAAGGGCGTGCTGCGCTCGAAGGGCTTCTTCTGGCTCGCCACGCGCAACGACGTGACAGGCACGCTCTCGCAGGCGGGCGGCGTGTGCCGTCACGGTCCGGCGGGCACGTGGTGGGCGGCGCTGCCGCGCGAGGAGTGGCCTCAGGACGCCGGGCTTGAAAAGGAAATCGCCGCCGACTGGCAAGGCGATCTCGACGACCCCAGCATCGGCGACCGTCGCCAGGAACTCGTGATGATCGGCGTGGATCTCGAGCGCGACGCATGGCGCGCGAGGCTCGACGCGTGTCTGCTGACCGATGCGGAGTATGCGGCGGGCCCCGAAGCCTGGCTGAGCTACGCCGACCCGTTCCCGTCCTGGGAACTCGAAGACGACGACCACGACCACGATCACGACGAAATCGTCCACCGTCCCAAGTAGGCGGAATGATGCACTGAAAGAGCAACGGCGCTGCAACCACGCAGCGCCGTTTGCTTTTGCGCCCGCGATGCGTACGAACCGCGCAGGCGAAAAAAAACCCGCCAGGGGCGGGTGTCAACTTAAAGCGGGAATGCCTTAGCGCTTGTTGACGGCGTCCTTGAACGCCTTGCCAGCCGTGAACTTGACGGTCTTGGCTGCGGGAATCTTGATGGTTTCGCCGGTCTTCGGGTTGCGGCCCGTGCGGGCTGCGCGCTTGCCCGAACCGAAGCTGCCGAAGCCGATCAACTGAACCGCGTCGCCCTTCGACACAGCCTTCTTGACCACTTCGAGGAGCGTGTCCAGCGTTTCGCCGGTTTGTGCCTTGCTAGCGCCCGTCTGTGCTGCGACGGCGTCGATCAGTTCCTGTTTATTCATTGAGAAGTTCCTTTCTGTGTTTAGGTTGACACGAACAGCGCGAACGCGCCGATTATACGGACGCGTGCCGCGCCGTCGAGCAGCGACGGACCCGGAGCACCCCGGCGTTTTTCGCGTTGCGGCGGCTAGCGTGTGCCTGATGCCGCAACGTCCGTGCTGCCGCTTCCCTGGGCGGCGCTTGCTATGATAGCGCAGCGCAAACCCAATAACGACAAGGGTTTCGAAGAATTCGCGGGGGACATGCGGGTTTTTTGGCGCTTGCCGATGTTTTTGGGCTTTCCACCCCCGCAAATCGCTCGACCTGCGACGTTTTTGCCACCGTACGCGTTGCGCCGCGCCAACGCAGCATGCGCGCAAACCCCGGCCCGGCAAGCGTTTGCGGCGATACGGCCAGGCTTCGCCGCACGCTTTTTCGAGCCTCGCTCCATGTCCGTTTCGTCCTCATCTCTGGCTTCGCGCTCCTCATGACCGCCACCCTGACACCCGCCACGCTCGCTTTTCGGGAAGACGGCACGCCGTTTTCCCCTGTCTACGGCGACGTTTATCACAGCACTGCAGGCGCATTCGCACAGGCGCATGCCGTCTTTCTGAAGGGCAACGCGTTGCCTCAGCGCTGGCAGAACCGCCGGATCTTCACCGTGGTCGAAACCGGCTTCGGCATGGGCGTGAATTTTCTCGCCACGTGGTCGGCATGGCGCGATGATCCGGCACGCTGCGAGCGCCTGCACTTCGTTTCGGTCGAAAAACATCCGTTCTCGCGCAAGGACCTGGAGCGCGTGCTCGACGCAATCGTTGCGCACGCACGCGAAGCACCGCTCGCGCGCGAACTCGTGGACGCGTGGCCGATGCTCGTGCCGGGCACGCATCGGCTCGAATTCGAGGGCGGACGCGTCACGCTCACGCTAGTTTTCGGCGATGCGCTCGAGGTATTTCCCAAAATGTGGATGCGCGCCGATGCGATCTACCTCGACGGCTTCGCGCCCGCGAAGAATCCCGATCTCTGGTCGCCGGCCATCTTCAAGGCGCTCGCGCGCATCGCAGGCGACGACGGCACGTTCGCCACCTGGAGCAGTTCCGGCGACGTAAAACGCGCGCTGGAGCAAAGCGGTTTCGAATACCGCAAGGTCGAAGGCTTCAACGGCAAATGGGCGATGCTGGTCGGACGCTTCGCGCCGCGCTGGCGCGTGCGCCGCTACGAACCGCCGCTGCCGCTTGCGCTACGCGAGCGGCACGCCGTCGTCGTGGGAGCGGGACTCGCCGGCTGCGCGCTGGTCGAGCGCCTCGCCGCGCGTGGCTGGCGCGTGACGCTCATCGAACAAAACGCCGCGCCGGCGCTCGAGGCATCGGGCAATCCGGCCGGTGTGTTTCATCCGCTGATTTCGCGCGACGACAGCAGCGCGTCGCGCATCACGCGCGCGGGGTTTCTCTACGCGCTGCGACGCTGGGCCGCGCTCGAAGCCGCGGGCCACGCGCCAAGGCGCTCGCACGCGGGCTTGCTCCATCTCGCCACCGACGACGAATCGCGCGCCGTGGCCGCCGCTCTCGAATCGTTCGGCTATCCCGAAGAATTCGCGAGCGCCGTCACGCGCGAGCAGGCCCAGGCGCTGGCCGGCGTCGCGCTCAATCAGGGTGGTTGGTTCTATCCGCAGGGCGGCGCGATCGACCCCGCATCGCTGTGCCGCGCGCAATGCGCCTACGCCGCCGCGTTGCCTCAAGCGCAGGTCGAAATACGTTTCGGTGTCCGTATTGGTCGCATCGCGCGCGCGGGTTCTCAGGAATCCGACGGCGAATGGCAGGTGTTCGACGATGCCGGTCAGCTCGTCGCCCAGGCGGGGGCGGTGATCTTCGCCAACGCCCAGGACGCCTCGCGCGCCGCCGCGCTCGCGCATGCGCCCACGCGCATCGTGCGCGGCCAGCTCACGCTCGTCGAGCCCAGCCCGCTCGCCAACCTGCGCGTGCCCGTGATCGGCGAAGGCTACGCGGTGCCGCTCGACGGCGGCGTGACACTCGCGGGCGCCACCTACGAAGTCGACGACGCCGACGACGCGCTGCGCGCCGCCGGCCACACCGAGAATATCGAACGCGTCGCCCGCATGCTGCCCGAGCTTGCGGCGGCGCAAGGCGAGCGCGACTTCGGGGGCCGCGTGGCGTTTCGCTGCGTCACCAGCGACCGCATGCCGATGCTCGGCCCGCTCGCCGACGAAGCCGCCGCCCGCCGCGACGCCCAACGTCTGGCGGGCGCGTGGCCGCTCGATCTGCCACGCGCGAGCGGCCTCTATGGCGCGTATGCGTTCGGCTCGCGCGGGCTCGTATGGGCGGGGCTCGGCGCGGAACTGATCGCGTCGCAACTCGAAGGCGAGCCGTGGCCGCTGGAGCGCGAACTCACGGACCAACTCGATCCGGCGCGCTTCCTGCAGCGCGCCTTGCGCCAACGCAGTCTTTGAGCGCGGCGCGCGCAAACGTGCCGGCCAGGTTATCCACGCGAATCTGTGGATAACCGCGCGGATTGCCGGCGAATCGAGTGTGGAACCGATGTGGACGTAAACGGGGTAACTCTGCCTGCACTGTTTTAGTCCCGAAAGTTGTTCTCCGAAGCTCTCGCGGACCGCACACACTTTGCGCCCGGTTGTGCGAGCGCCAAGTCGCGGATTCCTATCGGTAAACCAAGGTTATCCACAGGAAACGCAGGCCCTTGTTAACTTCTACTACGTATACATACGGTAAACCGTAAACCCGAAGCCAAGGCCACCGCTGCCGGCAAGCACGGGCAGATCGGGTCTCGAAAACCCCCTGATGAATGCGTCCTGCGCATGCGGTCATTTTTTCCGCATGCGTCGCCAAAATCGCGTAATGAGGACGCTATTACCGCCTTTGTGCAGGCTTTCGAAGAGGCGGGACAATTGCAAAAAAGCTATGGCACAATCGCCGTTCTTTCCGCGTCCAAGCCGCGTCAGACGGCCGGCGCATCCAAGGAACGGTTGTCCCTCATCCCGAATCTGAATGCTCAGGGGAGAGGGCGGCGTTCATTCATCCAACGCGGGCGCAGCCACACCATACGCAAGGCGCCCGTACCGGCTATTCGCCGTCTCGTCAGATCGTTGCTCCAGCCGGGTTGCGGCAGTGGCGCGCCGCGCCGCGCGCAAAGCATGCAGGCGCCAAACGGGACGTAGAGGCGGAAACAGGGGCGCCTTCTGGCTCGCGCGGCACGCGGCTTGCCTGAGAGCCAGCCGTATTGTCGATCTGACGCCGGATAGCCGGAATCGATCCCCCGCAAGATGTCGGTGCCAAGGAGAAGCCACCACGATGAAGTCGGCGTTTTCGTTTTTTCCCGCCTGGCCATTACCGCTCGACGGTATTTTCTGGGCCGGGCTCGCGCTGCTCGCCGCCGGTTTGTGCGGCGAGCTTTGTTATCGGGCGTGGCGCTTGCCGCGGATCTCGGGCTATGGGGTAATCGGGCTCATTGCCGGATCGGCCGGATTCGGCGTGATCGACGCCAATGTCGGCACGTCCGCGCGGCCGCTGCTCGACGTCGCGCTCGGCCTGCTGCTGTTCGAACTGGGCAGCCGGCTCGATTTGCGCTGGATCCGGCGCAATCCCTGGCTCATCCTTTCGAGCCTCGCCGAAGCCTCGCTCACCTTTGTGCTCGTGCTCGCAGTGCTGCTATTCCTCTCGGTGCCGACGATGATCGCGCTCGTCGTGTCGGCGATCGCCATGGCCACGTCGCCCGCCATGGTGATCCAGCTCAAGACCGAGTTGCGCGCGGAAGGCCAGGTCACGCAGCGCCTGCTCACGCTCACGGCGTTGAACAGCATGTACGCGGTGATCGTGGAAAAGCTCGCCTCGACCTGGCTGCATCAGGAAATGTACGGCAACGTGTTCGCGACCATCTTGCAGCCGCTTTATCTGCTGATCGGCTCGCTGATTCTCGCGTACGTGCTCGCCCGTGCGTGCACGCTCTTTTACCGTCGTCTGAGCCCGCAGGACGAGCACTCGTTCGTCGCGCTCTTCGGCCTTGTGCTGCTGGCGATCGCCATTGCGCACCTGCTCAAGCTTTCGACGATCCTGAGCCTGCTTGCCGCCGGCATCATCGTGAAGAATCTGGAGCCGCGCCCGCAGCTATGGCCGCAGCATTTCGGCACGGCCGGCTGGCTGCTGACGGTGATTCTGTTCGTGCTCACGCTCACCACGTTCGAGTGGCACGACATTCTCGTAGGCGGCGCAGCCGCGGCGGGGCTGATCGTCGCGCGCCTCGTGGCCAAACTCGTCGGTGTCCTGATGTTCGCCAAACCGAGCGGGCTGCACTGGAAGCAGGGTATCGCGCTCGGCATCGCCTTGACGCCGATGTCGGCGCTCGCGTTGCTGCTCGTCGAGGACACCTACGAGCTGTACCCGACGTTCGATCCGCGCCTGAGAGCGATCATTCTTTGCTCGATCGTCGTGCTGCAGCTTCTCGGACCGTGGTTGGTCTATCGCGCGCTTGCGCTCGTTGGCGAGCGCGACGAGAAATGAATTTCGCGTCGCGCGCGGCGTGCGGTTCGCGCGCGACGCCCTGATAGGAAACGCCATGTCACTCGAAACATTTGTCAATTCGAAGCCGTTCACGTTCGGCATCGAACTCGAAATGCAGATCGTCAACACGCATGACTACGATCTGACCAAGGCGGGCAGCGACCTGATGCGCCTTGTCAAAGATCAGGAGATTCCGGGCAACATCACGCCCGAAATCACCGAAAGCATGATCGAACTCTCCACCGGCATCTGCACGAATCACGAGCAGGCCGTGACCGATCTGCGCAAGATTCGCGACGTGCTGGTCGCCGCGGCCGATCGTCTCAACGTCGGCCTGTGCGGCGGCGGCACGCACGCGTTCCAGCAATGGAGCGACCGGCGCATCGTCGATACGCCGCGCTTCCAGTATCTTTCCGAGCTGTACGGTTACCTTGCGAAGCAATTCACGGTATTCGGCCAGCACGTGCATATCGGCTGCCCGGACGCGGACAGCGCGCTCTTTCTGCTGCACTCCCTTTCGCGCTTCATCCCGCATTTCATCGCGCTCTCGGCGTCATCGCCCTATGTGCAGGGCGTGGACACCGGATTTCATTCGGCACGACTGAATTCCGTGTTCGCGTTTCCGTTGTCTGGCCGCGCGCCGTTCGTGCTGAGCTGGGAAGAATTCAAGGAGTACTTCTCGAAGATGGTGCACACGGGCGTTGTCAACAGCATGAAAGACTTCTACTGGGACATCCGCCCGAAGCCCGGCTTCGGCACGATCGAGGTACGCGTGATGGACACGCCGCTTTCGGTGGAGCGCGCCGCTGCTATCGCCTGCTACATCCAGACGCTCGCGCGCCATCTGCTGACCGATCGACCGATCGCGCCGCTCGAGGACGACTACCTCGTGTACACGTTCAACCGCTTCCAGGCGTGCCGCTTCGGTCTGGCCGGCACCTGCGTGAACCCGCAAACGGGCGAGCGACGCACGATTTCCGAAGACATTCTCGAAACGCTGGACCGGATCGCGCCGCACGGCGAAGCGCTCGGTTCGACGCGCGCGCTCACCGAAATCGGCACGATCGCGCGCGCGCAGAACAACGACGCCACCTGGTTGCGCAGCGTGGTGGCCGAGGAAAAATCGCTGCACGAAGCCGTGCGGCAACAGTGCCTGCGCTGGCGCGCCTGACGGAAATCAAACGAGGAGCCGGCCGACACAAAGGACCCCTGACCGATTTTTTCCGGGTGGAGAAGCGCCCGGCCTCGGCAAAACAGGACGTAAGGGCAGCTTTCGGGCTGCCCTTTTTGTTTTCCGGAGGCAGCAAAGCGGGCGGGTAGCACCGCAAAAGCGCGCCAGAAACAGGCTGGAAGCGGGCCGGGAGCGGGCCGAAAGCGGGCCGCGTTGGTTCGGCGCACCACTTTTTTCGAGGCAGACGAAATTTTTTTTGCCGGCGCAAAACTACCTGGGGGTTCTTATTTTTTTGACCTGGGTCCCGACATGGGCCATATTCATGCACATATGGCCGCGCCCGCTGTGCGTAACCTTCGATTTCCCTGCAAACTCAACGGACTACGTAATGATTGGTTAGCTACAATCGTGCAGATTCCAGTTGCGTTCAAGACGGAAATCCGCGATAACCTGCAGGGGCCACGGGGCGAAGGCGGCGAGGGGTCCGCAAATTGTTCACAGTGAGATAGCGTGCTTATCAACGGGTTATCCACAATTCACGCTGGATAAGTTAGCTGTGCGATTTGCCGCTCTCGCATAGAATGTCGGTTTGTTGCACCGGCGTCGGGTCTTGAAGGATGTTTTCGGCGCCTGCGGCAATAAAAATGAAGATGCAACGCATACCATGGCGTACGCGAAGCAGAAATTTTTAGATGGTGCGGCGTTCGGGACAACCGGGCGCCAGCGTTCCCACAGGCCGTCGGTCAAAGCGGCGGCTGACGATGCAGCGCAAGCTGCCAATAACCAGCGAAAGACTATGAGCGAAGGCGTATACGGAGAGCAGGCAGCCGGGCGGGTGACCCATAGCCTGCTGCGACTTAGCACGGCTATGCGGAGCCAGGCGTGGGACTGGGCCGAAGGGGCAGGACTCACGCCTACCCAGGGCGAAATTCTCGTGCTGCTGATGCAGCGCAAGGGGCCGATGCGTCTCGGCGAGATCGCGCGTGAAACGGCCCTCACGGCCGCAACCACCAGCGACGCGGTGAGCACGCTCGAAACCAAGGGGCTCGTCGAAAAGCGCCGCGCGCTCGACGACGGCCGCGCACTCGCGGTGCGTCTTAGTTCGCGCGGCCGTACGGCAGCGAAGAAGGCGTCGCAGTGGCCCGACTTCCTTTCGAAGGCGGTCGGCACGCTGAAGGCGGACGAGCAGTCCACGCTTTATCGCACGCTGCTCAAGACGGTTTATCTGCTCGAATCGCAGGAAACCAGCCCGCAACACCGCATGTGCCTGACGTGCTCGCATTTCGAGCCGAGCAAGAACCCGAAGAAGACGCCGCATCACTGCCAGTTGTTGAACATCGACATGGCTGACACGGATCTGCGTCTCGACTGCTCGGTCTACGCACAGGCCGACGTGACGACCCAGAAGAAAAACTGGAAGATCTTCGCGGTTTAAGGCTGAAGCTGCGCGCCGCTCCAACGCGGGCGGCGCGCGCCGACAACTGCGCGCCATGCGTGTAATGCGCAGTAATGCAAAGCATTGCGATGTCGATTGCGTGCAGGCGCGGCGTACGTTAGACGTGTGCGCGGCAATTTGTGTAGTTCTCGCAAGTATTTGCCAGACTCATTCGCCGCCGCATTTGTCACACTCATTTGCCTCACTATTTGCCACAAGTTTCTGTCACGACCGGTAGGCGCAAACGTTCGCCCGCGCCGTACTAACAACGGTAACGTGCACGCCGTCCACAGCCGACCCGGGAACTAGCCGATGAATCGCGAAGTATTGGCTGTGCGCCATGTCTATTTCGAGGACCTCGGCAGCTTCGAGCGCGTGCTCGGCGACCGTGGCCGCCCCGTGCGCTACGTCGATGTCGGCTTCGCGCGGGTCGGTGCGCTCAATCCGTTGTCGGCGTCGCTCATGGTCGTGCTCGGCGGCCCGATCAACGCGTGCGACGACGCACGCTATCCCACTCTCGTTCCGCTCGCCGCGATGATAGAAAAGCGCATCGCAGCGGGTCTGCCCACGCTCGGTATTTGCCTCGGCGCGCAGCTCATCGCGCGCGTGCTCGGTGCGCGCGTCTATGCGGGACCCCAGCCCGAAATCGGCTGGACGCCGCTCACGCTCACCGACGCGGGCCGAGCCTCGCCGCTGCAACACATCGACGGCGCGGCAACCTCCATGCTGCATTGGCATGGCGATACCTTTGATCTGCCGCAGGGCGCGACGCGTCTCGCATCCACGCCCCTGTGCGCTAACCAGGCGTTTTCGTGGGGCGAGCACGTGCTCGGCCTGCAATGTCATCCGGAAGTGCGCGCCGACCGCTTCGAGCCCTGGCTGATCGGTCATGCCGCCGAAATCGCCACTGCGGGCGTGGACGTGAACGCGCTGCGCGCCGACACGGCGCGCCACGGACCGACGCTCGAAGCGCAAGCGAGCCGCATGTTCGGCGAATGGCTCGACGTAGTCGATGCGTTGATGGCCGCGCGCCAGCCCTGAAGCGCGGCTGCTACGGCGCGCGTGTCAGCGTGCTGTTCCCGCTCCAGCGCGTGAAAAAAGCGCGTGCTATTCTCGGACGCTTCTGCCAACCGTCCGTGGACTTCCCATGAGCAAGCTCTTCACTCCGCTCGAACTGCGTGGCGTGACGCTCGCCAATCGCATCGTCGTTTCCCCGATGTGCCAGTACTCTGCCGAGCGCGGCGAAGCCACCGACTGGCACATGATCCACCTCGGCCACCTGGCGCTTTCGGGCGCGGCGATGCTGTGCATCGAAGCGACGGCCGTCGAACCCGACGGCCGCATCACGCCGGGCGATCTCGGCCTGTGGGACGACGCGACCGAAGCGGCGCTCGAACCGGTGCTCGCTGCGATCCGCCGTCATTCGCCGATCCGCGTCGCCATGCAGATTTCGCACGCGGGGCGCAAGGCGTCGAGCCATGTGCCCTGGGAAGGCGGCCAACTGATTTCGGTCGCCGACGGCGGATGGCTGCCGCACGCGCCTTCGGCGCTCGCGCACAAGGAGGGCGAGGCGTCGCCGCTCGCGCTCGACGTCGCGGGTCTGAATCGCGTGCGCGATGCGTTCGTCGCGACCGCGCGGCGCGCCGCGCGTCTTGGCATCGACGCCCTCGAAATACACGCGGCGCACGGCTATTTGCTGCACCAGTTTCTCTCGCCGATCGCGAACCAGCGCAGCGACGAGTATGGCGGCTCGCGCGAGAACCGCATGCGGTTTCCGCTAGAAGTGTTCGATGCCGTGCGCGCCGAGTTTCCCGCCGATCGCCCGATTGGCGTACGCGTTTCGGCAACGGATTGGGTCGAAGGAGGCTGGACGCCCGAAGACACGGTCGTCTTCGCGCAGGCGCTCAAGGCACGCGGCGCGGACTGGATCGACGTATCTTCGGGCGGCGTGTCGCCGCTGCAAAAGATTCCGCTCGAGCCCGGCTATCAAGTGCCGTTCGCGCGCAAGGTGAAGGCCGAAACCGGCATGACGACGATTGCGGTGGGACTCATCACCGACGCCTTGCAGGCCAACCAGATCGTCGAGGACGGCGAAGCCGACATGATCGCGATGGCGCGCGCCATGCTCTACGATCCGCGCTGGCCGTGGCACGCCGCGGCGCAACTCGGCGCGAGCGTGAGCGCGCCGCCGCAATACTGGCGCTCGCAGCCGCGCGAGTTGAAGAAGCTGTTCGGCGAGACGACGCTCGGCCAGCGCTGACGCGTTGCGCACGGCGCTTTCTCACGGCGCATTTGGGTTGAAGGAAAGAGGCGCGAGCGTGTACGATGCCGTCTGTGGCGCGCCGGGCGTCGCATGAGCGCGGCGCCCCATCGGCGCCGCGTTTGCGTACGGACCGCGACGAGCATCCCCCAGTACTTCAAAGGATTCATTCAATGAGTGAACGCAGGATCGTCGTGCGCCAGTCGGGCGTGCACGGCAAGGGCGTGTTTGCGGCGGTCCCCATTGCGACCGGCGAGCGACTGATCGAATACAAGGGCGAGCGCATTTCCTGGAAGGAAGCGCTGCGGCGTCATCCGCATAATCCCGACGAACCGAATCACACGTTTTACTTCGCGCTCGACGACGGCGACGTGATCGACGGCAAGGTCAAAGGCAACAGCGCGCGCTGGATCAATCACTCGTGCGCGCCGAACTGCGAAGCCGAGGAAATCGAAGGACACGTCTACATTCACGCGCTGCGCGATATCGCCACGGGCGAGGAGCTTTTCTACGACTACGGCCTCGTGATCGACGCGAAGCAGACCAAGAAGCTCAAGCGCGAATACGAATGCCGTTGCGGCGCCCGCAAGTGCCGCGGCACGATGCTCGCGCCGCCCGACGATGGCAAGCCCGCGAAGGGCGCAAAAGCGGCGAAGGGCAAGGGCAAAAAGAAGAAGTAAGCAACACGCCTCGCACAAGCACAAGGGCCGCATGATGAGCGGCCCTTGTCGTTTTCGTGTCGTATGCAGCGTCAGAGATCGATGCTCGCCTGATGGCTGGGTTTCTTCTCGCGCGCCGCTTCGTCGGACTCGATCGCCACGACCGGGTTGGTTTCGGCGGCGCTGCCTTCCTTGCTGTCGCGCTTGTCATTGGCGTCCTCGCGCACGGGCGCGCGCAGGTTCGCGAGCGGCACGCGCACGATGAAGCGCGCACCGCCTTCCGGCGCATCTTCGTAATGCACGCTGCCACGATGCAGCGCCATGATGTCGTGAACGATCGCGAGGCCAAGGCCGGCGCCGCTGTCCACGCCGTTCTCGCTCTGGGCGTCGCCGCGGAAGAAGCGCTTGAAGAGATCGGCTTGCTGTGAGGCGGGCACGCCGCTGCCGTTGTCCTCAACGACGATCTCGGCCATCTGCATGCCGTCAGCGCAGGACTGCGAAACAGTCACCGTGATCCGGCCGCCTTCGAGCCGCGCGTGCGGCAAATACTTGAGCGCATTGTCGAGCAGGTTCGCGATGACCTCGTGCAGCAGCACGGGGTTGCCGCGCACCATCAACGGCGTGTCGTTTTCGGGGTCGTCGAGGCGCTGGAAACCAAGGTCCACATGATTGGCCAGCGCACGCGGCACCCACTCGGCGCCCGTTTCGAAGGCGAGCGCGGCCATGTCGATATCGACGAAACGCGCGGCCTGTTCACCCGGCTCCGCACGCGCGAGCGAAAGCAACTGATTCGACAGACGCACTGCGCGATCGGCGGCCGCCCGCAACTCGCGCACGGCGTCGTTGACCTTTTGCGGCTCGCGCGCGTTCACGGCCTGCTCGGCGTGCAGCTTCACCGCGGTGAGCGGCGTGCGTAGCTGGTGCGCCGCGTCGGCGATGAACTTGCGCTGCGCGTCGAGCGCGGTCTTCAGGCGGCCGAGCAGCGCGTTGAGCGCGCCAGTCAGCGGACGGATCTCTACAGGCACGTAGGTCTCGTCCACGGGTTCGAGCGACGTGTGCGTCTGGCGATTGAGCGAGTCGGCGAGCGCGGTGAGCGGATTGAGCTGCTGGTTGACGACGCGCCACACGATGACCCAGCCGGCGAGCAGCAGGAGCAGCAACGGCATCATGATCGCGACAAGAAATTCGGCCGCGATGCGAAAGCGATGATGCACAGGTTGACCGACTTCCACGACGATCGGATTGCCGTGCGTCTGCGGCACGCGCACCTGGGCGACGCGCACGGTTACGCCCTTGTAGATCGTCTCGAACACGTACGCGTAGTGCATGCGGCGCACGTTGGTGCCCTGTAGAGGCAGGTCGTGGTCGCCCGCGATTTCCGTTTCGCCGTTGCTGATGCGATAGATGAGGTGCTCGACGGGGTCGGAGAACATCGCCTGCGCGAGCGGCGGGACGGTATTGGCGGCATCGTCGCCGGCGATCTGGATTTGCCGGGAAATGGCGGTGGCGAGGTCGGCGAGCGAGCGGTCGACCACGTGCTGCGTGTACTGCCAGGCGAGCCAATAGGCAATCAGGCCGCTCATCAGCGCGAGCAGCGAAAGCGGGGCGGCGAGGCGCCGTAGCAGCGTGCGCCGCAGACTCGTTGCGGCCGGTGAGGACATGATGGCTTCGGGGCGAATGAGGGATCGTGGGTGCGGCGGCATGCGCGGCACGGGACCGATCCATTGTACGCGGGCCGCGGGCGTGGCGGCTGAAGCGCCGGTGAGGCCCCGAAAGCGGGTACGGAAAACGGGCGCCAAAGCGCTGACGGCGGCGGAATGATCCGCCGCCGCTGGCTTTCAAGAAATGGGGCGGATCAGGCCGCCTGGCGGATTTCCTGCAGCAGATAGCCGAAGCCGCGCACCGTGACGATCTCGACGCGGCAGTTTTCGAGCTTTTTGCGCACGCGGTGCACGTAGACTTCGATCGCGGTGTCGCCGAGGTCGCCGCCGAAATGCGTGAGGTGGTCCTGCAGTTGCGCCTTGCTCACCACGCGGCCATGACGCAGCAGCAGCATTTCGAGCACGGCGAATTCGCGCGGCGAGAGTTCGAGCGGCTTGTCGTCGTTGAAGATGCGGCGATCGACGCCCGACAGGCGCACGCCGCCCAGCGACACTTCGGGGCGCGGCACGTCGCCGTGCGGGCCGCTGCGGCGCATCACGGCGCGAATGCGCGCTTCGAGTTCGGCCGGTTCGAACGGCTTGAGCATGTAGTCGTCGGCGCCCGAATTCAGGCCCTGGACGCGATCGTTCAATTCGTCGCGCGCGGTGAGCACGATGACGGGCGTGTGCCGGTTGCTCTGACGAAAGCGCGAAAGCAGCGTCATGCCGTCGATGCCGGGCAGCCCGAGATCGAGAATCACCAGCTCATGGCGATTTTGCGTGAGAGCCTGTTCGGCGAAAATGCCGTCGTGGACCATGTCGACCGTGAAGCCGGCTTGTTCGAGGCTGGACTGGATGCCGCGTGCGATAGGGCGGTCGTCTTCGATCAGAAGGAGTCGCATGGGATTCGCTCAAGTACAATGGGTTTTAGCGTTCAGGCACGCAGTTCGCGAAGCGTCGCTTGCTGACATGACGGCACACTCCGACGGTTGCGCGATCACGATCCACATGTCCGATATTTCGATCACCGAACTCGAAGCCGCCATCAACTTCTGGCGCAACCGCTCGCCTTCGATTGGCGATGAACTCGCGTTGTGCCAGGAGGCGAGTGCGCTCTCCAAGCCTTATGCGCTGCTGATTGTACAGCGTCAGAACGCCATATCGCCGGAACGTTTGGACCCGATTGCCCGCGCTGCCTGGGAGTCTTACGTATCCATCAAGAATAGCCTTCAAAGCTGAAGGTTTGAAGGCCTGACAACCTGCATTATGCTTTCACGGCGCTGCGCTCCTACCGCTCCTAAGTTACTTACGCGCTAAGCGGTCCCGGAGCAATCGAGTCGATGAAACGCGCCAGTTCGATGTCGCGCGAGGTGAGGCCGTCGGCTTCGTGGGTGGAAAGCGTGATTTCCACGCGGTTGTACACGTTGAACCACTCCGGGTGATGGTTCATTTCCTGGGCCTTGATGGCCACGCGCGTCATGAAGCCGAATGCCTCATTGAAGTCGGCGAAGCGAAAGTGGCGCTGGATTGCGTCGCGGCCGGCGACGGCTTGCCAACCGCGCAGGTCGGCGAGTTGGGATGCGCGCTCTTCGGATGTGAGTCGGTTGATCATCGTTGCACCTGTGTGAGCTTGGGGCCTGGCGTGTGCCGTTAGCCGATCAGCCATTTTTTCACTTCTGGGACGCGTGTGCGAGCGCGCCGGTCAAGGAATGTGCGCGTGCTGCGGCGCAAAGCGCGATTGCGCCCCGCGTTGCGTTCATTTTGCGGCCGGTTGCGTCTATGTGCCACGCCGCCCGGCCCGGTCTACCCGACCGGGTCTACCCCGACCGGCTCTGGTTCAGACATCTCCGTCGTCGAGCCAGCCTTCGCGGGTGCCCCGCGTGATGATCGTGTCGCTGTGCAGCACGTCGCCCGCTGCGTGAGGCTGCGTTGCGACGATGGCCGCGGGGTCTGCGAGACGCGACGCAATGCCAGCGCCCAGCGCATCGAAAAGCTGTGCGAACGAATCGATCACGAAGTAGGTCTTCTGGAACGTGTCGATGCGATAGCGTGTACGCAGCACGCGGTCGAGGTCGAACGCCAGCCGGTTCGGCGCTGCGCTTTCCACGCTGTAGAGCGTTTCGCCCTTGCTCGACACGATGCCCGCGCCATAGATCTTCACGCCGTTGGGCGCGCTTGCGTCGCGCATCAAACCGAATTCCACCGTGTACCAGTAGAGCCGCGCGAGCAGCGGCAGCGCGTTCGCTTCGACCGCGAGCGCGGCGCGGCCATAGGCGTGGATCGCATCGGCGAAAGTGGGGTCGGTGAGGAGCGGCACATGGCCGAACAGGTCGTGGAAACAGTCGGGTTCCTGCAGATAGTCGAGCTGATCGGGGCGGCGCATCCACCAGGTGACCGGAAAGCGCCGGTTCGCAAGGTGTTCGAAGAAAATGCGATCGGGCACGAGGCCGGGCACGGCGACGATGCGCCATCCGGTTGCCGCCATCAGGCGCTCGCTCACCTGCGCGAAGGAGGGAACGTGGGAGACGTTCAGGCCGATGCGCGTGGCGCCTTCGAGGAACGCCTCGCAGGCGCGGCCTTCGAGCAGCGCGCGCTGGCGCTGGTAGAGCTGGTTCCATACGGCGTGATCGGCCACGCCGTAGCGCTCGAGCGGCTGGTCAATGGTGAAATCGGCGCGGGTGGTGAGACCCGCGTCGAACTGCTCCTGTAGTTTGGCGGTGGCGGCGGCCATGTTCGTAACGCTCCACTAAAAAGGCTTGCTGTTACGCAAGTGTAGAGCGTTCGACACGCGGCATGCGCGCGTACTAAACGAGATTCGCGTTCAATATGCAATAATCGAGCGTCAATTATCCAATTAACGCGGATTCCATTCATGCTCGAACTCGACCACTTCGATCTGGCGCTTCTCGACGTGCTCCAGCGCTTTGGCCGCGCCACGCACCAGCAACTCGGCGAACAGGTGCCGCTCTCTCCCTCGCAGATCGGCAGGCGCCTGCAGCGCCTCGAGGCCTCGGGCGTGATCGACGGCTATCGCGTGGTGCTGCGGCCCGAAAAGCTCGGGCTGGGCGTGACCGCGTTCACGAGCCTCAAGCTCAAGCACCACGGGGATTCGATCATCGAGCAGTTCCAGCAGCAGATCGACGTGCTGCCCGAAGTGCTCGAATGCCATGCGGTGGTGGGAGACGCCGATTATTTACTGCGCATCGTCGCGCCCGATCTCAATGCGCTTTCGACTTTCGTCATGAAGAAGCTCATGCGCGTGCCCGGCGTGGACAGCGTGCGCTCGAACATCGTGCTGACCACGTTCAAGCGCAATGGGCCGCTGCCGCTCGGGCATCTGGAGCCGGGCGCGCCCGCTGCATGAGCGCGGGCCCGCTTGCTGCCCAGCTTGTTGCCGAAGCTGTCAGGCCGCGCTGGCCTTGTTGAGCAGATCCACGTAAGCCACCGCGACCAGATCGCTTTCGTCCACGCCGAGCTTCGCGAACACCGCGTGCGCTTCGGCCTCGCCCCCTTGCTCGTCGTCCTCGGGGCCGAGCACCACTTCCAGTTCGACGAAATCGCCCAGGCCGTCCACGCGGTCCAGATGGATGCGCGTGCGGCCTGCCAGATACACATGCCGCTCCTTCGAGACGATGCCGCGCGTGGTGAGCGCTGTGGCGAGCAGCGAGTGCATGGCCTCGGCGTTGGTGACGGGGCTGCGCGTGTAATACGACGCCTTCGGGCCGTCGCGGTCGTCGCGCTGGTAGAAGATCAGTTCGGGCGGCGTGCCGTCGTCGAACTGGCGCAGCTTCAGGCGGCCGCGCGGTACGTCGTAGAAGAAGTCCTGCTGGCGAAAGATCAGCGGCGCGTCGGTGGCGAGCTGGGAAGCGCGCTCGCGCAGGGCGTCGAATTGGCGGGCGCGAGCTTTGATTTCGATGTTGCGGGCCATGCAAGGCTCCTGTCGTGCGAAGGGAACGGGAAACAAGGGGAAAAGCCTGAACGTTGGGAGAGGCTGGCAACGCGCCGCGCTGATCGCACGCGCCGTGGATATGCGTGCCGAAAACGCGGAACGAATTCCCAATCTATCAAAACTCGTGTGACAGCGCTGTTACGCGACCCGCTCGGCGCTTACGTCAGACCTGAACGGCGCACGCCCCGCTTCATGAGCGCCGCTCATATCGCCCACTGCGTTTCGATCGACTTGAGCGCGGCCGCGATGGCGGGCTCGTCGCGCCGCGCGGCGAGCGTGATGAAGGTGAGTTCCGTGGGCACCGTCACGCCTTCGACGATGGTGAGCCCGTGCGCGTGCGCTTCGGCGAGCGCCGTGGAGTCGCGGGCGAGCGTGAGGCCCACGCCCGACTTCACGAGATCGAGCATCGACGGCTCCTGGTCCACTTCCGCCACCTTGATGGGCTTCGCCTGCGCGGCCTCGAACAGCGTGGTGAGCAGGCGGTTATGCGCCGATGCGGGCGGCGTCCAGATCCACGGCAGCGCGGCGAGCGCGCGCCAGTCGCGCGCGTCCTTCACGCGATCCTTCCAGCCTGCGGGCGCGAGCACGCGGTACTGAAAGCGCGTGAGCGTGATGGCGTGGAAGGTGTCGGGATCGGGCGCGGGCTGGCCGATGTAGTAGCCCACGTCGAGTTCGCGCGAGCGCACCTGATCGAGCACCCAGCCCGACATGCCGTGGCGCAGCGCCGTTTCGATCTGCGGCCAGGTCTCGACGAGCTGACGCAGAAAGCCGCCGAGGCGCAGGAACGCGGGATCGAGAATGGTGCCGATGCGCAGACGCCCACGCACCTCGTGCCGCAGCGCCGCCGCCGCGCGCTGCACGTCGCCGGCGGCGGCGAGCGCGCGTTCCGCGTGCGGCAGCAGCGCCTGGCCGTCGCGCGTGAGCGCAAGGCCGTGCGAGGTGCGCGTGAAGAGCGAGACGCCGAGCGTCTCCTGCAAATGCTTGATCTGCAGGCTCACGGCCGGCTGCGTGAGATGCAGATGCGTGGCCGCGCGCGTGAGGTTGCCCTCGCGCGCGACCGTGACAAACGCTCGGAGCAAGGTCAGGTCCATATCCTGATATTAAACCGCCTTATATGGCTGTTGAGCATTAATCATTGGATCGCGCCCCGGCCTCCCGATTACGCTAACCGGATTGAGGCTTCACGACAGAAGAGGCACGCACATGGGCGAGACACATCAGAGCGATGCGGGCGTACGCACGCTCACGCACTTCGTCAACGGCAAGCCGCTGGCCGGCACGAGCGACCGTTATGGCGACGTCTTCAATCCGGCGTTCGGCAAGCTGAGCGCGCGCGTGCCGCTCGCCACGGTGGCCGAAGTCGACGCCGCCGTTGCCGCCGCGCAGGCCGCGTTTCCCGAGTGGGCGGAGATGGCGCCCATCAAGCGCGCACGCATTCTCTTCAAGTTCAAGGATCTGCTCGACCAGCATCACGACGAACTGGCCGAACTGATCACGCGCGAACACGGCAAGGTGTTTTCGGACGCCAAGGGCGAGGTGATGCGCGGCATCGAGGTGGTCGAATTCGCGTGCGGCATTCCCAGTCTGCTGAAGACGGATTTCACCGACCAGATCGGCGGCGGCATCGACAACTGGAATCTGCGCCAGCCGCTGGGCGTCGTGGCGGGCATCACGCCGTTCAACTTCCCGATGATGGTGCCGTGCTGGATGTTCCCCATCGCGCTCGCGTGCGGCAACACCTTCGTGCTCAAGCCTTCGGAGCGCGATCCCTCGGCTTCCGTGCGCCTCGCCGAACTGCTCAAGCAAGCGGGTCTGCCCGACGGCGTGTTCAACGTCGTGCACGGCGACAAGGTGGCCGTGGACGCGCTGCTCGCGCATCCCGAGGTCACGGCGCTGTCGTTCGTCGGCTCGACGCCGATCGCGGAATACATCTACACCGAAGGCACGAAACGCGGCAAGCGCGTGCAGGCGCTGGGCGGCGCGAAGAATCACCTCGTCGTGATGCCCGATGCCGATCTCGACCAGGCCGTCGACGCGCTGATCGGCGCGGCCTATGGCTCGGCCGGCGAGCGTTGCATGGCGATTTCGGTCGCGGTGGCCGTGGGCCATATCGCCGACGAACTCGTCGAGCGGCTCACGCCGCGCGTGAAGGCGCTGCAGATCGGCAGCGGCATGGACGGCGCCTCGGAAATGGGGCCGCTCGTCACGGGCGCGCATCGCGCGAAGGTGCAGGGCTATATCGAGGCAGGCGTGGCGGCGGGCGCGAAGCTCGTGGTGGACGGGCGCGGCCACGAGGTGGACGGCCATGCGGACGGCTTCTTCATGGGCGGCACGCTGTTCGACGACGTGAACGCCGGCATGACGATCTACAAGGAAGAGATCTTCGGGCCGGTGCTCTGCGTTGTGCGCGTGCCCGATTTCGCGAGCGCCGTCGAGTTGATCAACGCGCACGAATTCGCCAACGGCGTATCGTGCTACACCTCGGACGGCGGCGTCGCGCGCGCGTTCTCGCGCCAGATCAAGGTGGGGATGGTGGGCATCAACGTGCCGATCCCGGTGCCCATGGCGTGGCATTCGTTCGGCGGCTGGAAGCGCTCGCTGTTCGGCGACCACCATGCTTATGGCGAGGAAGGCGTGCGCTTCTACACGCGTTACAAGAGCATCATGCAGCGCTGGCCCGACAGCATCGCCAAGGGCGCGGAGTTCACGATGCCGGTGGCGAAGTAGTTGTGCGGGAGCCGGACGGTTTATCAAGCATAACGAAGCATTCGACGAAGCATTCGAATCCGTCCGGCGCGGCAATCATGGCTGGAGACATACATCATGCCTGCAACGAGTGAAGCTCAAGGCGCACGCGGCGCGTCCTCGCGCCGCCTCGAAGGCGAATTCGACTACGTGATCGTCGGCGCGGGCACCGCGGGCTGCGTGCTCGCCAGTCGCTTGACCGAAGACGCGGATGTATCCGTCCTGCTCATCGAGGCGGGCGGCACGGACGACTATCACTGGATCCACATTCCCGTCGGCTACCTGTATTGCATCGGCAATCCGCGCACGGACTGGCTCTATAAAACCGCCGCCGAAAAGGGCCTCAACGGACGCGCGCTCGCGTATCCGCGCGGGCGTGTGCTGGGCGGCTCGTCGTCGATCAACGGCATGATCTATATGCGCGGCCAGCGCGAAGACTACGACAACTGGGCGCGTGAAACCGGCGACTCGGCCTGGTCGTGGGACAGCGTGCTGCCCGTGTTTCGCCGCAGCGAAGACCATCACGGCGGCGCGAACGAATTCCACGGCGCGGGCGGCCCTTGGCGTGTGGAAAAGCAGCGTTTGAAGTGGCAGATTCTCGAATCGTTCGCGCACGCGGCGCAGGAACAGGGCATCGCCGCGACCGACGACTTCAATCGCGGCGACAACAGCGGCGTGGGCTATTTCGAGGTGAACCAGAAGCGCGGCGTGCGCTGGAACGCGTCGAAAGCATTCTTGCGCGCGGCGATGAAGCGGCCCAATCTCACGGTCGTCACGGGCGCGCTCACGCAGCGCGTGATTTTCGAAGGCAAGCGCTGCGTGGGCGTGGAGTATCGCGGCGACGTGGATTACGTGGCGCGCGCGCGTTGCGAAGTCATCCTGAGCGCGGGCGCGGTGAATTCGCCGCAACTGCTCGAACTTTCCGGCATCGGCGACGCAGATCGGCTCGCGCGGCTCGGCGTTGGCGTCGTGCAGGATCTGCGCGGCGTGGGCGAGAATCTTCAGGATCATCTGCAGTTGCGCATGGCGTTTCGCGTGAACGGCGTGCGCACGCTCAACACGGCCTCCGCGCGCTGGTGGGGCAAGCTGATGATCGGCATGGAGTACGCGTTTTTCCAGAGCGGGCCCATGTCGATGGCGCCCTCGCAACTCGGCGCGTTCGCGAAATCGGACCCGAGCGACCCCGCGCTCACGCGGCCCGACCTTCAGTATCACGTGCAGCCGCTGTCGCTCGACCGCTTCGGCGAGCCGCTGCATCGCTTCAACGCGTTCACGGCCTCCGTGTGCAACCTGCGGCCCACCTCGCGCGGCAGCATCCACGCGGTATCGGCGGACCCGTCGCAGGCGCCCGCGATCGCGCCCAATTATCTTTCGACCGATCACGACTTGCGCGTGGCAGCCAACTCGATACGGCTGACGCGGCGTATCGCGGCTTCCGCGGCGCTCGCGCGTTACGAGCCGCACGAAATTCTGCCGGGGCTCGCGTTCCAGTCCGAGGAAGAACTGCGCGAGGCGGCGGGCAACGTCGGCACGACGATCTTCCATCCGGTCGGCACGTGCCGCATGGGCCGCGCCGACGATCCCGACGCCGTGGTCGACGCGCGCTTGCGCGTGCGCGGCGTGGAAGGCCTGCGCGTGGTGGATGCGTCGGTCATGCCGACCATTACCTCGGGCAACACGAATTCGCCGACGCTCATGATCGCGGAGCGCGCCGCTGAGATGCTGCGCGCCGAGCGCCGCGAGGGCGCGCGCGCGCAAACGGAGGCCGCCGCCGGTGCCACGCTGACGACCGCTTGAGGGTATGGAGCGGCGCGCAAGAAAGCGCCGCTTTCACGCGGATGCGGGATGCACGCGGAAGCGCTTCCGCTGGCACGTTCGCCCCTGTCTGTCAGAGGTCTTTTTGCGTCAATTTGGTGCGTAACTGCGCGCAACTTTTGTCGAATGGTCGTCAACTGTCGATTTGAATGTTCGCCGTTCTTGTGATGCGCCCTTAAGTGCAAATCCCAATGATTGCGCTGCATCAATGGCGAGACAATGACGCGAAAGTCGGCAGGCGCGCGTTGCGCGCATCGGGAGGCGCGCCGCCACGTCCGCGCCGGACCAACCCGTGCACCACAAGTCACGGACGGTCTGCAGTGTTACGCCTTACCACGCTCGGAAGGGGACATGATTCTCGGCGACACGATTCTGGAAACGCGCGACCTCACGAAACAGTTCAAGGGCTTCACAGCCGTGAACGGCGTGAATCTGCGCGTGTGCCGCAGCTCGATCCATGCGTTGATCGGACCGAATGGCGCGGGCAAGACCACCTGCTTCAATCTCCTCACCAAATTCCTCGTGCCCAGCGCGGGGCGCATCGTCTTCAACGGCATCGACATCACGCATGAGCGGCCCGCGCAGATCGCGCGGCGCGGCATCATCCGCTCGTTCCAGATTTCGGCCGTGTTTCCGCACCTCACGGCGCTCCAGAACGTGCGCGTGGGCCTGCAGCGCTCGCTCGGCACCGCCTACCACTTCTGGAAGAGCGAACGCACGCTCGCGGAACTCAACGACCGCGCGATGGACCTGCTCACGCAGGTGGGCCTCACCGATTTCGCCGACGTGCCCACGGTCGAACTCGCCTATGGCCGCAAGCGCGCGCTGGAAATCGCCACGACGCTCGCCATGGAGCCCGAACTGATGCTGCTCGACGAACCGACTCAGGGCATGGGCCACGAAGACGTCGACCGCGTGACGGCGCTCATCAAGAAGGTTTCGAGCGGCCGCACGATCCTCATGGTCGAGCACAACATGAACGTGATTGCGGGAATCTCCGACACCATCACGGTGCTCCAGCGCGGCGAGGTGCTCGCGGAAGGCAGCTACGCGGAAGTCTCGAAGAACCCGCTCGTCGCCGAGGCCTATATGGGCAGCGCTGACGCGGCGCTCACGGGGGCGCACGCATGAACACGGTCACCGAACGCGAGACCGCCGTCGCCGCGGGCGCGGCCGAAAGCGCGCAGGCGCTGGAAATCGCGGGGCTGCAGGCGTGGTATGGCGAATCGCACATTCTGCACGGCGTGGATCTATCGGTTGGGCGCGGCGAAGTCGTGACGCTGCTCGGGCGCAACGGCGCGGGGCGCACCACCACCTTGCGCGCCATCATGGGCCTCACTGGACGGCGCACGGGCTCGATCCGCATTGGCGGGCGCGAGACGATCCAGATGCCCACTTATCGCATCGCGCACTGCGGCGTGGGCTATTGCCCCGAGGAGCGCGGCATTTTTTCGAGCCTTTCGTGCGAAGAAAACCTGCTTCTGCCGCCGCATGTCGGCACGAAAGGGGCAAAGCTGGCCGAGGGCATGTCGATCGACGAGATCTACGCGATGTTTCCCAATCTCGCGGAGCGTCGCCACAGCCAGGGCACGCGGCTTTCCGGCGGCGAACAGCAGATGCTGGCCGTGGCGCGCATTCTGCGCACGGGCGCCAATCTGCTGCTGCTCGACGAGATTTCCGAAGGTCTCGCGCCGGTGATCGTGCAGACGCTCGCCCGCATGATCCTCACCCTGAAGGCGCGCGGCTACACGATCGTCATGGTCGAGCAGAACTTCCGCTTCGCGGCGCCGCTCGCGGACCGCTTTTACGTGATGGAGCACGGGCGCATTGTCGAGCACTTCGGCACGGCCGAACTCGAAGGAAAGATGCCGGTGCTGCACGACCTGCTGGGCGTTTAATTTTCGGTATGGGTTTGCGCGACGTGACACGCTCGCCGCGCGAATCGTTTTGCCTCCAGTGTTCATGGAGTATTCCTGAATAACTACGCAACCAAGGAAGGAGACTGCAATGAAAAAAACCACGTTCGCGCGGCTCGCGGGCCTGTTTGCCGCCTCGGCAGCCGCGATGGCGTTCAGCGCGGGAAGCGCGCAGGCCGCCGACGACGCGGTGAAGATCGGCTTCATCACCGACATGTCCGGCCTCTATGCCGACGACGACGGCCAGGGCGGCCTCACGGCGATCAAGATGGCCGTCGCCGACTTCGGCGGCAAGGTGCTCGGCAAGCCGATCCAGATCGAGTACGCGGATCACCAGAACAAGGCCGACATCGCCGCATCGAAGGCGCGCGAATGGTTCGACCGTGACGGGCTCACCATGCTGCTTGGCGGCACGAACTCGGCCACGGCGCTGGCGATGAACCAGGTCGCGCAAGAAAAGAAGAAGGTGTACTTCAACACGGGCGCGGGCACGGACGCGCTGACGAACGAGCAGTGCACGCCATACACGGTTCACTACGGCTACGACACCGTGGCGCTCGCGAAGGGCACGGGCCTCGCCGTGCTCAAGCAGGGCGGCAAGACGTGGTTCTTCCTCACGGCCGACTACGCGTTCGGCAAGTCGCTGGAGAAGAACACCGCGGACGTCGTGAAGGCGAACGGCGGCCAGGTGCTGGGCGAGGTGCGCCATCCGCTTTCGGCGTCGGACTTCTCGTCGTTTCTGTTGCAGGCGCAGTCGTCGAAGGCGCAGATTCTCGGCCTCGCGAACGCGGGCGGCGACACGGTCAACGCGATCAAGGCCGCGAAGGAATTCGGCATCAACAAGACGATGAAGACGGCGGCGCTGCTGATGTTCCTGCCCGACGTGCACAGCCTCGGGCTCGACACCACGCAAGGCCTCGTGCTGACGACCGGCTGGTACTGGGACCAGAACGACGACACGCGCAAGTGGGCGCAGCGCTACTACGACCAGACGAAGAAGATGCCGTCCGAACTGCAGGCGGCCGACTATTCGGCGGTGACGACGTATCTGAACGCGGTGAAGGCGGCCGGCACGACGGATTCCGACAAGGTCATGGAGCAACTGAAGAAGACAAAGATCAACGACTTCTACACCAAGGGCGGCTATATCCGCCAGGACGGCGTGCTGATTCACGACATGTATCTCGTCGAGGTGAAGAAGCCGTCCGAGTCGAAGAAGCCGTGGGACTACTACAAGGTCGTGCAGACGATTCCGGGCGAGCAGGCCTATACGACGAAGCAGGAGAGCAAGTGCGCGCTGTGGAAGTAAGCGCGAGGGCGTAAATACCGCAGTCGCGCCGCAGTCGTATGCCGCGCCCGGCGCCCGAGGTTCGTGCGCCGGGCGCGGCGCGATTGCGTAATCCGTTAATGCGTTAATGCCTCGAAAGGGCGGCTTTCATGATGATTTTTGGCATTCCGCTTCCGGCAATGCTGAGCCAGTTGCTGCTTGGGCTCGTGAACGGCTCGTTCTACGCGATCCTGAGCCTTGGCCTCGCGGTGATCTTCGGCATGCTCAACGTGATCAACTTCGCCCACGGCGCGTTGTTCATGCTGGGCGCGATGCTCACGTGGATGGGGCTCGCCTACTTCAATCTGCCGTACTGGGTGATGCTCGTCGTCGCTCCGCTCGTGGTCGGTGCGTTCGGCGTCGTGATCGAGCGCACGATGCTGCGCTGGCTCTACCGGCTCGATCATCTGTACGGACTCCTGCTCACTTTTGGGCTCACGCTCGTGGTGGAGGGCGTGTTCCGCTCGATCTACGGCTCGTCGGGGCAGCCTTATGACGTGCCCGATCTGCTTGCGGGCGCAACCAATCTCGGCTTCATGTATCTGCCGAACTATCGCGCGTGGGTGGTGGTGGCGTCGCTCGCCGTGTGTTTCGCGACCTGGTTCGTGATCGAGAAAACGCGTCTGGGCGCCTATCTGCGCGCGGGCACGGAAAATCCCAAGATGGTCGAGGCGTTCGGCATCAACGTGCCGCTCATGATCACGCTCACCTACGGCTTCGGCGTTGCGCTCGCGGCATTCGCCGGCGTGCTCGCCGCGCCCGTGATCCAGGTGTCGCCGCTCATGGGGCAGTCGATGATCATCACGGTATTCGCCGTGGTCGTGATCGGCGGCATGGGCTCGATCATGGGCTCGATCGTCACGGGCCTCATGCTCGGCGTGATCGAGGGCTTCACGCGGGTGTTCTGGCCCGAAGCCTCCGCGACGGTGGTGTTCGTCATCATGGCGATCGTGCTGCTGATTCGCCCCGCTGGCCTCTTTGGCAAGGAACGATGATGCAAAGAAAAGCGCTCTATGGTTTGTTGCTGATCGGGTTGATCGTCGCGCCGTTCGCGGGCGCGTATCCGCTCTTCGTGATGAAGGTGCTGTGCTTCGCGCTATTCGCGGCAGCGTTCAATCTGCTGATCGGCTACACGGGCCTGCTTTCGTTCGGCCACGCGATGTTTCTCGCAAGCGCGGGCTACACCGCCGGCTACGCAATCCAGTCGCTCAATTTCACGCCCGAGCTGGGCGTGCTCGCGGGCACGGCGGTGGCCACGCTCCTCGGTCTCGTGGTGGGAATCTTCGCGATCCGGCGGCAAGGCATCTACTTCGCGATGGTCACGCTCGCGCTCGCGCAGATGGTCTACTTCGTGTTCCTGCAGTCGCCGTTCACGCATGGCGAAGACGGGCTGCAAGGCGTGCCGCGCGGCAAGCTGTTCGGCGTGCTTGCGCTCGATTCCGACCTCACGCTCTATTACGTCGTGCTCGTGGTGATGGTGCTCGCGTTCGGGCTGATCGTACGCACCGTGCATTCGCCGTTCGGGCAGGTGCTCGTCGCGATCAAGGAGAACGAGCCGCGCGCGATATCGCTCGGCTACGACACCGACCGTTTCAAGCTGCTCGCGTTCGTGTTGTCTGCCGGGCTCGCGGGTCTGGCCGGTGCGCTCAAGGTGCTCGTGCTCGGCTTCGAAACGCTCGGCGACGCTTACTGGACCATGTCCGGCCTCGTGATCCTCATGACGCTCGTGGGCGGCATGGGCACGCTGTTCGGGCCGCTGCTCGGCGCGACGCTGATCGTGGCGCTGGAGGACCGGCTGGGCGACATCGGCACGGTGCTCGCGCGAGGAACCGGCGTGGACTGGTTCCGCTCACTAGGTGAGTCCACAACGATCGTCACGGGCATCATCTTCATTGCCTGCGTGCTGGCGTTCCGGCGTGGCATTGTGGGCGAGATCGTGGCGCGCGTGCGGCCGTTGCGCGCGTGACGATCTGGCGTGACAGGGCGCGTCTGGGCTGCGATAGAATGAGTGCCCATCTACCCCGGACCGGTAAAACGAGCCAAACGTGCCGCGCTGCGGCATGCCGGCGCGCCCCGCCGTGCGACAAACCCGTGGCGCCGCGCCCCATTTCGGTGCCGCACTGCACCACTAGGGTAAATGCTAGTTGCTGCCAGGGGGGGTGAAGTTTAAAGTTGCACCTAGTTCTGATGCACCGAATTTGCAGGTGGAGAACGAGGAGACAACTGAGGCACCAAGTGCCCGGACAAGGAAGCGCTGTTGGATGAGAGTCCAACAGCGCTTTTTATATTTCTACGCGCCTTCTTTCAGCGTCGCGGCGATTATCTTTTCTCCGCTCCCGCACGCCTGCTTTGCGCACTTTCATACGCGCGAATTACCCCTTTCCAATTACGCATATCGGCGCGTGCAACCTGCTTTCGGCCGCTGCATAAGCGTTTGCGCATTACGCGAAGCGAGCGCGTTAATAGCCCCTCTGTAAGCGGATGGAAAGCGCTTGCCATCCGAATACGCAGACCGCTACACTCGCCAGTCACCGACCATGCGGTCAGCATTTTTGCGTCGATTTCCCGCAGCCGATCATCGGCTTTGCCTGTGAAGGAATCGGCTGCGGTGCGCCACAAAATCCGTAGCAATAAAGAAAACGAATATCGAAGGAGTGGAGATGCAGTTGGTTTTGCGTTGGGTAGGGGCGGCTTGCGTCGCGACCGGGGTGCTCGCGGCCACAGCCGGCGGAGCGTATGCAGACGTGAAGATCGGCGTGACGCTGTCGGCTACGGGCCCGGCGGCCTCGCTCGGCATTCCGGAAAAGAACACGGTTGCGCTGCTGCCCAAGGAAATCGCGGGCCAGAAAGTCGATTACATCGTGCTCGACGACGCCACGGATTCCACCCAGGCGGTGAAGAACGCGCGCAAGCTCACGAGCGAAGATCACGTCGACGCACTGATCGGCTCGACCGTCGTGCCCAACTCGCTCGCCATGATCGACGTGGCCGCGGAAACGTCCACGCCGATGATCTCCATGGCCGCCGCGGCCACCATCGTCGAACCGATGGACGCGAGGCGCTCGTGGGTCTTCAAGACGCCGCAAAACGACGCGCTGATGGCCGGCGCGATCGCGCAGCACATGGCCGCGCACGGCGTGAAGACGGTGGCCTTCATCGGCTTTGCCGACGCCTATGGCGAGAGCTGGTACAAGGAATTCGGCGCTGCCGCCGCGAAGCAGGGCATCAAGGTCGTCGCCAACGAACGCTTCGCGCGTAACGACGCCTCGGTCACGGGCCAGGTGCTCAAGATGATTTCGCAGCACCCCGACGCGGTGCTTGTCGCCGGCGCTGGCACGCCGGCCGCGCTGCCGCAGAAAACGCTCAAGGAGCGCGGCTACGCGGGCAAGTACTACCAAACGCACGGCGTGGCCAACAACGACTTCCTGCGCGTGTGCGGCAAGGATTGTGATGGCACCTATCTGCCGGCCGGGCCGCTGCTCGTCGCCGATCAATTGCCTGATTCGAATCCCGTGAAGCAATCGGCGCTCGCGTACAAGGCCGCTTATGAAAAGGCCTATGGCGTGGGCTCCATTTCGACCTTCGGCGGTCACGCGTGGGACGCGGGCCTCCTGCTCCAGCACGCGATTCCGGTCGCGCTCAAGGCCGGGCAGCCAGGCACGAAGGCGTTCCGCGAAGCGCTGCGCGCCGCGCTCGAAAACTCGCGCGACGTGGCGGGCGCGCACGGCATCTTCAACATGAGCGCGACAGACCATGCGGGCCTCGACCAGCGGGCCCGCGTGATGGTGGAGATCGTCGGCGGCAAGTGGAAGCTCGCCGGCGATTGAGCGCCGGGTGAATGACACGCGAAACACGAAAAGGCACGCTCGTTTGAGGTGCCTTTTTTGTTGTCGTCGCAACAGATTCGCAGCAGCAGGGAAGGCAGGGCAGCAGGCAGTCGATAAAAAGGGAGAGCGCACCCACGCGTGCGGCGGCTTGTGCGGTGCCGCAGGCAGGGAAAACCATGCATTACACGCGCGATCCCGATTACTACACTCAAAGGCCAGCGCCGATTTACGAATATCCTAGTAATCGGCGCAGGATCAATCGACAACACGCAGACCAGGCGTTTGGAGACGCGCAATGAAAACGAAGAAGTGGGTTTCAAGCTCGATTAGTGCCGCACTCGCAGCGGCGCTGATGGGCACGGCAGGCATGGCCACCGCGCAGGTGAAGATTGGCGTGACGCTCTCGGCAACGGGGCCGGCCGCGTCGCTCGGCATTCCCGAGAAGAACACCATCGCGCTGCTGCCCAAGGAAATCGCGGGCAAAAGCGTGCAGTACATCGTACTCGACGATGCCTCGGACACGAGCAAGGCCGTGCAGAACACGCACAAGCTGATCGACGAAGACCACGTGGATGCCATCATCGGCTCGTCGGTCACACCGAACTCGCTCGCGATGCTCGACGTCGTCGCGCAGGGCAAAACGCCGATGATCTCGCTCGCCGCGTCGGCCGCGATTGTCGAGCCGATCGACGCGAAGCGTCAGTGGGCCTTCAAGACGCCGCAGAACGACAGCCTGATGGCCGACGCGCTCGCGAGCTACATGGAGAAGCAGGGTGTGAAGACGGTGGGCTTCATCGGCTTCACCGACGCCTACGGCGATAGCTGGCTCAAGGAATTCAACGCCGCGGCCGCGAAGCACAACCTGAAGATCGTGGCGAGCGAGCGCTATAACCGCACCGATTCGTCGGTGACGGGCCAGGCGCTCAAGCTGATGTCTGCGAACCCCGATGCCATCCTGATCGCGGGCTCCGGCACGCCCGCGGCGCTGCCTGCGACGACGCTGAAGGATCGCGGCTACAAGGGCAAGATCTATCAGACGCACGGCGTGGCGAATAACGACTTCCTGCGCGTCTGCGGCAAGGATTGCGACGGCGAACTGCTGCCCGCAGGCCCGATCCTCGTGGCCGACCAACTGCCCGATTCGAACCCCGTGAAGAAGTCGGCGCTGGCCTACAAGGCGGCCTACGAGAAGGCGTACGGCGTTGGCACGGTGGCGACCTTCGGAGGCCATGCGTGGGACGCAGGCCAGTTGCTCCAGCGCGCGATTCCTGTTGCGCTCAAGGCTGGCCAGCCGGGCACCGAGGCGTTCCGTGTGGCGCTGCGCGCCGCGCTCGAAAACTCGCAGGACGTGGCGGGCGCGCACGGCATCTTCAACATGAGCGCGACCGATCATGCGGGCCTCGACCAGCGCGCGCGCGTGATCGTCGAGATCGTCAACAACAAGTGGAAGCTGCAGAGCGAATAACGTGTGGCGCGCGGGAAAGCGCGGCGCGTTTTCCCGTGAAACACGCGCGCGCGTCACGGCGTCATTCTGGCCGCTGACAATCATGCGCAAGCACGAACAAGTGTGACCGGTGTGCGGCTTCGTGCTGCACACCGGCTTTCGCACGTGAAGGTTTCAGGAAGAGGGGAGTATGGATTTATCGATCGCCGCGATCCTCGCGCAGGACGGCATCACCACCGGAGCGATCTACGCGCTGCTCGCGCTCGCGCTGGTGCTGGTGTTCTCCGTCACGCGGGTGATCTTCATTCCGCAGGGCGAATTCGTTTCGTATGGCGCGCTCACGCTCGCCGCGCTGCAATCGCAGAAGTTTCCGGCCACCTGCTGGCTGCTCGTCGCGCTCGGGGCGGCGTGCTTCGTCGTCGAGACAGCCGCTCTCGTGCGTCACGCCGAACGGCGCCGCCACGCGGCGCGCACGCTCGTCACGCTCGCGGGCAAGTATCTGCTCTTTCCCATCGCGCTCTACGCGGTGACGCGCGGCGTCGCCAGCCAGCCACTGCCCATGCTCGTGCAGATTGCGCTCACGCTCGCGATCGTGGTGCCGATGGGATCGTTCATCTATCGCCTCGCGTATGAGCCCATTGCCGAGGCGACCACGCTGCTGCTGCTGATCGTCGCGGTGGCCGTGCACTTCGCGATGGTGGGCCTCGGGCTCGTGATGTTCGGCGCGGAAGGCTCGCGCACGAACGCGTTCTCCGACGCCACGTTCAACATCGGCAGCCTGTCCATCTCGGGGCAAAGCCTTTGGGTGATCGGCACGGCGGCGGTGCTGATCGTCGCGCTGTATCTATATTTCGACCGCACGATTTCAGGCAAGGCGTTGCGCGCGACGTCGGTGAATCGCCTGGGCGCGCGGCTTGTCGGCATCGGCACCACGCAGGCCGGCCGGCTCGCGTTCACGCTCGCGGCGGGCCTCGGCGCGCTGTGCGGCATTCTCGTCTCGCCGCTTACCACCATCTATTACGACTCGGGCTTCCTGATCGGCCTCAAGGGCTTCGTGGGCGCCATTATCGGCGGCCTGGTGAGCTATCCGCTGGCCGCGGCGGGTTCGGTGCTCGTGGGCCTGCTGGAGTCGTACTCGTCGTTCTGGGCGAGTTCTTACAAGGAAGTGATCGTGTTCACGCTGATCATCCCCGTGCTGCTGTGGCGCTCGCTCTCGACGCCGCACGCCGAAGAGGAAGAGGAGTGATGCGATGAAACGATTCGTCATGCACAACCGCTTCTTCTGGCTGTTCCTCGTGGTGATGTTCGCGCTGCCGGTGCTGCCGCATCCGGTGCACGTGCCCGAGTACTGGATCACGCTGCTCAACTACATCGGCCTGTATTCGATCGTCGCGATCGGGCTCGTGCTGCTCACGGGCATCGGCGGGATGACGAGCTTCGGGCAGGCCGCGTTCGTCGGGCTCGGCGCGTATGCGACCGCGTATCTGACGACGCAGTACGGCGTTTCGCCGTGGCTGGCGCTCATCGTCGGCGTGGTCATTACGGGGCTCGTGGCGCTCGTTCTGGGGCTTGTCACGATGCGTCTGTCGGGCCACTTCCTGCCGCTCGGCACGATTGCCTGGGGCCTCGCGCTGTTCTTCCTGTTCGGCAATCTCGACATGCTCGGCAAGTACGACGGCATCAACGGCATTCCCGTGCTGAACGTGCTGGGCGTCAACCTCGAATCGGGTCGCCATATCTACTACCTGATCTGGGTCGTGGTGCTCCTGTCCGTGGTGTCTGTTCAGAATCTGCTTAATAGCCGCATGGGCCGCGCGATTCGCGCGCTGCGCGGCGGCGGGCTGATGGCCGAGGCCATGGGCGTGAACACCGGCTGGATGCGCGTGGTGATCTTCGTCTACGCGGCCGTGCTCGCGGCCGTTTCCGGCTTCCTGTACGCGCATTTGCAGCGTGCGGTGAACCCGACGCCGTTCGGTCTGAATCACGGCATCGAGTATCTCTTCATGGCTGTGGTGGGCGGCGTGGCGCACGTCTGGGGCGCCGTACTCGGCGCGGCGATTCTCACCGTACTGCAGGACTGGCTGCAAACGCTGCTGCCGAAATTGCTGGGCGAGAACGGCAACTTCGAGATCATCGTCTTCGGCATTCTGATGGTGCTGTTGCTGCAATATGCGCGGCGCGGCGTCTGGCCGTTCGTGGCGCGCTTTTTCCCGAGCGGCCCCCAGGCGCACGTGCCCGAGCACGCCGAAGCGTTGCCGCAGCGCAGCAAGCCGGCCAGCGGCGAGATGCTGCTCACGGTGAACAAGGCGCGCAAGCAGTTCGGCGGCCTCGTGGCCGTGAACGATGTGAGCTTCGAGGTGAAGGCGGGGCAGATTATCGGCCTGATCGGTCCCAACGGAGCAGGCAAGTCGACGACCTTCAATCTCGTGACCGGTGTGCTCCAGCCTACCAGCGGCGAGATCACGTTCCGCGGCGAGCGCATCGACCGGCTGACTTCACGTGAAATTGTCGCGCGGGGCATCGGCCGGACATTCCAGCACGTCAAACTGCTGCCGACCATGACGGTGCTCGAGAACGTCGCCATCGGCGCGCATCTGCGCGGTCACGCGGGCGTGCTGCGCAGCGTCGCGAAGCTCAACGCGGCGGAGGAAGGGCGGCTCATGAAGGAGGCAGCGCAGCAGATCCGCCGCGTCGGGCTCGAGCAGCATATGTATGACGAAGCGGGTAGCCTGGCTCTGGGCCAGCAGCGCATCCTCGAAATTGCGCGCGCGCTTTGCTGCGATCCGACTTTGCTGCTGCTCGACGAACCGGCGGCGGGCCTGCGTTACCAGGAAAAGCAACAGTTGGCGGCATTGCTGCGAAAGCTGCGGGAAGAGGGGATGAGTGTGCTGCTGGTCGAACACGACATGGATTTCGTTATGAATCTCACCGACCGCCTCGTCGTGATGGAGTTCGGCACGCGCATCGCGGAAGGTCTGCCCGAAGACGTGCAGAAGGATCCGGCTGTGCTGGAAGCGTACTTGGGCGGGGTGGAATGATGACGACACCCGTACTGGAAGTCTCCGGACTCGCGGTTCGCTACGGCAAGATCGAGGCGCTGCACAAAGCGGCGATCAAGGTTGGCGCAGGGCAAATCGTCTCCGTGATCGGGCCGAACGGCGCAGGCAAGTCCACGTTGCTCAACGCCATCATGGGCGCGCTGCCCGTGACGGGGAACGCGAGCGGCCGCATCGCGTATATGGGCGAGGAGATCGGCTCGTTGCCAATCGAGCGGCGCGTGGCGCGCGGCATGTGTCTCGTGCCGGAAAAGCGCGAGCTATTTGCATCGATGACTGTGGAGGACAATCTCGTGCTCGGCGCGTATCGCCGTAAGCGCGCCGGCGCGCGAAATTTTCTCGATCAACTGGAGCCGGTTTTCACGCTGTTTCCGCGCCTCAAGGAACGCCGGGCGCAGGCGGCCGGCACGCTCTCGGGCGGCGAGCGCCAGATGCTCGCGGTGGGACGTGCCTTGATGGGCAAGCCTGATCTATTGATGCTCGACGAACCCAGCCTTGGGCTCGCGCCGCTGATCGTGAAGGAAATCTTCCACATCATTAGTGCGCTCCGGCAAACCGGCGTCGCGACGCTGCTCATCGAGCAGAACGCGCGCGCTGCGCTGCAAATTTCCGATTACGGCTACGTGCTGGAAACGGGGGATCTGGCGCTCGAAGGTCCGGCGGCGCAATTGGCGCAGAATCCGCGCGTTATCGAAACGTACTTGGGGCTGGCGAAGAAGCCGGTTTGATCTTGCGGGTTCGATTTCATCTGTCGCTGTAGAAATGAGCGGCGTGTTTCACGTGAAACACGCCGCTTTTTTTCGATATCGACCGGAACGGAATTCGGGTGCGAACGGCCCAAAACCTGAAACCGTTATAATTCGCGCATCCACTTTTTCTGAGAAGGCTCACGCGGTCGTTTTCGTCCATGCGTGAGGTCCCCGCCATGCTTTATCCCACAGAGTTTGACGTAATCGTCGTCGGCGGCGGTCACGCCGGAACCGAGGCTGCGCTTGCCGCCGCCCGCATGGGCGTCAAGACGCTCCTGCTCACGCACAACATTGAAACGCTCGGCCAGATGAGCTGCAACCCGTCGATTGGCGGCATCGGCAAAGGCCACCTGGTTAAGGAAGTCGACGCACTAGGCGGCGCCATGGCCGCGGCGACGGACGAGGGCGGCATTCAGTTCCGCATTCTCAATTCGTCCAAGGGCCCGGCGGTTCGGGCGACCCGCGCGCAGGCGGACCGTATTCTTTACAAGGCGGCGATCCGTCGACGTCTCGAGAATCAGCCGAATCTGTGGCTGTTTCAGCAGGCCGTGGAAGACCTGATGGTCGAAGGCGACCGCGTAGTCGGCGCCGTCACGCAGGTGGGAATTCGCTTCCGCAGCCGCGCAGTCGTGCTGACGGCGGGGACGTTCCTCGATGGCAAGATTCACGTGGGGCTGAACAACTACACGGGCGGCCGCGCTGGCGATCCCGCTGCTGTCACGCTCTCGTCGCGCCTGAAAGAGCTGAAGCTGCCGCAGGGGCGTCTCAAGACGGGCACGCCGCCGCGTATCGACGGCCGCACGATCGACTTCTCGGTACTCGAAGAACAGCCTGGCGACCTCGATCCGGTGCCGGTGTTCTCGTTCCTTGGCCGCGCGGAGCAGCATCCGCGGCAGATTCCGTGCTGGGTAACGCACACGAACGAGCGCACGCATGACATCATTCGCGGCGGTCTCGACCGCTCGCCGATGTACACGGGCGTGATTGAAGGGGTAGGGCCGCGCTATTGCCCATCCATCGAGGACAAGATCCATCGCTTTGCCTCGAAGGAATCGCATCAGATCTTTCTGGAGCCGGAAGGCCTGACGACGAACGAGTTTTACCCGAACGGCATCTCCACGAGCCTGCCATTCGACGTGCAGCTCGATCTCGTGCACTCGATGCGCGGCCTTGAGCACGCGCACATCCTTCGTCCCGGCTATGCGATCGAATACGATTACTTCGACCCGCGCGGGCTGAAGGCGTCGCTGGAAACCAAGGTGATCAGTGGATTGTTTTTTGCGGGCCAGATCAATGGCACGACCGGCTATGAGGAAGCGGCCGCGCAAGGATTGCTTGCTGGCATAAACGCTGGCTTGCAAGTGCAGGGCAAGGAGGCATGGTGTCCCCGCCGTGATCAGGCGTACCTTGGCGTGCTGGTTGACGATCTGGTCACGCGTGGTGTCTCGGAGCCGTATCGCATGTTCACGAGCCGCGCTGAATACCGCTTGAGCCTGCGTGAAGACAACGCCGATATGCGCCTGACGGAGATCGGCCGCGAATTGGGCGTGATCGATGATGTCCGCTGGGACGCGTTTAGCCGCAAGCGCGATGCTGTTTCACGTGAAACAGAGCGCCTGAAATCGACATGGGTGAATCCCAAGACGCTTTCGGTTGAAGAAGCGACGGCACTCCTCGGCAAGTCGATCGATCGCGAATACAACCTCGCGGATCTGTTGCGCCGCCCGGGCGTGAGCTATGACGGCGTTTGCGGCCTGCGTGAGGGCGCTTGCGCGCCGGAAGCCCCGTTGGCCGACGACGAAGTGCTGCTCGCGCAGATCAAGGAGCAGATCGAGATCGGCATCAAATATCAGGGTTATATCGATCGCCAAGCCGACGAGATCGAGCGCAACGGCGCGCAGGAGAATACGCGCTTGCCGGAAGGCATCGATTACGCGGAAGTGCGAGGCCTTTCGTTTGAGGCGCGTCAGAAGCTGAACCAGTTCCGCCCCGAGACCATCGGCCAGGCGTCGCGTATCTCGGGCATTACGCCCGCCGCGATCTCGTTGCTGATGGTTCATCTCAAGCGTGGCTTGGGCCGTCGTCGCCAGAATCCGGGTGCGGCGGACGAGAACGGCGCCGACTCGACGCCGGTGGCGCAATGACGGGCCGCTCGAGGCAACCCGGCATCGCGGACCGTGACGCGCTGGCTCGTCTGCTGAAAGAGGGCACAGCGGCGCTCGGCGTCGAACTCGCCGAGCGTCAGCACGAGCAGTTGCTCGATTACGTCGCGCTGCTCGCGAAGTGGAACGCCGTGTACAACCTTACGGCAATCCGCGACCCGCGTCAGATGCTGATCCAGCACATTCTCGATTCGCTTTCGATCGTGCCGCATCTGCCGAAGCGCGCCGACGCAACGGTGCTCGACGTTGGTTCCGGCGGCGGCCTGCCAGGCATCGTCCTCGCGATCGTGCGCCCGGACTGGCAGGTTACGCTCAACGATATCGTGCAGAAGAAGTCGGCGTTCCAGTCGCAGGCGAAGGCCGAACTTGGACTCGCTAACCTTTCGGTGGTGACCGGCCGGGTCGAATCGCTGCGTCCCGGCGTGGAAGTGCCAAAAAAATTCGATCTGATCGTGTCGCGGGCATTCGCGGATCTCGCCGATTTCGTTACACTGGCCCGTCATCTCGTGGCCGATGGCGGCGCGATCTGGGCGATGAAGGGCGTGCACCCCGAAGGCGAGATCGAACGCCTGCCATCCGGCACCCGGGCGCTCAATACGATCCGCTTGAGCGTGCCGATGCTCGATGCGGAGCGGCACCTGATCGAAGTGTCGGTCGAGCCGGTCGCGGCGGCCTGAGCGGCGCGGCACTGGCCAATCGGCCGAATGGTGGGCGAGTCCGTTGCGTCATATCGTTAGCAAACTACTTAAGGCAGTAAAAGGGACACACAAAAGATGGCAAAAATCTTCTGCGTTGCGAACCAGAAGGGCGGCGTCGGCAAGACGACGACAACGGTCAATCTCGCCGCGAGCCTCGCATCGCAGGGACAGCGTGTCCTTCTCATCGACCTCGACCCGCAGGGCAACGCCACGATGGGCAGCGGCATCGACAAGGCCGCTTGCGAGAACACGGTGTACGAAGTGCTGGTCGACGGCGTCACGGTGAACGCCGCGCGCACGCGGCCGGAACAGGTGGGCTACGACGTCCTGCCGGCCAATCGCGAACTGGCTGGCGCCGAAGTCGAACTGGTGACGGTCGAGCAGCGCGAGCGGCGCCTGAAGGCCGCGCTCGCCGAAGTCGACGCCGAGTACGACTTCGTCCTGATCGACTGCCCGCCGGCGCTTTCGCTGCTCACGCTCAACGGGCTGTGTGCCGCGCACGGCGTGGTGATCCCCATGCAGTGCGAATATTTCGCGCTCGAAGGGCTCTCGGATCTCATCAATACGATCAAGCAGGTCCACGCAAACATGAATCGCGACCTGAAGGTGATCGGTCTTTTGCGCGTGATGTTCGACCCGCGCATCACGCTTCAGCAGCAGGTTTCCGAGCAATTGAAGGAGCACTTCGGCGACAAGGTGTTCGACGCCGTGATCCCGCGCAACGTCCGCCTTGCCGAAGCGCCTAGTTACGGCTTGCCGGGTGTGGTGTTCGATCGCGCCTCGCGCGGCGCACAGGCCTACGTGCAGTTTGGCGCGGAAATGATCGAGCGCGTGCGCGCACTCTGACGAGAGACTGGGGAAGCACGATGAATGCAGTAGCACGGAAGAAGGGGCTGGGCCGAGGGCTGGAAGCATTGCTCGGCGGCAGCGCGGACATCACCGAAGCGGTGAAGATCGAAGGCGCGCCTAACACGCTGCCGCTCACGCAGATGCAAGCCGGCAAGTATCAGCCGCGCACGCGCATGGACGAAGGCGCGCTCCAGGAACTGGCCGCGAGCATCCGCGCGCAGGGTTTGATGCAGCCGATTCTCGTGCGTCCGATCGCGACGGGGCGCTACGAAATCATCGCGGGCGAGCGACGCTTCCGTGCGGCGCACATCGCCGGCCTGACCGAAGTACCCGTGCTCGTGAAGGACGTGCCCGATCAGGCCGCCGCCGCGATGGCGCTGATCGAAAACATCCAGCGCGAGGACCTCAATCCGCTGGAAGAGGCGCAGGGCATCCAGCGCCTGCTTGACGAGTTCAGCTTCACGCACGAACAGGCGGCCGAGTCGGTGGGCCGCTCGCGCAGCGCGGTGTCGAACCTGCTGCGTCTGCTGAACCTCGCGGCGCCCGTGCAGACCATGCTGCTGGCCGGCGATCTCGACATGGGCCACGCGCGTGCGCTGCTCGCCGTGGACGCCGCCACGCAAATCACGCTGGCGAATCAGGTGGTCAACCGGCGCATGTCGGTGCGCGAAACGGAGAAGCTCGTTTCGGCCACGACGAAGGCCGCACCGGCCGTGAAGGCGAAGGCCGCGCACGACGGCGGCCGCGACACGCGCCGCCTCGAGGAGGAACTGTCGGACCTGCTCGCCGCCTCCGTGCGGATCAAGCTTGGCCGGCGCGGGCGCGGGCAACTGACCGTCGACTTCGGCGACCTCGACGCGCTCGACGGCATTTTGCTGCGTCTGCGCGGCGAAACGGCGGCGTGATGAGTGCGATGAGTGTGACGGACATGATGGGCGTCGCCGCCGCAAACGCGTGCGCCGGGACATAACGCCGGTGCGCGAAACTCAGCAGGGCGCGCGCGCGCCCTTGAACCTGTTGCGCCGTATCGGCGCGTTCGCCGCATCGGAGCCCGTGCTCGCGATCCTCGTCGTGGCGTTCGTGGTGTTGCAGATCTACGCGCCGCGTCCCATTGCCTCGCTGCCCGCACTCGTCGACTGGCAAACGGTGATGACGCTCGCGGGGCTGCTCATTCTGACGAAGGGCATCGAATATTCAGGACTACTGACCTGGCTCGCCCACAAGCTCGTCCATTACATCCACTCGGAACGCGGGCTCGCGCTGCTGCTCATCGCGCTGGCCGCCGCGCTATCGACGATCGTGACCAACGACGTGGCGCTTTTCGTCGTCGTGCCGCTCGTGCTTTCACTCCATAAGCTCACGCCGCTGCCGCTCAAGCGCCTCGTGATCGTCATCGCGCTTGCCGTGAACGCGGGCTCGGTGCTCACGCCGCTCGGCAACCCGCAGAACCTGTTTCTCTGGCAGGTGAGCGGAGCGTCGTTCGGTCGCTTCGTCGTTGCGCTCGCTCCGCTTTGCGCGCTGCTGATGGCGATGCTCTTCGCGCTCGCCACGTTCCTCTTCAAGGGCGCATCGCTCGACCTATCGAAAGACGCCGCGCCGCAGCGCGTCGATCGCGCGCTGGCGAGCGTCGCGGCCGCGCTCTTCGTCGCGTTCGTGCTGCTCGCCGATGCGCACCATGCAGGCGTCGCGCTCGCCGCCGTGGCCGCGGGCTTCGTGATCTGGCGCATACGCATCGTGCTCAAGATCGACTGGCTGCTGCTGCTGATCTTCGTGCTGATGTTCATCGTCCTGCGCAGCGTGGCCGCGCTGCCCGGCGTACATCACGCCCTGACGTCGCTGTCGCTGCAAACGCCGATGCGCGCTTTTGCCGCCGGCGCGGTGCTGTCACAGGTGATCAGCAACGTTCCGGCCGCCATCGTGCTTGCGGGCTTCACGCACGACTGGCGTGCGCTGGCGTTCGGCGTGAGCGTCGGGGGCTTCGGAGTCGCCATCGGCTCGCTCGCCAATCTCATCGCCGTGCGTCTGTCGGGCGAGCGGGGCGTGTGGCTGCAGTTTCATCTCATTGCCGTGCCGTTCTGGATCACGGCGTTTCTGGGCGGCGCGTTGCTGCTGCGTCTGTTCTGACGCCACCTGTTCCGATATCCGGAATTACCTGGTCATCCTGACCATTGCGTGTTGCCTGCTTCGTCCCTTACAGTTATCGGTCACAACCCGGCAGCGCCGGGTTTTCCGCATCATGAAGTCGCATTTCACAGGTGTTATTGAAGGGCCTAAAGTCTTGAATTGCCTGCAACTATCGCTTACAATCGCCCGGATTTATTTGGTTGGCGATGCTGTAAGCACGCTGTAATTAACGCGCGTGCCAGGCGAATTTCCGGAATAAAGCGATGGTGGGTCAGAGGCCGGACGAAGCGCCGCAGGCGCATGAGGGGCCCGCTGTACCGCCGGGCGAAGTCGGAGCATCCGGCCGGGGGCAGGATGCGGCGGCGAAACATTCCGGACGCGTTGATCACAACGCGCGCTGGGACGAGCTGGACGCCAGCCTGCAAGATAACAACGACATCGTTCCGCTCACCCGGGCCGAAGCCGAGCAGATCTTCGGCGCGCAGGTGAGCCGCCCATCGCGCGTCACGCCGTTTCGTGTCGTGGCGGCGCAAGTGGTTTTGTCCCTGGTAGCAACGTTGGCGTGGTGGCTGTTTTATAAGCCGCCGGGCAGTGCTGCGTTGTCGGCGTTCCTGGGGGGAGCGATTTGCTGGTTTCCGGGTGCGCTGTTCGCGGCGCGCCTGAAGCAGTTGAGCCGTGCCGGCACCGTCTTTAACTGGATGCTCGGCGAAGCCTTCAAGATGGGGGCGACGATTGCGATGTTCGTCGCCATCGCGTTCTGGTATCACGACGTGCAGTGGATTCCCTTGCTCGTCACGTACCTGATCGCACTAAAGACATACTGGGTCGCCCTCGCTTGGCGCTGATCCACCAACATCGCGCCGCCTCAATTCAGGGCGTCGAAGCGATGACAGTGGAAGTTGGCTGGCCGATGCGAAGCAGATAAGACACGATCCACGGCGGCGCGTTCCCGCAATACAGTATTGCGGCGGGAACGGCCGAAAACGATTTTCGACAATTTGGGTGGCATTCACGATATGGCAGCTAGCGAAGGAACAAGCGGACCGGGTCCGTCCGAGTACATTGCTCACCACTTGCAGAACTTTGCGACCTCGCACCAGACTTCGATCGTCGACTTCAGCGTCTGGAACATCGACACGCTGTTCTGGTCGATCCTGTGCGGCGTCGTGACTATCCTCATCCTGCGCCTCGCTGCGCGCAAAGCGACGCCGGGCGTGCCGGGCCGCTTCCAGTGCGCCATCGAAATGCTGGTCGAGATGGTCGAGGACCAGTCCAAGTCCATCGTCCATGGCAACCGCGCATTCATCGCTCCGCTCGCGCTG
Organism: Paraburkholderia sp. J76; assembly: GCF_905220295.1. Lineage (NCBI taxonomy): Bacteria > Pseudomonadati > Pseudomonadota > Betaproteobacteria > Burkholderiales > Burkholderiaceae > Paraburkholderia > Paraburkholderia sp. J76. The sequence goes on from NZ_CAJMZJ010000008.1 coordinate 168,292, forward strand.
ACCGTTTTCATCTGGGTCGCGCTCATGAACTCGCTCGACTTCATTCCCGTCGACCTGCCCACGCGCGTGATCGGCTGGCTCGGCCTGTCTGAAGTGTTCCCGCATCAGCGCATCGTTCCGACGGCCGACCTCAACGGCACGTTCGGCATCGCGCTCGGCGTGTTCGTGCTGATGATTTACTACAACCTCAAGATCAAGGGTCCCGGCGGCTTCGCACACGAACTGCTCTCGGCCCCGTTCGGCGCGCATCCGCTCCTGTGGATCCCGAACCTTGCACTGAACATCATCGAGTTTGTCGCCAAGACGGTTTCGCTCGCCCTGCGGTTGTTCGGCAACATGTATGCAGGCGAGCTGCTGTTCCTGCTGATCGCGCTGCTGGGCGGTCTGTGGAGCTTCGGCGCGGACACGACGGTGCTTGGCTTCATCGGCCACGTGATTGCGGGCAGCGTCTGGGCGATCTTCCACATCCTGATCGTTCTGCTGCAGGCGTTCATTTTCATGATGCTGACGCTGGTGTACATCGGCCAGGCACACGACAAGCACTGAGTGCTCGTCAAAACCAGATTTGCAGTTTTAAATCCCAAGTTCCAAAAAATCTCACAAAGGAGTGATCATGCAAGCTTTCATCGCCAACATCCAGGGTTTCACGGCCATCGGTATCGGCATCATCATCGGCCTGGGTGCAATCGGCGCCTGTATCGGTATCGGCCTGATGGGCGGCAAGTACATCGAAGCCTGCGCACGTCAGCCTGAACTGATGAACCCGCTGCAGACGAAGATGTTCCTGCTGGCTGGTCTGATCGACGCGGCGTTCCTGATTGGCGTGGGTGTTGCAATGCTGTTCGCGTTCGCTAACCCGCTGCTCTCGAAGCTCGCGGGCTAAGTTCCCTGGAAGGTTGCGCCTGACCTATAACGGGTAGTGGGCGCATGGCGGAACGGGAGACGAGGCGCTGATCGAGTTTCACAACCGATGAGCGCCTTGCCGTTTCAATTCCCCGGAATAGCAACGATTAAGGAAACACCGTGAATCTCAACGCAACCCTGTTTGCGCAAATGGTCGTGTTCCTGATCCTCGCGTGGTTCACGATGAAGTTCGTGTGGCCGCCGTTGATCAACGCCCTCGACGAGCGCTCGAAGAAGATCGCAGACGGCCTCGCCGCTGCGGAAAAGGGCAAGGCGGAACTCGAAGCGGCGCACAAGCGCGTCGGCGAAGAGCTCGCTACGGCCCGTAACGAGGGTCAAAGCCGTATCGCCGACGCCGAAAAGCGCGCGCTGGCCGTCGCAGAAGAAATCAAGGCCCAGGCACACGCCGAAGCGGCACGCATCATCGCTCAAGCGAAGGCCGACGCCGACCAGCAGGTCGTCAAGGCGCGCGAAGTACTGCGCAGCGAAGTCGCGGCACTGGCAGTGCAAGGCGCCGAGCAGATCCTGAAGCGCGAAGTCGATCAGTCGGCCCACGCCGAACTGCTGAATCAACTGAAAGCCGAGCTCTGATCATGGCCGAACTTGCAACCATCGCCCGCCCGTACGCAGAAGCATTGTTTGGCGTGGCCGAAGCTGGTGACACCGCCGCCTGGTCCACGCTCGTTTCGGAGCTGGCACAGGTTGCGGCCTTGCCCGAGGTGCAGTCGGTCGCGACGAGCCCGAAGGTGAGCCATGCCCAGGTCCTCGAGCTGCTGCTCGCGGCGGTGAAGTCGCCGGTCAAGGAATCGGCCGAGGTGAAGAACCTCGTGCAGATGCTGATCGAGAATCATCGCCTGGCGCTGCTGCCGGAAATCCAGACGCAGTTCGAAGCGCTCAAGAACGCCAAGGCAGGCGCCGCTGACGCAGTGATCGTCAGCGCGTTCCCGCTCGAAGGCGCCCAGTTGAACGACCTCGTCGCCAGCCTCGAACGCAAGTTCAAATGCAAGCTGAAGCCGGCCGTCGAGATCGACAAGTCGCTCATCGGCGGCGTGCGCGTCACGGTCGGCGACGAAGTGCTCGATACCTCGGTCCGCGCGCGGCTCGCCAGCATGCAGGCGGCTCTGACCGCCTGAGCGTCTCGATCCCAGGGATCAGGCGCGGCGGCTGGCACGCAACAGAATTGAACATCAGGAGCGAATAATGCAACTCAATCCCTCTGAGATCAGCGAGCTGATCAAGAGCCGGATCCAGGGCCTTGAAGCGAGCGCCGACGTTCGCAACCAGGGCACCGTGATCTCCGTGACCGACGGCATCGTGCGTATCCACGGCCTGTCGGACGTGATGCAGGGCGAAATGCTCGAATTCCCGGGCAACACGTTCGGCCTCGCGCTGAACCTCGAACGCGACTCGGTCGGCGCCGTGATTCTCGGCGAGTACGAGCACATCTCGGAAGGCGACATCGTCAAGACGACGGGCCGCATTCTCGAAGTGCCGGTTGGCCCGGAACTGATCGGCCGCGTGGTCGATCCGCTCGGCAACCCGATCGACGGCAAGGGTCCCGTCAACGCGAAGATGACCGACGCGATCGAAAAGATCGCTCCGGGCGTGATCTGGCGCGAAGGCGTGTCGCAGCCGGTGCAAACGGGTCTGAAGTCGATCGACTCGATGGTGCCGATCGGCCGTGGCCAGCGCGAGCTGATCATCGGCGACCGTCAGTGCGGCAAGACCGCAGTGGCCGTCGACACGATCATCAACCAGAAGGGCAAGGACCTGATCTGTATCTACGTCGCCATCGGTCAGAAGGCTTCGTCGATCCAGAACGTGCTGCGCAAGCTCGAAGAAACGGGCGCGATCGAATACACGATCGTCGTGGCCGCTTCGGCTTCGGAATCGGCCGCGCTGCAGTACCTCGCGCCGTACGCCGGCTGCACGATGGGCGAATACTTCCGCGACCGCGGTCAAGACGCCCTGATCATTTACGACGACTTGACCAAGCAAGCCTGGGCATACCGTCAGATCTCGCTGCTGCTGCGCCGCCCGCCGGGCCGTGAAGCTTACCCCGGCGACGTGTTCTATCTCCACTCGCGTCTGCTCGAGCGCGCCGCGCGCGTGTCGGCCGACTACGTCGAGAAGTTCACGAACGGCGAAGTGAAGGGCAAGACGGGTTCGCTCACCGCACTGCCGATCATCGAAACGCAAGCAGGCGACGTGACCGCATTCGTTCCGACGAACGTGATCTCGATTACCGACGGCCAGATCTTCCTGGAAACCGACCTCTTCAACGCAGGCATCCGCCCGGCTATCAACGCCGGCGTGTCGGTCTCGCGCGTGGGTGGTGCGGCTCAAACGAAGGTCGTGAAGAAGCTCTCGGGCGGTATCCGTACCGACCTCGCGCAGTACCGTGAACTGGCTGCATTCGCCCAGTTCGCCTCGGACCTCGACGAAGCGACCCGCAAGCAGCTCGAGCGCGGCCGCCGCGTGACGGAACTGCTCAAGCAGCCGCAGTATCAGCCGCTGCAAGTGTGGGAACTGGCTGTGGCGCTGTTCTCGGCGAACAACGGCTACCTCGACGACATCGACGTCAAGGACGTCCTGCCGTTCGAAAAGGGTCTGCGCGAATACCTGAAGTCGAAGCACGCCGACCTCATCGGACGCATCGAGGACAAGAAGGACCTGTCGAAGGACGACGAGAACGCGCTCCACGCGGCTCTCAAGGACTTCAAGAAGTCCGGCGCATACTGATCCGTCCGGGGATCAATCCAGATAAACGGACTGGGACCCGGGGCGGCGCTTCAAGCGCTGGCCCGGGTCGACAAAGGAGCAAGCAATGGCTGGAATGAAGGAAATTCGCGGCAAGATCAAGAGCGTGCAAAACACGCGCAAGATCACCAAGGCGATGGAAATGGTCGCGGCGTCGAAAATGCGCCGTGCCCAGGAGCGCATGCGCGCCGCCCGCCCGTACGCCGACAAGGTCCGCGACATCGCTGCGCACATGAGCCGTGCGAACCCCGAGTACCGCCACCCGTTCATGGTGGAAAACACCGGTGCGAAGGTCGCAGGCGTGATTCTCGTCACGACCGACAAGGGTCTGTGCGGCGGGATGAACACCAACGTGCTGCGCGCGACGCTGCAGAAGTTCAAGGATCTGGAAGCATCCGGCACGACGATCGAAGCCACCGCGATCGGCAGCAAGGGCCTCGGTTTCCTGAACCGTCTGCGCGCGAAGGTCGTCTCGAACGTTGTGCAACTCGGCGATACGCCGCACCTCGAAAAGCTGATCGGCGCGATCAAGGTGCAGCTCGACCAGTACTCGGAAGGCAAGCTTTCCGCCGTGTACCTCGCGTACACGCGCTTCGTCAACACGATGAAGCAGGAGCCTGTGATCGAGCAACTGCTGCCGCTGTCGGCCGAGCGTCTCGAAGCGAACGACGACGGCACGACGCCGAAGTCGTCGTGGGACTACATCTACGAGCCGGACGCGCAAACCGTCGTGGACGAACTGCTGGTGCGCTATGTCGAAGCCCTGGTCTATCAGGCCGTGGCGGAAAACATGGCTTCGGAGCAGTCGGCCCGCATGGTCGCGATGAAGGCGGCGTCGGACAACGCGAAGACGGTCATCAACGAACTGCAGCTCTCGTACAACAAGAGCCGCCAGGCCGCGATTACGAAGGAACTGTCGGAAATCGTCGGCGGCGCAGCAGCCGTCTGACAGGCGCGAACCGATTGCGAAACCGCGCCGGTGTCGAACCGGTGAGCGAGTGAAGAATTCAGGTATCTAAAGGAAAATCGATGAGTACAACTGCTTTGGTAGAAGGCAAGATCGTACAGTGCATCGGCGCGGTGATCGACGTGGAATTCCCGCGCGAGAGCATGCCGAAGATCTACGACGCGCTGATTCTCGAAGGGTCGGAACTGACCCTGGAAGTGCAGCAGCAGCTTGGCGACGGCGTTGTCCGCACCATCTGTCTGGGTTCGGCTGACGGCCTGCGCCGCGGCACCGTGGTCAAGAACACGGGCAAGCCCATCAGCGTGCCGGTCGGCAAGCCGACGCTGGGCCGCATCATGGACGTGCTCGGCCGCCCGATCGACGAAGCGGGCCCGATCGCGAGCGAAACGACGCGCTCGATCCACCAGAAGGCCCCGGCGTTCGACGAACTGTCGCCTTCGGCGGAACTGCTCGAAACCGGCATCAAGGTTATCGACCTGATCTGCCCGTTCGCGAAGGGCGGCAAGGTGGGTCTGTTCGGCGGTGCTGGCGTGGGCAAGACCGTCAACATGATGGAGCTGATCAACAACATCGCGAAGGAACACGGCGGTTACTCCGTGTTCGCGGGCGTGGGCGAGCGTACCCGTGAGGGCAACGACTTCTACCACGAAATGAAGGACTCGAACGTTCTCGACAAGGTCGCGCTGGTGTACGGCCAGATGAACGAGCCGCCGGGCAACCGTCTGCGCGTCGCGCTGACCGGCCTGACGATGGCCGAGCACTTCCGTGACGAAGGTCTCGACGTGCTGTTCTTCGTCGACAACATCTACCGTTTCACGCTGGCTGGCACGGAAGTGTCGGCACTGCTCGGCCGTATGCCGTCGGCAGTGGGCTACCAGCCGACGCTGGCAGAAGAGATGGGCAAGCTGCAAGAGCGCATCACGTCGACCAAGAAGGGCTCGATTACGTCGGTTCAGGCCGTGTACGTCCCTGCGGACGACTTGACCGACCCGTCGCCGGCTACGACCTTCGGCCACCTTGACGCAACCGTCGTGCTCTCGCGGGACATCGCCTCGCTGGGTATCTATCCGGCAGTCGACCCGCTCGACTCGACCTCGCGCCAGATCGACCCGAACGTGATCGGCGAAGAGCACTACTCGATCACGCGCGGCGTGCAGCAAACGCTGCAACGCTACAAGGAACTGCGCGACATCATCGCGATTCTGGGCATGGACGAACTCTCGCCGGAAGACAAGCTGTCCGTCGCCCGCGCGCGCAAGATCCAGCGTTTCCTCTCGCAGCCGTTCCACGTCGCGGAAGTCTTCACGGGCTCGCCGGGCAAGTACGTGCCGCTGAAGGAAACCATCCGCGGCTTCAAGATGATCGTCGATGGCGAATGCGATCACCTGCCGGAGCAGGCGTTCTACATGGTCGGCACGATCGACGAAGCCTTCGAAAAGGCCAAGAAGATCCAGTAAGGGGCAGGTGCAGATAAAGAGGCGAGATTCGCAGTGCTACCTGGCGCCGGCAGATCTCGCCGCTGCAACCCACTGACCCCAAGCCATGCATGGGATCGGAATAAGCGCTGAAGCGCTAACTCCGATCGACAGGAGTCGACACATATGGCAGCAACCATCAAGGTAGACGTCGTCAGCGCCGAAGAGAACATCTTCGACGGCCAGGCGAAGTTCGTCGCGCTTCCGGGCGAGGCGGGCGAGCTTGGCATTCTGCCGGGCCACACGCCGCTCATCACGCGTATTCGTCCGGGTGCCGTGCGCATCGTGGCGGAAGACGGCAACGAGGAGTTCGTGTTCGTCGCGGGCGGCATTCTGGAAGTGCAGCCGGGCGCCGTCACGGTGCTCGCCGACACGGCGATCCGCGGCAAGGACCTCGACGAGGCGAAAGCCACGGAAGCGCGCAAGCGCGCCGAAGAGACGCTGCAGAACGCCGGTTCGAACCTCGAGTACGCCACCGCCCAGGCCGAGCTGGCCTACGCGGTCGCGCAACTCGCGGCGATCCAGCGCCTGCGCAAGATGAACCAGCACTAACCGGTTCTCGTACGCGCGCCCGCGTGGCGTGGCGTCCGAAGCGAAAAGGGCTCCCTGACCGGAGCCCTTTTTGCATTTGCGCGTTGCTGAACAACGGGCCGAGCCCGCGGGCAGCGCGAGGAAAAGCGCGGCATAAATGCCGGTGAGTCGCGGTGGCCGACCAAAACGCTCTGACATACTTGACGTTTACGGAAAGGTAATGCCAAATCATGCGTTCGCGCGCGGGCTCGAACCTCGCGCTGCGGGTAAGACTTGATGCCTTCGCCGGGAAAGCCGGTGGCACAATGGTTTTCAAAATCATTTCAAACGCGGGAGTGACGCTCCCCAGGAGACAGCCATCATGGCAATCGACGCAGCAGGCGGGCGCGCCGCGCCCGGTGTACATGAGCCGCTCATCGCGCCGAAAGACGGCCTTTCCTACGTGCGAGGCGCGACCGACGTGCCGCTCAGCGACGCGACGCTCGGCGCGTTCCTGCGGGAGACCGCGAACCGCTTTCCCGAGCGGCCCGCTGTGGTGTTCCGCGAGCAGGGAATTCGCTGGAACTGGCGCGAATTCGCCGCGGAAGTGGACGTGCTGGCTGCCGGCTTCGCGGAGCTGGGCATCGTCAAAGGGGATCGCGTCGGCATCTGGTCGCCCAATCGCGTCGAATGGCTGCTCACGCAGTTCGCGACCGCGCGCATCGGCGCGGTGCTGGTCAACATCAATCCTGCTTATCGCCTCGCCGAACTCGAATACGCGCTGAACAAGGTGAGTTGCAAGGCGATCGTCTCCGCGGAAAGCTTCAAGACCTCGAAGTACCTGGAGATGCTGCAGACGCTCGCGCCGGAGCTTGAGAGCGCGGCGCCCGGCCAGTTGCGGGCCGCGCGCCTGCCGGAGTTGCGTTCGGTCGTGCGCATGTGCGACACCGCCACGCCCGGCATGCTCTGCTTCAGCGAACTCGTGGAGATGGGCCGCGAGCGCATCGCCCGCGACGGCACGGCCTGGCTCGACGCCATCGACGCGACGCTGTCGCCCGACGACGCCATCAACATCCAGTTCACGAGCGGCACGACCGGCAATCCGAAGGGCGCGACGCTCACGCACCGCAACGTGCTTAATAACGGGCGTTTCATCGCCCAGGCGATGCGCCTGACCGAGGAAGATTCGCTCTGCATTCCGGTGCCGCTCTATCACTGCTTCGGCATGGTGCTCGCGGTGCTCGCGTGCGTTTCGGTGGGCGCGAACATGGTGTTCCCGGGCGAGGCCTTCGATCCGCGCGCGACGCTCGAAGCCGTCTCGGAAGAGGGCTGCACCGCGCTGCACGGCGTGCCCACCATGTTTATCGCGGAGCTGGATCATCCGGAGTTCGCGCGCTTCGATCTGTCGAAGTTGCGCACGGGCATCATGGCCGGCTCGCCATGCCCCATCGAGACGATGAAGCGCGTGGTCTCGAAGATGCATCTCGCCGAAATCACCATCGCCTATGGCATGACGGAAACGAGCCCGGTGTCGTTCCAGAGTTCGACCACCGACCCGCTGGACAAACGCACCACCACGGTGGGCCGCATTCAGCCGCATCTCGAAGTCAAGATCGTCGATGCGCTCGGCAATATCGTGCCCGTAGGCGAGACGGGCGAGCTATGCACGAAGGGTTATTCGGTGATGCAGGGCTACTGGGGCGACGAGGCGAAGACGGCCGAGTCGATCGTCGATGGCTGGATGCATACGGGCGATCTCGCCACGCTCGACGCCCAAGGCTACTGCAATATCGTCGGCCGCCTGAAGGACATGCTCATTCGCGGCGGCGAGAACATCTATCCGCGCGAGATCGAGGAGTTTCTGTTCCGCCATCCGAAGGTGCAATCGGCGCAGGTGTTCGGCGTGCCCGATGCGAAATACGGTGAAGAAGTATGCGCGTGGATCGTGCTGCGCCCGGGCGAAGCGGCGACGGCCGAAGAAATTCAGGCGTTCTGCCAGGGGCAGATTGCTCACTACAAGATTCCCAAGTACATCCGCTTCGTCGACGAACTGCCGATGACCGTGACGGGCAAGGTGCAGAAGTTCGTAATGCGCGCGCGCATGATCGACGAACTCAAGATCGGCGAGCAAAAGACGGCTTGATGAACGATGTGAACGATGGCCGCGGCGACGAATCATCCAGTCGCCGCGGCTTCTTCGATGCGCGCGCAAAAACAGTCGGGAATCCGAATGATTGCCTCACGCAAGCGCAGCGGAAAGGGAAGTACTGCAAAACGATGCCTGTTGAATAACGAAACGTACAGGCGAAAAAAAAGCGGGCCTGGAGCCCGCTAAAAACCACACGCTACGGGGTTAGCGCGAGGAGACCAAAGGAGGAGCCGGGTCATGAAACGTCTGCGACGCCGGTCACGGCTCCCACAAGGATGCCCCTCGAGAGGGCTTCGGCGTAGTGCCGACCGGCAGGTGTTTTGTGTCCGCTCACACTGGCACCGCGCCACATCCGTGTTGAAACCGTTGAAGGCATTGTGGGCGAATTAAGAAGGGTTGGCGGTAACAAAGTGTTTCAGGTTGTAACGCCCGCCAGATAAGGCTCCGAGCCTCTTTTTGCTTTCCCGAGCCTTTTGCGGAAGTCATTTTTACCGCTATTTTTCGAGGCTGTCTGACCGCCTTGACGACCATACGCGCGCGAGGATTCGTATCGCATGAACGAAGGCCCGCGACATGGGCCTTTTACCCGCGGCGCGCTTCGTACAGATTTACCGGCTGCGCACATGCGCAATGTGTCGACATCGCCCATGTGCGCGACAGGCGAACTTCGGGGCAACCTTCGCGCGCTTCGCGTGACGACCTGGTTTGCAACTCATCGTAGCAATTCGAAGGGCCATAACATCGAGGCGTTGTTAGCCGTTCACTTCAGCCACTTGTCCGAGATTGCCTGATATTCGCCGCTCGCGCGCGCAAGGTGCAGCCACTGATCGACGTACTGCTGGAACACCACGTCGCCGCGCGGCACCATCCACGCTTTCTCGCCGTACTGGAACGGCTTGTCGGGATGCACCGAGCACAGTCCCGGGTTGAGCTTCTGCTGCAGCAGGGTTTCGGAAGCGTCGGTCACCATCACGTCGGCTTTGCCTGCTAGGATCTGCTTGAAGATCGTCACGTTGTCCGGATACATGATGAGATTCGCGTTCGGAAAGAACTGCTTCGCAAAGCGCTCGTTCGTGCCGCCCGGATTCATGATCACGCGCACCGAAGGCTGGTTGATCTGCGCGACGGTCTGGTACTTCCTGACGTCGTCGCACCGCACGATCGGTGTCTTGCCGTCGACCTGATACGCCTCGGTGAAGAACGCGCGCTTCTGGCGATCGAGCGTCGTGGAAACGCCGCCCACCGCAACGTCGCACTTCGCGAGGAAGTCGGTCATGAGGTTCGACCACGACGTTTTCACAAACTCGGCCTTCACGCCCAGCGACTTCGCGAGCGACTGGGTCATGTCGATGTCGATGCCTTCGAATGTGCCGTCCTGTCTATAGAACGAGTAGGGCTTGTAGTCGCCGGTCGTACAGGCGCGCAGCGTGCCCCGCGCGATGATTTCATCGAGGCGCGAATGTCCAGCGGCGGCGGCTTGCGTTCCGTTGTTCGACGTACCGGCAGACTGGTTCAAGGCGCAGGCGCTCAGCAATGCGGCACTAACGATCGTCAGGCCGAGGGCGGCTTTTTTCATCGTGTCTCCGTTTATGGTTTTGATCGATGTAATTTTCCAGAAAGCCGTCCGATCATAGTCCGCGCGTACCCCTACGGTTAAGCGAGGACTTACCTGGGTATGCAAGGACCTATACTTCGGTGTTATTGCGCTTTCCGATCCCGTCCATCAGCGGCATGGCGCGGCGGCGGCTCCGGTAAAATGGCCGCTTGCTTTCGAACCTTGGCGCGACTTCGCGCATCCAGCACGTGGCCCACACTCTCCTGAACGACACCTTCCTGCGCGCGCTGCTGCGCCAGCCGACCGAGTACACGCCAATCTGGCTGATGCGCCAGGCAGGCCGCTATCTGCCCGAGTACAACGCCACGCGCAGCCGCGCGGGCAGCTTCCTCGGTCTCGCCAAGAATCCCGATTACGCGACCGAGGTCACGCTGCAACCGCTCGAGCGTTATCCGCTCGACGCCGCGATCCTGTTTTCCGACATCCTCACGATTCCCGATGCGATGGGTCTCGGCCTCTCGTTCCAGGCGGGCGAAGGGCCGAAGTTCGCGCATCCCGTGCGCACCGAGGAAGACGTCGCGCGCCTGGCGGTGCCGGACATCGGCGCGACGCTCGGCTACGTGACCGACGCCGTGCGCGAAATTCGCCGCGCGCTCACGAACGCGGACGGGCGGCAGCGCGTGCCGCTCATCGGCTTTTCCGGCAGCCCGTGGACGCTCGCGTGCTACATGGTCGAGGGCGGCGGTTCGGACGACTTCCGCAGGGTGAAGTCGATGCTGTACGCGCGGCCGGACCTCATGCAGCGCATTCTCGAAGTCAACGCGCAGGCCGTGGCGGCCTATCTGAATGCGCAGATCGAAGCCGGCGCGCAAGCCGTGATGATCTTCGACACGTGGGGCGGTGCGCTCGCGGACGGCGCCTATCAGCGCTTCTCGCTCGCGTACATCGCGCAGGTCGTGGCGCAGCTCAAGCGCGAGCACGATGGCGAGCGCGTGCCGGTGATCACCTTCACGAAGGGCGGCGGCCTCTGGCTCGACGAAATAGCCAATACGGGCGTGGACGCAGTGGGGCTCGACTGGACCGTCAACCTCGGCCGCGCGCGCGAACGCGTGGGGGATCGCGTGGCGCTTCAGGGCAACCTCGACCCCACGGTGCTGTTTGCTTCACCGGCCGCGATTCGCGAGCAGGCGCGCGCGGTCCTCGACAGCTTCGGGGCGCATCCGGGCCACGTGTTCAACCTGGGTCACGGCATTTCGCAGTTCACGCCGCCCGAAAGCGTGGCCGAACTCGTGGACGAGGTGCATCGTCACAGCCGCGCCATTCGCGCGACCGGTGCGTGACATTTTTGGTGCGTTGCAACAGGCTGGGCTCCGGGCATCAGGGTATGACCGGGCTCAAGAGGCCATCCAGACGCCATCGCGCTCCTGTCAAGACTTGACTTATACACACCTGCCACGTTGCGGCGCGCAAGAGGGAAAGGTTGTCGCAGGGGGCCGCAAATGTCTGAGCAGAATCAATCAGACCCTTGACAGACAAGGCTTTCGGCGCTCCACGGCGCTCTGTGCGGTATCCCACATAACGGCGGCACGCGGGCGCGCCGCGGCGGCGTCCGGCAAGTTCTCAACAAAGTTATCCACAGGCGCAGATTCGGGGGCGCGATTGTTCTGCGGAATCCAAAACTTAGCGCGAAATCTCAAGTATTACTTTAGGTTTGCGCGTCTGCGCGCTGGCGTACGGATCTTCCCTGGGGGCGGGGCATGACGGGAAAGTACGTGCGCGTGGCGCTGGACCACCCTCTGGATGCGCTCTACGACTATCGCTACGGGCTCGACAGCGCGCCCGAACCCGGCATGCTCGTGCGTGTGCCGTTCGGGCGTCGCGACGTGGTGGGCCTCATTTGCGAAGTGAACGCTCACAGCGACGTGCCCGCCAACAAGCTTCGCGACGTGAGCGCCGTGTGCGCCGCGTGCCCGCCGCTTTCGGCGCAATGGCTCGCGCTGGCAGGCTTTGCCGCCGACTACTATCAGCGTGGCCTGGGCGAGGTCGCGTTGCCGGCGTTGCCGCAGGCGTTGCGCGATCCGTCGCGCTGGCCGCGGCTTCTGGCTCCCGAGGAGCGCTATCGGTTATTGCCGCAAGGGCGCGCCGCGTTGCCGGACGCCTTGCCGGCGCGCGCGCAGGCGCTGCGCCGTCTCGCGCAGGCGCTGGCGGAGGCCGGTGAATTCGACGCCGCCGCGGCCCGCGCGCTGCATCCCAAGGCGATTGCGACGCTCGACGCCTGGCGCGAGGCCGGCTGGGTCGAGCACGAATGCATCGAGTTCGGCGCTCACGCAGGCGCGTCCAGCAGCGCCGCCGCTGTCACGGCGCTCGCCGACGTCCCGCGCCTGAGCGACGAGCAGGCGCAAGCAGTGGAAGCGATCGACGCGGCGAGCGGCTTCGCGCCCTTCCTGCTGCACGGCGTGACCGGCAGCGGCAAGACCGAGGTTTATCTGCGCGCGCTCGCTGCGCTGCTCGAACGCGACCCTGGCGCCCAGGCGCTGGTGCTCGTTCCCGAAATCAATCTCACGCCGCAGTTCGAGGCGGCCTTTCGCACACGCTTCGCGGCCACGCTTGCGAGCGAAGCCATCGTCGCGCTTCACAGCGGGCTGGCCGAAGGCGAGCGCGCGCGCAACTGGCTCGCGGCGCACACGGGCCGCGCGCGCATCGTGCTCGGCACGCGGCTCGCCGTGCTCGCGTCGTTGCCGCGCCTCGCGATGCTCGTGGTCGACGAAGAGCACGACCCCGCCTACAAGCAGCAGGAAGGGCTGCGCTATTCGGCGCGCGACCTGGCGGTGTGGCGCGCGAAGCAGCTTGGCGTACCGGTCGTGCTGGGTTCGGCCACGCCGTCGCTGGAAAGCTGGTGGCAGGCCGAGCAGGGGCGCTACACGCGCCTCACGCTCTCGCGCCGCGCGATGGCCGACGCCGTGCTGCCGAGCGTCAAGCTGATCGATCTCGAGGAAGAGCGGCGGCGCGGCCGCGCCTCGTTCGAAGGGCTCTCCGGGCCGTTGGTCGCGGCGATGAAGGCGCGTCTGGAGCGCGGCGAGCAGAGCCTCGTGTTCCTGAACCGTCGGGGCTATGCGCCCACGCTCGCATGCGACGCCTGCGGCTGGGTGGCAGGCTGCCCGCGCTGCAGCGCCTACGTCGTGCTGCACAAGCCCGAGCGCGCGCTGCGTTGCCACCACTGCGGATGGGAATCGCGCATTCCTCGTTCGTGCCCCGATTGCGGCAACGTCGACATCGCGCCGATGGGCCGAGGCACGCAGCGCATCGAGGAGGCGCTCGCGAGTGCGGTGCCTGGCGCACGGGTGTTGCGCATCGACGCCGACAGCACGCGCCGCAAGGGCAGCGCGCAGGCGCTTTTCTCCGACGTGCACGCGGGCGAAGTCGACATCCTGGTGGGCACGCAGATGATCGCGAAGGGGCACGACTTCCAGCGCGTGTCGCTCGTTGGCGTGCTGAACGCCGACAACGCGCTCTTTTCGCACGATTTCCGGGCGAGCGAGCGCCTGTTCGCGCAACTGATGCAGGTGAGTGGGCGTGCGGGGCGCGCCGGTCTGCCCGGAGAGGTACTCGTGCAGACGCGCTATCCGCGCCATGCGCTTTATCACGCGCTGGCGCGCCACGACTATGTGGGTTTTGCGAATACGCAGGTGGCGGAGCGGCGCGATGCGCACCTGCCGCCGTTTGTCTATCAGGCGCTATTGCGCGCCGAAGGCCGCACGCTGGAAGCCGCGCTGGCATTTCTGGCGCAGGCCGCCGAAGCGCTCGCGGCGATTCCGGGCGCCGGGCGCGTCATGGCTTACGACGCAGTGCCGCTCACCATCGTCAAGGTGATGAACGTGCATCGCGCGCAACTGCTCGTGGAAAGCCAGTCGCGCGCCGCGCTGCAGGCAACGCTGCGCGCGTGGCAACCCGCGCTGCGCGCATTGCGCGGCGTGCTGCGCTGGAATCTCGAAGTCGATCCACTCGATATCTAGCCTCTAGCCGGGCGTGCGCCCGGCGCACGAGCGGAAGCGGCCCCCTTGCCGTAAAGGCGGGGCCGCCTCACATCAACTGCGCGTTTCCTGCCTCAGTGGCCGACGGTATCGGCCACTTCCCCGCGCGCTGCCCGCTTCAGGCTCATGCGGCGTTCATCGGGCGCCGTCGCGCCGCGCATGAAAAGCACGGCGCACATGGCGCACATCGTCCAGATCCCAGCGATTACCAGCAGCTTTTCCATTTTTCGGTCCCTTCGCTCTTTCTTGTGACCAACAACCCCCGCTCTGTTTGTATAACGGCACGGCCGCGGAATCGATTAGGGTTGTCCTGCGTGTTGCTCGACCAGGGAAAATACCGAGCGCAATCTGTGTGCGACGGTGGGCAGGCATTCGCCCGCAAAGCCCGGCTGCACAAGGTTTTCCGCGTGGTGCAACCATATTGATAGAGTGGTTGCACCTTTTTATTTGAAGGGTTACGATTCGCCAACTTTTTGGTCACCGTCGGCAGGAATGTGCCGGCATACGAAGGAAACATGGCTAGCACCACACTTGGCGTCAAAGTCGACGATCTCCTGCGCTCCCGCCTCAAGGACGCTGCCACGCGGCTCGAGCGCACGCCGCACTGGCTCATCAAGCAAGCCATCTTTGCCTATCTCGAGAAAATCGAGCACGGCCAATTGCCTCCCGAACTCAACGGCCATGTCGGAGCGACCGATCTCGCCGATGGTGCCACCGCCGCCGACGACGAAGCCGCCTCGCACCCGTTCCTCGAATTCGCGCAGAACGTGCAACCGCAGTCGGTGCTGCGCGCGGCCATCACGGCTGCATACCG
This sequence comes from Paraburkholderia sp. J76, assembly GCF_905220295.1. Taxonomy (NCBI): domain Bacteria; kingdom Pseudomonadati; phylum Pseudomonadota; class Betaproteobacteria; order Burkholderiales; family Burkholderiaceae; genus Paraburkholderia; species Paraburkholderia sp. J76. The sequence continues at coordinate 183,456 of NZ_CAJMZJ010000008.1, forward strand.
CCGCCCCGAGCCGGAGTGCGTGCCGTTCCTGATCGGCGAAGCGCGCCTGCCGGCCAACCTCACCGGCGAAGTGACGAAGCTCGCCACGAAGCTTGTGGAAACGCTGCGCGCGAAGGGCACGGGCGGCGGCGTGGAAGGCCTGATCCACGAGTTTTCGCTGTCCAGCCAGGAAGGCGTGGCGCTGATGTGCCTCGCCGAAGCGCTGCTGCGCATTCCCGACCGCGCCACGCGCGACGCGCTCATTCGCGACAAGATCAGCAAGGGCGACTGGAAGTCCCACGTCGGTCACGCGCCGTCGCTGTTCGTGAACGCCGCGACGTGGGGCCTCATGATCACCGGCAAGCTCGTCACGACGAACAGCGAAACCGGCCTTTCGTCGGCGCTCACGCGCATGATCGGCAAGGGCGGCGAACCGCTGATCCGCAAGGGCGTGGACATGGCCATGCGCCTGATGGGCGAGCAGTTCGTCACGGGCGAGAACATTTCCGAAGCGCTGGCCAACAGCCGCAAGTTCGAAGCGCGCGGTTTCCGCTATTCGTACGACATGCTCGGCGAAGCCGCGACGACGGAAGCCGACGCCCAGCGCTACTACGCATCGTACGAGCAGGCCATTCACGCCATCGGCAAGGCCGCGGGCGGCCGCGGCATCTACGAAGGCCCAGGCATCTCGATCAAGCTTTCCGCGCTGCACCCGCGCTACTCGCGCGCGCAGCAGGAACGCACCATGGGCGAACTGCTGCCGCGCGTGCGCGCGCTCGCGGTGCTCGCTCGCCGGTATGACATCGGCCTGAATATCGACGCCGAAGAAGCCGACCGCCTCGAACTCTCGCTCGATCTGCTCGAAGCGCTGTGCTTCGATCCGGAACTCGCGGGCTGGAACGGCATCGGCTTCGTGGTGCAGGCTTACCAGAAGCGCTGCCCGTTCGTGATCGATTACATCGTCGATCTCGCGCGCCGCAGCCGCCACCGCATCATGGTGCGCCTCGTAAAGGGCGCGTACTGGGACACCGAAATCAAGCGCGCGCAGGTGGACGGCCTCGAAGGCTATCCGGTCTACACGCGCAAGATCTATACGGACGTCTCGTACCTCGCGTGCGCAAAGAAGCTGCTCGGCGCGCCGGATGCCGTGTACCCGCAGTTCGCCACGCACAACGCGTACACGCTCTCGGCGATCTACCACCTCGCGGGCCAGAACTACTATCCCGGCCAGTACGAATTCCAGTGCCTGCACGGCATGGGCGAGCCGCTGTACGAAGAGGTCACGGGCCCGCTTTCGCAGGGCAAACTCAACCGTCCGTGCCGCGTCTACGCGCCGGTCGGCACGCATGAAACGCTGCTCGCGTATCTCGTGCGACGTCTGCTCGAAAACGGCGCGAACACGTCGTTCGTGAATCGCATCGCCGATGCCTCGGTGCCGGTCGCCGAACTGGTCACGAACCCTATCGACGACGCCACGAAGGTCGTGCCGCTCGGCGCGCCGCACGCGAAGATTCCGCTGCCGCGCGAACTGTACGGCAACGAGCGTCTCAACTCGATGGGCCTCGATCTGTCGAACGAGCATCGTCTCGCGTCGCTCTCGTCGGCGCTGCTGGCGAGCGCGCATCATCCGTGGCGAGCCGCGCCGATGCTCGCCGATAGCGACATCGCAGAAGGCGCCGCGCGCGACGTGCGCAACCCCGCCGATCATCGCGATCTCGTCGGGACCGTTGTGGAAGCCACAAGCGAGCACGTGAGCGCCGCGCTCACGCACGCCGTGGCCGCCGCGCCGATCTGGCAGGCTACGCCCGTCGAAGCGCGCGCCGATTGCCTCGCGCGCGCCGCCGATCTGCTCGAAGCGCAGATGCACACGCTGATGGGCCTGATCGTGCGCGAAGCGGGCAAGTCGCTGCCGAACGCGGTGTCGGAAATCCGCGAAGCGATCGACTTCCTGCGCTACTACTCCACGCAGATCCGCGAAGAGTTCTCGAACGACACGCATCGTCCGCTCGGACCCGTGGTGTGTATCAGCCCGTGGAACTTCCCGCTCGCGATCTTCATGGGCCAGGTGGCCGCCGCGCTCGCGGCCGGCAACACGGTGCTCGCGAAGCCCGCTGAACAAACGCCGCTGATCGCCGCGCAAGCCGTGCGCATTCTGCGTGAAGCCGGCGTGCCTGCGGGCGCGGTGCAACTGCTGCCGGGCAACGGCGAAACCGTGGGCGCGGCGCTCGTCGCCGATCACCGCACGCGCGCCGTGATGTTCACGGGGTCGACGGAAGTTGCGCGCCTCATCAACAAGACGCTTTCCGAGCGCCTCGACTCCGAAGGGCGCCCGATTCCGCTGATCGCCGAAACCGGCGGCCAGAACGCGATGATCGTCGATTCGTCGGCGCTCGCGGAACAGGTCGTTGCCGACGTGCTGCAAAGCGCATTCGACTCGGCGGGCCAGCGCTGTTCCGCGCTGCGCGTGCTGTGCCTCCAGGACGACGTGGCGGACCGCACGCTCGAAATGCTCACGGGCGCGATGAAGGAACTCGCGGTGGGCAACCCCGACCGTCTTTCGACCGACGTCGGCCCCGTGATCGACATCGACGCGAAACGCGGCATCGACGCGCACGTGGCCGGCATGCGCGAAAAGGGCCGTAAGGTCCAGCAAATGCCGACGTCCGACGCCTGCGCGCAGGGCACGTTTGTCCCGCCCACGCTCATCGAGCTGGACAGCCTCGACGAACTGAAGCGCGAAGTGTTCGGGCCGGTGCTGCACGTGATCCGCTATCGCCGCAGCCAGCTCGACAAGCTGCTCGAACAGATCCGCGCAACGGGCTACGGCCTCACGCTCGGCATTCACACGCGTATCGACGAAACCATCGCGCACGTCATCGGCCGCGCGCACGTGGGCAACATCTACGTGAACCGCAACGTGATCGGCGCGGTGGTGGGCGTGCAGCCGTTCGGCGGCGAAGGTCTTTCGGGCACGGGTCCGAAGGCGGGTGGCGCGCTGTATCTCTCGCGCTTGCTCGCGAAGCGTCCCGCTGGCTTGCCGAAGTCGCTCTCCGACGTGCTCGTCGTGGATGCGCCGCAAAGCGCCGAGCGCAACCACGGCGCGCCGCAATCGGCGCCGCAGTCCGCACATTCGGCGCTCACGACGCTGCGCGACTGGCTCATCGCCGAGCGCGAGCCCGCGCTCGCGGCACGTTGCGAGGGCTACCTCGAATACGTGCTCGCGGGCGCCACGGCGGTTCTGCCGGGCCCGACGGGCGAGCGCAACACGTACACGCTTTCGGCGCGCGGCACGGTGCTTTGCGTGCCCTCCACCGCAACGGGTGCGCGCGCGCAACTGGCCGTTGCGCTGGCAACGGGCAACCGCGCGCTATTCCAGGGCGCGGCGGGCGAAGCGCTCGTGAACGCATTGCCGGCGGCGCTCAAGGCGCACGCGGCAAGCAGGAAGACGGCCGACGCCGACTTCGATGCGGTTCTCTTCGAAGGCGACAGCGACGAGCTGCTCGCACTCGTGAAGGAAGTCGCCAAGCGTCCTGGCCCGATCGTCACGGTGCAGGGCGTGGCAGCGCACGCGCTCGCCAACGGCGATGAAGATTACGCGCTCGAACGACTGCTCGCGGAACGTTCGGTCAGCGTGAATACGGCAGCAGCAGGCGGTAATGCAAATTTGATGACGATCGGTTAAGCACAAGCCATACTGTCGGTCGTCTCAAGACAAGGAAGCGGCAAGGCTCATCGAATCCGAAGCCGCTCGTTCGATACCTGGTACCAAGGAGAAGCAATGCAACACACGATGAAGCAGCTGGCAGGCGCGACGCTTGTTGCCGCCCTGTCGCTGGCGGGGACTGCGCATGCACAACAAGCCGAAGACGTGAAGATCGGTTTCGCCGGTCCGATGACGGGTGCGCAGGCGCACTACGGCAAGGACTTCCAGAACGGCATCACGCTCGCAGTCGAAGAAGAAAACGCAACGAAGCCCGTGATCGGCGGCAAGCCGGTTCACTTCGTGCTCGATTCGGCCGACGATCAGGCTGACCCGCGCACCGGCACGACGGTCGCGCAGAAGCTCGTGGACGACGGCATCAAGGGCATGCTCGGTCACTTCAACTCGGGCACGACGATCCCGGCTTCGCGCATCTACGCGAACGCGGGCATCCCGCAGATCGCCATGGCGACTGCGCCCGAGTACACGCAGCAAGGCTTCAAGACGACGTTCCGCATGATGACCTCCGACACGCAGCAAGGCTCGGTTGCCGGCGCGTTCGCGGTGAAGAACCTCGGCATGAAGAAGATCGTCGTGATCGACGACCGCACGGCTTACGGCCAGGGTCTCGCCGACGAGTTCTCGAAGGCTGCGAAGGCAGCGGGCGGCACGATCATCGATCGCGAGTACACCAACGACAAGGCCGTCGACTTCAAGTCGGTCCTGACGAAGGCGAAGGCGATGAACCCCGACCTGGTCTACTTCGGCGGCGCGGATTCGCAAGCGGCTCCGATGGTCAAGCAGATGAAGTCGCTCGGCATCAAGGCGCCGCTGATGGGCGGCGAAATGGTGCACACGCCGACCTTCCTGCAGATCGCGGGTGACGCGGCGAACGGCACGGTGGCGTCGCTCGCCGGCCTGCCGCTCGACCAGATGCCGGGTGGCAAGGACTACGTAGCGAAGTACAAGAAGCGCTTTGGCGAAGACGTGCAGACGTACTCGCCGTACGCCTACGACGGCGCAATGGCCATGTTCGCGGCCATGAAGAAGGCCAACTCGACGGACCCGGCGAAGTATCTGCCGTTCCTCGCGAAGACCAGCATGCCGGCTGTCACGACGTCGGAACTCGCGTACGACCAGCGCGGCGACCTGAAGAACGGCGGCATCACGCTGTACAAGGTTGTCGACGGCAAGTGGACGACGCTGCAAAGCGTGGGCGGCAAGTAAGCGCCTGACGTTCGGCTGAAGTCAAAAGCCCCGCACGATCGAAAGATCTGCGGGGCTTTTCTTTGTGCGCTCGCACGACGCAAAGGTGAGCTTATTCAGGATTCCTGTTCAGTCATCCTTCGGTCACTGCGCGCGCATTTTCTTGCCCGCTTCGCGAATCTGTTCGAGCGTCGCGGCCGGCGTGCTCGCTTCCTTCGTCACGCGAATTTCGATGAGTGCAGGCTTGCCGGCAGTGAGCGCGCGTTCGAGCGCCGGCGCGAACTGCGCGGTCGTCGTGACGACTTCGCCGTGCGCACCGAACGACTGCGCAAACGCCGCGAAATCCGGATTCGTGAGCTGCGTGCCATGCACGCGGTTCGGATAGTGACGCTCCTGGTGCATACGGATCGTGCCGTAGTGCGAGTTGTTCACGACGATGAATACCACGTTCAGCCCGTACTGCATCGCCGTGGCGAGTTCCGACGAGGACATCATGAAACAGCCGTCGCCCGCGAGCGCGACCACGGTGCGCTGCGGATAGAGCGACTTTGCAGCGATCGCGGCGGGCACGCCGTAGCCCATCGCGCCGCTCGTGGGCGCGAGTTGCGAGCGGAAGTGGCGATACGCGAAGTGCCGATGCAGCCAGGTCGCGTAGTTGCCCGCGCCGTTCGTGACGATCGCGTCGTCGGGCAGGCGCGCGCGCAGTTGCTGCATGACTTCGCCGAGCTGCACGTCGCCGGGCATCGGCAGCGGCTTGCGCCATGCGTGCCATGCTTCGTGCGCTTGTGCCGCGCTGCCCGCCCACGCGGGTAGTGCAGGCGCGGGAAGTTCCGCGAGCAGCGCCGCGAATTCCGCGAGGCCCGAAACGATCGGCAGATCGGCGGCATAGACGCGGCCGAGTTCCTCCGCGCCCTGATGCACGTGAATGAGCGTTTGCTTCGTCTTGGGGATGTCGAAGAGCGTGTAGCCGCCCGTCGTCGATTCGCCCAGACGCGGACCGAGCGCGAGCAGCACGTCGGCTTCGCGGATGCGTTTGGCGAGCGCCGGATTCACGCCGAGGCCCACGTCGCCCGCATAATTCGGGTGCTCGTTGTTGAGCGTGTCCTGGAAGCGGAAGGCGAGACCCACCGGCAATTGCCAGTTCTCGACGAAGCGCTGGAAGTCGGCGCACGCCTGCGTGTTCCAGCCATGTCCGCCCGCGATCACGAACGGCTTCTTCGCGCCTGCGAGCAGTTCGCGCACGCGCTCCATCTGCGCGGCGGAAGGCGAGGCCTGCACGCGTTGCGCGGGCGGCGCGATGGGCTGCGCTTCGGATGCGGGAATCGCGCCGCTCAGCATGTCCTCCGGCAGCGCGAGTACGACCGGGCCGGGCCGGCCAGACATCGCGACATGGAACGCGTGGCTCAGATATTCGGGCACGCGGCGCGCGTCGTCGATCTGTGTGACCCACTTGGCCATCTGGCCGAACATGCGCCGGTAGTCGATTTCCTGGAACGCCTCGCGGTCCATCTGATCGCGCGCAACCTGGCCGATCAGCAGGATCATCGGCGTGGAGTCCTGAAACGCCGTGTGCACGCCAATCGAGGCGTGCGTGGCGCCCGGCCCGCGCGTGACGAGCGCGACGCCCGGCTTGCCCGTTAGCTTGCCGATCGCTTCCGCCATGTTCGCCGCCGCCGCCTCGTGGCGGCACACCACGGTTTCGATCTTCGCGGTTTCATCGGACAACGAATCGAGCACCGCGAGATAGCTCTCGCCCGGCACGCAGAACACGCGCTCGACGCCATTGGCGACAAGCGCATCGACGACGAGGCGGGCTCCGGTGGTGGTTGAAGCGTTCGGCTGCTGCATGGCGGTCAAGTCTCCTTCAATCGTTACGTGATGACGTCCTGATGTTTCGGGCAAGGCGACAGCGCTTCAACGAATCAGCACTCGACGATATTCACCGCGAGGCCGCCGCGCGAGGTCTCCTTGTACTTCGTCTTCATGTCGGCGCCGGTCTCGCGCATCGTCTTGATGACGGAGTCGAGCGAGACGTAATGCGCGCCGTCGCCGCGCAGCGCCATGCGCGCGGCGTTCACGGCCTTCACCGAAGCCATGGCGTTGCGCTCGATGCAGGGAATCTGCACCATGCCGCCCACGGGATCGCAGGTGAGGCCGAGGTTGTGCTCCATGCCGATTTCGGCGGCGTTTTCCACCTGCAGCGGCGTGCCGCCCAGCACGGCTGCGAGCGCACCCGCGGCCATCGAGCAGGCCACGCCAACTTCGCCCTGGCAGCCCACTTCCGCACCGGAAATCGACGCGTTGAGCTTGTAGAGAATGCCGATGGCGGCCGCCGTGAGCAGGAAATCGATCACGCCCTGTTCGTTCGCGCCGGGCGTGAAGCGCACGTAGTAGTGCAGCACGGCGGGAATGATGCCCGCGGCGCCATTGGTCGGCGCGGTCACGACGCGCCCGCCCGCGGCGTTTTCCTCGTTCACGGCGATCGCGTAGAGGTTGATCCAGTCGATCATCGAAAGCGGGTCTTGCAGCGCGCGCTCGGGGTTGCTGGTGAGCGCGCGATAGAGTTGCGGCGCGCGGCGCTTCACGGCGAAGGGGCCGGGCAGCGTGCCTTCGGCGTCGGGGTTGTTGATGCCGCAACCGCGCGAGACGCACGACTGCATCACGTGCCAGATGTGCAGGAGACCTGATCGAATCTGCTCGTCGCTGTGCCAGACACGCTCGTTTTCCAGCATCAACCGGGCGATGCTCTTGCCGGTCGAGGCGCACAGCGCGAGCATCTGCGCGCCCGTGCGGAAGGGATGCGGTAATTGCTGCGCGGCGGCGAGCACCTTCGTGTTCGGCGCGCCCGCCGTGACGACGAAACCGCCGCCCACGGAAAGGTATGTGCTCTCGCGCAGCGTTTCGCCATTCGCGTCCAGCGCGCGCAGCTTCATGCCGTTCGGGTGCTCGGGCAGCGCCTGGCGATAAAACGCCACGTGCTCTTTCGGCACGAAGGCGATCGGATGACGGCCGAGCAGCGCCAGCTGGCGCGAAGTGCGCACGGCTTCGAGACGTTCGCCGATGGTGTCGGGATTGACGGTGTCGGGCGCGTCGCCCATGAGGCCGAGCATGACGCCGCGGTCGGTGCCGTGGCCCTTGCCGGTTGCGCCGAGCGAGCCGTACAGCTCGACCTTCACGGCGGCGGTGCTCGCGAGCAGGCCGTCGCGTTCGAGTCCTTCGGCGAACATGAGCGCCGCGCGCATCGGCCCGACCGTGTGCGAGCTGGAGGGCCCGATGCCGACTTTGAAGAGATCGAAAACGCTCACTGCCATGGGTACTGCTCCTGCTTGTCTGACGTTGGTTTGTGGGGATGCGGCGCGATTGCGGCATCACTGTTTCCGTGCCGCCGCTGCGTCCCTCGCGCGCTTTTCAGCGCGCCGGCAACGGCAGACAGACGGCGAGCCACGCGGGCGGCGTGGGCGCGAGTTTCAGCGCGACTGGCGCAAAGCGGCCGTCGAGTCGCGCCGCGAGATGAAACAGCTCCGCGGCGTTCTTCGGGTCCCACTGGCCGGTGTAGCCGGGCAGGCCCGCTTCGCGCCGCTTCGCGTCGAACGGTACGTTCGAATGCACGAATTCCTCGTGCGTTTTCTGGCCGAGCGCATACGGCGTGAGCCAGTCGAGCGCGCCCGCGAGTGTCGCGCCGTTGGCCGCGCGCTCGGTCAGCCAGTTGCGGTTGTGACGGCGCGCGGCGAGCGCGGCGGTCACGAGCGGCTGCAAATCGTAGGTCACGTAGTGCAGCGCGTCGCGCTCGGTGAAGTCGAGCGTCGAGCCGTCGGGCGCGACGTTGTCGCCGAGATGCTCCACGAACAGGCGCTGCGCCGTCGCGATCATCTTGCGGTTGTCGAGCGTGAACGCGATCATCGCGATCAGTTTGACCCGATGGCTCTGCCAGTTGTTCGCGAAAGTTCCCTTGAGCGGGCGCGGCTGCGCGTCGATCTGCGCGATATAGCCGTTCGCGAAGCTGTTCAGGAACTGCATCGTCGCGTTGCGCGTTTTCACGGGAAGCGCGCTCGCGGTCATGTCGTAGGCGAGGATCAGCCCCTCGAAACGCGTTTCGTCGATGGGATTGAAGCTCGGCTTGTATGTGGTGACCCACGCGAGCAGAAAGCGGTCCACGAGCCTCAGGAAGCGCTCGTCGCTCGTCGCGCGCCATGCGAGCGCCGCGTTGCGCATGAGGTCGAGTTCCTTCGCGGCCTCGACGCTCTGGTCGTAAATGCCCTCGTGCGGCAGCGTGCCCTCGGTGTGGAGGCGCGGCAGCGGACGCGGCGTGTCGTTCACGTGCGTCACGACCTCGGCCACGAGCGCCTTCACGCCCGGGTCGGAGTTGGTGCGCTCGCTCGATTGCAGCGCGGGCGCCGCGCAGAAGTTCATGGCCGCGTGGGCCGCGCCCGCGAAGGTGCCGGTGAAGGTGGCGCAGGCAAGCGCCAGCGCGGCGACCCGCAGTGGATCCCGCAGTTGTTTCCGCATTTGATCCCGCAGATGTTCCGTTTCCACCTTCCGCGCCATGCGCGACTCCCTGATTCAAGGCTGACAGGTGTGTGATGTTAGCGGTTTGCGGCGGCAAATGTGAGAGGGATGGCTGCCGCTGCGCTCTCCGGGGATGACGCAGCGGCTCGGACGAGGCTTATTCGCCTGCCGTTTCGGCGGCATTTTCGCCCGCATATTCACTAAGCGGCACGCACGAGCAGAACAGGTTGCGGTCGCCATACGCGTTGTCGGCGCGGCCAACCGGCGGCCAGTACTTGCGCGCGACGAGCGACGCGACCGGGTACGCGGCCTGTTCGCGCGAGTAGGCGTGCTTCCAGTCGTCGGCGACCACCACGGCGGCCGTGTGCGGCGCATGGCGCAGCGGGTTGTCCTCCTTGTCCGCGCGGCCTTCCTCCACGGCGCGGATTTCCTCACGGATTGCAACCATCGCGTCGATGAAGCGGTCCAGCTCTTCCTTCGACTCCGACTCGGTCGGCTCGACCATCAGCGTGCCCGGCACCGGGAAGCTCATGGTCGGGGCGTGGAAGCCGTAGTCCATCAGGCGCTTGGCCACGTCGTCCACGGTGATGCCGCTCGCGTCCTTGATCGGGCGCAGGTCGAGAATGCACTCGTGCGCGACCAGGCCGCCCGGGCCGCTGTAGAGCACCGGGAAGTGCGGCGCGAGCTTGTTCGCCACGTAGTTGGCGTTGAGGATCGCGTTTTCGGTCGCGGCAGTGAGGTTGGCCGCGCCCATCATGGCGATGTACATCCACGAGATCGGCAGGATCGAAGCCGAGCCGTAAGGCGCCGCGCTCACCGCGCCGATGCCGTGACCCTTGTCGGTCGAGCGCTTGTAGCCCGACGAAAGCTGGTTCGGCAGGAACTGCGCGAGGTGCGCGCCCACCGCGACCGGACCGACGCCCGGGCCGCCGCCGCCGTGCGGAATGCAGAAGGTCTTGTGCAGGTTCAGGTGCGAGACGTCGCCGCCGAACTGGCCGGGCGCCGCGAGACCGACCATCGCGTTCATGTTCGCGCCGTCCACGTACACCTGGCCGCCCGCCGAGTGCACGATTTCGCAGACTTCGCGCACGTTCTCCTCGAACACGCCGTGCGTGGACGGATACGTGATCATGATCGCCGCGAGCCTGGCCGCGTGCTGTTCGGCCTTGGCCTTGAGGTCGGCGAGATCGATGTTGCCTTGCGCGTCGCAGGCGACCACGACCACCTGCATGCCCGCCATCTGCGCCGATGCGGGGTTCGTGCCGTGCGCCGAAGCGGGGATCAGGCAGACGTTGCGATGCGCTTCGCCGCGCGAGGCGTGGTACGCCTGGATGATGAGCAGGCCCGCGTACTCGCCCTGCGAGCCCGCGTTCGGCTGCAGCGAGACGGCGGCGTAGCCGGTGGCGGCCACGAGCATCTGTTCGAGCTGATCGACCATCTCGCGATAGCCGACGGTTTGCTCGGCGGGCGCGAACGGGTGGATGCGGCCGAACTCGGGCCACGTGACCGGCAGCATTTCCGAGGTCGCGTTGAGCTTCATCGTGCACGAGCCGAGCGGGATCATCGAGCGGTCGAGCGCGAGGTCCTTGTCGGAGAGGCCGCGCAGGTAGCGCAGCATTTCCGTTTCCGAATGGTGACGGTTGAACACCGGGTGCGTGAGGTACGCGCTTTCGCGCGCGAGCGCGGCCGGGAATGTCGAAGCGGCGCTTTGCGTGAGTTCGGCGTCGAGCTTGTCGACCGAAGGCGCTTCGCCCGCAAACGCGGCTTGCGCGAACACGGCGAGCAGGTCGGTCAGATCGGCGCGCGAGGTGGTTTCATCGACGGACACGCCCACGCGCGTCTCGCTCACGTGGCGCAGGTTCATGCCGCGTGCGAGCGCCGCGTCGTGCAGCGCCTGGGTGCGCGGGCCCGCTTCGAACGTGAGCGTGTCGAAGAACGCTTCGTTGACGAGCGTGTAGCCCAGTTGTTTCGCGCCCGCGGCGAGGATCGCGGCGACGCGGTTCACGCGCTGCGCGATGCGCTTCAGGCCTTGCGGGCCGTGGTAGACCGCGTACATGCTCGCCATGATCGCGAGCAGCGCCTGCGCCGTGCAGACGTTCGACGTGGCCTTTTCGCGGCGGATGTGCTGTTCGCGCGTTTGCAGTGCGAGGCGCAGCGCCGGGTTGCCCTGTGCGTCCACAGTCACGCCGACGAGACGGCCCGGCATCTGGCGCTTGAATTCGTCCTTCACCGCGAGGTAGGCGGCGTGCGGGCCGCCGAAGCCCATCGGCACGCCGAAGCGCTGCGAGTTGCCCACGGCCACGTCCGCGCCCCATTCGCCCGGGGGCGTGAGCACGGTGAGCGCGAGCAGGTCGGCGGCGGCGATCACCGCGCCGCCGGCGGCGTGCACGGCCTGGGCGAGCGCGCGGAAGTCGCGCACGTCGCCGTTCACGCCCGGATATTGCAGCAGCACGCCGAAGGCGCCTGTGGTTTTGGCCACTTCGGCGGCTTCTTCAGCGGGGCCCACCTTCACCTCGATGCCGATCGGCCTGGCGCGCGTCTTCACGACTTCGATGGTCTGCGCGAGCACGTCGTCGGCGACGAAGAACACGTTCGACTTCGACTTGCCCACGCGCTGCACGAGCGTCATGGCTTCGGCGGCGGCGGTGGCTTCGTCGAGCAGCGACGCGTTCGAGATCGCGAGGCCCGTCAGGTCGGTGATCATCTGCTGGAAGTTCAGCAGGGCTTCGAGGCGGCCCTGCGAGATTTCCGGCTGGTACGGCGTGTACGCGGTGTACCACGCCGGGTTTTCGAGCACGTTGCGCAGGATGACGGCCGGCGTGTGCGTGTCGTAGTAGCCCTGCCCGATGTACGAGCGGAACACCTGGTTCTTGTCCGCGAGCGCGCGCAGGGCGGGGAGCGCCTCGGCTTCCGAGCGCGGCTGCGAGAACGGCCCGAGCGGCAGCGTCTCGTTGCGGCGGATCTTCGCCGGAATCACCGCATCGATCAGCGCGGCGCGCGAGGCGAAGCCGAGCGCGTCGAGCATCGCCTGCTGGTCGGCCGTGTCGGGGCCGATGTGGCGGGCGGCGAAAGCGTCGTGCGCTTCGAGCGCGGCAAGCGAGAGCGGGGAGTTCATCAGACGATCCGGGTGTTCGAGCTTCATGGGGATTCCGGGTTTTGACTGCTGGCGCGGGCGGCGTTGTGAGCACGCCGCCGCGCCGTGCGGTTGAGGCAAGGTTGCGATTTACGCGCCGATGGCCTTTTCGTAGGCGGCAGCGTCGATCAGCGAGTCGAGCTTGGCGTCGGCGGCGGGCTTGATCTTGAAGAGCCACGACTCGTACGGCGCGCCGTTCACCTGGTCGGGCGTATCGACGAGCGACGTGTTCGCATCGACGATCTCGCCCGAGACCGGCGCGTAGATGTCCGAGGCGGCCTTGACCGACTCGATCACGGCGACAGCGTCGCCGGCCGTGACCGCGCGGCCGGCTTCCGGCAGTTCGAGGAAGACGATGTCGCCGAGCGCTTCCTGCGCGTGGTCGGTGATGCCGATGGTCAGCGTGCCGTCGGCTTCGGTGCGGATCCACTCGTGCGATTCGGTGTATTTCAGATCGGCCGGGATGCTCATGGTTGCTCCAGTGCGTGGTTCGGTTTTTGTGGCTTAAAGGGGGAGGGCGCGCGCGGCGGCAGGATCGTCGCGGATCAGGCGGCGAGCACCTTGCCGTTGCGCACGAACGGCAGTTTTACCACGCTTGCGGGAAGGGCTTTGTCACGGATCTGCACCTGCACGACATCGCCCGGCTGCACGCCCTGAGGCACGCGCGCGAAGGCGATGGATTCCTGCATGCTCGGCGAGAACGTGCCGCTCGTGATCTCGCCCTCGCCATGCGGCGTGAGCACTTTCTGGTGCGCGCGCAGCACGCCGCCGGCCTTGCCGTTTTCCTTCTGCAGGATCAGGCCGACGAACGCCGAACGCGAGCCGTTCGCCTCGAGCACCTTGCGGCCGACGAAGTCGCGCGGCTCTTTCATGTCGACGGTCCAGGCGAGGCCCGCGTCGAGCGGCGAGACGCCGTCGTCCATGTCCTGGCCGTAGAGGTTCATGCCGGCTTCGAGGCGCAGCGTGTCGCGCGCGCCCAGGCCGCAGGGCTTCACGCCCTGGCGCTGCAGGGCGTCCCAGAATTCGCACACGGCGGCGGCGGGCAGCACGATTTCGAAACCGTCTTCGCCGGTGTAGCCCGTGCGCGCGATCATCAGCTCGCCGAACGGCGACGCTTCGATCTTCGCGGCGTTGAAAGGCTTGAGCACTTCGGTGGCGCTGCGCGACGAGGGCGCGACCTGCCAGACCTTTTCGCGCGCGTTCGGGCCCTGAACGGCGACGATCGCGAGATCGCGGCGCGGCGTGATGGTGAGGCCAAAGCCGCCTTCGGCGTTGAGCTTTTCGAACCAGGCGATGTCTTTTTCGGCCGTGCCCGCGTTCACGACGGTGCGGAACTGGTCGTCGGCGAAAAAGTAGACGATCAGGTCGTCGATCACGCCGCCTTCGGGGTTGAGCATGCACGAGTAAAGCGCCTTACCCGGCGTGGTGAGCTTCGCGACGTTGTTGGCGAGCGCGCGGGAAAAGAACTCGCGCGCCTTCGCGCCCGAAAAGTCGACCACACACATGTGCGAGACGTCGAACATGCCGGCGTCGGTGCGCACGGCGCGGTGTTCGTCGATCTGCGAGCCGTAGTTGACGGGCATGTCCCAGCCGCCAAAATCGACCATGCGGGCGTTCAGCGCGCGGTGCGTGTCGTTCAGCGGGGTGCGTTTGAGTTCGGTCATGGGGCCTCAGGCGGTCGCGAGGTTTCGCGCGGCGTTCGCGCGAAAACGAAAAAGGCCATGCAGGAAACGCCGCAGGCACGATGCCCGTGGTCGGTTCTTGCATGGCCCCTCTGTCCTCGGTACCTGAGAGATTGCGCCTTGTTGCGGTTGGCGCGCGCCCCTTCGGTGGGCAGCTTGAACGCGGTGCGTTCTACTGCCGCTCTCCAGAGTTGCGGACTTGTTTGCTGCTTCGCGTTACCTCGCGCGAAGAGCGCAAAGGCGGCGAATCAGCGGTCCGGCGCGCACGGTCCTTTTGCCTGAGAGTTTGTGGGTTGCCCCTTCGGCGGCGCCGGTTGCCCTTGCTGCGACAAACGGCGCGCTCTCCCGGCGCGCGCAGCGATTGTGCGCGACGCCCCTGCGCTATGTCAATGCGGAAAAATTCTGCGGTTGGCGCGTCCAGAGGGCCGGGAGGCTTGCTGGTATTGGCCTGGGCGGATCGGCAACGGGCGTTTCGCGGCGCAGACGAAAAACGGGGGCGCAGCGGGAGGCTCCGCACGAACCGCGAGCGCGGTCCGAACGGCTACGCCAACGCGCGCAGCGCTTATTCGCCGATGGCGCGCGCCGCCGTATCGAGTTCCTGGTTCAATACGCGCTGCTCCTCGGGCGAGATGCCGCCGCCGTGCTGGGCGGCCATGTCGTGCGCTTCGCCGCGAATCGTGTCGAGGCGGTGATGCAGTGCGCCGCCCTGGGGCGGCGGGTAGTAGCCCTGGCCCACGCGCATGTCGATTCGGTGGCCCAGGTTGTCGATGCGGCTGTCGACCTGATGCAGGCGATCGACGGCGACTTCGTGCGGATTCGGCCCGGGCGGCGGAGCGGGGCGCGGCGCCGGCTGGTTGACCACGCACGCGGCGAGGGTCGAGACGAGCGCGCCAGCGGCGACGAACCGTAGGGCGTGGGTGTAGCGGGTCATTAGACTCTCCTTTGTCTTGTCGTTGCTGCTTTTTTGTCCTGCATGTCTACAAACGTCTGGGTATAGCCGCGTGATGACCCCGCAGCGGCAACCAGATGTAACCATTTGTATGGACCTTTCAGCGGCGTCGGCGCAATGCAAGGTCGACGCCGCCGCCGAAAGCGCAGGACAGCGCGATCAGGACCGGCGCGCGAACGCCAGCGTGCGGCCTTCCTTCACGCTTTGCATGGCGAGTTCGATGAGCGTCATGACGTCGATGGCGTCCTGCGGGCTCACCGGGAACGGCTTGCCTTCGCGGATCGCCGCGGCGAGTGCGCGGTACAGATCGGCATAGTTGCCCGCCGCATTGGGCACTTCGAGGTCGGCTTCCTGGCCATCGTCGCGCAGCACGTGCAGACGGCCCGCCTCGTTGCCCGCGCCGAAACCGGGCTGGCCCGGACGCAGGCCGTCCTTGAGCTGATCTTCTTGGGTGTCGAGGCCGTTCTTCAGATAGCTGCCGCGCGTGCCGTGAATCGCGAAGCGCGGAGCGTACGCGGCGAGCGCGCTGGCATGCAGCACGGCGTCGTGGGTCGGGTAGCGCAGCACGAGGTGCGCGTAGTCCGGCGCGCTCGCGTTTTCGCGGCGCGTGTGGACGAACGCGGTGATCGACTCGGGTGCGCCGAAGAGCGCGAGCGTCTGGTCGATCAAATGCGGGCCGAGATCGTAGAGCAGGCCGCCGCCGCGCGTGGCGTCCTCGCGCCAGCGCTGCTTCACCTGCGGCCGAAAGCGGTCGAAATGCGATTCGTAGTGCGTGACGCGGCCGAGCTGGCCGCTCGCGATCAACTCGCGCACGGTGAGGAAATCGCCGTCCCAGCGGCGGTTGTGGAACGGCGCGAACACGAGGCCGCGCTGCTTCGCGATGGCCGCGAGCGTATGCGCTTCTTCGGAAGTGAGCGTGACCGGCTTGTCGACCAGCACGTGCTTGCCGCGCTCGAGCGTGCGGCGCGCGAGGTCGTAGTGCGTGTCGTTGGGCGTGGCGATCACGACGCATTCGATGGCGTCGATCGAGAGCAGCGCGTCGAGGTCGGGCACGATCGCGGCGTCGGGATAGTCGGCGGTGGCGCGCTCGCCCTGGCTCGTCGCGATGGCCGCGAGCTGCGCGGCGCCGCTATGCGCGATCACGGGCGCGTGGAAGGTCTGGCCGGCGAAGCCGTAGCCCATGAGGCCGATTTGCAGCGGTGCAGTCTGCGGTGCAGTCATATTGCGCTTCCTTTTCCAGCGAGTGCGGGTGGCGGGAGCCCGTTATTTTGGCACGACGCGCCTGGCGTGCGGAACGCGGCGAGGGACGGGTGGCGGATGGGCTCCGGAGAAACGCGACGTCCGCCGCAACATCGGGGGCGGCATCGGCGTATCGCCGTGCCGTGTTAACATCGCACCTCTCGCGTGAGAGGCCGCTGCGACGTTCGCACGCCTCGCGCCGTGCGGTGTTGCGACACTCGCACACGTCCCGGCCGTACCACCCATTCCATCCGTTTTTCCAGTCCAGCAACGATGTCCGCAGGCCTCAATTCCGCCCAAAACGAAGCGGTGCGTTACCTCGACGGTCCCTGTCTCGTGCTCGCCGGCGCGGGCAGCGGCAAGACGCGCGTCATCACGCAGAAGATCGCGCACCTCATCGAGGCGAAAGGCTTCGAGCCGCGCCATATCGCCGCCGTCACCTTCACCAACAAGGCCGCCGCCGAAATGCGCGAGCGCGTGGGCAAGCTGCTCGAAGGCAAGACGCTCACCACGCCCGGCAAGGAAGGCCGCAAGGTGCCGACCAACCAGTTGACGGTCTGCACGTTCCACTCGCTGGGCGTGCAGATCCTGCGCCAGGAAGCGGAGCATCTGGGCCTCAAGCCCCAGTTCTCGATCATGGACGCCGACGACTGCTTCGCCATGATCCAGGAGCAGGTGGGCTCGACGGACAAAGGCTTCATCCGCAAGATCCAGTCGATCGTCTCGCTCTGGAAGAACGGCCTCGTCATGCCCGAACAGGCGCTTGCCACGGCGTCGAACGAGGACGAGCACCAGGCCGCCATCGTCTACCGCAACTACATGGCGACGTTGCACGCCTATCAGGCCGTGGACTTCGACGACCTGATCCGCCTGCCCGCCGAGTTGTTCGCGAAGAACGAGCAGGTGCGCGATCGCTGGCAAAACAAGCTGCGCTACCTGCTGGTGGACGAATACCAGGACACCAACGCCTGCCAGTACGAGCTGCTGAAGCTGCTGGCGGGCCCGCGCGCCGCGTTCACGGCCGTGGGCGACGACGACCAGGCCATCTACGGCTGGCGGGGCGCCACGCTCGAAAACCTCGCGCAGCTCGGCAAGGATTTCCCGAAGCTGCACGTGATCAAGCTCGAACAGAACTATCGCTCGACGGTGCGCATTCTCACGGCGGCGAACAACGTCATCGCGAACAACCCGAAGCTGTTCGAGAAGAAGCTCTGGTCAGAGCACGGCATGGGCGACACCATTACCGTCACGCCCTGCAACGACGAAGAGCATGAGGCCGAATCGGTCGTGTTCCGGCTTTCGGCGCACAAGTTCGAGCGGCGCGCGCAGTTTCGCGACTACGCCATTCTGTATCGCGGCAACTTCCAGGCGCGCATCTTCGAACAGGTGCTGCGCCGCGAGCGCATTCCCTACGTGCTTTCGGGCGGCCAGTCGTTCTTCGATAAAGCCGAGATCAAGGACATCTGCGCTTACCTGCGCCTGATCGCCAATCACGACGACGATCCGGCGTTCATCCGCGCGATCACCACGCCGCGCCGCGGCGTGGGCAACACCACGCTCGAAGCGCTCGGCTCGTTCGCGGGGCAGGCGAAGGTCTCGCTGTTCGAGGCCGTGTACATGGGCGGCATCGAGGCGCGGCTGTCGGCGCGCCAGGTCGAGCCGATGCGCGTGTTCTGCGACTTCATGCAGCGCCTCGCCGAGCGCGCGCAGAAGGACCCGGCGACGGTCGTGCTCGACGACCTCATGGACGCGATTCACTACGAGGCGTATCTCTACGACGCCTTCGACGAGCGCCAGGCGCAATCGAAGTGGCAGAACGTGCTCGAATTCCTGGAGTGGCTCAAGCGCAAAGGCACGAAGCCCGAGCAGGAGATCGGCGAGGATGCCGAGGCGACCGGTTACGACAACGCCGACGGTCTCGCCGATACCGGCAAGAACCTGATGGGCCTGATCCAGACCGTCGCGCTGATGTCGATGCTCGAAGGCAAGGAAGAAGACCCCGACGCCGTGCGGCTTTCCACGGTGCACGCATCGAAGGGACTGGAGTATCCGCACGTGTTCCTGGTGGGCGTGGAAGAGGGGATCATGCCGCACCGCGGCGGCTCCGAAGACGACGTGATCGACGAAGGACGCATCGAGGAAGAGCGCCGCCTCATGTACGTGGCGATCACGCGCGCGCAGCGCAGCCTGCATCTGAACTGGTGCAAGAAGCGCAAGCGGGCGCGCGAGACGGTGGTGTGCGAAGCGTCGCGCTTCATCCCCGAGATGGAACTGGACGACGCGCCGCCGCCTACCGCGGAAGAAGCGCCGATGTCGCCGAAGGACCGGCTGGCGAGCCTGAAGGCATTGTTGCAGAAAGGATGATGACCCTGGCGGGCAGCGGGTGTTTGTTTTTTGGGACGCGGGCGGCAGTAGAGTGAACGCCCCTGTTCCGCTCGCTGCCGCCGATGGAAAACCTCTTGCTCCCGCATTACCGCCGCGCGCTTGAAACGTATATCGACGCGAAGGACAACACGAAGCCCGCGCGCATACACGAAGCATTTGCGCCCGACGCCGTGCTGACGTTCTCGCTGGCCACACCGAATATCGCGTTCCCGGCGCGTAGCGACGGCGCAGAAGCAATCGCGAAGACGCTGGTCAGCGATTTCGGTGAGCGTTATTCGCGCTGCCGCACGTACTACCTCTGCGAAGCCGATGCGCTTGCGGTTCGCGAGCGCACGATCGAAGCCCTGCCGTGGCTCGTCGTGATGCGCGAGGAAGCGGCGGGCGCGCTGCGCATCGGTCACGGCACCTACCGCTGGACTTTCGAAGGAAACGGCGCCGCGCCGCGCGTCTCGGCACTCCACATTCACATCGCCCGGATGGATGTGATCGACGACCCGGACGGCGCACGGCTTGAGCGTTTGCAGGAGGGCTTGAGCTATCCGTGGCTTGCGCCCGGCGATCTGGCCGCCCGCTACGGCGCGCTTGCGCGGGATGCGTCGGGTGCGTTCGACTTTGTGCGTGAATTTGCCTACCCCGCGCGCTGATGCGCGACCGCTTTTTCATCGACGGATAAAAAAATCCCCGCGCCGTGTCGCCACGGGCGGGGATCGCTACGTGTGCCAGGATTTGCGACGGCTTACTTCGCCGCGCTGACCATGTAATCGACGGCGGCCTTCACGTCGGCGTCCGAGGCGGTCGAGCCGCCCTTGGGCGGCATCTGGCCCTTGCCGTGCAGCGCGTAGTTGTAGATGGTGTCCATCGGGTCCTTGAGGCGTGGCGCCCAGTCGGCCTTGTTGCCGAATTTCGGCGCGCCCAGCACGCCGGCGGCGTGACACGCCTGGCAGACCTGCTGATAGAGCGCCTTGCCTGCCTGCGAGGCGTCGGCGCTCTGCGAGCCGCCGCCTGCCGCGGGCGCGGACGCGGTTTGCGGAATGGCCGCGATTGCTGCCGCCGCGGCTTGCGCCTGGGCGGCGTTCGCATCGGCACCCGAGGCGCCCGAGGCTGGCGCCGCGGCCGCCGCGCCCGAAGCCGCCGTGGCTGCATTAGCCGCGCCCGGAGCGGGCTTGGGCGGATCCTGGAAGTTCGCGCCGGCGTGGTTCGCCATGTAGGCGACGGCGAGGCCGATTTCGTAGTCGCTATAGTCGTCGGGGCTTGTGCCGCCGCGCGGGGGCATTGCGCCCTTCCCGGAGAGCGCCGTTTTCCAGAGCGTGTCGAAGCCCTGCGCGATGCGCGGCGCCCAGTCGCCCGCGTTGCCGAACTTCGGCGCGCCCGCAGCGCCCGAGGCGTGACACGCGGAGCAGACCGCCTGGAACACCTGCTCGCCGGTCTTGTAGACGCGCGGCGCGTTGGCGTCGCGCACGTTGACCTGCGCGACCGGCGCGATACGCGCGGCGACCTGCTGGGTGGAAAGCTCGTCGGTGCCCGCGCCCGTGCGCGTCGTATTGTCGACGTAATAGGCGAGCAGAACGATGATGACGATGGGGACGGCAAACCCGGCGATGACAGCGGCGATCAGCTGGCCGGGCGTTTTGATCGGGGCTCCGTGGGGTGCTTCGCTCATGCTTGTCTCGACTCCCGTTGGTTTTATGGCGAGCGGTACAGCAGGACGGCAATGGCCATGCGGCAGATCAAACACCGACGATTATAGACGGAAGGTTTTCCGGCTGGTGGACGGGCGTGGGCGTAGTTCAGCGGGCGTTTACCCGGAGCGGCGGGGCCATTCAAGCTGGCCCGAATAATCGATGCCAAGGCCGCGCGGTGGACGGTTTAACCGAAACCGGTTATTCTCTCGGTCTCCCTTCGGCGCTGCTTTTCTCCGGGTTCTTCGGCAAGACGGCGGTGCCAGCAAGTCAATGCGCCCGTAGCTCAATGGATAGAGTACTGCCCTCCGAAGGCAGGGGTTGCTGGTTCGATCCCAGCCGGGCGCGCCAAGATTTCCTCACCAGATAGTGATCTAGCGGCGTCGGCGCTTTACGCGTCCGACAAGACCTACGCCGTCACCTTGATCATCAACCCGTGTCCGTTCAGGTTGTAGATAAACAGGCCGTCCGCGCGGCCAGATCGCCTCGAACGACTGCTTGACCGACTATCTAAGCAGAAGCCGGACCGCATCGACGTCGAATACCGGTACGCCGGTGCGCTCGTGAACTTCGCGGCGCTCGGGGAAATGGTTGTCGACGAAAATGGCATTCGGCGTGACATGTTGGCCCTTCGATGCGTACGCATCGAGGTGCACGATCTCGTCGAAGAGCGCACGGTCGATGCGCGCGGCCTTCAGCGTCGCTTCGATGTCGAACGCATGACGGGTGATGAGCACGACGCGATGTCCTTGCCTCACCGACTGATAAACAAACGCAATCACGCTCGGCACCGCGTGGCCGTCGATGACAAGCGTGTCGTCGAGGTCGATGAACACCGTGTCGTAGTCGAAGCTCAATTCGGCGCGCGTGGCGATGCAGCGTTCCACCAGCTTGACATGGGCGTTCACGAGCGGCACGAGGTCGCGCTCCTTGAAGTCCTGCACGGCCATCAGCGGCAGATTGATACCCCTCGCACGTTGCGCGACCATCGTGCCGGCGACGCGGCTCGATATTTCGAGCAGTTTCCAGCGGCCCTGCGCATCGGCTTTCACCTGGAAAAACCAGGGGCCGCGCATGAGCACGCGATCGTTGATTTCGCGCGCGATCGCTTCGATTTCGGGCATCGGCCCTTGCAGTCGCGAGCGCATCGCGATGCCGGCGCGCAAGCGCTCGCGCGTGCGCGGGCCGGCCCAGATCAGATTGCGTTTGCGATCGGTGAAGCAGTCGACGGTGAGTTCGTCGCCGGGCAGGTATTCAACTAGCAGCGGCTCGCTCACCCTTTCAAGCGCAAGCCGCGCCTCGTGCCCAGAGCGCACGATCGTCACGCCTTGCGCGCCCTGGCCGAGATCGGGTTTGACGACGGCGGGCCAGTCGCTCACGTTTTCGGGCGAATCGAACACGCGCGGCGCCCACGACAGGTCGGCGAAGCGCGCATAGGTGAGGCTCTTTCGACGAGTGAGCGCCGTGCTCGCCGGGTCGCCGTTCACGAGGTGCGCGCGCCATTTTTCCCTGCGCGCGGCCAGATATTCGATCACGGTGTCGTGTGTGGCGAACACCATGTCGATGCCGAGCCGGTCGAGCAGCGTCGCGAACGCGTCGTCGAAATGCGGATCACGAATGTTCGGCAGGCCGCCAAAGTAGCGCTCGAACGCGAAGCGGCCGTGGTCGTCCACGCTCGATGCGCCGTAAAGTTCCACGTGCACCGAATAGCGCAGCGCCTCGTGAATTTCGATGGCGTTCTCCGCGCCGCACGGAAATACGAGAACCTTGATTTTTTTAGTCATGCTTGCAAAGCGTTAATTGAGGCCCGAGGCGGCGCTCGCGAGAGCGTGCTCCAAACCGTGCGATGTTCAACCCAGCCACTCGCGCACGAGATGCGCGACCCGCTCACGTTGCTCACGGGTAAGACGTTGGTCGCACGGCAAGGCAAGCAGACTGCGAGGAAGGCTTCGCTCGAAGGCAGGTGCGTTTTCGTTGTCTTCTACGCCGGGCCAGTAGGTCGGGACATACACGCGCTGCTGGCGAAGGAATTCTCGCAGTGCGGTGGCGGTCCCCACGGCGTCGCCGCGTTCGGGAATGAGCGGATAACAAAGCGGCGCTTCGCCGGGCCCGATACTGATATCCAGACGGTTATACGAGCCTAGCTGCTCATGCAGCCAGGAAAAATTTTCGGCTCGACGGGCGCTCGCTGCGTCGTAGTCGATACTCGACAGCATGCGCTGCGTCAGCGCCGACATGCGTAGCGGCGGCAGATTGCTCAGCGACGCATCCGCGCGAACGAAGCTCGCATAGGTCGGTTCGGGCTCGCCGCCGAGGCGGCCAAGCAGGTGCTCACAGCGTGACGCCGAACCGCTGTCGATCCCGGCAGGCTCGCCTATGGCGTGACGCGTGACGAGATAGCCGCCGTCCGGCAAACCGAAGAACTTGCGCGGCGAATAGAGCGTCGCGAGCCCATCGGTGGGCGCGTTAAAAAAAGCCTGCGAATTGTCGATGACGACGCGCGATGGCCCGAAGCGCGCGAGCACGTCGTCAACATGCCGTCCGCAAATGCCGAAGTAGTTCGTATAAAGGAGCCAGTCGTCCGCGCCGGGTTCGGGGCCGTCGTCAACACGTACGTTCAGGGTGTCGTCGAGCGCGTAGCGGCGCACGCGAATGCCGGTCTGCGCAAACGGTTCGAACATGACTTCGCACTGGAACCACGGCATCCAGACAGTGCGCGGACGACCCGCCTGCAGCAGCGCCAGAAAGGCCGCGCGCGCGGACTGATAGCACAGCGCGTTGCGATGCCAGGCGCCGCTGCCAGCGGGCAATTCGAGTTCAAAATACCCGCCTATCGCAGTGCTCATCTCAAGTGTCCTTTCAGGGCTGGGAAATTGTATGGCGCGGGGCACGCTGCCGATGAATCGAGTTGGCGGCTAAAAGGCCCCCAGTTTCACTGATCGCTACGAGGCGTTTCGAGGCAAGCTTGACGGTGGGACGTACCGGTCCAAAACAGGCAAATTACGCGGCGAATTACACGGCAAACTACGTGGCTAACTTCGCGCCGCCGCCTGCCATTGCGCTTTCCAACATTGGGGTTCCGAAGTGAAGCTGGGCATCATGCAGCCGTACTTTTTTCCGTATCTAGGTCACTTTGCGTTGATCGCGAGCACAGATGCATGGGTCGTCTTCGACATTACGCAATACACGCCCAAAACATGGATGAGCCGAAACCGGGTTCTGCATCCGAAAGAAGGCTGGAATTACGTTAGCGTGCCGCTGTCGAATGCTTCCATTTCGATCCGCACGAGCGAGGCTCGTGTCATGGACCTCGAAAAGTCGCGCGCCAGTGTGCTCGGCAAGCTCAGTCACTATCGCGGCAAGGCGCCGTACTATCGCGCCGTCGAGAAACTCGTGCGCGAGACGATGCAGGACGGCGGCGACGCATCCCTGACGCGCTTGAACGTTCGGGGATTGCAGGCCGTTTGCGACTATCTCGCGCTGCCGTTCAACTACCGCATCTGTTCCGAAATCGATCTGCCGCTGCCGGATGCAATGGGCGCTGGAGAATGGGCGCCGACGATTTGCGCGCTGTTTGGCGCCAGCGGCTATGTGAATCCGGCGGGCGGCCGCGATCTGTTCGATCCCGCCGACTTCGCTTCACGCAATATCGGGCTGGAGTTCCTGACGTTCGCCCCCTTCTCGTACGACACCGGCGATTACCGGTTCGAGCCGGGGCTGTCCATCCTCGACGTGCTGATGTGGAATTCGCCGGAAGCCGTCGTCGAAGCCCTGCGCAGCGGCACGACGCTCAACCGGTGCGACGGCGCGCGCTGACGAACCGGACCGAAGGCGCGCCGCCAGGCGTGCCGCGACGGCCGATCAAGCTTCCCTGATGATCCTCACCACGCGCTCGACGTTTTCCATCGACAGCGCGGGGTAAACAGGCAGACACAGAACCTTGCGCGCGGCATTGGATGCGACCGGCAGGTTGTCGCGATGCGCCGAAGGCAAGCTGCGATACATCGGGAAGTCGGAGATTAGCGGATAGAAGTAGCGGCGCACGATCACGTCCTGCGCGCGGAACTTGTCGAAGAGCGCGTCGCGGCTCAGCGGATAATCGCTTTCAACGAGGATCGGGAAATAGGCGTAATTCGCCACGTCTTCACCCGCGTTGCCGAGGCAGTGGATGCCCGGGACGTCACGCAGCATCTCGCGGTAGGCGGCGTCGATCTGCTTGCGCGCGGCGAGCGCTTCGTCGATGTGCTGTAACTGGAGCAAGCCGAACGCCGCGTTGATTTCGCTCATTTTGCCGTTGATGCCCGGCGCGACGACCGTTACTTCGTCCACGAAGCCGAAGTTCTTCAGATGATCGATACGCTGCTTGGTTTTGGCATCCGGGCAAATCACGGCGCCGCCTTCGAACGTGTTGAAGACCTTGGTCGCATGAAAGCTGAGAACCGAAAGGTCGCCGTGCTGCAGCACGCTGCCGCTCTTTGTCCGTACGCCGAACGCGTGGGCCGCGTCGTAGATCACCTTGAGGTTGTAGTTGTCGGCGATCTTCTGGATTGCGTCGACGTCGCAGGGATGACCGTAGCAATGCACGGGCAGAATCGCGGTCGTATGGGGCGTGATCGCCGCTTCGATTTTCGCCGGATCGAGATTGAGGGTCTGCGGATCGACGTCGACGAATACGGGCTTCACGCCGTTCCACAGCAATGAATGCGCAGTCGCGACGAAGGAATAGGGCGTCGTAATGACTTCGCCGGTAATGCGAAGTGCCTGCAGTGCGGTCACGAGACCGAGCGTGCCATTGGAGAAGAGCGCGAGATGCTCGACGCCCAGATATTCGCTCAGGGCCCTTTCGAGTTGCTGATGGAACGGCCCGCCATTGGTGAGCACCCGGCTATGCCAGATTTCCTCCAGATAGGGAATGAACTCGCTCAGCGGCGCAAGATGCGGCTGGGTGACATAGATGCGTTCATTGCGTTCGAGCGCGAGATCGGCAAGGGACTCGGCGGGGAGGCTGGCATTCATGGTTCGCGGTCGGGGTCTCGCAGTCTTGTTCGCTGGGGGCTCGCTGGCCACCGCTGCGCGGCCCGCAGGGGCCGACGCCAGCGAACCAGGGCGATGTTGACTGATTATCGCGTTGCGCGCCGCCTCACCAAGGGCCGAGCTAGGGCCCAAATGCACGTTATTTTCGTGGATTGACTGCGGCGCTTTCGGGCGAACCTCGCCGTTGTGGCGGGCGCGGCGAGCCAGCACTTCAGAACGGCGCGCCGCGGTCCGTTAACTGCGGAAGCAGGTATTTCGATTTCGCGCGCCCGTGAATCGCCCGACTGGCGCCGTCCCGCCGACGATCCGCCTCTGCCTCACCGGTAACGCAGCCTTTAAACAGTTCTTCTGCGAATTATGTCGACCAGCGCTTCGCAACATCCACCACAGCATCCCTACTATATTTATGCGCCTGCGTATCGGGAGACTTCCGCCGGCATCGTCGTTCTGCACACGCTTTGCCATGAGCTGAACAGTCGCGGCCAGGAAGCGTATATCGTTGGCACTCCTGTGGTCAATCCTGCGTTGCGGACTCCCGTTTTGACGGCGGAGCACGCCAACAGTCATCGGCAGCGCGGACTGGTTCCCATCGTCGTGTACCCGGAGATCGTGTCCGGCAATCCGTTAGGGGCGCAGGTATGCGTCCGGTACATTCTGAACACCATCGGCCGTCATACGGGTCAACCGTTGAACGAAGGAAAGGAAGACCTGATCTTCTATTACTCCGAGAATTTCATCGGGGACAAGAAGAAAGACGAGGTCGACTATCTGTACCTGCCCGTTGTCGATCCCAATCTGTTCAAGCCGGATCCGGCAAAGGCAAGAGACAAGGCGTTTGTCTTTCAATATCGTTATCCGCTGGAGAAAATCGACTTTTCCCGGTTTCCTCCCGGCACCGAACTCCTGTCGATGGCGGCGCCCGTCTCCCTGCCCGAACTGGCGGAGAAGCTTCAGAGGGGCAAGGTCCTTTACAGCTACGAATTGTCGGCTGTCTGCGTCGAAGCCATGATGTGCGGTTGCCCCGTCATCTATATGAACGAGGGTGGTTTGCAGGAAACGCCGGACCGATTCATGTTCGGCACCAACGGCTCCGCCATGGCGAGCGAGAGGAACGGTCTGCTCCGTGCTGCCGCGACGGTGGACGTCATTCATCCCATCGTCGCCGGTCAGATGGGCGTATTCGCGGCGCATCTCCCGTGGTTCCTCGAAAGCACTCAGGAGGCGTCTCGCAAGGTGCAGGCGCGCAATCAGGCGGCCGTGGTTTCGCAAGTCGCCAGCCAGCAAGCGCAACGGCAGCCGGAGAAGCCAAAAGTCCGGACCGCGCTGATCGTCTCTAGCGAAGACTCACAGCATCCGCAGGCTTATGTCCATTTGACCCGGCCGTTTGCGTTGCTGGGGGCCGAGTGGAAACTCTCCTGGGCGAAGGCGGGCGAGCCCCTCGATCCGGCGGCGATGCGTAGCGCGGATCTGGTTTTCATGCACCGGATGGCGCCGGGTAAATTCACGCTCGACGAACTGGCGCAGATACTTGGCTTTGGCATTCCGGTTGTCTATGAAACCGATGAATCGCTTCACGATCTCCCCGTTAGTCATCCTCAGTACGCTGAAGGCGCTCGCGCCCGCGCGAACATTGAATATGTCGCGAAGCACGCTCGCGCAATCGTGGTGACAGCCGGGCATCTCGCCCCGGCGTTTCGCGAATTGAATCCGAATGTCCACGTGTTGCCGGGCCATGTCGATTTCGATCTCTTCTATCGCCCTGTCAGCGAGAGCCGCGAAGCGGTCAGGATCGGGCTCACTGCCGCCGCGTTTCGCGCGCCTGACTTCAGCGCGGTCATGCGGGCGCTGGGTGAGATTCAGGCCCGGCATGGTGAACGGGTTCAGTTGTATTGCCTCGGTGCTTTGCCGCATAACGGCGCGGCCTTGCCGAATGTAACCGTGGTCGATGCGCCGCAATCGTACGAGGGCTACGCGGCCGCGCTGAAAGCGATGCGGCTGGATATCGCGCTGGTGCCGTCGTCAAACGATGGTTTTGACGCGGACCGCACGCCAATGTCCTGGTTCGAGCATTCGGCAGCCGGCGCGGCCAGCATATGCAGCGACGTCGCGGTATACAGCGGCGTGGTCCGTGACGGCGAGACGGCTTTGTCGGTTCCCGATACGGTCGAGGCGTGGGTGGACGCGATCGAGCGGCTCATCGATGCTCCTCGAACGCGGACAAGGATTGCCCGAACCGCTCAGGCCGAAGTTCGCAAGCGCTTTTCGTTGCAAACGAACAGTGGGCAGTATCAGCGCGCCTTCCTGAGTTTCGTGGATTCGGACCGCGCGGCAAACACGAGGCCGTTGCCCGAAAAAGCGTCTCTCACGCCCGGCGTTCTGATTCTCGATCCCGCAGGCGATGGCGAGAAAATTGAGCAGTCCTTGCAGAGTATCGACGCCAGCCGCGCGAAAGACCTTCTGGTCGTCGTCCTTACCACCCTGAACGCCGATGTACCGCAGTGGACCCCTCGTCTGCGTTATCTGAAGGCGACCGCGAGAGAGTATCCCGCTGTGGTGGAGGCGGTTTCAGCGCATGGTGAGATCCATTGGCTGACCATCGCCGAAGCGGGAACGTCGCTTACCGGTCTTGGCGCAAGCCGGAACGCGTCCGTGGGGTAAATGCCAAGCCGGGTTTCGTTTTCTCACGAAACCCGGCTGCGTTTTTCCTGCATCACGTTTTAAGAAGGGCGTTTATTCGCCGTATTTACGCAGATACCGGTCGTACCCTTCGCGCCAGCTCGGCGTGCCGACCGCGCCGCCGCTCTCGTGCACGACCGAGATTGGCCACGTGCCCATGCTCAGCCCCTTGAGTTCGGCGTCCCGGCAAAAGTCCAGATCGTAGAAGTGGAACTGGAACTGTTCGTCGAAGCGCAGGCCGCTGCGCGAAAGCGTGTCGCTGTCCGCGATCAGCATAAGACCGTCGAGGAGCTTGCATTCCTGTCCCGAGGGGCCGAAGTTCGACGCGACATTGCATGGGAATCCCTTGCCGTGGCCGACGGTCCCGCTCAGATACTGTTGCTCGTCCCACTGCATGCCCGGCGTGAAGGCCCATGACGGCTGGCGCGGCGTGCGGCGGCGGTTTCCGGCGAGGCCCACCACGTCGAAGCGGGCGAGCGATTCGCGAATGCGCTCGGTCCAGAAAAAGTCGTTGAGCCAGACGTCGTCGTGAATGAAGACGAGCACCGCTGGATTCTGCTTCGCGTCGTCGATCGCCGCGTTGTAGATGGTGGACAGTCCGCGCGTGTTGCTGTCGAACAATTGAAGTTCGACGTTGGCCAGGTGCGCGTAGAGATTCAGGGAGCGGCCCAGTGCCGTCGCGCTCGGGAAGTCTTCGCGGCTGCTACGCGTGCCGCAGACCAGGCGGATGGGTTTTCTTGCCGCGGGAAGGTTCGTCGCCGTTCCGATGGAAACGATCGGCGCGCTAGCCGAAGCCAGGCGAGGCTGCGAGTCACGTGCCTGATTGGGGACGGGCACTGGCGCTGCGACTTCTGCTTCGACCTGGACCTCGAAATGCTCGGGCGCGAGCCCGTCGCACCAGCGCTGCCACATGATGCGCAGCGCGCGCGAGGCGGCGTTGGCGATCGTGCTTGCGCTGACGATGGGCGATTGCAGGCAGTGCTGGCGCAATTCGCGGCGTACCGTTGCGAGCGCTTCGATGTCGTCGGCCAGCGCGGCGCACTTGCTCACGTAGTCGTCCTTGTCGCGCGCGACGAATGCGTCCTCGAGCCCAAGGTGCGAGAGCCAGCCCGTGCTGCCGCGGCTCGCCATCGAAACGCCGGGCAACGTCACGGTGGGAACGCCCATCCAGAGCGCGTGCATGGTCGTGGTCGAGCCGGCGAAGGGGAACGGGTCGAGACACACATCGACGAGATGATGCTGTTGCAGATACTCGGCGATGCCCTTGCGCAGGAGAAAGCTGACGCGGCTCACGTCGGCGCCTTCGCTCGCGAACATCGCGGCCAGCTTGCTCATTTGCTCCGTCGATGAAATCGCGCCGATGAGCAGGCGCGAATTCGGCACTTCGCGCAGCACGCGTGCCCAGAGCGCCACGACTTCCGGGCTGATCTTCACAAGCCGGCTGAAGCTCCCGAACGTCACGTAGCCGTTTTTCAGGGCGGGCAGTTCGTTCACGTCGGGCGCTTTCGGGTGCGGCTTGAACGGCGCGAGAGCCGGCAGGAATACGAGCTTTTCGGAGAACTGGCCGGCGAACTGCTCAAGCGGCGTGACAAAACGGTCCGACATGTAATAGTCGATGGCCGAGAGACCGGTCGTGGCCGGATTGCCGATCCAGCTTACCTGGACCGGCGCAGGCTTGTGCGCGAACGTGACGAGACGGTTGCGCCCGGTGTGGCCGGACAGATCGATCAGGATATCGATGCGATCGTCGCGAATCTTTTGCGCGATCGCGGCGTCGCTCATGCCGAAAATCTGATGCCAACCATCCGCGTGTTGCCGGATCAACTGGGTGAAGGCATCCGTGATGACATAGTTGGAATAGATCTGCAGCGACAGGCTTTTGTCGCGCGCCAGTTGCTCCACGACCGACTGGAAGAAATACGCGACCGGGTGATTGAGCAAGTCGCCGGAAACGAAGCCGACCCGCAGTTGCCGCGACGGATCGCGATCGTTCGTATGTTGCGGCCAGCTTGCCCGCAGCGGCGCCTCCTGGCGCTCGGCGAACTCGCGAAACTCCGCGAATGCGCTTGCTGCATCGAGATTGCTCTTGTGCATCAGGCAGAACAGCAGGTTGCTGCGCGTTGCGGCCTGCATCGGTGCGATTGCGAGTGCGCGCCGGAAGGCGTTTTCTGCTTCGTCATACTGACCATGCTCGGAAAGCAGGTTGCCGAGCGCGTCCAGTTCGAGCGCGTCGTCCGGTGCGAGTTCGACGGCGCGCTGCACCTGGGCGATGCCTTCGGCCTGCCGCCCGGTTGCCTGCAAGGCGGTGCCCAGTGCGCGATGCAGCGCTGCACACCTGGGAAATCTTTCGAGCGCGCGGCGGCAGTGCGCTTCGGCGCGAACATGCTGACGGGTCAGTGACAGCGCGTCGGCCAGCATTGTTTGCGCGACGAGATTGTTGGGCGCCAGGGCCGAGGCGCGCTCGGCGGCCGTCACGGACTCGGGGTAATTGCCTGTGCGCTGCAGGATATGCACGAGTGCGATCCAGCATTCGCCGTGCGCCGGGTATTGCTCCGTCAAGCCGCGAGCGACTTTCAGCGCTTCGTCGAGCTTTCTGTTGTTGAGAAGATCGGCGAACTCGCGGAGTTCCCTGGCGCTTGCCTTGCGTATATCGCTTTCGGGGATGGCGGGCGCGTCGTCCACCGTCGCGACTTCGCTTTTCGCAGTCGTCTCCTTGTCTACCGGGGCGTTTTGCTGGGGCAGGCGTGCGTTCAGCATATCGATGGCGTCGGCGGGAACGCCGCATCGCTGCGCAAGGGAAAGCGCATGCCGCGCCGCTTCGATCTGGCTGGTCTGGACGAGAGCGTCGAAATAGTAGACCCAAAGTTGCGCGAAGTACGGCGTGTGGCCGAGCACGGCTTCGAAGTGCGGCACGGCCTCGGCTGGCCGGTTCGTTTGCATGTACAGCACGCCGATGTGGTAGTTGGCGTCCACGTGATCGCCATCCGCTTCCAGCACGATGCCGTAGAGCGCCTCGGCCTCGCCGTATTCCTGCTTGCGATGATGCTCGATCCCGGCTTCCATGACGAGCTGGATGTCGCTCCCCATTTGCGATTGGGGCGCGGGCGCGAGGGTTTCGGTCGGTGTGTGGAAAGCGGTCATGACGAAGGCGTGCTTGCGCCGCAAGTAGCAGAAGTAGGGCAATTATCGGCGGCGCTCACTCGGGATGAATGGCCGAGTTGACGTCAAAACGCCCGCCAATTCGACGGGGGCGACGTCCGCAGACGGCGCGCGGCAACGGCCGCTGCGGCCAGACGCGTGCGCAATGAGGGCGCAAAGAAAAGCCCGCGCAAGGCGGGCCGAGGTACGCAGATGCGCCCGGGTGGGCGCACTAGTTGGTTGTTATTCCTGCACGCCCTGTGAAGGCCGTATTTCAGAACTGCGCCACGCGCTGATACTGGTTCACGTTGCGCGTGGCTTGCATGGCGCAGCGGTACTCGGCGCTGAGCGCGCTCTGTGCCGACGCCGCCGCCGTGGCAATCCGCGCGTCGATCGCGTGTATCTGCCTGAGCACGTCGAGCGCGGCACCGGTTTGCTTCGCCGGGAGCGACATGAGAAGCGGCGAGCGTTCGCTGGCAAGCACGGCCGCCGTTTCCCACTCGCCGGTGGCCGCCGCCTGCTCGATATCTTTCGTGATCTGCCAGATGCGATCGATGGTCGCTGCGAATTCCATGTCGTCTCTCCTGCCGGATGCCCTTAGCTCTTGTTGGTGGCCAGCGCGCCCGCGCTGTTGGTGCCGCCGAAGAGCTGCGTGAGGTACTGCTGGTTGCTGTTCATCGTCGCCATCAGCGTGTTGAGCGCGGTGAACTGCGCGGTGTACATGCTGGTGAGCTGCGACTGGTAATCGGCGAGATTCGACTGCTGTGTCGCGAGGTTCGTGAGGTCGGTCTGGATCGAATTGGTGCGCGTCGTGATCACGCCCGTGCTCGACGTATAGCTCGTGATGTTGTTGTTCAACTGGGCGGCCACGCCGTTGGTCGAATTGAACAGTGCGGCGACCGTCGATTGATTATTCTGCAGTGCGTTGTTCAGCGTGTCGTTGTCGACCGAGAGCGAGCCGTCGGAATTCAGCGTGACGCCGATCGAAGCCAGGCTCGTCGTCGTGTTGCCGCTCTTCACGCCCGTCGCCACGATCGTCGCGAGCTGGTTCTGGATCATGTTCAGCGTCGAGTCGCCGAGCAGCACGCCTTGCGACGTCGAGGTCGAGCTGAACGACGTGAGCGTGGCCATCGTCGTCACGAGCGTGTTGTACAGCGTGACGAAATTGTTGATCGCCGAGGATTCGGCGCTCGTGTTCTGCGAAACCGTGAGCGTTTGCGCGCCGGTGCCCGTGCTCGACGTATCGACGGCCGCCGCGGTGAGATTCAGCGTGACGCCGGACAGCGCGGTGGTGACGGTGTTCGTCGAGCTGGTGGCGCCCGTGCCGTCGATAGTGAAATAGGCGTCCTGCGCGGCCGTCGATTGCGTCCAGTTGGCCGTGCTGGAGATCGTCGACTGGTTGGCGGCGAGGTTGGCCGAAGTCGCGCTGGCGCTCGTGATCGCCGTCCCGGGCGTGGTCGTCACGGCGAGGTTGTTCACTGCGTCGCCGGAATTCGAATCGGTGATCCCGATGCTGATGCCGTTTTGCGAGCCGGTCGACGTAGAGTGCAGCACGAGGTGCGCACCGTCGGCGCCGTTGACGACCGTCGCCGTCACGCCCGGATTGTTGCTGGCCGAATTGATCGCCGACGCAATGCCGGCAACCGTGCTATTGGAGTTGTCTAGCGAAATCGTGGTGCTGGCGCCGTTGACGGTCAGCGTCATGGTGGCCGAACCGCCCGTGCCGACGAGCGGCGTGGTCGAGCCGTAACCGGTCGAGGTGAGCACCTGAGCCTGCGCCACCTGCTTCAGGTCGAGCGAATAGGACCCCGCTGCCGCGCCGGTGCCCGCCGTCGCCGTGATGCCGGTGCCGCTCGTCGTCGTGCTGAATGCGTTGAGCGTCGTGCCGTCCGAGAGCGGCGAGAGGCTTGCCTGGAGCGCGGAGAGCGCGGCGGAAAGCGCGCCGTACGCCGAAATTTCCGTGTTGTCCTGCGACTGCTCGGCGCTGATCGTAGCGGCCGTGCCGGCGGTCTTGGCGTTGACGAGCGCGGTGACGAGCGAGTTCACGTCCATCGACGAATTGCCGGTCGAGCCGCTGACGATCGATTGGGCGGCTTCCTGCAGGGCGGCATTGCTCGCTGCGGTGGTAGCGGCGACGTTACTCGCGATCGTGCTGGCTGTCGAACTGGATACGGTGGACATGAAGGGGCTCCGTGCGTCGGCGTTGCAGTGTGAATCGATTCAACTCGGTTCAAGTCTGGAAAACGCCAATCGGGAGGCGATCCTCCCGATTGGCTTGCGTCGCATTCACGGGTATGGCGGCCGGACGCGACGCTTGGGGCTACGGAAGCTCGTATTACTGGAGGAGCTTCAGGATCTGCTGCGGCTGCGAGTTCGCTTGTGCGAGCACCGAGATACCGGCTTGCTGCAGCACTTGCGCCTTGCTCAGGTTGGCCGTTTCTTGCGCGAAGTCGGCGTCCTGGATCGACGACTGTGCGGTCGAGAGGTCGGTCGACTGAGCTTGCTGCGTCGTGCCGATTGCCGTGAAGCGGTTCTGTGCTGCGCCGAGCGTTGCCTGCAGGTTGTTCAGCGTGTTCAGCGCGTTGTCGATCGACTCCATGGCCATGCTTGCGCCGCTTGCCGTGCTGATGTTGACGTTTGCAACATCGGTCGGCACGTTGTAGGAGTTGACTTGAGCTGCCACTGCGTCGGCGGCGGCGGAGCCGGCCGAACCCACAGCCGTGTCGAGGCCGCTGTCGGTGAGCGAGAGCGCCGTGCCCGAACCCACGATTGCGTTGCCGGTGACCGTTGCGCCGCTAGCCGAGAACAGGGCGCTGACAGCCGTGTTCGTCAGTGCCGTGTTGTTCTGGTCGGTGAACGTGAAGCCGCCGCTGCCGTCGGAGACGACGTTGATCGACGTGATGGTTGCCGACGAGCCGGTGGCTGCGGCGCCCGAAGCATTCAGGCTCAGGTTGCTGAACGTGCCGAGCGTCTGGCCGGCTTGCGGCACGCCGCTGCCGATCGATGCCGCCGACATGTTTTGCGACAGGTTCAGGCTGATCGTCTGGCCGACGTTTGCGCCGACCTGGAACGACACCGTGCCGAGCGTACCGTTCAGCACGTTCATGCCGTTGTACGTCGTTTGCGAAGCAACACGGTTGATTTCCGAAACCTGCTGCGCGACTTCCTGTTGCAGTGCTGCGCGGTCGTCGTCGGTCATCGAGCCGTTGGCGGCTTCCGTGGCCAACTGGCGGATACGCTGCAGGCTGCTCGTCAGCGACGAGAGGCCGCTCGATGCCGTTTGAACCAGCGAAACGCCATCGTTCGAGTTCGACACGCCCTGATTCAGACCGTTGATCTGGGTCTGCATGATGTTCGAGATCGCGAGACCTGCTGCATCGTCAGCCGCGCTGTTGATGCGCTTACCCGACGACAGGCGCGTGATCGCTTGCGACAGCGCGCTGCCCGAACCCGTCAGGTTCTGTTGCGCGACGAGCGAGTTGATGTTGCTGTTGATTCCGAGCATGGAAATTCTCCTAAGCGGGCGGCAAGCCCGTTACAAGCCACTATGGCCGCGGCGGAAGCAATCGTTCATTGCTGGCCGCCTCAGTGAAGGTTGTCGGCGCAGGTAAAAAAAACTTGAGGGGAAGCGCCGACAATCGGGACCTCATTTGCGCGGTGCATAAAAATCCTGCTGCGCCGCGCTCCGTGCTTCCCGCTTGTTTACGGCAGGGGCCGCACGCGGTTTAGCGCGAGGGCGCCGGCGGCGCTTCCCGGGCCGCGTGCCCGTGCCGGCTGCAACGCGCGGCGAGGCGGCGTATCCTCAACGGTTTCCCGTTCCCCTTTTTGCTGGAGGCCCCATGGAACTACGCAGGATCGGCACTTCCCCATTGCAGGTCGCCCCCCTCATGTTCGGCGGCAACGTTTTCGGCTGGACCGCGGATGAAGCCACCTCGTTTTCGATCCTCGACGCCTTCACCGACGCCGGCCTGAACTTCATCGACACCGCCGACGTCTACTCCGCGTGGGTGCCCGGCAACCGGGGCGGCGAGTCGGAGACGATCATCGGCAAGTGGATCGCGAAGAGCGGCAAGCGCGACAACGTGGTGATCGCAACGAAGGTCGCAAAGGACGCGCGCCGCCCGGGGCTTTCCGCCGCGAACATCACGGCCGCCGTGGAAGATTCGCTGCGCCGTCTGCAGACCGATTACATCGATGTGTACTTCTCGCACGAAGACGACCAGAAAGTCCCGCTCGAAGAGACGCTCGGGGCCTACCAGCGGCTCATCGAGGCGGGCAAGGTGCGCGTGATCGGGGCGTCGAACTACACGGGCGCACGCGTCGAGGAGGCGCTCGCGGTCTCGAAGAAGTCCGGCCTGCCCGCGTACCAGATCATCCAGCCCGAATACAACCTTTACGACCGCGCGCATTACGAGGCCGATCTCGAACCCGTGGCGATGGCGCAAAAGCTGGCGGTCGTGCCCTATTACAGCCTGGCGAGCGGCTTTCTTTCCGGCAAATACCGTTCGCGCGAGGATCTTGCAAAGAGCACGCGCGGCTCGCGCGTCGAGAAGTACCTCGACCACCGCGGCATCCGGATTCTGGCGGCGCTCGATTACGTGGCCGAGCGGCACGGCAGCACGCTCGCGGCGGTGGCGCTGGCGTGGCTGATCGCGCGCCCGAGCATCACCGCGCCGATCGCGAGCGCGACCTCGCTGGATCAACTGGAGAGCCTCGCGGCGGCCGTGCGGCTGAAGCTCGATCCGGCCGACGTCCAGGCGCTCAACGACGCGAGCGCCTGACGGGCGGAATAACATTAATCCAGGTGTCCTAAGTAAGGGGCCGGTGAGGGCACTTGCGCGGCGGCTGCGGCATGCGGCGCAAGTGCCTGACTAGAATCAAGAAACCCTGGTCAGGCGAATCGTTTGCTGATATCATTGAGAGTGAATTGAGATCTTTGCCTGTTTTGTTGCCGTGTTCGTTACTGTTGGCGGCCGCAAACCGGCGGTCAGGTGTGTTGCAGCAAGGTCGACCTGATCGCGTTCCGCTGTGAACCCCCTACTTCTCTTTTCCGGCCTCCGTGGCCGCCTTGCCTCTCGTTCAGCCCCACCGTGGCGAACGACCGGAGGGCCGGCGCGTGAGCGGCTTTGACGCCCACGCCTTTGAACCGTATTAAGCGATTTGAGTTAGGAAATACATGACGACGATTCTTCTGAAGGAAAACGAGCCGTTCGAAGTGGCGATTCGCCGCTTCCGCCGCGCAATCGAAAAGAACGGCCTGATCGCCGAGCTGCGTGAGCGTCAAGCTTACGAAAAGCCGACGGCAGTTCGCAAGCGCAAGAAGGCAGCAGCCGTCAAGCGCCTGCACAAGCGTCTGCGCAGCCAGATGCTGCCGAAGAAGCTCCACTAAGCTTTTTCGCTTTTCGATGTTCCGCCAGACGGCGGCGCATGCTTCGCAAGAGGCTGCGCCGCCGTTTGTGTTTTTGCGTCGATCTCGCGTTAAGCGCGCCGGCCGCTCAGGCGGCGTCTTTCATGTGTTCGGGCGACAGGCGGAACTGCGCGGCAATCGAGCAAAGGCGCTCGCGCCACTCCCACACGCCGAACACGTCGTGCACGTTCTGCAGGCAACTCAGCAGGTTGATCGTAGCGGGATCGTAGATGTTGATGTGAGCACGCAATAGCGCTTTTTTCAGCGCGGCTACGCCCACGTCCATATAGAGCGGCACGTCGGTCGCCTCACGGCCGAGGTAGCGCACGGGAATGCCTTCCATGGCGCTCATATAGTCGCGCGGCCGGATGAAACTGCCAACCGGACACCCGCCGTAGCTGTGCGCGCTGCCGTAGCCGCCGCCACAGCCACCGCCCCGGTAGGCGCCGCCGCCGCGTGGCAGCAGTGCCGCGCGCCCCTGGCCCAGGAGATGGGCCACCGCGCGGTCGAAGATTTCCTGATGGCTCAGGAAGTGGACGTTTTTCATTTCAGCCCCCTGCCGCCCAAGCGCCGGGCACAGGTTAATTCCCTTCTAATGCGGCGCCGCCGGCCTTCCGGCCGCATCAACTACCCGTTCCCCTGACACGCCTGCATTCACTTCCCGTTATAACGGCGCGCCGCTGAAAAACCGTGGGCCTGCGCACCATCGCGACGAGAAATTGCCGCGGCCGGTATTCGGCGCGACCGTGTTGATATCCAGCAAAACCCCGCCGGACAACGGTTGGCGAGGGGAGTCGCACCCCGCTCGGGACTTTCCCGGATCGCGGCTGAAAGGGTGCGCGCGCCCGCGCTTCGCTGCGCTCAGGCGCGCCGCTTCTTTTTCCCGAGCGTTGCGCAAGCGTCGCGGCGCATGCAGTCGCGCTCATGGTCGTTGACCATGCCGACAGCCTGCATGAACGCGTAACAGATCGTTGTGCCAACGAATTTGCAGCCGTATTTTTTGAGCGCCTTGCTGAGCGCGTCCGAGACCTCGGTGGACGCCGGCGCGTCGCGATACGACGCCAGGTCGTTCTGGATGGGCGTGTTGTTCACGAACGACCAGACGAACTGCGCGAGCGAGCCGTGTTCGGCCTGGATTTGCTGCACGGCGCGGGCGTTGGCGATGGCCGCTTCGATCTTGGCCCGGTTGCGCACGATGGAGGCATCCTGCATGAGCGTTTCGACATGCCCGGGCGTAAAACGCGCAACCTTCGCGATGTCGAAGTTGGCGAAAGCGCGGCGATAGCCTTCGCGCTTGTTGAGTATCGTGGACCACGAGAGTCCCGCCTGCGCGCCTTCGAGCACGATCATTTCGAACAGATGCTGGTCGTCCCGCGACGGCACGCCCCACTCCTCGTCGTGGTATTGCACGTACTGCGGCGACGCGTTGGCCGATACCCAGTTGCAGCGGTGTGTCACGGTAAGTTCTCCTTGCGAGACGTCATTCTGGCCACGCAAGCATAGCGGATCGGGGTTGCGCCGCCACCCTGGCCGGATGGCCGATTGTGCGAACGCAGGGAAGCCGTTAGTCTCTGCGGCACGACAAATCTTTTGGCTTTCGACCGGATACACGGACACAGAGACGCGCGAGGCGCGGCGGACATCATGCAGAAATACACCTGGTTGATCGGCGTTGACGGTGGGGGCACCGGCACGCGCATCGCGCTCGGCGACACGAACGGCGTCGAACTTGCGCGGGCGGCCGCGGGGCCGTCGGGGCTCGGACTCGGTATCGAACGCGCCTGGCAATCGATCGAGGAAGGTTGCCGCGCTGCGTTCGCGCAGGCCGGCGTGGCGTTTGACTGGTCGCAATGCGTGCTCGGCTGCGGGCTGGCAGGCGTGAACAACCCCGACTGGCTGGCGCCGTTTCGCGCTACCGCGCCGCCCGTGGCCGGCCTCGCGGTGGAAAGCGACGCTTATACGACGCTGCTGGGCGCGCACGGCGGCGAGCCGGGCGTGGTGGTCGCGCTTGGCACGGGCAGCATCGCGGCGGTGCTCGACGAGAACGGGCAGTGTCGCATTGCGGGCGGCTTCGGTTTTCCCTCTGGCGACGAAGCGAGCGGCGCCTGGTTCGGCCTGCGCGCAATCGTGTGGGCGCAGCAGGCGCTCGACGCGCGCGCACCCATGGACGACTTTGCGCGTGCCCTCCTCGCCCACGCGCAAGCGACCGATCGCGACAGCCTTATCGTGTGGCTGTGCGCGGCCAACCAGACGGCCTACGCCAGCCTCGCGCCGGTTGTCCTCGCGCATCGCGAACATCCGTTCGTTGCCAGGCTGCTCGCCGAAGCCGGTATGGAGATCGCGAAGCTCATCACGGCGCTCGATCCTTCGGGCAGCCTGCCCGCGGCGCTCTCGGGCGGGCTTGGGCAGCCGCTGCGCGAATGGGTGCCGGAAGCGGTGCGCGACCGCCTGCGCGCGCCGCTCGCCGATTCCACGACCGGCGCGCTGCGGCTCGCGCGGCGGGAAGCCCAAAGGCTGGCGCTTGCGGCCGCGGGCAACTGAGCGATGAATGGCGGGCGCCGCAAACGTAGGTCAAGGGCATAGCCGTGCCACAGATGCTACGATTCAGCGTTTCCCGCTAGCTGTCTGATCACCATGTACAAGGTCATTGCAACCGATCTCGACGGAACGCTGCTCAATAGCGACCATCAGGTCGATCCGTTCACGGTTGCCACGTTGGGCGCCCTCGATGCACAGGGGCTGCCGTTCGTGATCGCGACCGGCCGCCATTATTGCGACGTAGCCGGCATTCGCAACGTGCTCGGCATCCGGCCGTATCTCATCACCGCGAACGGCGCACGCGTGCATGCGCCCGACGACACGCTCATCCACGCGAGCAATCTGACCGCCGCCATGGTCGAGCGCCTCGTTGCGGCCAATACCGTGGGCGAGCACGGCCGCGTGATCGTGAGCATCTATACCGACGACGCCTGGCTCATCGACCGCCACGCGCCCGAACTGCTCGCGTATCACCAGGACTCGGGCTTCGAGTATCGCGTGGCGAATCTGCGCGACCATGCCGGCGCGGGCATTGCCAAGGCGCTTTATATTGGCGACCCCGCCGATCTCGCGCACGTCGCGCAGAATCTCGCGCGCGAGTTCGGCGACGCGCTTTACGTCACCTACTCGCTGCCCGATTGTCTCGAAGTGATGGTGGCCGGCGTTTCGAAGGGGCGCGCGCTGCGCGTCGTGCTCGAGCGGCTCGGCGTGGACGCCTCGGGTTGCGTGGCGTTCGGCGACAACATGAACGATATCGATCTGCTCGAAACGGCGGGTCATCCGTTCATGATGAACAACGCCAATCCCGATCTCATCAAGCGGCTGCCTTCGGTGCCGCGCATCGGCAACAACTTCGAGGCCGGTGTCGCGCACCATCTGCGCAAGCTGTTCGCACTCGACGACGAACTCGCGTCGTAGTCCACGCTCGCCGCTGTCGCGATTTCATTCCGACGGTTATTGCCCGGCGGGCAGTTGCGCGCACGGGCATTCGTCCGGGCGCCCGTCCAGCCCTTCGCGCTCGTGCGAAAAACGCGCGTGCGCCGCGCCGGCGCTCCAGTCGATACGCACCACATAAATGCTGTCGAAGTCCGCGCTTTCCCAGCGCGGCACATCGCTCGCGCTGCCGCCGTGCGCGGCGACCACGCGGCGCACGAGCGTCTCGATTTCCCGATGTTCCCATGCAACGAGCACGGTGCGGCCGCGCCACCTTGGATCGACGAGCGTGGTTTGCAGCGCGTCGATCTTCGAATAGCCATACGGCGTCTGGATCGGCATGCCGAACTGGATCGCGGTGGGTTCGATCGTCGCGAGCGGGCGCACGTAATACCAAAGATGGCCGTTGTCTTCCTTTTGCTCGCCGGGGTCCGGCGCGTAAATGGCATCGGGCTTGCCGTATTTCGCTGCGATTACCGCCGGCAGCGCAAGCGCGCGGTTCAGCCCTTTGCAACTGAGCTGGCCGAATCCCTCTGGCGGCTTTTCGCCATGCCTCACGAAGACGAGTGTTTCGACGTCGCTCGCGTTCGTTTGCGTTGCCCCGGCGACGTGAGCGCTGGCGGCGGATTCGCTGGCGGTGGACCCGCTGGCCTGCGGCAGCGGGGCGCACGCGCACACCAGCGCGCTCAGCCCAGCGGCGAGTGTCGGGGCGAACCGGATTGGCCAAAGGCGTGAGCGCTTCATACTGGGCGTCGTGGTGCTCCGTGTGGCAAGACAGGCGGAAAGTCGCCCGATTCTAGCAGCGTGGCCATCGCGGCAGGGTCCGCCGCGCACTCGTGACGCCCGGGCCGGCAAAGACAAACGGGCGCCGAAGCGCCCGTTTGATGATGCACGAAAAAGGTCGTGCGATTCAGCGTGGCTCGAGCCGCGCAGACATGCGGGAACGCGTCAGGCCGTCAAGCCGTCTCGCGCACGGACACCGCCGCTACCGCCTCGCGCCGCCCCGCCACTGCCGGATACACGATGCCCGCGATCACGGCGCCGACGATCGGCGCGACCCAGAACAGCCACAGTTGCGAGATCGCCTCGCCGCCCACGAAGAGCGCAGGGCCGGTCGAGCGGGCCGGATTCACCGAGGTATTGGTGACGGGAATCGAAATCAGGTGAATGAGCGTGAGGCACAGGCCGATGGCGATCGGCGCGAAGCCAGCCGGCGCGCGCTTGTCGGTCGCGCCGAGGATGACGAACAGGAAGAACGCGGTCATGACGGCTTCGCACACGAACGCGGCGCCCATGGCGTAGTGGCCCGGCGAGTGCTCGCCGTAACCGTTGGTCGCGAAGCCGCTGCCGACGAGGTCGAAGCCCGGTTTGCCCGTGGCGATGAGCGACAGCACGAACGCGCCGATCACCGCGCCCACCACCTGTGCGGCGATGTACGGCACGAGGTCGCGCGCCGGGAAGCGGCCCGCGACGGTCAGGCCCACGCTCACGGCGGGGTTCAGATGGCAGCCCGAAATATGGCCGATGGCGTAGGCCATGGTGAGCACCGTCAGGCCGAACGCGAGAGACACGCCCACGAAGCCGATGCCGAGTCCGTGAACCGGGCCGGCGAAGTTGGCCGCGAGCACGGCGCTGCCGCAGCCGCCCAGGACCAGCCAGAAAGTGCCGATCAGTTCGGCAATGAGTCGCTTGGATAAGTGCATTGCGTGACACCTCGAAAAGTCGAATTGAAGGAGCCGCGTAAAATGCCGGCGCCAGGAAATGCCAGATTCTAGGCAGTCGCCCTTTTCGATGCTGTCAAGGATTGTCAATTTTGACGTAATTGGCCGAATTATTTCGATTGGCGTCTGCGCAATTGCGCGCAGAAGCGACCAATCGTTAAATTGGGAAATGGCGTGATAAAGCAGTATTAATAGCGATTGCGAATTCCGTTATTTGCGTCTAATCTCCGGTCGAGTCGGTTTCACGAGCAATGAAGGGGGAATGGAAATGTCGCAATATTCAGAACTCAAGGCGCAGATCGCAAAACTCCAGGCTCAGGCCGAAGAGGCGCGACGCACGGAAATCGCGGAAGTCATCGCCGCGATCAGGGAAAAGATCAACGAATACGGCCTTTCCGCCCAGGATCTGGGCTTTGCCGAGGCCGCGCGCCGCGGGCGTCCGCCGAAAAAGGCGCCGCTCCCCGCGCGCTACCAGGACCCCAAGTCCGGCGCGACCTGGAGCGGGCGCGGCAAGCCGCCCAAGTGGATCGCGGGCAAGAACCGCGAACGCTACCTGATTGCCTGATTGCGCTTGAATGTGCTTGATTGTCCGTGCATGCGGCCGGGCGAACGGCCCACGCCGTCGTCTCGCCGCCACGACAAATGCAATAAAAGAGCCGCATGAAACATGCGGCTCTTTTTTATGCGGCATCGTAATCGAGATGTAATGACGCTATTCGGCGACTCGCAAACGATTCACATCGCCCTTTTGTCTGGATTTATCCCGAAAATCAGACGCCTCTCATCCAGCGGCGACACGTCGCAGCACCGGACGTTGTGCCGCTTCGATCAGCGCCGTATATGTGTCGACATAATTGCCGGCCATGATGTGCGACGTGAACCGTTGTTCGAACTGGTTGCGAATCGCCTCGCGCGACAGCGAATCGATATTCTGAAGCGCGGCCACGGCCCCTTGCACGTCCTCGACCACATGGCCCGTCACGCTGGGTTCGATCACCTCGGGCACCGAACCGCGATTGAAGGCGATGACCGGCGTGCCGCACGCCATGGCCTCGATCATCACGAGGCCGAACGGCTCAGACCAGTCGATCGGGAACAGGAGCGCTTTGGCGCCGGAAAGGAACGCGGGCTTCTGCTCTTCGTTGATCTCGCCGATGAATTCCACGTGAGCTTGCGACAGCAGCGGCTCGATCTCGGTCTTGAAATAGTCCTGATCGACCTTGTCCACCTTGGCGGCGATCTTCAGCGGCAGGCCGGAGAGCGCGGCGATCTTGATCGCCGTGTCCACGCGCTTTTCCGGGCAGATACGGCCGAGGAACGCGAGGTACTCGGGCTTGCGGTCGGTTTGCGGCGTGAGCAGGTTCTTCGGCAGTCCGTGATAGATCGTGTTCTGCCACGCGGCCTGCGGCAACGGCTGGCGCTGCGAGTCCGAAATCGAGATCACGGGCGCGTTGGAGAATTGCTCGAACACGGGTTGCAGTTCCGGCAGGTCGAGGCGGCCGTGGAGCGTCGTGACGAACGGCGTGTCCATGGACGTGAAAAGCGGGAACGGCAGGTAGTCGAGGTGAAAGTGCAGCACGTCGAACTCATGTGCGACGCGGCGCACGCGTTCGAGCAGCACCATGTGCGGGGCGAGCGCGTCGCGGATCGTCGGGTCGAGGCGTAGCGCGCGCGGCCACGCAGCTTCGAGGTTTGCCGAGGTGACCGAATCGCCGCTGGCGAACAGCGTCACGTCGTGGCCGAGCTCGACGAGCGCTTCGGTCAGATAGGACACGACGCGCTCGGTGCCGCCATAAAGCTTGGGCGGAACGGCTTCGTAGAGTGGCGCAATTTGTGCGATTCGCATTATTCGATCTCCTGGCAAAAAGCCGCGTGTGCAATGAACTCAGTGATGTGGCACTACGGCGGTACTGCGGTATCGGGTTATCCCTGAGTCCGATTATGGCCGTTTCGGCCGCCGACACACGCGGATTTGCAAACGCTTAATGTTGTTACAGCGGGATACAGCGGGTGTAAGAGCCCATTGCAAAGCGTGACCTCGCTTGCGCGCGCAACCCGCAAGCAACGTACCCGAGCCGCCCGGCGAGGGACACGACGATTTTCC
Source organism: Paraburkholderia sp. J76 (assembly GCF_905220295.1). Classification (NCBI taxonomy): domain Bacteria; kingdom Pseudomonadati; phylum Pseudomonadota; class Betaproteobacteria; order Burkholderiales; family Burkholderiaceae; genus Paraburkholderia; species Paraburkholderia sp. J76. The sequence goes on from NZ_CAJMZJ010000008.1 coordinate 227,465, forward strand.
GATGCCGTCCGGGCGAGGGCCAGATACCATGGGGCCGTGACGCATTGATGAAAAAGCCTATAATCAGCAGACAATTACGCGGCTTATGCGCATGACATGACGCGCGCCGCGTCCCGCCGCTGCTTTTCCCTCCTTGTCAGAAAAATTCCTACACGTTAGCGAAAGTTTTTCTCGCAACGCGTCGCGGCATCCGTCCGATTTCCATTTGTTCGCGCCCCAGCCACAATGCACCCACGACCATAAACAGCCGTTTGGATGCACGCGAGTTGCGTCCGGGCGAGCAAACGTTTTCCGCGGGCGGTCTGACCAGCCGCCGCGATTTGATTCGGGGGAATCCATGAGCGCGACGACGCATAGCGACATGCTCAATGAGATAAAGGAAGTGAACCTGTCGTACCTGTTGCTCGCGCAACGTCTTTTGCGTGAGGACAAGCCGACGGGCATGTTCCGCATGGGCATCTCCGAGCAGTCCGCCGAGGTGCTCGCCAATCTCTCTTTCGCGCAGACCGTGCGGCTTGCCGCGTCGAACCAGTTGCTTTGCCGCTTCCGGTTCGACGACCACGCCATCCTGAGCGCGCTTGCCGACAAGGGCAAAACCGCGCTGACCCACTCGGCCATCATCATGGCGGGCCAGGACGTCGAGCAGATCGGCTGAACCGCTTCGCTCCCGCGCCGCGCTACGCGGCCGCGCATTGCACTCTGGCCCGGCGCGAGCCGCGGCAGGGGCCACGCGCATTCCATTGCGGCTTCCAACGGGTGTCTATGGCGACAAAGAGTGTGGTTCAGGAGGTAAAGGAGATCGCGCTCGCAATCGAGCTGATCGAACTGGGCGCGCGCCTGCAGTTGCTCGAAGCCGAGACCTCGCTCTCGCGCGACCGGCTTATCCGTCTTTACAAGGAAGTGAAGGGCGAGTCGCCGCCCAAGGGCATGCTGCCGTTTTCGACCGACTGGTTCATGACGTGGCAGCCCAACGTCCACTCCTCGCTGTTCTACAACACGTTCGTGTTCATGAACCGTCACGGGCGCTGCGAGCCGATCCACGCCATCGTGAAGAGCTACCGGCTCTATCTGGAGCACCTTCGGCTGCACGACGAAACGCCCGCGCTGAGCCTCACGCGCGCCTGGACGCTCGTGCGCTACTTCACCTCGGGCCTGCTGCAGATGACGCCATGCAGCCGCTGCGGCGGCCGCTACGTGGCCCATGCGCACGACCCGCAGCGCGGCTTCGTCTGCGGGCTGTGCCAGCCGCCTTCGCGGGCGGGGCGCACGCGGCGCAGCGCGCTCGCAGCGCGGATCGCAGCCTGAGGCAGATCGACGCGGGCAAATCCCGTTCGATGCGGCGGGCGCACCGCCGGGACCCCGGATAAACCCGGCCCGTCCCGGTGCAGGCGCTGTCCGGCTCCGATCGACGGCACCGCCGCCAACGCTCACCGCCAGCCTCGGACGCAAACGATAACCCTTTCCCGCACGGCTTTGCGAACCGGCCCCACATTCCCCCGCGCTGCCCAGGCAAGGCGGGCGGCAAATGCCCGGCCGGCTTGCGATCCGCGCCCATTCAAACCCAAAGTTTTTCGCGCCGTTGCCGTAAACCCAGCTAAGGGCGCGGGCCGACGGCGGTTCGCGGCGCATTTCTAGTGAGGACCCGGCTGTGCTGATTATCGTTGGAACACTCTTGACGATCTTTTGCGTCTTCGGGGGCTATGCGCTCGAGGGTGGCCATCTGGGCGCCCTCATGCAGCCGATGGAGCTGCTCATGATCGGCGGTGCTGGCGTCGGCGCGTTCATCCTCGGCAACGGCATCAAGACCATCAAGGCCACCTTGCGCGTGCTTCCCACGCTGTTCAAGGGCGCCAAATACAACAAGGACGTGTACATGGAGCTGCTCGCGCTGCTCTATGTCCTGCTCGCGAAGGCGCGAAAGGAAGGCACGCTCACGCTCGAAGCGGATATCGACGATCCGCACAAGAGCCCGATCTTCACGCAGTATCCGAAGATCCTCGCCGACCATCACATCGTCGAATTCCTTACCGACTACCTGCGTCTCATGGTGGGCGGCAACATGAACGCCTTCGAGATCGAAAGCCTCATGGACGAGGAAATCGAAACGCACCACGCCGAAGGCGAGGCCCCCGCGCATGCGCTCGCCAAGGTGGGCGACGCAATGCCGGCGTTCGGTATCGTCGCGGCGGTGATGGGCGTCGTGCACACCATGGCTTCCGCCGACAAGCCGCCCGCGGTTCTCGGCGAGATGATCGCCCAGGCGCTGGTGGGCACCTTCCTCGGCATTCTGCTTTCGTACGGCCTGATCGGCCCGCTTTCGAGCCTCGCGGAGCAGCGCGTGACCGAGTCGACCAAGATGTTCCAGTGCATCAAGGTGACGATTCTCGCGAGCCTGAACGGCTACGCGCCGGCCATTGCCGTGGAGTTCGGCCGCAAGGTGCTGTTCTCGACCGAGCGTCCGTCGTTCACGGAACTCGAAGAGCACGTGCGCCGCGTGAAGGCGAAGTAAGGACCGGCCATGAGCAACAACAAGGACCGCGCGATCGTCGTCAAGCGCGCCGCGCCGAAGAAGGCCGGCCATCATGGCGGCGCGTGGAAGCTCGCCTACGCGGACTTCATGACCGCGATGATGGCGTTCTTCCTGCTGATGTGGCTGCTGTCGTCGGCTTCGACGGTGCAGTTGCGCGGCATTGCCGACTACTTCAACCAGCCGCTGAAGATCACGCTCTGGGGCGGCGACCGCAGCGCCGAAGACTCCAGCATCCTGAAGGGCGGCGGCCGCGATATTTCCTCGCAGGATCAGGGCATCACGCGGCGCAGCGACGGCGCGACCGAGCGCTCGGAGCGCAACCAGTCGAAGCACAACGACGACGACGCCACGAAGCAGCTCGAAGGCTCGCTCGAACGCAAGGAGCAGGTGCGCCTGCACGACCTGCAGGTGAAGCTGATGGCGGCGATCGAGGCGAACCCGGTGCTGCGCCAGTTCAAGCAGCAGATCCGCATCGATTCCACGCTGCAGGGCCTGCGCATCGAAATCGTCGATTCGCAGAAGCGCCCGATGTTCGCCACCGCGCGCGATGTGGTCGAGCCGTACATGCGCGACATCCTGCAGGCGATCGGCAAGACGCTCAACGACGTGCCCAACCGCATCGTCGTGCAGGGCCACACCGACGCCGTGCCCTACGCCGGCGGCGAAAAGGGCTATAGCAACTGGGAGCTTTCCGCCGACCGCGCGAATGCATCGCGCCGCGAGCTGATCGCGGGCGGCATGGACGAATCGAAGGTGTTGCGCGTGCTCGGTCTCGCTTCCACGCAGAACCTGAACAAGGCCGATCCGCTCGACCCGGAGAACCGCCGCATCAGCATCATCGTATTGAACAAGAAGTCCGAAGACGCGCTCATGCACGACGACTCGACCACCACCACGCTCTCCGACGACGCAGCGGGTTCGGGCAAGAGCCTGCCCGCGCTCACGCCGGACGCCGTGCCGGTCAGGGCCGCGCCCGCGCCGGTGGCGATCGCGCCGAAGATGGCGACAGCGGTTGCCCCCGCGGTGGCCCCGGCGATGAGCGTCGCGCCGGCAGCGCAATGACAACGAGGAACGGATGATCAGGAACATTCTGGCAATCGACGATTCGGTGTCCATGCGGGAGATCCTGCGTGCGGCGCTCGGCTCAGCAGGCTACGAAGTGACGGTGGCGAGCGACGGCGAGGAGGGGCTCGAGCATGCGCTCGCCCAGCGCTTCGATCTCGTGCTCACCGACCTTTACATGCCGCGCATGGGCGGACTCGACCTGATCAAGCAGTTGAGGGCGAATCCTTCGTACCTCGAAACGCCCATCCTCGTGCTGACCACGGAATCGGACGAAGGCTTCAAGGCAGCCGTACGCGACGCAGGCGCGACCGGCTGGATCGAAAAACCGGTGGACCCCGAGCTGCTCGTCGATCTGGCGAGCGCGCTCGGCGAGGCCCACCCTTGAGGTGCCGCGCGGCGACCGACCCGGCATCCCAGGCACTCCCAGGCAATTAACGCGGTGAAAGAGCAATGACTCTCGACATCACTCAGTTCTACCAGACGTTTTTCGACGAGGCGGACGAACTGCTCGCACAGATGGAGCAGCTTCTCCTGAACCTGAACGTCGGTCGCCCGGATCCCGAGGATCTGGCGGCGATCTTCCGCGCGGCGCACTCCATCAAGGGTGGCGCGGCGACGTTCGGCTTCACGGCCTTGACCGAGACGACCCACATTCTCGAATCGCTGCTCGACCGCGCTCGCAACAACGAACTCGTGCTGCGCAAGGACATGATCGACACGTTCCTCGAAACGAAGGACGTGCTCTCCGACCAGCTCGGCGCCTACCGCGCGAGCGCCGAACCCGACGCGCAAGCGGCTGCCGCCGTGCGCACGAAGCTCGAGCGCCTTTACGCGGAAAGCCGCGGCGTACCTGCGACCGAGCCGGCACCAGCACCGGCGCCGGCGCCCGCGCCGGCCCCGCAGGCAAGCGCCGGCGATTCGGAAGAAGATCTCGAAGCGGCTTTCGAAATGCACAGCGCGCTGGCGGCCAGCGGTTCGGGCGCGCCCGAGCACGTCGTGAGCGAAGCGATCGATGCAGCGGGCTCGACGCCCGCGCCCGGCGCCGATGCGCCCGCGGAAGGCCCGCATCTGCGCGTGACGCTGCGCGCCGTCGATGCGAAGGATCAGGAACTGCTCGTCGAAGAACTCGGCAACCTCGGCCGCATTCTCGGCCAGGTGAAGACCGGCGACGACCTCACGCTGTGGCTCGAAACCGATGTGACGTCCGACGACATCATCGCGGTGTGCTGCTTCGTGATCGACGAGAAGCAGATTTCGATTGGCCGGGGCGCAGCGCCGCAAGGCGATGCGCAACCGGCGGCGGCATCCGCTGCAACTGCACCGGCCCCCGCTGCGCCCGCAGCACCGGCGGCGCCCGTCGCGAGCGCGCCTGGCGTAGTCGCGGCCCCGGCGAGCGCACCGCATGCGGAACTCGAAGCGCCGCGCCCTCTCGTGAGCGCGCCGGGCGTCGCTGCGCCGGGCGTCGCTACGCCGGGCGTCGCGTCGCCCGCGCAGGCAGAAGGCGAGCGCAAGGCCCGTCCGGCTGCGGCCGCCAATTCGGCCGAAGGCAGCTCGATTCGCGTGGGCGTCGAAAAGGTCGATCAGTTGATCAACCTCGTGGGCGAACTCGTCATCACGCAGGCCATGCTGGCGGAAACGACCAGCACGTTCGACCCGGCGCTGCACGACCGCCTCTACAACGGCATGGCGCAGCTCGAGCGCAACGCGCGCGACCTGCAGGAAGCGGTGATGTCGATCCGCATGATGCCGATGGATTACGTTTTCAGCCGCTTTCCGCGTCTCGTGCGCGATCTCGCGGCGAAGCTCGGAAAGGAAGTCGAGCTTGTCACCTTCGGTCAGGCGACCGAACTCGACAAGAGCCTGATCGAGCGCATCATCGACCCGCTCACCCACCTCGTGCGCAACTCGCTCGACCACGGCATCGAAACCGTGGAAGCGCGCCGCGCCGCGGGCAAGGACGCAACGGGCCAGCTCGTGCTCTCCGCCGCGCACCACGGCGGCAACATCGTGATCGAGGTGAGCGACGACGGCGCGGGCCTGCGCCGCGACAAGATTCTCGCCAAGGCGATCAAGCAGGGCATGCAGGTGAGCGACACCATGTCCGACGACGAAGTCTGGAACCTCATCTTCCTGCCGGGCTTTTCGACGGCCGAGCAAGTGACCGACGTGTCGGGCCGCGGCGTGGGCATGGACGTGGTCAAGCGCAACATCCAGGCGATGGGCGGCCACGTGGAGATCACTTCGCACGCGGGCAAGGGCAGCACCACGCGCATCGTGCTGCCGCTCACGCTGGCGATTCTCGACGGCATGTCGGTGAAGGTCGGCGAAGAGATTTTCATTCTGCCGCTGAACTTCGTGATGGAGTCGCTGCAGCCCCGCCACGAAGACATCTACACCGTCACCAACGGCGACCGTGTGGTGCGCGTGCGCGGCGAATACTTGCCGCTCGTCGCGCTCCACAAGGCGTTCAACGTGGAAGGCGCGCGCACGGACCCGACGCAGGGCATCGTCACGATCATGGAAACCGAAGGCCGCCGCTTCGCCATGCTGATCGATGAGCTGGTGGGCCAGCAGCAGGTCGTGGTGAAGAACCTCGAAACGAACTACCGCAAGGTGCACGGCATTTCGGCCGCGACCATTCTCGGCGACGGCAGCGTAGCGCTGATCGTCGACGTGGCCGCGCTCAATCGCGAAACGCGCGCCACGCACGGCGTGAGCGCCAGCGCTAATTCGGGTGCGTTCGCCGAATTCGCGTGAGACGTAAATGAAGTCCGGACGCAGTCAACCCATCATCTCCCAACCGTTCAGGGGCTAACGTGGCAGAAGTCCAATCGATTCAAGGCAGCGGCGCGCACGGCGCTCTTGCCGGCGCGCAACGCCGCGACGCGCTGCAGGCCGACGCAGGCGGTCAGGAATTCCTCGTCTTCACGCTCGGCGCGGAAGAGTACGGCATCGACATCCTGAAGGTGCAGGAAATCCGCGGCTACGACAGCGTGACGCGCATTGCGAACGCGCCCGATTTCATCAAGGGCGTGATCAACCTGCGCGGCATCATCGTGCCGATCGTCGACATGCGCATCAAGTTTCATCTGGGCCGCGTCGAGTACGACCACCAGACGGTCGTCATCATCCTGAACGTCGCGCATCGCGTGGTCGGCATGGTGGTGGACGGCGTCTCGGACGTGCTTACGCTGCAGATGGAGCAGATCATGCCCGCGCCGGAATTCGGCGCGACGCTCACGACCGAGTACCTCACGGGTCTCGGCACCGTGGAAGGCCGCATGCTGATCCTGATGGATATCGAAAAGCTGATGACGAGCCGGGAAATGGCTCTGATCGAGGCGTTGGTTTAACGCGCCGAGAGGTACAAACGGGGAGGCCGCAAGGCCAGCGCGAGAGAGAGCGGAAAAGCCGCCGCGAAAGAGCGGCAAGCCGCCTTCGCTTTCGCGCGCGCCCGCATGAGCCGAGGCCGCCCCGATTCGCACAGGACAGGAGCAAACGAGATGCTGCAAAGATGGTCGATCCGCACGACGCTCACGGGCGTCGGGGTCATTCTGGTTGCGCTGACCGTGCTGGTCGGCGCACTCGGGCTCGTCGCGCTCGGGCGTGCGGGCGACGCGTTCACCGAGATCGTGCGAGGCGATCTGGTGGCGATGCATTCGCTCAACGACGCGTCGTCGTATCTGCTGCGTACGCGCGTCGCGATCGACCGCGCGAGCGCGCTCGCGGCGGCGGGCCAGGCCGACGAGGCGAACAAGGCGATCGATCGCGCCCAGGAACTGCTCGGCAAATCCAACGACGCCTGGCAGGCCTTCCAGAGCGCGCCCAGGAGCGGTCTCGACGCCGCCGCGCTCGACGCGCTCGCGGCCAAACGCGCCACGCTTATGCAAGACGGCGTGCAGCCCGAGTTCGCGGCCCTGCGCGCAAACGATCAAGCGGCCTATCACGCCGTCGCCGACACGAAGATCAGCCCGATGTTCGTCGACTACGACAACGTCGCGGGGCCGCTCGCGCAGGCACTGGAAGACAGCGCCCAGGCTCGCGAGGTCGCCGCGAACGACAAGATCGCCGTGATGCGCATCGCCATTGGCGTGGTGATCGCGCTGGCGCTCGTGCTCGTGGTGGCGATCCGCTTCGCCATGCGCGGCCTCATCGTGCAGCCGCTCGAGGACGCCGTGGCGTGCTTCGAGCGCATCGCGCACGGCGATCTGTCGCAGCCGGTCACGGTCTACAGCAACAACGAGATCGGGCGTCTCTTCGGCGGCATCAAGCGCATGCAGGAAAGCCTCGTCACGCTCGTGAGGGCGGTGCACACCGGCGCAAGCTCGATCGACGTGGGCGCGCGCGAGATCGCCATGGGCAACACCGATCTCTCGCAGCGCACCGAGCAGCAGGCCGCTTCGCTGCAGGAAACGGCGTCGAGCATGGAGCAGCTCACCGGCACCGTGCGCCAGAACGCCGAGAACGCGCGCCAGGCGAGCCAGCTTGCCGTGAACGCCTCCGACATCGCGACGCGCGGCGGCGAGGTGGTGGGCGAGGTCGTGAACACGATGCAGGGCATCGCGGTGAGTTCGGCCAAGGTCGTGGACATCATCAGCGTGATCGAGGGCATTGCGTTCCAGACCAACATTCTCGCGCTCAACGCGGCCGTGGAAGCGGCGCGCGCGGGCGAGCAGGGGCGCGGCTTCGCGGTGGTCGCGGGCGAAGTGCGCAGCCTCGCGCAGCGCAGCGCGAGCGCGGCGAAGGAAATCAAGGAACTCATCAACGACTCGGCCGAGAAGGTGCAAAGCGGCTCGCAACTGGTGGGCCGCGCGGGCACGACGATGGAAGAAATTCTTCAGGCCGTGCGCCGCGTGACCGACATCATGGGTGAGATCAGCGCGGCGTCCGAGGAACAGTCGGGCGGCATCGAGCAGGTCAACCGCGCCGTCACGCAGATGGATACCGTCACGCAGCAGAACGCCGCGCTGGTGGAACAGGCGGCCGCCGCGGCGGCCTCGCTCGAAGAGCAGACACGCCAGTTGCAAAGCGTGCTCGGCACGTGGACGACGGGCGGCGCGGCGGCACGCGTGGCGCCGCAGGCGCCGGCCGCCGCGAAACGCACGGCGCCCTCGTCGATGTCGGCGGGGGCGAAGGGCGTAGCGGCTGCGGCGCCGTCCGCATCCGCGGAAACCATCGCGCAGGCAACGAAAGCAGCAGCGAAGCCCGCCGCGCATTCGGTGACAAATGCGGTAACAAATGCGGTGACAAATGCGGCGGCAAATGCGGTAACAAGCCCGGCAGCAAAGGCAGCGGCAAGACCGGCGGCAAAGGCCGCCGCGCCCGCGCGCGCCGAGGCCCACGCGAGTACGGCGGCATCCGCTTCGGACGATTCGGACTGGGAAACGTTCTGATCGAACGCGGCACGCAAAAGTAGTGAAGCACTGAACACGACGAGCAACTGCAATGCACATGAGCGCTACACAACGGCAAGACCTGCCGCGCCGGACCCCAGGGTCCACGCGCGTTGCGCGGGCCGCCCATGCGCCGCACGCATTGCAACCGGGCAGGCGCGGCGCGCAGCAGTCCTGCGCCGCGAAATCCCAGGCAGTGGGCGGCGCGCAATGCGAAGGAGCATCAGCATGAAAGCGCTGCGAAATTCACGCCACGACGCCGGGGAGCCGGGCGGCCCGGGCGTCGAGAGCAACCGCGATTTCGATTTCACCTCGGCGGATTTCGAGCGCATTCGTGCGCTCATTCACCGCCGCGCGGGCATCTCGCTCTCGGATCACAAGCGCGACATGGCATACAGCCGCCTCGCGCGGCGCTTGCGCACGCTCGGCATCGACAGTTTTCGCGAGTACCTCGACCAGCTCGAAGCGCGCAACGACGCGAACGAGTGGGAAGCGTTCACGAACGCGCTCACCACCAACCTCACGGCGTTTTTCCGCGAGGCGCATCATTTCCCGATCCTCGCGGATTTCGTGAAGCGCAGGAGTTCCCAGCCGGTTTCCGTGTGGTGTTCGGCGGCATCGACGGGCGAAGAGCCTTACTCGATCGCGATGACGCTCGTCGAAGCGCTGGGCGAACGCGCCGCGCGCGAGGCGCGCGTGCTCGCCACCGACCTCGACACCCAGGTGCTCGCCAAGGCCGACGCGGGTGTCTACTCGTACGACCAGGTGAAGCATCTGTCGCCCGAGCGCCTCAAGCGTTTCTTCTTCAAGGGCACGGGCTCGCACTCGGGGCTCGTGAAGGTGCGCCCCGAGCTGCGCGCGATGATCAAGTTCGAGCAGCTCAATCTCACCGACGCGGACTACGGCCTGCGCACGACGTTCGACGCGATCTTTTGCCGCAACGTGATGATCTATTTCGACAAGCCGACCCAGGCGCAGGTCCTCACGCGTTTCGAGCCGCTCATGAAGCCGGACGGCCTGCTGTTCGCGGGCCACTCGGAGAACTTCACGTACGTCACGCAGGCGTTCCGTCTGCGCGGCCAGACGGTGTACGAACTCACGCGCGGCAGTCAGGCTCAGGCCAATGCCGCCCCGCGCCGCGCGAGCGACGCGCTCGGAGTGCCCGCATGAGCGCCCGCCTCCCGATCGCGACGAATCGCTATTTCGACACGCATTTCCAGCGCCCCGGCGTGAAGCTCCTGCCCAACGAGTTCTACACGACGGGCGAGGACATGGTGCTCGTCACCGTGCTCGGCTCGTGCGTGGCGGCGTGCATTCAGGACCGCACCGCCGGCATAGGCGGCATGAACCATTTCATGCTGCCCGACGACGGCGCCGATTCCGCCCACGCGCTCACCGGCGCCTCCGACGCGATGCGCTACGGCGCGTACGCGATGGAAGTGCTCATCAACGAGCTGATCAAGGCGGGCGGCCGGCGCGAGCGCTTCGAGGCCAAGGTGTTCGGCGGCGCGGCGGTGCTCGCGGGCATGACGACGATGAACATCGGCGATCGCAACGCCGTGTTCGTGCGCCGCTATCTCGCGACCGAGAACATCCGCATCGTGGCCGAGGACCTGCAAGGCTCGCATCCGCGCAAGGTGGCGTTTTTGCCGCGCACCGGCCAGGTGATGGTGAAGAAGCTGCGCCTTTCGCAGGACACGAGCGTGGCCGAGCGCGAACAGCAGCTTGCGGCGCAAACCGCGGAGGCGCGCGCCGAACGGCTCGCGCGGGCGCGCTCGCGCGTCGAGCTGTTCGGCGTCGGCAGCGCCGGGCGCGCGGCGAATGCGGCGAATGCGGCGGCGGCGTCCCAGATTTCCCAATCCCAGCCGCAGAGCGCGCGCCCTCGCATCGAGCTGTTCGGCTCGAGCGTGCCGTCCGCGCTGCGCGCATCCGGTCAAGACAACGCCAGGACAGTAGAGGAGGCGTGAACGCTGTGCAAAAAATCAAGGTTCTCTGCGTCGACGATTCGGCGCTGATCCGCAGTTTGATGACGGAAATCATCAACGGTCAGCCCGACATGACGGTCGTCGCCACCGCGCCGGATCCGCTCGTCGCGCGCGAGCTGATCAAGCAGCACAACCCCGACGTGCTCACGCTCGACGTGGAAATGCCGCGCATGGACGGCCTCGACTTCCTCGAGAAGTTGATGCGTCTGCGACCCATGCCGGTCGTGATGGTGTCGTCGTTGACCGAGCGCGGCAACGAAATCACGCTGCGCGCGCTGGAACTCGGCGCGGTCGATTTCGTGACCAAGCCGAAGGTCGGCATTCGCGACGGCATGCTCGAATACTCGGAAAAGCTCGCCGACAAGGTGCGCGCCGCCGCGCGCGCCCGCGTGCGCGCTCACCATGCGAGCCCGGCGCCCGCAGCGGGCGGCGCGGCGCATGCTCAAGCCGCCGCGCAGGCAGCGAGCCTGGCGCCGATGATCAACAACCGGCTCGTGTCGACCGAAAAGCTCGTGATCGTCGGCGCGTCGACGGGCGGCACCGAGGCGATCCGCGAAGTGCTGCAGCCGCTGCCGCCCGACGCGCCCGCGGTGCTGATCGCGCAGCACATGCCGCCGGGGTTCACGAAGTCGTTCGCACAGCGCCTGAACGGGCTGTGCCGCATCACCGTCAAGGAAGCGGAGCACGGCGAACGCGTGCTGCCCGGCCACGCCTATATCGCGCCGGGCCACGCGCATCTCCTGCTCGCGCGCAGCGGGGCGAACTACATCGCGCATCTGTCCGACGACCCGCCGGTCAACCGGCACCGTCCGTCGGTCGACGTGTTGTTCCGCTCGGCCGCGCTGCACGCGGGCAAGAACGCCATCGGCGTGATTCTCACGGGCATGGGCCGCGACGGTGCGGCCGGGCTGCTCGAAATGCGTCAGGCCGGGGCGTACACGCTTGCGCAGGACGAGGCGAGCTGCATCGTGTTCGGCATGCCGCGCGAAGCCATCGCCATGGGCGGCGCCGACGAAATCGCCCCGCTTGCCGACATGAGCCGGCGCGTGATGACCCGCCTCGCCTCGATGGGCGACCGGGTCCAGCGTGTCTAATGAACAACCAATATCGAGAGATCGCGTTGGCCGCAAACGCTTGCACGATCGCTCGCGATTAATTTATCTGGATAGGCAGTGGGCTTCTCTGGATAATTGCCCGGGTTTTCGCCTGGAGGAATGAAACGTGATGGATAAGGGAATGAAGATTCTGGTGGTGGACGATTTTCCGACGATGCGCCGGATTGTCCGCAACCTGCTCAAGGAACTGGGCTACTCGAACGTCGACGAAGCCGAAGATGGCGCAGCGGGCCTCGCACGCCTGCGCGGCGGCAACTACGAGTTCGTGATCTCCGACTGGAACATGCCGAACCTCGACGGTCTCGCCATGCTCAAGGAGATCCGCGCCGACGCGAACCTCACGCATCTGCCGGTGCTGATGGTGACGGCGGAGTCGAAGAAGGAAAACATCATCGCGGCGGCGCAGGCCGGCGCGAGCGGCTATGTGGTGAAGCCGTTCACGGCCGCCACGCTCGACGAGAAGCTCAACAAGATTCTCGAGAAGATGGCCAAGACGGGGAGCTGACGTGAACGAGCCCATCAGTTCCGGCGAGTGGCCGGAAGGCGAGGGCGCCGAGCCGCTCCCGCAGCCTCCGGAGTTCGACTTCGAGGCGCCGGCTGCGGGCGAGGCGGGCGAGCTTGCGACGGATCGCATCCTCGCGCGCATCGGCCACCTCACGCGGAGCCTGCGCGACTCGATGCGCGAACTCGGCCTCGACAAGCACGTGGAGCGCGCCGCCGAGGCGGTGCCCGACGCGCGCGACCGGCTGCGCTATGTCGCCAACATGACCGAGCAGGCGGCCGAGCGCGTGCTGACCGCGATCGACATCGCCAAGCCGCTGCAGGAAACGCTCGAGCACGACGCGAAGGAGCTGACGAGCCGCTGGGCGACGTGGTACGACGCGCCGATCGGCCGCGCGGAAGTGCGCCAACTGATGGACGACACGCGCGCCTTCGTGGACGGCGTGCCGCAAGCCACGGCAGCGACCAACCAGCAACTGCTCGAGATCATGCTCGCTCAGGATTTCCAGGACCTGACGGGCCAGGTGATCAAGAAGATCATGGACGTGGTCTATCTGATCGAGCAGCAGTTGCTCACGGTGCTGGTCGAGAACATCGCACCGGAGCGGCGCGAGCAGTTCGCGGCGACGGCGGCGGCGCTCGCGGAGACCCAGAGCAGCACGGGCAGCCCCGAAGGGCTGCTCAACGGCCCGCAGATCAATCCGGAAGGCAAGACCGACGTGGTGCAGGACCAGGCGCAGGTCGACGATCTGCTCGCGAGCCTCGGTTTCTGACCGGCGCGCGGGCGGCCCTGTACGCCCGCGCGCATGCCGTTAGCCGAACGGCCAACTGCCGTATGTAATCCAGGGCGGGCATACTAGTGCTCATGCCTTCGCGTCCTGCCGCCACCAACGTGTTGCGGCGGCGCAGCGAAGCATAGCCAGCCGTTGCCCGTCCTGCTGCGTCCCGCCGCGACATTCGCGCGCGGCCCCACAGCGTATGGTGCAACGCCCCATCGCCAGAGGGAGGGGACGCCTTGTATCCGTACACATCGCCATGTGGCCGCGCGTTCGGCGCGGCGCTTCCCGGTCCGCTGTTTTTCGCGTTGTTTTTTGCGTTGTCTGGCGCACTGCTTGCCGCGTCGCCGGCGCATGCGGCGCTTGGCGGCGCGCCCATGCCTGCGCCCGCGGGCGCGAGCGTCAGCATTCTGAGCGCCGCCTCAGCGGCGGCCGCGAACGGCAACGCACCCGCCGTTGCGCGCGCAGCCGCGCAAGGCGCCGCTTCCGGCGCTTCCGCGCCTGCCGCCTACACCGTCCAGCAGACCACGCTCGCCAGCGGCACCGTCGTGCGCGAGTACCTCACGCAGAGCGGCACCGTATTCGCGGTCGCCTGGGACGGCCCGCAGATGCCCAATCTCGCCACGCTGCTCGGCAGCTACTTCCCGCAATACACAGCCGGCGTGAAGGCGAGCCACGCCGCCGGTCTCGTGCGCGGGCCGGGCGTGGTCGAAAACACGAACGTCGTCGTGCATTCGGGCGGCCACATGGGCGCCTTCTCCGGGCAGGCATGGCTGCCGCAAGCGCTGCCCGCGGGCGTCAGCGGCGCCGATATCCAGTGACGAGCGGAGGCCGAACGTGCCGACTTCAGTGCTGACTTCACGTCAATCGCGCGGCTCGCGGGCGCGCCCTTTCCGGTTCCTTTCGACCGCCGCGCTCGTGGCCTTCGTTGCTCTCTTCGCCGCTTGCGGTGGCGGGGGCGGCAGCAGCAACAGCAGCAGTTCGGGCGGCAACAGCAACGGCAGCAGCGGCAATGGCAATGGCAGCGGCGGCAGCGCCGCGGTGCCCAGCCCCACGCAGCAGCCCACGGCGGCCACCGCCGCGAACACCGTGGCCGTCACCGTGAACAGCGGACTCACCGGCACGCTGCCCAACATTCCCACCGTCAGCGTGACGATCTGCGTGCCCGGCACGAGCACTTGCCAGACCGTCGACAACGTTCAGGTGGATACGGCGTCGTTCGGCCTGCGGCTGCTTGCGTCGGCGCTGCCGAACCTGCTGAACTCGCTGCCCGCCGCCGCGGCCAACGGCGGCACGCTCGCGGAATGCACGGCCTTCGCCGACGGCTACACGTGGGGCACCGTGCGTCCCGCAGACGTCAAGATCGGCGGCGAGACGGCATCCAGCATTCCTGTCCAGGTGATCGGCGACCTCGGCTCGAATACGGTGCCGCAGGCGTGCGCGGGCTTCGGCGACCCGCAGAATACCGTGCAGGACCTGGGCGCCAACGGCATTCTCGGTATCGGCGTCGCGCCTTATGACAGCTTCGGCAGTTACTTCGCTTGCCCGGGCAACGCGAACTGCAGCGCCGTGACGGTTACGCAAACGCAGCTCGTGGCCAACCCCGTGCCCAGGTTCGGCACGGACGGCAACGGGGTGATCCTGGAGATGGCGCCGGTGTCCGACAGCGGCGCGCCGAGCGCGACGGGCACGCTGGTGTTCGGCATCGGCACGCAGCCGAACAACGCGATGACCGCCTCGCAAAGCTTCACCACGGATTCGTCGGGCAGGCTCAGCGCCACGTTCAACGGGCGCACGCTCCAGGCCTTCCTCGACTCGGGCTCGAACGCCATCTTCTTCGCCAACGGCAACCTGCCGCAGTGCGGCGGCAATCTGGGCACGTTCTACTGCCCCTCGTCCACGCAGTCTTTCAGCGCGGCGCTCGTTTCCCATAACGGCGCGACTTCAGGCACCGCGGTCTTCAACGTCGCGAACGCGAACGCGTTGCTCGGCAGCGGCGCGAACTACGCGGCCAACAACCTGGCTGGAGAGTACGGGTCGTCGGCGAGCCTCGACCTGGGGTTGTCGTTCTTCTATGGCCGCTACGTGTACTACGGCATGGACATGACCGCGTCCGGTGGCAAGGCGCCGTATGTAGCGTACTGAGGCGGCGTGCTGACATGCCGCGCCGCGCGCGCGGTTTCGCGGCCCGCGAGCGCCCGTGCCGCTTTTGTGCCGCGCGCGCCCGCGCTCGCGGGTGAAAGCCCCCGCTTCCATCGGTCGAAATACCCGGATTTACCCGCCTTACTCCGTCAATCGGTACCCGGCTCGCGCGGCAATAATCGCTATCACTGAAAAAGGGCGCGCGCCAGCCGCGCAGCCGCGACGAGCGGCGCGCGCCCACGACCGGAGCATGCGTGGCTGAGGACAGCGACCTCGAGAAAACAGAATCCGCCACTCCCAAGCGCCTGCAAAAGGCGCGGGAGGAGGGGCAGGTTCCGCGTTCCCGGGAGCTTTCCACGTTCGCGCTGCTTTCGGCGGGCTTCTTCGGCACGTGGATGCTCTCGGGCACGATCGGCGTGCATTTGCAGGCCATGATGCGCGGCGCGTTCACGTTCAACCACGCCAGCGCGTTCGAAACCGGCCGCATGCTCACGGGCGCCGGCGTGGCCGCGCGCGAGGGGTTCATGGCGCTCATGCCGGTGCTCGCGCTCACGGGCCTCGCCGCGCTGCTCGCGCCGATGGCGCTCGGCGGCTGGCTCATCTCGACGAAGTCGCTTGAGCCCAACTTCGGCCGCCTCAATCCGGTGACGGGGCTTGGGCGCATCTTTTCCGTGAACGGGCCGATCCAGCTCGGCATGTCGCTCGCCAAGACGCTCGTGGTGGGGGTGATCGGCGGATGCACGCTCTGGAGCCGGCGCGACGAGATACTCGGGCTCGCCATGCAGCCCGCGCCGCGCGCGTTCGCCGACGCGATGCATCTGATCGGCGTGTGCTGCGGCATGACGGTTGCCGGCATGTTCGTGGTGGCCGCCCTCGACGTGCCGTATCAGCTCTGGTCGTATTACCGCAAGTTGCGTATGACGAAGGAAGAGGTCAAGCGCGAGCACAAGGAAAACGAAGGCGATCCGCACGTGAAGGGGCGCATTCGCCAGCAGCAGCGCGCCGCCGCCCGCCGCCGCATGATGACCCAGGTGCCCAAGGCCGACGTGGTCGTGACCAACCCGACACACTTCGCCGTCGCGCTCAAGTACGCCGATGGCGAGATGCGCGCGCCGAAGGTCGTCGCCAAGGGCGTGAACCTCGTGGCCGCGCGTATCCGCGAGATCGCCGCCGAGAACAACGTGCCGCTGCTCGAAGCGCCGCCGCTCGCCCGCGCGCTCTACTACAACGTCGACATCAATCGCGAGATTCCGGGGCCGCTCTACGGCGCGGTCGCGCAGGTGCTCGCGTGGGTTTATCAGCTCAAGCGCTTTCGCGAGCATGGCGGCGACGTGCCGATGGAGCCGACCGACCTCGACGTGCCGCCCGAAATGGACAAGGGCGCCGTGAGCGACGAAGACGAGGCCAGCGAAGCCGACGAAACCCTCACGCCTGAGGAGCGCGCGGCCGGGGAAGCCGCCGGGCGCGCCGACACGAACACCGCATCGAACACCGCATCGAACACCGCCGATCGCGCCGACAGGAATTCGGCGCGCGACGGCACTGAAGGAGCAACAGAATGAACGCCCGCACCGGTTTCCTCGCGCGGCGCCCGGAGATGCTGCAAAGCACGAATCTGCGCGCGCTGGCGGGACCGATCCTGATCTGCATGATCCTCGGCATGATGATCCTGCCGTTGCCGCCGTTCCTGCTGGATCTGCTGTTCACCTTCAACATCGCGCTTTCGGTGATGGTGTTGCTCGTCAGCATGTACACCATGAAGCCGCTCGACTTCGCGGCGTTCCCGAGCGTGCTGCTGTTCTCCACGCTCCTGCGGCTCTCGCTGAACGTGGCGTCCACGCGTATCGTGCTGCTCGAAGGCCACACCGGCCCCGGCGCCGCGGGCCAGGTGATCGAGTCGTTCGGCCACTTCCTCGTGGGCGGCAACTTCGCCGTGGGTATCGTCGTGTTCGTGATCCTCATGGTCATCAACTTCATGGTGATCACGAAGGGCGCGGGCCGTATCGCCGAAGTCTCCGCGCGCTTCACGCTCGATGCGATGCCAGGCAAGCAGATGGCGATCGACGCCGACCTGAACGCGGGCCTCATCAACGAAGAAGCCGCCCGCAAGCGCCGCAGCGAGATTGCCCAGGAAGCCGAGTTCTACGGCTCGATGGACGGCGCGAGCAAGTTCGTGCGCGGCGACGCCATCGCCGGTCTCCTGATCATGGTGATCAACATCGTGGGCGGCCTGATCGTGGGCGTCGTGCAGCACGGCATGCCGCTCGCCTCGGCGGGCGAGACCTATACGCTGCTCACCATCGGCGACGGCCTCGTCGCGCAGATTCCGTCGCTCGTCATTTCGACGGCGGCCGGCGTAATCGTTTCGCGCGTCGCGACCAACGAAGACATCGGCACGCAGCTTACCGGCCAGCTCTTCACGAACCCGCGCGTGCTCATGATCACGGGCACGATCATCGTCATGATGGGCCTGATTCCGGGCATGCCGCACTTTGCATTTCTGCTGCTCGGCGGCGGCGCGATCCAGCTTGGCCGCACGATGAAGAAGAGCGCCGAGGCGAAGAAGGCGAGCGCCGTGATCGTGGACGCCGCGCCCGCCGCGCTCGCGCCGGTCGAAAACGCCGAGGCGAGCTGGGACGACGTGGCGCTCATCGACACGCTTGGCCTCGAAGTGGGCTACCGCATCATTCCGCTCGTCGACAAGAACACCGACGGCGAACTGCTCAAGCGCATCAAGAGCATCCGCAAGAAGTTCGCGCAGGAAATCGGCTTTTTGCCGCCCGTCATCCATATTCGCGACAACCTGGAGCTGCGCCCGAACGCTTACCGCATCGCGCTGAAGGGCGTGGAAGTGGGCACGGGCGAGGCGTATCCGGGCCAGTGGCTCGCGATCAACCCGGGCCAGGTGAGCGCCGTGCTGCCCGGCACGCCGACCACCGACCCGGCGTTCGGGCTGCCCGCCGTGTGGATCGATTCGAACGTGCGCGAGCAGGCGCAGGTGTTCGGCTACACGGTGGTCGATTCGAGCACGGTGGTGGCGACGCACCTGAATCACCTCGTCGTCATGCATGCGGCCGAACTGCTGGGGCGCCGCGAGGTGCAGGCGCTGCTCGAGCGCGTGCAGAAGGACACGCCTTCGCTCGTGGACGACCTCGTGCCGAAGGTGCTGCCGGTCACGACGCTGCAGAAGGTGCTGCAGAACCTGCTGGAAGAAGGCGTGCCGATTCGCGACATGCGCACGATCATGGAGTCGCTCGCGGAGCACACGCCGCGCATTACCGATGCGCACGATCTCACGGCGGCGGTGCGCATCGCGCTGGGCCGCGCGATCACGCAGCAATGGTTCCCCGGCAACGCCGACATGCAGGTGATGGGGCTCGACGCGAACCTGGAGCGCGTGCTGTCGCAAACGCTGACCTCGGGCCCGAATCCCGGCCTCGAACCCGGACTCGCGCACACGCTGCTCACGCAGACGGAACAGGCGATGGGGCGTCAGCAGGCGATGGGGCTCGCGCCCGTGATGCTCGTGCAGCATGCGCTGCGGCCCATGCTTTCGCGTTTTCTGCGCCGCAGCTTGCCGCAGCTTAAGGTGCTCTCCTACGCCGAGGTGCCGGATACGCGCAACGTGAAGGTCGTGAATGTGATCGGGGCGCATTGATCGCGCCGGGCGCGGCGTAGCGCTGGATCGAGAGGGAGCCCGCTTTTCGCGGGCTTTTTTGTTGGTCGATGCGGGGCCGCGCCTTTGTGTACGGAATTTTTTCCCCGCCCGCACCCCCGCCACCGATTCCGCGAATTACCCGCATTTCTCCGCCCTGATCCATCGATCATGGGACGCCCACCTTCGAAATAATTCCAACATCGGAAAAGGCCTTGCGAGCAACGCACGGCGGGCAGCAATCCAGCGCCATTCCAGCATCGGACGACCGGCGGCGGCATAAGCCGCTCACCTCATCAGGGGCTCAGCTTGAACATTCGCAAATTCATCGGTGGCACCAGCCGCGACGCGTTACGGCTCGTACGCGAAGCGTTGGGTGCGGACGCCGTCGTTCTGTCGAACCGTACGCTCGAAGACGGCAGCGTCGAAATCGTCGCGCTCGCGGACCGCGACCTCGCGGCGATCGCGCCGGCCGATGTTGCCGCGGCACAAGGCCTGCCAGGCGCCGGTGGCCAAGGTGGTCAAGGTGGTCAAGGTGCTCAAGGCGGCCCGTTCGCGCAGCCTTCCGCCGCCATGACGCAGATGCCGCGCACGCCGCGCGCAGCGCTCGGCGCGGCCCCGGCGGCGCTCGCCGCTCCTGTCGGCGCGGCGAACCCCTACGCGAGCGGCATGCCGGACGTGTTCTCGTCGGTGTTCGGCGCGAGCCCGGAAGTGGGCGCCGAAAAGGGCGGCGCTAACGCCAACGCCGATGCCGATTCCGACGCCGATGGCGATCACGCCGCCGGCGCCGCCGTCTCGCTTGGCCAGGAAGCGTCGGCCGCCTCTGCCGCCGTCGCCGCGCTTTCGCCTTCTTCCCGCGCCGCAGCGGGTCAGCACGCCGCGCAATCGCCGATGCCGCCGACGCTGCAATCCGCGATGCAGGCCGCGCAATCGCAGCAAGCCATGCCGGGTCAGCAAACGCCGCTGCAAATGGCGCTCCAGGCCGCGACCGAATCGCTCGGCTCGCAAGCCTTCGCGCCGTCGTTCGCGTCCATGACGCCCGCCGCGAACGCCAACGCCCCGGCCGCCGCGCGCGAAGCCGCCGCGCGCCTCGAGCAGGCCGCCGCCGGCGCGAGCGCGAGCGACGCGCCGCGCACGATGGCCGAGTCGAATCCCTGGCTGATCGATCACGCTCGCCGTATAGCGAATCAGCAAAATGCGCCGCGCGTGCCGGGCATGACGCCCGCGGCCGCGGCAGCCCGTGGTCTTGGCAATGTCGCCGATCCGGTGCTGCCGCCCAATGTCGACGCCACCACGCCCGACTGGGCGCTCGAGGCCGCGCATGTCGCCGCGCGCCGCGCCGCCCAGCGCCTCGGCCACGGCCCGGAGGCCGCCGGTCCCGCGCCCACGTCCAGCAAGCATGCCGACGCAGCGCAAACCGTGAGCGAAGCGATCCGCACGCGCATCGAACAGGTCGTGAACGAAACGGTGATGAACGAGCTGGCCTCCATGCGCGGCATGATGGAAGAGCAGTTCGCGGGTCTCCTGTGGGGCGAGCGCCAGCGCCGCAGCCCGGTGCAGGGCGCGCTCACCAAGCAGCTTTTTGCCGCGGGCTTCTCGGCGCAGCTCGTGAAAATGATGATCGACCGCCTGCCCGACGTGCAAACCGAAGAGGCCGGCATGGAGTGGCTCCAGTCGGTGCTCGAATCGAATCTGCCCGTCCTCGAAGACGAAGAGGCGCTCATGGAGCGCGGCGGCGTATTCGCGCTGATGGGCCCGACGGGCGTGGGCAAGACCACGACCACGGCGAAGCTCGCCGCGCGCTGCGTGATGCGCTTCGGCGCGAGCAAGGTGGCGCTCCTCACCACCGACAGCTACCGTATCGGCGGCCACGAGCAACTGCGCATCTTCGGCAAGATCCTCGGCGTGTCCGTGCATGCCGTGCGCGACGGCGCGGACCTCCAGCTCGCGCTCACCGAACTCAAGAACAAGCACATCGTGCTGATCGACACGATCGGCATGAGCCAGCGCGACCGCGCCGTGGCCGACCAGATCGCCATGCTGTGCGGCGCGGGTCGTCCGGTGCAGCGCCTTCTGCTGCTCTCGGCGACGAACCACGGCGACACGCTCAACGAAGTCGTGCAGGCATACCAGAGCGAAAACGCACCGCTCACGGGCTGCATTCTCACCAAGCTCGACGAGGCGACCAACCTCGGCAGCGCGCTCGACACCGTGCTGCGCTACAAGCTGCCGGTGCACTACGTCTCGACCGGCCAGAAGGTGCCCGAGAACCTGTACGTGGCGACGCGCCGCTTCCTGATCCGCAGCGCTTTCTGCATTCCGCGAGAGAGTTCGCCGTTCGTGCCGCACGAAGACGATATTCCGGCGCTGCTGTCGGCACTCTCGACGCGTTCGAATTCGCAGGCTCCCGAGGTCAGGTTTGGATAAGTTCGTCATCGATCAGGCCGAAGGGCTGCGGCGGCTTCTCGCGCGCGAAGGCTCGCGGGTGGTCGCGGTGACGGGCGGAGCGGGTTCGCCCGGACGCACGACCACCGTGGTCAATCTCGCGGCGGCGCTCACCGCGCAGGGCAAGGACGTGCTCGTGATCGACGAGTGCCTCGGCTCGCGCTCGGTCTGCTCGCTCATAGGCGGCGTGCGCGGCGCGGGCAGCTTCGCTGCTGTGATGCGCGGCGAGCGCACGCTCGAGGAAGCCGTGGGGCGTCATGCGCTCGGCTTCGGCGTGCTGGCCGCCTCGCGTGACAACCGCGCGCAGTACACGGCCGCGCAGTTGCAGAAGGTGATCTCGGGCCCCGCGGACATCGTATTGATCGACGCGCAGCTCGACGCCGAAGGCGCGCTGTCGCCGCTCGCCATGCACGCGCATGACGTGCTGATCGTGATGCGCGTCGGCGCGCAGTCGATCACGGACGCCTATGCGTGCATGAAACGGCTGCACTTCGCGCATGCGATCGCGCAGTTTCGCGTGCTCGCGAATCATGTGGCGAACGCGAGCGACGCGCACGCCGCGATCGAGAACCTCGCGGGGGTGGCGAGCCGCTACCTGAGCGTTTCGCTCGAAAGCGCCGGTAGCGTCGCCGCCGATCAGCACATGGCGCAGGCGCTCAGGCTCGCGCGCTGCATCGTCGATGCGTTTCCGTCGACATCCGCCGCGCGCGACTTCCGGCACGTGGCCGCCGAACTGCCGCACTGGCCCATGCGACCCGCGGTTTCCGCGTGCTCGCCGGCCACGGCGCGCGCCGGGGCGGCGCTCGTCGAGTCGCACGAAGAACATGAAGCGGCGGGCGACGCATCCGCCGACGATACGGATGGCGCGCCGCAAGCCGCCGTCCAGCCACACGCTACCCATGCAACGCATGCAACAAGCACGACAAACGCAACAAACGCCGCACACAGCGCGCTCGCCGCGAACGCCGATTCGTTCGCAGCAAGCGTGACGGGTGTGCATCCCGCACCCAACGCAACATCGGCGTCCGCGTCGGCCCATGTGGGCTGGCGGACCGATACGCCCGCGCAGCGCACGTCGCCGCAGCACGTCTGACGTGCTCACGACGACGCCACACAGGGACATGAGAAGTGGAGAGCACGATGTATAACGCTCAAGGAAAAATTTCGCAGGCCGACGTGCTTGCGAAATACGCGCCGCTCGTGAGACGGCTCGGCTTGCAGCTCGTGGCCAAGATGCCGGCGAGCGTGGACCTCGACGACCTGATCCAGGCGGGCATGATCGGCCTGCTCGACGCGGCCAACCGCTATA
This sequence comes from Paraburkholderia sp. J76, assembly GCF_905220295.1. Lineage (NCBI taxonomy): Bacteria > Pseudomonadati > Pseudomonadota > Betaproteobacteria > Burkholderiales > Burkholderiaceae > Paraburkholderia > Paraburkholderia sp. J76. The sequence goes on from NZ_CAJMZJ010000008.1 coordinate 250,381, forward strand.
AGGAAGATCAGGGCGCGCAATTCGAGACCTATGCGAGCCAGCGCATTCGCGGCGCGATGCTCGACGAACTGCGCAGCAACGACTGGCTGCCGCGCAGCCTGCGGCGCACCTCGCGCGAAGTGGAAAGCGCCGTGCATCAGGTGGAGCAGCGCCTTGGCCGCTCGGCGAGCGAAACGGAGATCGCCGAGCATCTGAGCATGCCGCTCGACGAGTATCAGAGCATGCTGCAGGACCTGCACGGCAGCCAGCTCATCTACTACGAAGACTTCGACCGCTCCGCCGAGGACGAACCGTTCCTCGACCGCTACTGTGTCGATCACTCGGACCCGCTTTCGGCCCTGCTCGACGACAGCCTGCGCGGCGCGCTCGTCGAGGCGATCGAGCGGCTGCCCGAGCGCGAGAAGCTGCTCATGTCGCTCTACTACGAGCGCGGCATGAACCTGCGCGAAATCGGCGCGGTGATGGAGGTGAGCGAGTCGCGCGTGTGCCAGTTGCACAGCCAGGCGGTGGCGCGCCTGCGCACGCGGCTGCGCGAGATGTCGTGGGCGGGCCAGGAGAGTTGAGACGAATGCCGTAGACAGACGCTCCGCGCGGTTTTTCGCGCGGGCCGGGTGCGGTGAAAAAGCCGGAGTGCGAAAGCGCTTCGGCTTTTTTGTTGATGTCAGGATGAAGCCGTTGGTGACAATTTGGCACCGTAAGTGATATAGTGGCTCCAGCCCGTGAACCGGGATCGAATCGGTCCGCCCGGGCTCCGGTATTTACGGTGGGGGGTGCCCCGCGTCGCGCTTCAGAACCCCGGGCCCGGCATCCGCCAAACGATGTAGGCGTGCCCCAAGCTCGAAAAAAGGATGAACAATGGCTATCAACAACGGTGTGGAAAGCTCCAGCCGCGGGCGAATCACTGCCCGGTTGAGTGCGGAGAAGCAGGAAATCCTGCAGCTTGCTGCAGATCTCTCGGGCAGTACCGTCAACCAGTTTATTGTGCAAGCCGCGCTCAGGGCGGCGGAGCAGGTCATCGAGCAGGAAGAGGTCATTCGCTCCATCCGCCTGACGATGGACGAATCGAAGCGCTTCTTCGCGCTGCTGGATGAGCCGCCGAAGCCCAACGAGGCGCTGCAGCGCGCGATGGCTCGCTTCAGGAAAAACAAGAGTGGAAACACAGATTCGTCAGTTGAGGGAGGGCGATGACCGCAACAGCTTCGATTGCGGCGTCGATTCGATGAACGAATGGATTCGCCACGTAGCGAATCAGCATCAAAAGAAGAATCTGTCTCGCACTTATGTCGCCGCGGCGTCGTCTGCTCCACGCACGATAGCGGGCTACTACGCGCTCGCGGCGACAGCGGTGGAAACGGACGGCATGCGCGGCGCAAAACTCCCGAGGAGCGCGTCGGCGGTCTTGCTCGCGCGGCTGGCGGTGGACGTGCGGCACCACGGCCAAGGCCTTGGCGAATTTCTGCTTATGCACGCGCTAAATGTCGTGCTGAAAGCGTCGGGCAGGGTAGGCGTGCAATGCGTCATCGTCGATGCGCTCGATGACAACGCAGCAGGGTTCTATCGAAAATACGGATTCGAGCCGTTCACGGATGCGCCGCGAAGACTCTTCCTGCCCGTCGCGACAATCGAGCAGGCATGAAGGCCCGATGGCTAGCCACACCACCCGTCAGTCCCAAACAAAAAGCCGAAGCATCCCTTGCTTCGGCTTTTGTCCTTGCGCCTACGACGCGCCCGCGCGCCTTACAGCCCGAACGCCGGCAAACGTCCATCGGGACCGTACAACATCGCGCCGTTGCCCGTTTCGCCGCGCAGGATCGAGAGCGCGCGGCGGTTATGTTCCATGCGCGTGCGGATCATCATGCCGATCGTGAGATTCTTGCGGCGCGCGCGTTCGGTCGAGCCCTTGAGCAGCGCCCACTGGCTCGCGAGGCGCGTGTCGCCGTCGCAGGCCATTTCGATGCCTTTGCGGCCGCCGGGCAGGCCGAGGCCAGCCAGTTGCGCGTCGCGCGCCTTTTCGAGACCCGCGAGGCGCTGCGTGAGCGTCGTCTTCTGTTCGACGATTTGCGGGAGCGCCTCGATGCCGTCGGCCGACACGAGCGCCTTTTCTTCATAGGCGAGCAGCGACGCGAACGCCTCGACAGTGGCGTGTTCGTCGATCAGCGTGGCTAACAGGGCATCTTTCATTGCAAGGCACCAAAAAACGAAGGTTGCGCGGCGCTCGTGGGCCGGGTGTCAGTTGCCCGACGTCGGCTTCATGAGGTCGCGCGCGGTCTGGATCACGCCGTCGGCGATCTTGCCCGCGTCGATCTGCAGCGTGCCGTTGCGGATCGCGTCCTTGATCGACTGCACGTGCGTCATGTCGATGTCGGCCGAGCCGCTCGCGGCGAGCGAGCGCAGCGTCGACGACAGCGACGAAAGGCTCACGTTCGAGCCGCCGGCCGCGCCCGCTGCGTTCGCGCTGCCTGCGGCGCCGGAAGCGGCCGCATTATCGGTGCTGGCGGTGCTTACGCCGGTCGAATCGCCTTGCGAACGCGCGAGGCCATCCTGCAGCGTGCGCGGATCATTGCGGGTGGAGGAGTCAACTTTCACGATGGGCTTTCCTGATCGATTTGACCTTGATAACGGCACAGGCCGGGCCGAACTTTAGCGCGAAAATCCCACCGTTACATGCTGTTACGTGTGCTGACGCACACAGCCGGAAAGCCGACGAAGCGAGCCGCCGGGAGGCGGTTGGCCCCCGCGAATCCGGCCCGTGGAACCGGCCCTAGATCTGCACCTGGACCGTCCCGGCGTCCTTGACCACGCCCGAGATGATCTGGCCGCCGCTCGTGCGCACGCGCACCTGCTGGCCGGGTTCGGCGTTGTTGAGCGCGCTGCCTTCGGCCGAGATCGTGAAGTTGCTGCCCACGGCGATTACCTTGACCGTTTGCCCGATCACGACCGAGGCCGCGCTGCGCAGCATGTCGGTGCGCAGCGGCAGTCCCGCCGAAATGCGCGCGAGCGCGACGGCGCCCGTCGCCTGATTGGGATCGGTGATGATGGTCTGCGGCAGGCTCGCGAGGTCGCCCGCGCGCGGCATGAAGTCGGCGGCCGAGAGGGCTTCGCCCGCGCCGATCTGGCGCGAGGCCACGTAGTAGGTCACGTCCACGGCAACGCGCGCGCTCACGTAGAGCGTCCACGGCTTCGCGCCGATGCAGCGCATCCCCACGGTCGTGTGGCCGTACGTGCGCGCGCCCGGCGGCATGAAGGGCTCCAGCGACGCGCAAGCCGCGAGGCCGCGCGGAAACACGGGCGCGACCGTGATGCTTACGCGGCCCGGCAAGCCCGCCGACTGCTGCTGCAGGAACGCGAGAGCGGCGGCGCGGATCGATTCGCCGTCCTGCTGGCCGGGCGGCGTCGTCTGCACGTTCGGGGCGACGGCGCTCGTATTGGGATTCGGTGGCGCGCCGATGTTTGCGTTCGCAACCGGCTTCGCGGCCGAGCCCGCTGCTGCCGCCCCATCGACGACTACCGGCGCGACGCGGTTCGCGGCGCCCGCCAGGTTCACGCGCTCAAGCGCGCCCGCGCTGTTCGGGCTGGCCGCCGGCACGCGCATCGGCTGGGCGCTCGCAGCGGGCGCGGGAATCGTGACGATGCGCGGCGCGTCGCCTTGCGGCGCGCGCTCGCCCGGACCCGGAATCGTGATCATGCCGTTCGACTCGACGCCCGCGCGCGCATCCTCTGGCACGCCGCGCGAATTCAGATCGGCGTAGCTGGCCGCGCGCAGCGGCGCGGCGTCACTGGCGGGCGCGTTAATGGCCGCGCCTGCGGCAGGCTTCTTTGCGTTGCGAACGAGCAGCGCGTTCATCTGCGCGGCGTCGGAGCCCGCGCGGTCGCCGTTGCCCGCGATAAAGATCTGGCCGCCCGCGCCTTCCGGTTGCGCCGTCGTTTGCGCATGGGCGTTCGCCGCGCCCAACGCGGAGCCGACCATACAGGCGAGCGCGCACGTCCACGGCACGCTCCACGACAGCGCGCGCGCACGCCGCTCCAGGCCGGCGTGCGGCCCGCGGAAAGAGGCAGTCTGCGGCATCGTCGTTCTCCATCGAATGCATTGACACGCCTCGCATTCTAGGGGGCGGCCCCTGCGCGCTTGCGTCGAATAGAGGGGCGCTTTACCGGCTATTCGTCCGATTGGTTCTTGCCACCCCCGCCTAATATTCCACTCCATGCGCAAAGGCCTTCTGGCCGCGCGCCTAACGTTTGCGCCGCGCTTGCACCGGTTTTCTCGCCGCTGGCGAGCCCGCCGCGCTCACGCCGAATCCATTTTCGTTTCACGGAGAACGCCCGATGCTGGACAAACTCGATGCCGAATTCGCCTTTGGGCGCGAAGCGCTCGACGTGCGCGCCACGCGGCAGGCATTGATCTCGTCGAACATCGCGAACGCCGACACGCCGGGCTACCAGGCGCGCGACGTCGACTTCGCGGCCTCGCTTGCCGGCGCGCTGCGCCAGCAAGGCGCGGGCGGCACGGTGGGCATGACGGCCACCGCGGGCGGCAACGCCCAGCCGCTCGCCATGGCGCAGCCCGCGGGCGTGACGAGCGGCATGCAGATGACGGCCACGGAGTCGGGCCATATGGCCGGCGACGCGAAGCTGATCCCCACGGGCGGCCCCGCCGACACCTACAAGAGTCAGCTCATGTACCGCACGCCGGTGCAGCCCGCGCTCGACGGCAACACGGTCGATCTCGACACCGAGCGCGTGCAGTTCGCCGACAACGCGCTGCACTTCGAGTCGGGCATGACGGTGGTCTCGCAGCAGATCAAGACGATGATGTCCGCGATTACCTCGGGTTCGACCTGATCGCCGCGCGAGCGAAGCCAGGAAAGCCGGCAAAGCGCAGTAACGAAGCCATGAACGACCAACGCGCGCGCGACGCGCACCTGATGTGAGGTCAACGAAACCATGCCATCCCTGATGAACATCTTCAGCGTTGCGGGCTCCGCCATGACGGCGGAATCGCAGCGTCTGAACGTGACGGCGTCCAATCTCGCCAACGCCGACAGCACGACCGGCCCCGACGGCCAGCCGTACAAGGCGAAGCAGGTCGTGTTCGCGGTCAATCCGCTCGGCGGCGCGCGCACGGCCTCGGGCCAGCAGGTGGGCGGCGTGCGGGTGACCGGCGTGGTGGACGACCCCACGCCCATGAAAGAGACGTACGACCCCGACAATCCTTCCGCCAACGCGGACGGCTACGTGACGATGCCCAACGTCGATCCGGTGCAGGAGATGGTGAACATGATCTCGGCGTCGCGCTCGTACCAGGCCAACGTCGAAACGCTGAACACGGCCAAGCAGTTGATGCTCAAGACGCTCACGATCGGCTCGTAAAGCGTCGCAAGCACTCCTACGCAGTAAAGACAGAGACCAGCGGGCGCCAGACGAAGCAGCGGAACAGGCGCCCGCCACCACCACACGCCAAGCACGAAGCGCAATCGAGGGAGAACGCGTTGAGTTCCAGCAACACAACCATCGGCGGCAGCACCGCCACCGTGTCGCAGCAACTGCTCGACACCATGAACGGCACGAGTTCGTCGAGTTCGGCCTCGTCGTCGTCGAGCGGCACGAGCGCAAGCGACCTGCAGACCACTTTCCTGCAACTGCTCGTCGCGCAATTGCAGAACCAGGATCCGACCGATCCGATGGACAGCTCGCAGATGACCTCGCAGCTCGCCCAGATCAACACGGTGTCGGGCATTCAGCAGCTCAATACGTCGCTGTCGTCGCTTTCCACGCAGCTTTCGGCGGGCCAGAACGCGCAGGCCGCGCTGCTCATCGGCTCGACCGTGCTCGCGGCGGGCAGCAGCGCCACGGTGTCGAGCGGCACCGCGCCGCAGCTCGGCGTGACGCTGCCTTCGGCGGTGTCGGACGTGAAGCTCACGATCACGAACTCGGCGGGCCAGGTCGTCAACACGCTCGACCTCGGCGCGCAGTCGGCCGGCACGGTGCCGATCACGTGGAACGGCAAGGACAGCGGAGGCAACGCGGTCGCCGACGGCACCTACACGATCAGCGCCACGGCGACGACCAACGGCCAGTCCGCCACCGCCACCGCGCTCGTCGCGAGCCAGGTGCAGGGCGTGGTCCAGCAGTCGGACGGCACCGCGAGCCTCTCGCTCGCCAACGGCAAGACGGTCCCGCTTTCGAGCGTCGGCGCCATTCTTTGAACGTGACAATCAACGCGAAAAGCGCGGAGTAGACAAACATGGGCTATCAGCAAGGATTGAGCGGCCTCGCCGCGGCGTCGAACGACCTCGACGTGATCGGCAACAACATCGCCAATGCGAACACCGTTGGCTTCAAGGAGAGCACGGCGCAGTTCGCGGACATCTACGCGAACACCATCGCGACGTCGGTGGGCAACCAGATCGGCCTCGGCGCCTCGCTCCAGACCGTGCAGCAGGACTTCTCGCAAGGCACGATCAACACGACGGGCCAGGCGCTGAACGTGGCCATCAACGGCAACGGCTTCTTCCAGATGTCGAACAACGGCACGATCACGTACTCGCGTAACGGCGTGTTCCAGCTCGACAAGAACGGCTATATCACCGACGCCTCGGGCAACGACCTGATGGGCTATGCCGCCGACTCGACGGGCGTGGTGAACACGGCGCAAACCGTGGCGCTGAAGGTGCCGACCACCAACATCGCGCCGAAAACGACGCAGAACATCACGGCGCAGTTGAACCTGAACGCCCAGGACACGACGCCGACGACCACGCCGTTCAACGCTTCCGACTCGACGAGCTATAACTATTCGACGTCGATCACCGGATACGACTCGCTCGGCGGTACGCAGACGATCAACATGTACTTCGTGAAGGGCGCGACGGACGCGAGCACGGGCCAGACGACGTGGAGCGTTTATGCGGGTACGCCCACCCAGGTGCCGACGTCGCCGACCGGCACGCTCGTGTACGACTCGTCGGGCAATCTCGTTTCGTCCACGGACGCAAGCGGCACGCAAGCGGCGGGGAGCAGCCAGATGACGCTGCAGATCGGCACGGCGGGCGGCACGCTCTCCGACGGCGCCGCTTCGATGGCCGTCAACCTGAACTTCAAGGGCTCGACGCAGTACGGCAGTTCGGACGGCGTGAACAACCTGACCGAGGACGGCTACGCGAGCGGCACGCTTTCGAACTTCTCGATCGGCGCGGACGGCACCATCACCGGCACGTACTCGAACCACCAGACCATGGTGCTCGGCCAGATCGTGCTCGCCAACTTCAACAACCCGAACGGGCTCGTGAATCTGGGCGGCAACCAGTTCCAGCAAACGAACGAATCGGGCGTCGCGCAGATCTCCACGCCGGGCAGCACGAACCACGGCAACCTCACGGGCGGCGCGCTCGAATCGTCGAACGTCGACCTGACGAACCAGCTCGTCGACCTGATCACGGCGCAGCGCAACTATCAGGCGAACGCGCAGACCATCAAGACGCAGCAGACCGTCGACCAGACGCTGCTGCAGATGTAACGCGCCTAACCACGTACCGGGCACATCATGGACCGACTGATCTATACCGCGATGACGGGCGCGAGCCAGGCGCTCGAGCAGCAGGCCGTCGTCGCGAACAATCTCGCGAACGTCTCGACCACGGGCTTTCGCGCGCAGCTCGCCAACTTTCGCTCCGTGCCGATGTCGTTCGGCGACGGCTCGACGGTGAACGACCAGACCACGCGCACGTATGTGCTCTCGTCTACGCCGGGCTCGGACATGACGCCCGGTGCGATCTCGCATACCGGCAATCCGCTCGACATCGCGATTCAGGGCCAGGGCTTCATGGCCGTGCAGACGGCCGACGGCAACGAGGCCTATACGCGCGCGGGCAACCTGCACATCGACGAAAACGGCCAGCTCGTCACGGCCGCGAACCAGCAGGTGATCGGCGGCGGCGGCCCGATCGCGGTGCCTCCGGGCTCGGCCATCACGATCGGCAAGGACGGCACGGTTTCGGCCATCGCGCCGGGCAGCCCCGCCAACGCGATCGCCATGATCGACCAGATCAAGTTCGTGAACCCGCCGGCAGGCGCGCTCACGCGCGGCGACGACGGCCTGTTCCACACCGCGGACGGCGACCCCGCGGACGCGGACCAGACCGTGCAGGTCGCGACCGAATCGCTCGAGGGCAGCAACGTGAACCCGGTGGCGGCGATGGTCTCGATGATCACCAATGCGCGTCAGTTCCAGATGCAGACCAAGCTGCTCTCGAACGCCGACCAGAACGAGCAGAGCGCGAACCAGTTGCTCAACTTCAGCTAAGCCATTTCAAGTTAAATGAAGGCCGCCTCGCGCCGCGCGAGGCCGGACCGGGAGAAAGACACCGTGAACCGATCGCTATACATCGCCGCTACCGGCATGCAAGCCCAGCAGTCGCAGATGGACGTGATCTCGAACAACCTCGCGAACGTGAGCACCAATGGCTTCAAGGGCTCGCGCGCCGTGTTCGAGGATCTCATGTACCAGACGCTGCGCCAGCCGGGCGCGAACTCGACCCAGCAAACCGAATTGCCCTCGGGCAGTCAGGTGGGCACGGGCGTGCAGCAGGTGGCGACCGAGCGTCTCTACACGCAGGGCAACCTGCAGCAGACCGGCAACTCGAAGGACGTGGCGGTCAACGGCGCGGGCTTCTTCCAGGTGCAGATGCCCGACGGCACGACGGCCTACACGCGCGACGGCTCGTTCCAGACCAACTCGCAAGGCCAGCTCGTGACGGCGAGCGGCTACCAGGTGATCCCCGCGATCACGGTGCCCGCCAACGCCACCTCGCTCACCATCGGCAGCGACGGCGTGGTGACGGTCACGACGCCGGGCACGGCCAACAACACGACCATCGGCACGCTGCAGCTCGCCATGTTCATCAACCCGGCCGGCCTGCAGTCGAACGGGCAGAACCTGATGTCGGAAACGGCTTCGTCGGGCGCGCCCACGGTTTCCACGCCGGGCCAGAACGGTTCGGGCACGCTCAACCAGGGCTACGTGGAATCGTCGAACGTGAACGTCGTGCAGGAACTCGTGAACATGATCGAGACGCAGCGCGCCTACGAAATCAACAGCAAGGCGGTCACCACCTCTGACCAGATGCTGCAAACGCTCAGCCAGATGCAGGTCTGAGGCTGGTCCCTGGTTAATCAAGTCGGTGAAGAATATGTCGCAGTCCGTTCGAAACCATCCTCGCATCCGCGCACGGCGGCCGGGCCACGCCCGCCCGCTCGTGGCGGCTGTGGCGCTCGCGATGCTGGCGGGCTGCGCCTACATTCCCAACCGGCAGCCCATTGTCCAGCAGCCCATGACGGCCGTGCCGCCGGCGCCGCCCGCGAATACGTCGCCGGGCGCGATCTACAACCCGGGCTACGCGGGACGGCCGCTCTTCGAGGACCAGCGTCCGCGCAATACCGGCGACATCCTCACGATCGTCATCTCCGAAAACATCAACGCGACCAAATCGTCGGGCGCGAACACCAAGCGCGGCAGCAGCACGAGCTTCGCGGGCACCGCGAACTTCCTGCCGGGCGTCTTCAACCGCGCGAACCTGAATTCCACGGGCGCGAACCAGTTCGACGCCACGGGCGGCGCGAACGCCTCGAACACGTTCACGGGCGTCATTACCGTGACCGTGACGAACGTGCTGCCCAACGGCAATCTCGTCGTCTCCGGCGAGAAGCAGATGCTCATCAACCAGGGCAATGAATTCGTGCGCTTCTCGGGCGTCGTCAATCCGAACACCGTTGCCGGAGACAACTCCGTGCTCTCGACCGACGTCGCCGACGCGAAGATCGAATACTCCGCAAAAGGCGTGATCGACGAAGCCGAGACGATGGGCTGGCTGCAACGCTTCTTCCTGAATCTCGCGCCATGGTAAAGATCCGCTTCCATCGTTCGCGCCGCTCGCGCGTGAAGGACGTGCTCGCCGCTCTCGGCGTGGCGTTCGGGTTCGTCGTCGCCTGCGGGGCGCTCGTCGCCTACGCGACGCCCGCGCGCGCCGAGCGCGTGAAAGACCTCGCGACCTTCCAGGGCGTGCGCGACAACCCGCTCATCGGCTACGGCCTCGTGGTGGGTCTCGACGGCACCGGCGACCAGACGACCCAGGCGCCCTTCACGACGCAAACGCTCGCGAACATGCTCGCGAACCTCGGCATCTCGATCAACAACACGTCGAGTTCGTCGGGCTCCTCTTCGACGCTGAACAACATGCAGTTGAAGAACGTCGCCGCGGTGATGGTGACGGCCGTGCTGCCGCCGTTCGCGCGGCCCGGCGAGCAGATCGACGTGACCGTTTCGTCGCTCGCCAACGCGAAGAGCATTCGCGGCGGCACGCTGCTGCTCACGCCGCTCAAGGGCGCCGACGGCCAGGTCTACGCGCTCGCCCAGGGCAACGTGGCCGTGGGCGGCGCGGGCGCCTCGGCCAACGGCAGCAAGGTGCAGGTGAACCAGCTCGCGGCGGGCCGCATCGCGGGCGGCGCGATCGTCGAGCGCTCGGTGATCTCGCCGGTTTCGCAGCAAGGCGGTCTCCTCACGCTGACCGTCAACGACATGGACTACGACACGACGCAGCGCATCGTCTCGGCCGTCAACAACATGTTCGGCCAGGGCACGGCCTCGCCGCTCGACGGCCGCACGATCCAGGTGCGCGGCCCGGCCGATCCGGCCTCGCAGGTGGGTTTCATCGCGCAGATCCAGGACCTCAACGTGAACCCGGCCACGCCGGCCGCGAAGGTGATCCTGAACGCGCGCACCGGCTCGATCGTCATGAACCAGATGGTGACGCTGGAAAGCTGCGCGGTCGCGCACGGCAATCTTTCGGTCGTCGTGAACACGCAGACGGCGGTGAGCCAGCCCGGCGCGTTCTCCAACGGCCAGACGGTGGCGACGCGCCAGTCGCAGATCCAGTTGAAGCAGGACAACGGATCGCTCAAGCTCGTCACGGCGGGCGCGAATCTCGCCGAAGTCGTGAAGGCGCTCAACGCGCTGGGCGCGACGCCGGCGGACCTGATGTCGATCCTGCAGGCGATGAAGGCGGCGGGCGCACTGCGCGCCGACCTCGAGATCATCTAAGGGGGTAACTTGGATAATACGAACAACATCGGCGGCGGCAGCCTCGACCTCACCAACCGCTTCGCGCTCGACGTGCAGGGCTTCGACTCGATGCGCGCCGCCGCGAACGCCTCGCCCCAGCAGGGCGTGAAGATGGCCGCGAAGCAGTTCGACGCGGTCTTCACGCAGATGATGCTCAAGAGCATGCGGGATGCGACGCCCGACGACGGCCCGCTCGACTCGCACGACGGCGCGCAGTTCACCTCGATGATGGACCAGCAGCTTGCGCAGCAGATGTCGAACAAGGGCATCGGCGTGGCGAACGCGATGCTCAAGCAGCTCATGCGCAGCATGGGCGGCGCAGGCGCCGACGGCGCGGGTGGCGCAGGCGGCCTCGCGGGCGCGATCTCGGGGCTCTCGGGCAAGGACGCCAACGAAGGCAACCTGGCGATGCTCAACGCGCTCGGCCGCGCCTACGGCAACGCTTCGGCCAACGGCGCGCTCGCCGGCGGCTCGGGCTACAGCGGCAACAGCGCGCTCACGCCGCCCATCAAGGGCAACGGCGACGCCTCGGTGGACGCCTTCGTCGACAAGCTCGCCAACGCCGCGCAGCAGGCCAGCTCGACCACGGGCATCCCCGCGCGCTTCATTCTCGGCCAGGCCGCGCTCGAATCGGGCTGGGGCAAGCGCGAGATCAGGAACGCCGACGGCTCGACGAGCCACAACGTGTTCGGCATCAAGGCGGGCAAGGACTGGGCCGGCAAGACGGTCTCGACGGTCACGACCGAGTACGTGAACGGCCAGCCGCATCGCGTGGTGGAAAAGTTCCGCGCCTACGACTCGTACGAAGACGCGATGACCGACTACGCGTCGCTGCTCAAAGGCAACCCGCGCTACGCATCGGTGATCAACGGCTCGAAGAGCGCCGAAGGCTTCGCGCACGGCATGCAGCGCGCGGGCTACGCCACCGACCCGCACTACGCGAAAAAGCTGCTGACCATCATGCAGCGGATGGCCTGACGGTCAACCCGACGGCCGGCGGCGCGATCGCCGCCGATGTGGCGAGCGCAAACGTTGCCTCGCCGCACTTGCCGGAAGAAGCTGCGCGCGCGTGTTTCATGCGGGGAAAGGACCGATTTTTTTTACGCCGGATCCCTAAATTTTTCGTAATGCCTGCCGCTAATGCAGGCGAGATGGAAAAGCAATCCGGGCAGGGAGACTGCCCGAACGGCGCGCGCGGAAAGGGTCCGCAGGCGCGCCGGCACGTTCACGAATTTCCGGCAAGCCCATGAATACCGTTCAGTCGAATCTACAGGAAGCAGGCGAGGGCGCCGAGGGTGCCGACGGCTCCCACGATTTCGGGCGCCGCAATCCGCTCGAGATCGGCGTCCAGCTACGCAATCTCGTCAATCGCGGCGACTTCCTGACCCTCCAGTATCGCGGCGGCCAGCTCGTCACGCGCATTCTGGCCGTCAACGGCCGCGAGCGCACTTTCGTGTTCGACTGGGGCGCGATCCCCGAGCAGAACACGGGCGTGCTCGCCGCGTCCGATTGCCAGTTCCACGCTTCGCCCGACGGCGTGCGCGTGGAGTTCAAGACGGCCACGCCGCGGCGCACCGAGTTCGAAGGGCGCGCCGCGTTCGAAGCCGACTTCCCCGAAGTGCTCTTTTACGTGCAGCGTCGCGAGTATTTCCGTGTCGATACGCCCGTGCTCGAGCCGTGCATCTGCCGCGGCGAACTGCCGAGCGGCGGCCCGCGCTTCGCGTACGAGGTGCACGACCTTTCGCTCGGCGGCCTCGGGTTGCGCACGACCGACGAGCGCGTCGCGGATCTCGCCATGGGGCTCGTGCTGCCCGGCATCGAACTGGACCTGCGCGCGCACGGCAAGCTGCGCGTGGATCTCGCGCTCGTCGTGCTGCGCTTCATCGACCTGCCCAACGGCGACCGCCGCTATCACATGGGCTTTCGCTTCGACTCGCTGCCCGGCTCCTCCGAGAACACGCTGCAGCGCTACATCACGCAGCTCGAGATGAAGCGCCGCGCACTCGCGCGCGCCTGAGCGGCGCAGCGTCGCCCGGATCGTCCGCACGATCCGGCGCGGGCGCACACGCGCGCGCTAACGTTTTCGCGCGCATCAGGCGCTCAATTTTCGCAGTGCGCTGCCGTTATACCGTGAGTACATCACGCGGTTTGCCAGGGGGGCAGGCCGTTTTCGAGGATCACGCATGTCCAACATTTTCTCGATCGGTCTGAGCGGCCTGCAGGCGGCGCAGATTGGTATCTCGACCACCGGCGAGAACATCAGCAACTCGACGACCGCGGGCTACACCGTCGAGACGCCCGTGTATCAGGAAGCGGCGGGTCAGTACACATCGAGCGGCTACATCGGCGGCGGCGTCACGACCGCGACCGTGCAGCGCGCCTACAGCCAGTACCTCACGACGGCGCTCAACAACGCGCAGTCGGCGGGCAGCGCGTACTCGGCCTCGTACACCCTCGCCACGCAGCTCTCGAACCTCGTGGGCAGCCCGACCTCCGGTATCGCCACGGCGATCACGAGCTTCTTCACGGGCCTGCAGAACGTCTCGAATTCGCCTTCGGATACCGCCGCGCGCCAGACCGTGCTTTCCGACGCGCAAACGCTCGCCACCCAGATCAACGCCGCGAGCCAGCAATACGACGCCATGCGCCAGAGCGTGAACACGCAGCTCACGAGCGCCGTATCGCAAATCAACACCTATACGCAGCAGATCGCGAACCTCAACGCGCAGATTACGTCGGCGAGCGCGAGCGGCCAGCAGCCGAACCAGTTGCTCGATCAGCGCGATCAGGCCGTGGCCAACCTCTCGCAACTGGTCGGCGTTTCGGTCGTGCAGGGCAACACGGGCTACAGCGTGTTCCTCGGCAACGGCCAGCCGCTCGTGGTGAGCAGCCAGAGCTACAACCTCGGTACGCAGCCTTCGAGCGCGAACCCGCTGGAACTGAGCGTGACGTGGCAGGGCCTGAACGGCGCGAGCGCCGCGTCGCAAGGCGCGCCGCAGGTGCTGTCGCAGGCGGCGCTGCAAGGCGGCACCGTGGGCGGCCTGCTTTCGTTCGTTTCGACTACGCTCGATCCGGCGGAATCGCAACTGGGCGCGATCGTGACGAGCTTCGCCGCGCAGGTGAATTCGCAGAATGCGCTCGGCCTCACGCTGTCGGGCGGCGCGGGCGGCAATCTGTTCACGGTGGGCAACCCGCTCGTCACGGCCAGCTCGACGAACGCGAGCACGTCCGGCACGGTGAGCGCGACGCTCACGAACAGCACGCAGCCGCTTACCGACAACTACAAGCTGAGCTACGACGGCGCGAACTGGAACCTCACCGACACGACGACGAACACGCAGGTCGCCACGCAGCCGAACGGCGCCGCGCCGATCACGATCGGCGGCTTTTCGATCACGCCTTCGGGCTCGGTGAGCGCCGGCGACTCGTTCATGATCCAGCCGACGGCCGGCGCGCTCGCGAGCTTTGCTGTCGCGACCTCCGACCCCGCGGCCATCGCGGCGGCCACGCCGGTCGTGGTGTCGGCGGGCACGACCAACGCGGGCACGGCCAACGTCACGCAAGGCGCGGTGGGCGCGGGCTATTCGACCACCAACCTGCCGGTCACGCTCACGTACGACTCGGCGGCGGGTACGCTCACCGGCCTGCCCAACGGCACGACCGTGACGATCGCGACGCCGGGCTCGACCACCACGAGCACCGTGACGATCGACAGCACCGCGACGCCTCCCGTAACCGGCGTGCCCTACGATCCGACCACGGGCGCGACGTACACCATTACGAATCTCACCGATTCGTCAGGCGCGAACGGCACCGCGACGAACCTGAGCTTTACGATGACGGGCACGCCCTCGAACAGCGACGCGTTCACGGTGGCGGCGAACAAGAGCGGCACGCAGGACGGCCGCAACGCGCTCGCCATGGCGAGCCTCACGTCGAGCACGGCGTACACGGGATCGACCACGCTCACCACGGCGTATGCTAACTACGTCAACACGATCGGCAACACCGCGAGCCAGTTGCAGGCGTCGAACACGTCGCAGCAGTCGCTCGTGACGCAGCTCACTTCGCAGCAGCAGTCGGTGCAGGGCGTGAACCTCGACGAGGAAGCCGCGAACCTGCTGCAGTACCAGCAGCTTTATCAGGCCAACAGCAAGGTGATCCAGACGGCGGCGTCGCTGTTCCAGACCCTGCTCGGCATTTTCCAGTGAGGCGCTAATCCATGCGTATCGCGACTTCCCAGATTTTTGCCTCCAGCGTGTCGACGATGGAGAACCAGCAGTCCCAGCTTCTCCAGGTCCAGCAGCAGATCTCGACCGGCGTGGCCATCGCGACGCCGGCCGACAATCCGCTCGGCGCCGCGCAGGCCGTGACGCTTTCCGCCACGAGCGCGACGCTCACGCAGTATTCGTCGAACCAGACCACGGCGCTCACCGCGCTGCAGCTCGAGGACACGACGCTCACGAGCGTGACGAGCACGATGCAGAGCATTCACTCGCTCATCATCGAAGCGCAGAACGGCTCGCTCACCGACCAGGCGCGCCAGGCGATCGCCCAGCAGATGCAGGGCGACCGCAACCAGTTGCTCACGCTCGCCAACACCACGGACGGCGCGGGCAACTACATCTTCTCCGGCTTCCAGAGCACCTCGCAGGTGTTCTCGAACAAGTCGGGCGGCGGCGTGACCTACAACGGCGATGCGGGCCAGCGCGTGATGCAGGTTGCCGGCACGCGCAACATCGCGGTGGGCGATACGGGCACGGCGGTGTTCCAGAGCGTGCAGGCCGTGGGATCGGACAACGTGGCCGCGGGCAGTTCGTCGAACACGGGTACGGGCGTGATCGGCGGCGTGACGGTCACGGACCCGACGCAGGCGACCAACAACGACCACTATTCGATTGCGTTCGCCACCGACCCCGGCACCGGCGCGCTCACCTACACGGTGACCGACAACAGCGTCAGCCCGGCGACCACGACGACGCCGGCCGCGTACACCGAAGGCAACGCGATTTCGCTGGGTTCGGGCATGAGCGTGACGATGTCGGGTACGCCTGCCGCGGGCGACTCGTTCTCGGTTACACCTGCCACGGCCTCGCAGAACACGGACGTGTTCGCGAGCATCGACAGCATCATCGCCGCGCTGAATACGCCCGTGAGCGGCTCTCAAGCGGCGGTCGCGAACCTCGGCAACGCGCTGAACACCGGCCTCTCGCAGATCGGCAATTCGCTCTCCAACGTGATCACGGTGCAGGCTTCGGTGGGCGGCCGCGAGCAGGAGGTGAAGGCGCTGCAAACGGTCACGTCGACCAATTCGCTGCAGGTGACGTCGAATCTGTCGGACCTCACGAGCACCGATACGGTGGCCGCCATCAGCCAGTTCGAGCAGCTTTCGAACGCGCTCACGGCTTCGCAGAAGAGCTTTGCCGCCACGCAGAATCTGTCGCTGTTCCAGTACATCAATCCTTGATCGCTGGGTGGTGGGTAGGGCTCGGTTCGAGCCCAAGCGGTCTCTCGCCATTCCCCAAAGCGGTCCTTCACGCGCTGCCGGACCCGGACATCCATTTTCTTCGATGCCTGAGTTCACAAGGGCCAAACGGATAAACCACTCTACGGCTGTCGAGAGCGCAATTCTGCTCTGGAGTTACGCATGGCTCGGAAGAGAACCAAGGAGATCCAGGCGACCATTCCCGGGATAAACACGCAAATGCCCCACATAACCCAGTCGCCAAAACTGGCGGTCCTTCGGTCAAGTACCGACCGTTGGGGGCGCTCGGGGTCGTAGTAAACACGCACGACGGACCCAATAGGCCTCGCTCGTGCATCCGCTTCGGCGGCTGCGGAAGATGTATACCAATGTGCGTTATAGGCCGACGGCATTGCGATGCTCATGCTGTCAAACTGCTGGCCATTCACCGTGTAGGAATACGACCAGTAAGGTGACCATGTCCGTCCCGAATATTTACTAACTGATGATCGAATAGCCCAGGACGTTACAACGCCCTCAGTCGTCGACCATGCTCGCTCCATCCGCTCCCAGCGTTCCACAGTTGCCTGTGTGTATCCCAACATGCCGGAGAACAGGACTGCGAAAATCACCGTGATGACGAACACAACCAGAAGGCTTGTTTTTTCTTTCATGCACTTCACTAAGCAAGAGAGAGGGTTAGTGTGATCAGAAGTTCTGATTGTCGACGATTTCCGCAGGGATTTCGAACGTCTCATCCTGGCCGACTACCGCCTGTCCACAATCGGTCTCCCGGAAATCCGCGAAGAACCTTTCTCATTAGGGCGTCGGAAAAGCTGCCTGTGGGGCTCGATACTCCGGACTAAACCGGGGCTTCGCCGTTAGCGGCTTCGTTACCTTCTTCCAGAGTGCTATTCGGCGTTGCATCGCCGCTACCTCACGGAAAGCCTCGACAGCTTCATTCGTTGCGCATTAAATCGATGGGCTCTTACCTACCGCAAAGGCTCCCCGCTTACCGCGTGCTACGTATACCAGTCTCGGATTGACGCGGAGGAGGCATGTCGCTTCCCGAATGGGGTTATTCGTATAACGCGCTGTACGTGCCACTGACGAGCGACTGGCAATGCTCGCTCGTCCCAGTCCGCTACCTGGAGGACGTGGACCATGGCTGGGAACTCTCGTATCAGGAGCGTCAGAAAGCACGCAAGGAGCGCGAGGAACAGATCGAACAGGACCGGAAGGACTTTGATCGTCTATTTCGGATTTCCATCAGCCGAGGCGAAGCGCGCGCCTGTAGCGAATTCAGCGCCTATGTAGCGTTTATCAGGGATCACTTACGCATCTCGGGTATATCCGCGCCAGTCGATGGCGACGACGTGACACGCATCCTTCGCGAAGCGGTACGCAAGGGTCAGCTCATTCCCGCGATTGATCGGACGTGGCGCGGCAGCCGGCGAGTGACCCAGCGCCACGCGCCGCAAAGCTGGCCAAAGCAAACGCCAGCCCCGAAGCCGACCGTCTATGGGGTCCGCGACAACCAGTTCGTACCCCTCGATAATAGCGGCTACTTTATCGATCGCATGCCATATGCACCGGTTGCCACTGCGGCCGCGAGTAGCACAGTCAGTTCCGGCAGCGGCGGCGTTGCCTGGCTGGGTGCGGCCGAAGATGCGGCGGGTGCTTTGCCTGGCAACGACGACGACTCGGACGATGTAGCCAACGGTACGCCTGACGTGGCCGAGAGCTTGACGGATGGCGAATGCGCGGACGTGTCTGACGAATCTACGCCGCTCGGCGATGCACCGCAGTTCGAATATCAGGCAGATATACCGGGCGGCGATAGGGAACAAGTAGCGGCGCGGGGCGTCCGTATGACGGGGAACGAGCCAGGGGGCTTCGCCATCAACCCAAATGGCCTGGACGTGGATTACTTCGACTCAGACGGCAATCTTTCGGCTCAATATCATGGAAGCCACGGTGATCCGCACGGACATAATGTTATTGATGGCGAGCGGGACAACACCCATATTCCAATGTCACCGATCAACTTTGATTAGGCGTGTGCCAAATAAAGGGACTGTCATGAGCGATGCAAGCAAGACATGGGGTTGGCATCTTGCCAGGAGTGGTGAATGGCTTGAATTGGTTCTTGGCGGATATTCGTCTTTCCACGATTCCGCTGTGCGATCATTTTGTTTGCAGAGAACTCGACGAACAAATGAAGGTATCAATGGCTTACCGTTGCCGGGAAATCGCACACGTGAATTGCTGGACCTTCGATTGGAAGTATTTCACAACCGCTATGGTGCACCGCCTGTTCCGGGGCGTCCTGACTACATTGCGCTACTCGATTTTCTGGATGTTCGAACGTCAAATATCGACGTGAACGGGATGGTGGAAGAAGCAACGATTATGGAAATGACCCTTGCAGCGACACCGGAAGGGTTGATCCAGCTTGACCTTACACCAAATGTCGGCCTTGATATTCGGCTAACGTGTAAAGAAGTCGTAGTAGTTGATATGCGTCCTTATATGCGTGAAGTCTAGTAGAGCATATCCATAGTGCCGCTAACTGCCGAATACCACAACTGGGACGGTTATCTTCGTTTCCCTGCTTCCCCGGTGAATGGAGTGACCGACAACATATTGACGTCGTGAGATCACTTCCACGACTGGTATCTGGGCAGTGTGATGTGACGGTGCGGGCAGCGTATCGCGAGTCGGCTTGGTTCGACGTCCAGCCGCCCTTGCGCCCCTCACCCCGCCGGCCGCAGCGCCCCGGCCACCCGCCCCATCTGATCGATCCCGCTATCGAACAGGCGCGCGAAATAGGGAATCAGATTCGGCATCATGAGCTGGATGAGCAGCATGCCCACGAGCATCGTGAGCGCGAAGCCGATCTGGAAGATGCCGATCTGCGGCGCCGCGCGGTTGAGAATGCCGAGCGAAAGATTGGTGATGAGGAGCGCCACCACCACCGGCAGCGAAAGCAGCAGGCCCGAAGTCAGTATCGTCGCGCCATAGTTGGCAATGAGGTTCCAGCCCGAGGCGCCGAGCACGCTCGCCGTGACCGGCAGCGACTGGAACGTCGCGACGAGCGCCGCGAGCATCTGCAGATGGCCGTCGAACACGAGGAAGGCGAGCATCGCCATCATGTTCAGCCAGGACGAAAGCGCGGGCGTGCTGGTGTTGGCCTGCGGGTCGAAGAAGCTTGCGAAGCCCAGGCCCATGCCGAGGCTCATCATGTCGCCCGCGGCGGTCACGACCGCGAACACGAGTTGCATCGTGAAGCCGAGCGCAATGCCGATCAGAAACTGGTTGACGAGAATCCACACGCCCTCGGCCGAAAACACGGTGACCTGCGGCATGGCGCCGAGCGTGGGCGCGACGATCAGCGTGACGAAGCCCGCGAGGCCGATCTTCACGCGCGTGGGCACCGAGCGGTTGCCCACCACGGGCGCGACCGCCACGAGCGCCAGAATGCGTGTGAACGGCCAGAGGAAAGCCGTGAGCCAGGCGTTGAGCTGCGCGTAGGTGACGGTGAACATCGTGTGCCGGAAGAAGTGCGCGGCGGCGCGGGCGCGCCTAGCCCGCGAGCTGCGGAATGCTCGCGAAGATGCGGTGCATGTAGTCGAGCATCGTCGTGAGCATCCACGGGCCGGCGATCACGAGCGTGACCGCAATGGCGATCAGCTTGGGGATGAACGAGAGCGTGGTTTCGTTGATCTGCGTGGCCGCCTGGAAAAGGCTCACCACGAGACCCACGACGAGCGACACGAGCAACAGCGGCGCGGCAAGCAGCAGCGCCACGTACATTGCCTCGTGGGAGAGCGTCATGACCATTTCGGGCGTCATGTCAGTGTCCTCAGGTGAAGCTCTGCGCGAGCGAGCCGATCAGCAGTTGCCAGCCGTCCACCAGCACGAACAGCATGAGTTTGAACGGCAGCGAAATGGTCG
This sequence comes from Paraburkholderia sp. J76, assembly GCF_905220295.1. Taxonomy (NCBI): domain Bacteria; kingdom Pseudomonadati; phylum Pseudomonadota; class Betaproteobacteria; order Burkholderiales; family Burkholderiaceae; genus Paraburkholderia; species Paraburkholderia sp. J76. Next base: position 270,915 of record NZ_CAJMZJ010000008.1, read on the forward strand.
CGGGCGAGACCATCATCATACCCATCGACATCAGCACGCTCGCCACCACCAGGTCGATGATGAGAAACGGAATGAAGACCGTGAAGCCGATCTGGAAGCCCGTCTTCAGCTCGCTCGTGACGTACGAGGGCACGAGCAGCGTGAGCGGCACGTCCTCGGGACCCTGCATGGGCGCCGCGTGCGAGATGCGCGCGAAGAGCGCGAGGTCCGATTCGCGGGTCTGGCGCAGCATGAAGGTCTTGAAGGGCGCGACGCCGCGCGCCACGGCGTCGTCCATCGAGATCGCGCCGGCCGCGAACGGCTTGTAGCCGTCGTTGTAAGCCTTGTCGAGCACCGGCGACATCACGAACAGCGTGAGAAACAGCGCGAGGCCCACGAGCACCTGGTTGGGCGGCGTGGTCGTCGTGCCGAGCGCCTGGCGCAACAGCGAGAGCACGATGATGATGCGCGTGAAGCTCGTCATCATCAGGACCATCGCCGGCAGGAACGACAGCATCGTGAGCAGCAGCATCGTCTGCACGCTCAGCGAATACGTGGTGCCGCCGTTCGGGCCCGGGCTCGTGTTGAAGGCGGGCAGGCCTTGCGGGCCGCCCACGCTTTGGGCGTGCGCCAGATGCGGCAGCGCGAGGGCGAAGGCGCCCGCGCCGAGCATCAGCGCGAACGGCAGCGCCGTTCTGGCGATTTTGGCGAGGGTGGCCGCGCGCGCGCGGGCGTCGCCGCCCGCGACCGGCGCATGAAGGGAACTGCCGTGCATTTACTGCGCTCCGCCGTCGTGACGCATGAAACGCGCGTGGATGCGTTTATTCGCCTCGCTTTTCAGCGCGTCACGAAAGCGCTGTGCGAAGGTGCCCGAGAGGGCGGGGGCATTGGGCGCAGCCGCCGCGACGCCTGCGGGAAGGTCGGCCGCCGGCAGCGTGTGAAGCAGGCGCACGTTGCCGGGCGCGGCGCCCAGCACGAGCCAGGTGTCGCCGATCTCGACCACGGCCACGCGTTCCTTGCCGCCGAGCGATGCGCCGCCCACGGTCTTCACCAGCGCGTTCTTCGGTCCGCCTTGCAGGCCCAGACGCCGCGCGAGCCAGGCGCAGCCGAACACCACGCCGATCACGAGCGCGAGTCCGAGCACCGTCTGCACGACGGCGCCGAAGCCAAGCGAGGGAACCGCGCTGCCAGTGATCACGGCGGAGGCGCCCAGGGAGCCCGAGGCCGCGCGCGTGGCTTCGTTCACCGCCTGAAGGTCGGCGGCCTTCGCGCTCATGACCGCGAAAACCGCGGCGCAGGCGAGCGAGAGATGCACGGCAACGCGCCACGCGAATCGCAGCACCCGCGCGCCGCGGGTTTTGCGCACTCGCGGTACAACGCGCGCGATCGAAGCGCCGCGAACAGCCTGGGGTTTCATCGGTTCAGCTTCCGGATCCGCTCGGACGGCGTGATGATGTCGGTCAGACGAATGCCGAACTTGTCGTTCACGACCACCACTTCGCCCTGGGCGATGAGGCAGCCGTTCACGAGCACGTCCATCGGTTCGCCGGCCATGCCGTCGAGTTCCACGACCGAACCTTGCGCGAGTTGCAGCAGGTTGCGGATGGCGATCTTGGTGCGGCCCAGTTCCACGGTCATCTGGACGGGAATGTCCAGAATCATGTCGATGTCGTTGGCCGTTTTCGTCGAATCGACCTTCGAGAGCGGCTGGAATACGGCCGTCGGTTGCGCCACGGGCGTTTCGTTGCTGTTCTGCTCGGCGAGCGCGCTTGCCCAGTCGTCGAGCGACGAGTCGCCGCCCGCGTCCTGCGCGGCAACGTCCATCGCCGGGTCGAGCACCGGCTCGTCCGCGCTCGTGCCGCTCGTGCCGTTTACGTCACTCATATCCACCTTCCTTCATCGTGTCGGCTGCGCTGATCATCTTCTGGACCCGCAACGCGTATTGACCATTGAAAATTCCGTAGCCGCACTCCATCACGGGCACGCCGTCCACCTTGGCGGTGATGTGTTCCGCGATGTTCATGGGCAGCACGTCGCCCTTCTTCATGTTCAGGATCTGCTCGAACGTCACGGGCACCTGCGCGAGGTCGGCCGTCAACTCGACTTCGGCGGCCTGCACCTGCTGCGAGAGCACGCGCACCCAGCGGCGGTCCACGTCGAGCACTTCGCCTTGCAGCGGCGAGGCGAGCACGTCGCGGATCGGCTCGATCATCGAATAGGGCATGCAGATGTGCAGCGTGCCGCCCGTCGGCCCGAATTCAATCGAGAACTGCGTGACGATCACGATCTCGTTGGGCGTGGCAACGTTTGCGAACTGCGTATGCATTTCGGAGCGCACGTATTCGAACTGCAGCGGCCGCACGCTTTTCCATGCGCTCGTGTAGTGCTCGAACACGAGATTGAGCAGCTTGCCGATGATGCGCTGCTCGGTTTGCGTGAAGTCGCGGCCTTCCACTCGCGTGTGAAAGCGCCCGTCGCCGCCGAAGAGGTTGTCCACGACGAAGAACACGAGGTTCGGGTCGAACACGAACAGCGACGTGCCGCGCAGCGGCTTCACGTGCACGAGGTTCAGGTTCGTCGGGATCGGGAGGTTGCGGGTGAACTCGCTGTACTTCTGCACGCGCACGGGGCCCACCGAGATTTCGGCGGTGCGGCGCATGAAATTGAAGATGCCGACGCGCAACAGGCGCGCAAAGCGCTCGTTGATGATTTCGAGGCCGGGCATGCGGCCGCGAACGATACGTTCCTGCGTCGCGATGTTGTAGGGCCGCACGCCCTGCTTTTCGGAGCCGCCGGAATCGGTGTCGACTTCGCCGGTGACGCCTTTGAGGAGGGCATCGACCTCCTCCTGGGACATGAACTCGTCGTGACCCATCGTCATGATGACTGGTCCTCCATCGCGGGAATCATTTCAGTCATGCTCACTGGACGACGAATTCGGTGAACAGCACGTCGTCGACGTGCACCGGCTTTTCGTTCGCCGACGAAGGCTGCGAGATCAGCACGGCGAGTTCGGTGGCGAGCGCGCGCTTGCCGTCGAGCGGCGCGAGGTCGGACGGATGCTTGTTCGAGAGCGCGAGCAGGATGCGGCTGCGGATCTCGGGCATGCGGGCAACGAGCGCGTCCTGGGTGGCCTGGCTGTCGAGCTTGAGCGTCAAGCCGATGCGCAGATAGTGCGATTCGCCGTCGTCGGCTTGCAGATTGACGGTCATCGGCTCGAGCGCGTAGTACACGGCCGCGGCCGGCGGCGCTGCGGCCGGCGTGGCGGGCGCGCTCGGCGCGTGGCGCGACATGAAGAACCACGTCGCGCCGCCTGCCGCCGCGGCGGCGAGGATCGCAATGAGCGCGATGAGGAGAATGCGCTTCATCGGTCCGGGTTTCGCGCTTTGGGGCGCGGCTTGCTGGGATGCGGTGGTGGTCGCCATGTCGAAAAGTCAGCCTGGGATGCTTGCAAGGGTCCGGGGCGCCGACCTGATGGTCAGTCCGGGCATGCTGCATTGTTCCGGCTTTTGCCTTTGCGCGATGGGAGGAATAGACGGGGGAATTCCGGCTATCTCGTGGTTTTGTTGCGCGCCGCCGCAAGCCGGGCGCGCGCCGATGCGTCATGCGAGTCTGGAGCGAACGTACGCAGCCGCGCGGGCGGCTGCGCGGCTCCCGGTCCGGCAGAGGGGAATGCGGTGAGGAAGGATCAGGCGAACGTGTCGATCAGGCCGACCGAGCGCTGCGTGACGCTCGCGGCGGCGCTGGCCGTGTCGTTCGCGGCGTCCGCCGCGCCCAGCGCGCTGCCCGAGTCCGCACCGGAACCGCCCCGGCGGCCTGAGCCCCCTGAGCCGCTGCCGTCCTGCTGCGCCTGCTGGTTCATCTGCCGCGAGAAACCGTCGCTCACGCTCGCGCTGCCAAGGCCGATGCCGTTTTGCTCCATGGCTTCGCGCAGCTTCGGCAGGGCCGCCTCGACGGCCTCGCGCACCTGCGGGTGCTGCGAGACGAAGAGCGCGTGCGCGTGGCTTTCCGTGACCTGCAGGACGACCTGGAGCGGCCCGAGATCCTTCGGGTTGAGCGTGAGTTCCGCCGACTGCTGGTGCGCGTTCGAGAGGAACACCACCTTCTGGCTGAGCGCGTCTTCCCAGTCGTTCGTGCCGACCTGCGGCGCGATCGACGCGGAAGCGGCCGCCGCGGCCGCCGGATTCGCGGTGGCGCTGGCCGCCTGAGCCGCCTGGGCTTGCGCGGCTGTCGCGGCTGCGACAGCCGCGGCCTGGGTTGCGGCGAGCGCGTCGGTGGCGGCGGTGCTCGCCGTGACGTCGGTCTGCGTGGCGGCGCCGGACTGCTGCTGCGCGGCTGCCGTGAGCGCGTCGGCGGCGGCCTTCGCGGCGTCGGTCGCGGCTGTGGTGCTCGCCGTGGCGCTCTTGGCCGTGTCGGCGCTCGCGCCACTGCTAGCCGCCGCGCCGAACGCCTTGCTTTGGGCGTTGGCGCTCAAATGCGAGGCGAAGCTGCTGGCGATGCCCGAGCCCGTGCTGCTCGTGCTCGCGCTGTTTGCCGCCGCGGCCGCCGTATTCAACGTGTGCGTGGCGAGCGCGCCCGCGCCGCCGCGCAACTGCGCGAGCGCGGCTTGCAGGGCGTCGTGTACCGACTTCGAGCCGCCACCGGCCGCGCTGCCCGCATCCGCGCCGTCGCCTGTCGCGCCTGCTGCCGCCGTGGCCGCTGCCGCGGCAGCGGCGGAAGCCACGCCTGCGAGCGTGCTGTCGCTGCTCGCCTGGCTGCCGTCGGCGCTTGCGTCGGCGTTTGTGTTCGCGCTCGCGCCGTTCTGCGCCTGTTGTGCCTGCTGCGCCTGCTGGGCTTGCTGCGCCTGCTGGGCTTGCTGCGCCTGAGCCGCGGCGGCCTGCGCGCCTGCGTCGGCGGCCTGTTTTTGCTGCGCGCGCGCGGCGGCGCGACGGTCGGCGCTCGCGCTCGACTGCGCGTTCTGGCTCGCGTCAGAGCTGGACGTCTGCGAAGCGCTGCTGCTGCTTTGCGACGCATTGCTGCTCGACGCGTTCGAACCCGACTGCGCAGCGGCATTCGACTGCGCGCTTTGCGCCGCCTGCGCGTTCTGGTTCGCCTGGGCGTTTTGCGCGTTCATCTGCTGTTGCAGCGTCTGCGCGAAATCCTGGCTCGCGGCGTCCGCCTGGCTAATGCCGTTCGAAGCGGCGTTCGACGCTGCGTTCGATGCGGAATTGCCCGTCACGGCGTCGGCGGCGGCGCCGAACACCGAGGAGAGGGAAGAGAGGAGCGACATGCTGGCGGCCTCGAAAGCGGATGACAGATTGCGAATTACGGATGTTGCGACGTTCGCGTGCGCAGCACGCGGGCGGCGTGCTCGTCGGCGTCGCGCTGTTCGAGGCGGGCGTCCTTGCGGGCCTGCACATCCTCCTGGCGCGTTTGCAGGACCTCGTAAGAACCGAGCTTCTGCTTGCTGCGCTGCCATTCGGGTCTCGCGGCATCCACGCGCGCGGTGGCCTGCTCCAGCATGCGCCGCTGCTGTTCGATCGCCGCGTCGAGCGTGTCGATGAACGCCTGGAAGTTGCGCACGTTGCCGGCGGCCATGCCGCTGCGCGCCGATTCGGTGAAACGCGCATGATACTCGTCGCGGTAGGTGATGAGCGCCTGCAACTGCTTTTCGACCTCGCCGCGCTCGCGCTGCACGCGGCCGAGCTTTTGCGTGGCAGCGTCGACGTCGTCCTGCGCGAGGCCGATCAAGGTTTGCAGCGCGGTCTGTTTCGTCATGTCCTGGCTCCGATCAACTGGCCGAGCATCTCGACGCTTTGATCATAGTTCGCGGTTTCGCGAAAACCCTGCTGAAGAAAGGCCTCGATGCGCGGATACAGCGCGATCGCGCGGTCGAGCACGGCGTCGCGCCCGCTCACGTACGCACCCACGTTGATGAGGTCGCGGTTGCGCTGATAGCGCGAGAGCATCTGCTTGAACGCACGGGTCTGGTTCAGATGCGTGTCGTCGATCAGCGCCGTCATCGCGCGGCTGATCGAAGCCTCGATGTCGATGGCCGGATAATGCCCCGCTTCGGCGAGCGCACGCGAGAGCACGATGTGGCCGTCGAGAATCGCGCGCGCCGAATCGGCGATAGGGTCCTGCTGGTCGTCGCCTTCGGTGAGCACGGTGTAGAACGCCGTGATCGAGCCGCCGCCTTCGGGACCGTTGCCGGTGCGCTCGACGAGCGCGGGCAGCTTCGCGAACACCGAAGGCGGATAGCCCTTGGTCGCGGGCGGCTCGCCGATGGCGAGCGCGATCTCGCGCTGCGCCATCGCGTAGCGCGTGAGCGAGTCCATGAGCAGCAGCACGTGTTTGCCCTGGTCGCGGAAGTACTCGGCGAGCGACGTGGTGTACGCGGCGGCCTGCATGCGCAGGAGCGGCGACACGTCCGCAGGCGCGGCCACGACAACCGAGCGCGCGAGGCCGTCCTCGCCCAGGATCTGCTCGATGAATTCCTTCACTTCGCGGCCACGCTCGCCGATCAGCCCGATCACGATGACTTCCGCGCTGGTCGCGCGCGCCATGGTGCCGAGCAGCACCGATTTACCCACGCCCGAGCCCGCGAAGAGGCCCATGCGCTGGCCGCGCCCGACCGTGAGCAGCGAGTTGATCGCGCGCACGCCGACGTCGAGCACCTTGTGGATCGGCTCGCGGTTCAGGGGATTGATGACGGGCGCGGTGAGCGGCGCGTCGGCTTCGGTGTTCAGGGGGCCGAGGCCGTCGAGCGGGCGGCCCGAGGCGTCGACCACGCGGCCGAGCATGCCCCAGCCCACGGGCAGGCGCTTCGCTCCCGCCTTCGGGTCGGCAATCGGCGCGGTTTCAAGCGGCCAGACGCGCGCGCCGGGCAACAGGCCCGCGACTTCGGTCGTCGGCATCAGAAAGAGTTTGTCGCCGCCGAAGCCGACCACCTCCGCTGCGGCCATCGGCAGCGAGCTGCCCGGCGGCAGTTCGATCAGCACCTCGGCGCCCACGGCGAGGCGCAGCCCCACCGCTTCGAGCACGAGGCCCGCCGCGCGCGTGAGACGCCCGCAGCCGCGCAGCGGCAGGGCGAGCGCGTTGCGCTCGCGCACGCCGCGCAGTTGCGCGTTCCACGAGGTCAGGAACGGGTTGGCCGGGTCGTAGTTCGCAGGCGGCACGTAGGGCGCGGGTGTGGTTTTGACATCGGCCTCGGCCGGCGCGTTGCTCGCGCCGTGAGCCGCCTGGGCCGGCGACGCTTCGGCGCTGTCCGCGTCGATCACGGCGTCGATCGCGTTAATGGCGTGGATGGCGTCGAGGGCGCCTGGCTCGCGCTTGCCCGGAATGTCGAGGTCGCCCACGAGCAGCGCGCCAAGCTGCGCGGGGTCGCTCGCGAGCGGGCCGAACGAGGCGAGCGCGAGTTCCTGTTCGAGCGGCGTGAGGCCGCCCGTGTGGATCGCTTGATGGATCGCCTGATGGCTCGGCGGTTGCGGATGATTCACCATGGCCGCGCCTTGCCGAGCGCGGCCGTCACGCGCTCCCAGCGCGTGCGGATGCTGGCGTCGGTTTCGCCCGTCGCGGCCTGCGCGCGGCAGCCGCCGCGCTCGATCGTCGGGTCGGTGCGCACGCTCCAGCCGCGCGTCTGAAGATCGTCCAGCAGATAGGCTTCGACAATCGGCAGGTCGGCGGGGCTTACCACGAGCTGAGGGGAGCCGGAAAGCTGCGGCTCGGCCACGAGCACTTCGCGCGCGACCGCGACGAGCGCCGTGGGGTCGTGCTGCACGTGCTGGCGCACGACCTGCTGCGCGATGTCGAGCGCGAGTTCGACGAGCGTTTCCGCCACGCCCGCCTGCGCCGTTTCGAGCGCATCGCTAAAGCGGCTCGCGAGCGCGGCGAGTTGCGCCGCTTGCGCGCGCGCCTCGGCCTGGCCCTGTTCGAATCCTTGCCGGCGTCCTTGTTCGTGCCCCGCCTGATAGCCGAGCGCCTGGCCCGCCACGTGGCCGGAGCGCAGCCCTTCCTCGCGCGCCGCGTCGCGCAGCGCGTGAAGCTGGGCCTCGAACGCGGCCGTTTCGTCGGGCGTGGGCGGCGGCGGCGGGGGAGGCGGCGGGTCGAACGAAGCCATCTCCCAGCGCTGATACGCCGAGAGGTGACTGTTCGCGGAGCTGCTGTCAGACATAAGCGTCTTCTGCCTTGCCGCCTAGAACGATCTGGCCGCTCTCGGCGAGGTTGCGCACGATCTGCAGGATGCGGCGCTGCTGCGCCTCGACTTCCGAGACGCGCACCGGACCGCGCGCGTCGAGGTCTTCGGCGAGCAGTTCGGCCGCGCGCTGCGACATGTTCGAGAGGAACTTGGTGCGCAGCGCGGGCGGCGCGCCCTTGAGCGAAATGATGAGCGATTCCGACTCGACTTCCTTGAGCAGCAACTGGATCGCGCGGTCTTCGAGGTCGAGCAGGTTCTCGAACACGAACATCTGATCGATGATCTTCTGCGCGAGTTCCGCGTCGTACTGGCGGACGTTCTCGATCACGCCTTCTTCATGCTGGCTCGTCATGAAGTTGAGGATTTCGGCCGCCGTGCGGATGCCGCCCATCGGGCTGCGCTTGAGGTTGTCGCTGCCCGAGAGGAGGTTCGTGAGCACGTCGTCGAGTTCGCGCAGCGCCTGCGGCTGGATGCCGTCGAGCGTCGCGATACGCAGGAGCACGTCGTTGCGCAGGCGCTCGGTGAAGCACGAGGCGATTTCCGAGGCCTGGTCGCGGTCGAGGTGCACGAGAATCGTCGCGATGATCTGCGGGTGCTCGTTCTTGATGAGTTCGGCCACCGACCCCGAATCCATCCACTTGAGGCCTTCGATGCCGCTCGTGTCGCCGCCTTGCAGAATGCGGTCGATGATCGCGCCGGCCTTGTCCTCGCCCAGCGCCTTGTTGAGCACGTTGCGGATGTAGTCGTTCGAGTCGAGCGAGAAGGCCGTGTGCTGCTCGGCTTCCTTAACGAAGTCCTGCAGCACGATCTCGATCTCTTCGCGCTTGACGTTCTTGAGCGCCGCCATCGCGGCGCCGATTTTCTGCACTTCGCGCGGACCGAGGAACTTGAAGACCTCGGAGGCCTCCTGTTCGCCGATCGACATGAGCAGCAGCGCGCTCTTGGTTGCGCCTTCAGCGTTCATCGTTCACCCAGCTTTTCACGACGGTTGCGACGATCTTCGGGTCCTGGCGCGCGATGTTGCGCGCGTACTCCAGGTTGCGTTCGAACTTGTTTTTCTCGCTTTCGAAGGCGAGCAGGGCGGCTTCGTTGTCCGCGTTGTCTTCGCCTTCCACGCCGCCGCCGATGCGCGCGGCTTCGGGAATGCCGTCGAGCAGCAGCGGCTCGCCATCGCCCATGCCCGGCAGCGAGGGCGCGACCGGCTCGGGCGGCGGGAACGCGCGGCGCAGCGCCGGCTTCACCATCACGAAGTAGAGGAACAGGGCCACCGCGCCGATGCCGAGCCACGTCGCAATCTGCCTGGCCAGGGCGAGGATGTCGGGCTGACGCCACCACGGCAGGTTCGCGTTCGGGTCGACTTCGGTCTGGAACGCGGCGTTCACCACGTTCACCGAGTCGCCGCGCCGGGCGTCGTAGCCCATGGCGTCCTTCACGAGCTGCTCGACCTGGGCGAGCTTCTGCGCGTCGAGCGGCTGCATGGTGGCGTGGCCCTTGGCGTCGAGCTTCTGCTGATAATTCACGATCACGGCCACCGACAGGCGCTTCACGTCGCCCGGCGCCTGTTGAAAGTGGCGCACGGTCTTGTCCAGCTCGTAGTTCGTGGTGGTGTCGCGATGATCGGAAACCGGCACCGCGCCGGACGCGCCGTTCGCACCCGTGGGCGCGTTGATGGGCGCCGAGGCCGGCTGCGGCGGCTGGTTCGTGAGCGCGCCGGGCACGCCGCCCGCGCCGCTTTGCTGCATTTCCGTGGAAACGTTCTGCTGCTGGCTGCGGATGGCGGCCGCCTGCGGGTTGCCGTTCGGCCCGTAGGCTTCGGAAGTCTGCTCGAGCTTCGAGAAGTCGAGGTCGGCGCTCACCTGCGAGCGCGCGTTGCCCGCGCCGAAGAGCGGCGCGAGGATCGCGTCGATGCGCGCCTGGGTGTCGTGCTCGACCTGGCGCACGTACTTGAGCTGCGAGGCGTCGAGCCCCACGCCCGTGGCGCTCTGGGTGAGGAGGTTGCCGTCCTGGTCGACCACGGTCACGTTGCGCACCGGCAGGTCCGGCACGGCCGAAGCCACCATGTGCGTGATCGCGGCGACCTGGCCGTCGTCGAGAATGCGGCCCGGATACAGGTTCACGAGCACCGACGCCGAGGGCGCTTCGCGCTCGCGCACGAATACCGAAGGCTTCGGAATGGCCAGATGCACGCGCGCCGACTTCACGCTCGCGATCGACTGAATCGTTTGCTCGAGTTCGCCTTCGAGCGCGCGCTGGTAGTTCACCTGCTCGGCGAACTGGCTGATGCCGAACTTCTGGTTGTCCATCAGCTCGAAGCCGACCGAACCGTTCTTCGGCAGGCCCTGTGAGGCGAGGCGCAGGCGCATTTCGTTGACCTGCTCGGCGGGCACCAGAATGGCGCCGCCGGCGTCCGAGAACCTGTAGGGAACGTTTGCGGCCTGAAGCGCGGTGATGATGGCGCCGCCGTCGCGGTCCGAGAGGTTGCTGTACAGCACCTTGTAATCGGGCGCGCGCGACCACAGCACGAGAGCCGCGACCACGGCCACGAGCACCGCCACGGCAAAAATGAGGGGCGCGCGCGGGTTGCCGCGCACGTGGCGCAATGACGAGAGCGAGCCGAGGCGTTGCGCGAAGCCGCCGCCGAGGTCTTCCGCGCCGCCCAGGCCTGCGCCCGCGCCGGCTCCGGGCGCGGCGCCCGCGCCAGAGGGGGCGAGGCCCATGCGGGCGTCGGGGTTGATCAAAGAATTGGCAGTCGAATCCATACGACGGGTATCTCCGGGAGGCTTCCAGGTCTCGCCTTCTCATGGCGGAGACTTTCACGTGACGCATTATCCGGGGCCGCTGGCAAGCCGATTGCGCGAATAGAGCCGGGTTTTCCCCCTAGTTTCGGGGCTGCCGCAACGCACCCGCTGCTATGCTCTCCTCCAGATTCGCAATACCCCGCATGTCCCCGCATTTCTCTTCTCGTGGAGCAAACATGACCGTGCCAGTATCCCCGCTCACGTCCGCCCTGGCCCAGATGCAGTCGATGGCGACCCAGGCGGGCGGCGGCCCCACCGCCGCCGACGAGAAGTCGGGCGCGGCCACGGCCGGCGGGTTCGCGGCGGCGCTCAAGTCGTCGCTCGACCAGATCAGCGACGCCCAGCAGAAGGCCGTTGGCGAGTCGCAGGCGTTCGAACTCGGCGCGAACAACGTGTCGCTCAACGACGTCATGGTCGACATGCAGAAGGCCAACATCGGCTTCCAGTTCGGATTGCAGGTGCGCAACAAGCTCGTGGCCGCCTACACCGACATCATGCAGATCCAGGTGTGACGGTGCCCGCGGCCTTTGTCTCGCTTTTGCCTCGCCAGCGCGCTAAAGCTTCCTCCCCTACGTTCCGATAACCCGGCTAGAAGAGTCTGTCGCCCGTGCTTCGCGCCGCGCGCCGGGCGACCGCATTCAAGCCAAACGTATCAAGGAGAAGCGCCGATGTTTTCCCCTGCCCAATCTGGAGCCAACGCCTATGCGCGCGTGGGCGTCGAAACGGGGGTCATGGGTGCGAGCCCGCACAAGCTGATCTCGCTCCTGTACCAGGGAGCGCGGCAAGCCATCGCGCAGGCGCGTATGCATTTGCAGGCCGGCAACGTCGGCCCGCGTTGCGAGGCGATCGCCAAGGCGATCCGGATTGTCGAGAGCGGACTTCAGCTCGCGCTGAACGTCGAGGCGGGCGGCGAGATCGCTCAACGCCTGAATGCGCTGTACAGCTACATGACGAAGCGCCTGCTGGAAGCCAATATCAAACAGAGCGAGTCCATGCTGGTCGAGGTCGACGGACTGCTGGCTACGCTCGAAGAAGCCTGGTTGGGGATAGCGCCGGAAGTGGCGAGGATGGCCGAACAGTCATCCGCGCCAGCCCCCGGCTCGTGGATGAGATGAGTTCAAAAGCAGACTACTTCGCCCGCTACGAAGCGATAGCGGCCGTGTCGGGGCAGATGCTCCATGCGGCGCGCGATGCGCACTGGAACGATCTGATCGGCTTGCAGGAGGAGTACCGGGTCCTCGTCGACGCCCTGAAGGACGTCGAAGGCGCCGTGCGGCTCACGGTTGCCGAGCGCACGCGCAAATACGAGCTGATCCGCCAGATCCTCGCCGACGACGCCGCCATTCGCGATATCGCCAGCCCTTGCATGGCGCGGCTTTCGGCGCTCTTTTACGGCACCGTGCAGCCCGCGCGGGTCTTGCAGGAAATCTACGGCGCCCGCTAGCGCGGCGCGCGGCGCGCCTCCCGAGGCAACGGCGCGCAACGCACCATGAACCGGCGGGTCGGCGCTGTGCGCAGATCCGGAACACCATGAACGGAATCGACACCGGAGCCGCCGCGCTCCTCGCGAGCCGCATCGCGGCACTGACTCCGGTCGGCCCGCAGGGCGCCTCGGGCGCCGCGCAAGCGGGCGTTTCCGCGCTCGCGACGGGCGCCGCCGCGCTCGCCGACCCCGTCGCCGCCGGCAATACGCAGGATTCCACGCAGACGGTGCTTTCGGCGGTGGCGCTCGCGCTCGACGCCATCATCCGCTCGGGCGGCGAAGCGACGCCCGCCGTGGTGGGCCGCGCGCCGCTGTGGGCCAATCCCGATGCCGATGCGGCGGCTGATGGCGCGGCTGCCGTGCCGCTGCCGGGACTTGCCGGCGATGAAGCCCAGGCAGCGCAAGCCGCGTTGCTCGCCGATGTGGCTCTCGCGGCGCAAGGCCTGGACGGCGACGCACCGGACGGGACCGGCGCTTTCGCGCAGGCAGCGTCCTCGCAAAACCCGCAAGCGGGGCAAGCGACTCAAAACGCACAAGCCGCACAAGCCGCCGCTACACAAACCGGCCCGCTCGCCGCGCTCGCCGCGTCGCTCGCGCAGACGGTGAGCACGAGCGGACTCTTCTACGAAGCTCACCTCGCGCAATGGCTGCGCGGCCAGCTTTCGCCCGCCCAGCTCGCCGACGAGCCGCAGAACCGCCTGCTCGGCGCGCACTCGCAACTGCCGCTCGACTGGACGCTCGACGCAGACGACATCGACGACGTGCAGTGGACCGAAACGTTTGCCCAAGCGCCGGGCGGCGCGCGCGGCGATACCGGCAATGCGTCGAATGCGGCAAGCGCGGTCAATGCCGCACTGGCGCGCGCTTTCCCCGCACTGGCGGACGCGCACGGCGAAGCGGCCACGGCCCAGGCGCGCGCGGCGCTCGCCGACACCCTGCTGCCCGCCATGCACGAAGCCGCGGCGCAGGCGGGCGGCCCGTCTGTGCATCCGGCTGTGATTCCTCTCGTGCGCCAGCAGCTCGATCTGCTCGCGACTGGCGAGTTTCGCTGGAATGGCGAGGCGTGGCCCGGTGTGCGGGTGGACTGGAGCATCCAGCAAGACGACTACGACGCCCGCGACGCTCACTCGGGCGCGGCTGGTTCAGAAGCCGGCGACATTCCGTGGCGCACGCGCCTCACGCTGGCATTGCCGAAGCTCGGCACGGTGGACGCGGAACTCACGCTCACGGGCTCGACGCTCGCCGTGCGTGTGCAGGCGAACGCGGGCGGCGCCGCGCGTCTGTCCGCCGAAAGCGAGTCGCTGCGCGGGCGGCTCGAAGCGCTCGGGCTCACGCTCGCCGGGCTGTCGATCCGCGAGATCGGCAGCGGCGCGGCGGCCAACCCGGCCAATGCGGCCGAGGCCGCGAGAGCCGCGAGTGCCTACGCCGCGCAGAACACCGCCGCCGCATCCGCCACGCAGGCCGCGCCGGAGACGGCCGCCGCCGCGGAGCGCCTCGATCAGGACTGGGAGATGTAATGAGCCGCACGCACCGCAGGAGCGCCGCCGCGCTCGCCTACGACGCGCCGGAAGGCGACGGCGCGCCGCGCGTGGTCGCGAAGGGCTACGGCCTCGTCGCGGAGATGATCGTGCAGCGCGCGAAGGAAGCGGGCCTCTACGTGCATGAAGCGCCGGAGATGGTTTCCCTGCTCATGCGCGTGGACCTCGATGCGAAGATCCCGCCGCAGCTCTACCAGGCGGTGGCCGAACTGCTGGCCTGGCTGCATCGCCTCGAAGCGGAAAACAACGCGAACGCCAAAGAGGCCGCGCAAGCGCAAAGCGCCACGGCGGCCGGCAGCGCCCCGCGCGACATCGGCGACATCAGCGACGTTCGCAGGGTCGGCGGCGGCCGCCCCGCGTTGCCGTTCAACCCTTCAACATCCACTTGATCAGCAGGGCGAAGCGCCTGCCGTAGGGCGGCGCGATGAGCGCGCGCGCATTGAGCCGCGCCTGGGTGAACACGGGCTTCATCTTCGAGAAGGTGACGAAGCCCTCGTAACCGTGATACGCGCCCATGCCGCTCGCGCCGACGCCGCCGAACGGCAGTCCCTCGGCGGCGATGTGCATGAGCGTCTCGTTCACCGACATTCCGCCCGCGACCGTTTCGCGCGTCACGCGCTCGACCGTGCGTGGGTCGTCGGCGTAGAGGTAGAGCGAGAGCGGGCGAGGGCGCGCGTTCACGTAGCGCAACGCTTCGTCGAGCGTGTCGTAGGGCACGAGCGGCAGGAGCGGCCCGAAGATTTCCTCCTGCATGAGCGCCGTTTGCGCACCGGCATTCGTCACGATGACGGGCGCGAAACGCCGCGTGGCGGCGTCGTGCGCGCCAAGCGCGTGCAACTGCGCGCCGCTTGCCTGCGCTTCGTCGGCGAGCCGTTGCAGGCGCTCGAAGTGGCGCGCCGAGATGATCGACGTGTAGTCGCGGTTGTTCGCGAAGTCCGGATAAAGCTGCGCGAAACGCTTGTGCGCGCGAACGATGAACGGCTCCTCCTGGCCGCGCGGCAGGAGCACGTAGTCGGGCGCGATGCAGGTTTGCCCCGCGTTCAGGGTCTTGCCGAGCAGCAGGCTGTCCACGGCGTAGTTCAACCGCGCGTCTTCGCCGATGATCACCGGCGACTTGCCGCCCAGTTCGAGCGTGACCGGCGTGAGGTTCGCGGCGGCCGCGCGCATGACCTCGTGTCCCACGCGCGTCGAGCCCGTGAAAAGCAGATGATCGAACGGCAGCGCGCTGAAGGCGGCGCCCACCGCTGAGTCGCCGTTCACCACTGCAACGTGGTCGCGCGCGAAGGTCTTGCCGATCAGTTCCTCGAAAAGCGCGGACGTGCGCGGCGTCAGCTCCGACATCTTGATCATCGCGCGGTTGCCCGCCGCGAGCGCGCAGACGAGCGGGCTCGCGGCGAGCAGCAGCGGATAGTTCCACGGCACGACGATGCCCGCCACGCCAAGCGGCTGCGGCACCACCTTCGCGCGGCCCGGCAGCAGCCATTTGCCCACCGGTTTGCGGCGCGGCTTCATCCAGCGCGCGCCATGCTTGAGCGCGGCATCGATTTCCTGCTTGAGGACGACGAATTCCGCGAGCGCGACTTCCGCCTTCGAGCGCTGGCCGAAGTCGGCGTTCATCGCCTCGGCGAGCGCGTCGCGGCGCGAGAACAGCACGTCGCGCAGCGCCTTGAGATGGCGCGCGCGCGTGTCCCAGGACGGGAACGGGTCGCGCAGGAAGGCTTCGCGCTGGGAAGCCAGCAGCGTGGCCAGCGCGGCGCCCGGGTCGCCGGGCGATTGGCGGGCGAAGTCTTCGGGCAGGTCCTGCTTCATGGTCGGTCCTCGTAGCGTTCGCGCGCGCTCTCGCACATGCGCGAACGGGAAAATGGGTCATGCATCGTCAACGCGACGGAAACGCCCGCTCGATGATCGCCGCGTGATCGAAGCGCGCGGGCAGCGTGCCGAATACGCGGTCGCAGTCGGCGTCGTGTTCGTCAAGACGCGTGGCGATGAACGCTTCGGCGATGTCGGCAGGCCCCTCGCGCAGCAGCATGGCCTGCGCGATCAGCACGATCTGCTGCGCGATGCGCCGCGCGCTCGTCTCGCGCGTGCCCGGCGCGCCGTTGAGCAGCACCGAGAGGCGGTCGAGCGCGGCATTGAGAACCGGGTGGGTTTGCGCGTCGCGGCGCCACGCGAGAAAGAGCGCCTGGGCGGCGTCGGCCTCGCGCTCGAGCGAGCGCAGCACGTCGAGGCACATCACGTTGCCCGAGCCTTCCCAGATCGAGTTGACTGGCGCTTCGCGGTAAAAGCGCGCCATCGGCCCTTCCTCGACGTAGCCGTTGCCGCCCCATACCTCCATGGCTTCGCCCGTGAACGCGAGCGCGCGCTTGCACACCCAGAACTTCGCCGCCGGGGTGACGATGCGCCGCCAGGCGCGCGCTTCGAGCGATGTGTCGTCCGTGTTGTCCAGGTCGTCCGTGTTGTCGATCTCGCCGGGTTTCGCGTCGGCGCTGTCCTCGAACGCGCGCGCGAGACGCATGAAGAGCACCGTCGCCGCCTCCGATTCGAGCGCGAGATCGGCGAGCACGTTCTGCATGAGCGGCTGTTCGGCGAGCACGCGGCCGAACGCGCTGCGGTGGCGCGCGTGGTGAATCGCCTGCACGAGCGCCGCGCGCATGAGCGCCGCGCTGCCGATCACGCAGTCGAGCCGCGTGTAGTTCGCCATCTCGATGATGGTCGGCACGCCGCGGCCTTCGTCGCCGATCATGACGCCGTACGCGTCGAAGAATTCCACCTCGGCGCTCGCGTTCGAGCGGTTGCCGAGCTTGTTCTTCAGGCGCTGCACGTTGACCGCGTTTTTCGTGCCGTCCGGACGGTAGCGCGGCACGTAGAAGCACGAGAGTCCGGGGGCGCCCGAGCCGTTGTGTTCCGTAGTGCGCGCGAGCACGAGATGCGCATCGCATTGCGGCGCCGAGAAAAACCACTTGTGGCCGGTGAGCAGATACGCCGCGCCGCGTCCCGTTTCGATGCCCGCCGCGCGCGCCTCGGTGCGATTGCTGCGCACGTCCGAGCCGCCTTGTTTCTCCGTCATGCCCATGCCGATCATCATCGAGCGCTTTTGCGCGAGCGGCAGGTCGCGCGCGTCGTGTTCGCGTGCGTAGAGCGGCGCGCGCAACGTGTCGAACAACGCCGCTTCGCGCTGCAGCACGGCAATGCTCGCGAACGTCATGGTCAGCGGGCACAGCGATCCCGATTCGAGCTGCGCATGCAGGAAATAGCCCGCGCACCGCGCCGCCATCGCGCCCGGACGCGGGTCCGAGTACGGCAGCGCATGCAGCCCCTGCTCGCGCAGCAGCGTCAGCAACTGGTGCCAGGCGGGGTGGAATTCGATCGCGTCGATACGCTCGCCGCGCGGGCTGTGCGTGTGCAGTTCGGGTTCGTGGCGGTTGGCGAGGTCGGCGAGCGCGAGCGTTTCCGCCCGGCCGAGCGTTTCGCCGTGGCGCACGAGCGTTTCGCGGTGCCAGTCCGCGCCAGCGCGCGCGAGGGCCTCGCCGAGCGCGGCGTCGGCGGTGAAGAGGTTGTAGCCGGCGAGCGCCGGCGCCTGGTTCGTGACTTCGTGGGTCGTGCCGGGGCGATGCGTGACTTCCGTCGGGTTCATCTGCGTCTCCGATATAACGCGTCCGATGTAACGCGTCGTGCTGTATTCGCTGTGGTGACGGGCAGGCGTGCGCAGCGGCCGCTCTCCGGCGGCTGGACCTCTCATCATAGGCGGCGAACCGCCGTCAGGTTTAGAGGCGACGCTCTGACATAAAAGCTGACCGCCGAATCCGACGCTTCCTACAATGCGCGATTGGACCCGAAAGCGAACGAGCGTGCAATCAGGCGTTCAATCAGGCGTGCAATCAAGCGCGCGCCCGCTTCGGCCGACAGCGTTGCATGGGGGGAGACGATGCAATATGACTACATCATCGTAGGCGGCGGATCGGGCGGCGCGTCGCTGGCGGGGCGTCTCGCCGACCGCTGCCCGCTCGCGAGCATCGCGCTCGTCGAGGCGGGGCCTCACACGGCGCGCAATCCGTTCGTCAACATGCCGCTGGGCGTCGCCGCGCTCGTTCCGTTTCGCACCAAAAACAACTACGCCTATGAAACCGTGCCGCAACCCGGACTCGCCGGGCGGCGCGGCTACCAGCCGCGCGGGCGCGGTTTCGGCGGCTCCAGCAGCATCAACGCGATGATCTACACGCGCGGCCATCCGCTCGACTACGACGAATGGGCGCAGCTTGGCTGCACGGGCTGGGCGTGGCGCGACGTGCTGCCGTACTTTCTGCGCGCCGAGGACAACGAGCGCGGCGCGAGCGCCTGGCATGGCGCGGGCGGCCCGCTAGGCGTGGCCGACCTGCGCGAGCGCAATCCGGTGGCCGCGCGCTTCGTCGAGGCCGCTCGCGAAGCGGGCTTTCGCCTGAACGACGACTTCAACGGCGAGGAGCAGGAGGGCGTCGGCTTCTATCAGGTGACGCAGCGCGGCGGCGAACGCTGCACGGTGGCGCGCGCGTATCTGTATGGGCGCGAGCGGCCGAACCTGCATCTGATCGCCAACGCGACGGTCCTGCGCGTGAGCTTCGACGGCGCGCGCGCAAGCGGCGTGGAACTGGCGCGCGGCGGCGCGATCGAGACGCTGCGGGCGCGCGCCGAGGTGATCCTCGCGGCGGGCGCGTTCAACTCGCCGCAACTGCTGATGTGCTCTGGCATCGGGCCGGCCGACGAACTGCGCGCGCTCGGCATTGCGGTGCGCCACGCGGCGCCCGAAGTGGGCCGCAACCTGATCGACCATATCGATTTCACCTTCAACAAGCGCGTACCTTCGAGCGAGACCGTGGGCTACTCGCTGCGCGGCGCGGCGCGCATGACCGCGGGTCTCGTGCGTTATGCGCGCGGGCGGCGCGGCATGCTCACGACCAACGTGGCGGAGGCCGGCGGTTTTCTGAAGAGCCGCGCCGACCTCGACCGGCCCGACCTGCAACTGCATTTCTGCACGGCGCTCGTAGACGATCACAGCCGCCGCCTGCATTGGGGCCATGGCTATTCGCTGCACGTGTGCGTGCTGCGCCCGGCGAGCCGCGGCACGGTCACGCTCGCGAGCGCCGACGCGCGCGTGGCGCCCGTGATCGACCCGCGCTTTCTCTCCGATACGCGCGATCTCGACGCCCTCGTGCAGGGCGCGCGCCTCGCGCGGCGCATTCTCGATGCGCCCGCGCTGGCGCGCCTGGGCGGCCGCGAACTCTATACGTATAGCGGCGAGAGCGATACGCAGTTGCGCGAAGCCATCGCGCAACACGCCGACACGATCTACCACCCCGTCGCGACCTGCCGCATGGGCGGCGACGCGCGTTCTGTCGTCGATCCGCTATTGCGCGTGCGCGGCGTGGAGGGTTTGCGCATCGCGGACGCCTCGGTCATGCCGACACTCATCGGCGGCAACACGAATGCGCCGAGCGTGATGATCGGCGAGCGCGCGGCCGACTTCATCGCACAAGCGGAATATGCGCGCGATACGGCGCGTCAGCCTGTCGGCGCCTGACGCATAACTTCGCTTTTTCCTACAGTACTAATTGCGCATCGCGGGCCTGCGAGCGAGGCGCCCGGCGTCGGTTCGTTCAGGTTTTCAGGGCTTTTCGTCAAACAATGTGCGGTTTGCCCTTCGCGTGCTTTTTCGAGATTTCGCACTCCCTATAATCGCGCTCGCATTTGGGCGTGTCAGGTGGCGCGTCCGCGAACTGGAGGGTCCGCCTCGATGAGCATCAATGTCTTTCAACTGCTGGAAACGGTTCTGAGCGACAACGTCGTCAAAACGATGGGAACGCGTTACGGGCTCACCCCCGAATTCACGCGCAAGGTCGCAGGCGCCGCGGCGCCCGCCATCATGGCCGCCATCATGAACCGGGGCGCGACGCCCGAAGGCGCGCGCAGCCTCTTTTCCACCATCATGTCGTCCGACGTCAATCCGTTGATCGGCAAGCAACTGCCCGAGCTGCTCACGAGCACCGCGGGCCTGGGCCAGCTCGAAGCCACTGGCCGCGACCTGCTGCAGAAGGCGACCGGCGCGAATGTCGGCGCGCTCGCCGACGCGGTCGCGGCGCAAACGGGTGCGCCGCAGTCCACGGCCTTCTCGCTCACGGGTGTGGTCGGCGCGGCCATCATGGGCATTTTCAAGCAACACTTCGCGGGTTCCCAGGGCTTCGTCGGACAACTGCCGACGCTGCTTGGCCATCAGCTTCCATCGGTCAACGCGAGCCTGACAGATCATCTGGCGAGCGCCATCGGGCTTGGTAGCGCCGCCGCGTTCGCGGGCTCGATCATGAGCCGCCTGAAGGATGTCTCCGCGCATCTCGATCATCCGCAGCCCGTGGTGCGGCCGGTGCCGGCTTCGGTGCCGCCGCAGACCGTGGCTGCGTCCACGCCGCCCATCGCCGAGGAAAAGCGCCGCCACCACTGGCTCTGGTGGCTGCTCGCCGCGCTCGCGCTGATCGTCGCGTTCTTCGCGCTGCGCTCGTGCCAGCACGACGAAGCGGCGCCGCAGGACGCCACGCCGGCGGCCTCGCCGGCCTCGCAGCCCGCCGCGGCGAGCGCCGTGGCGCCGGGCGCGGTCGCCGCATCGGATGCCGCCTCGCAAGCGGATAGCGCCTCGGCGCCCGCGGCTGCTTCCGCCACGGTCGCTTCTGGCGCTGTCGCCTCCGGTGTTCCCGCTGCGGCCGCCGCGAGCGACGCCGCTCCGGCGCCGACCCAGGATGCCCATCTGTCGTTCACGGTCGACAAGGCCGGTGTCCCGACGATCACGGCCACGGTGGGCACCGAAGCCGAAAAGGCGCAGCTCATCGACGCGCTCACGAAGAAGTTCGGCGCAGGCAAGTTCACGGCGAACGTGAACGTCGATGCCGCGACGAAGCCCGCCGAGTGGCTCGCGCACCTCGACGGGCTGCTGCCGCTCATGGCGCTGCCCGGCGCGGAAGTGAAGATCGACGGCACGCACGTCGAGTTGAGCGGCGCCGCCGCCGACGCGAAGGCCGGCTGGCTGGACAAGCTCAAGGCGCTGTTCGGCTCGGGCTTCGACATCGGCGTGTTCAACGTGCAGAAGGCCGTGGCCGACGCAACGCAGTCGTTCCGCGACGCCGTGAAGGGCCTGTTCGCCGCGGACAGCTCGTGCGCGGGTGCCGACGTGGCGAAGGTGCTCAACCTCCAGGTCGTGAACTTCAAGACGGGTAGCTCGATCGTGCCGGCTTCGGCCGCAGACGATCTGCGTCAGTCGGCGCGTGCGCTCATCGCATGCTCGAAGCGCGGCCAGCCGGTCGCGCTCGAAGTGGCGGGCTACTCCGACAACGTGGGCGACAAGGCGACGAATCTCGCGCTTTCGAAGCAGCGCGCCATGGCTGTGCGCACGTACCTCGTGTCGCAGGGCGTGTCGATGAGCCGCCTCACGGCGCAGGGCTATGGCGACGCGAATCCGGTGGCCAGCAACGACACCGAAAGCGGCCGCTTCCATAACCGCCGCATCGAGTTCGTCGCAAAGTAGTCCGAAGGACCTGGCGCGCAAGCGACGCGCTCCGTCAGTGCGAAAAGCCGTCCGGCGAAAGCCGGGCGGCTTTTTTCGTTGCGCGCCGCTTCAGCGTGGCTTGCCCGGCGGCTTCTCCATGCCGGGCGGATGCACGAAGTCGTCGAGAAACGTGAAGGGCTTGCCGTACTCCGAGCGCGCGGCGTCGAGCCAGGCACGCGCCGCGTGCGAGAGATAGCCGCTGCGCTTCCAGCCGATCGCCATGTCCCATGTGATCTGCGGCTCGCTCACGGGCAGGCAGGTGAAGCGCCCGGCGTCGAGCCGGCGCACGTACGGCGCGGGCAGCAGCGCAATGCCCACGCCCGCGAGCACGAGCGCCGCCATCAAGTCCCAGTGGCCGCTGCGTCCCACCACCTGGGGCACGAAACCGGCCGTGCGGCACGCGCCCAGCACGACATCGTTGAGCGCGAGACTTTCACCATAGAACACGAACGGCTCGCGGGCCAGTTCCGCGAGCGGCACGGCGAGCTTGTTGTCCCAGCGCGAGCCGCGCCGCGCGACGAGCCACAGGAGTTCGTGCGCGACGGGCAGGACGTCGATGAGGGCGGGGTCCACAGGCAGCAGCACGCCGCCGAGTTCCAGTTCGCCGGAGATCAGCGCGGCTTCGATCGCGCGCGAGCCCTGCTCGAACAGCTTCAGCTCGATCTTCGGATAGCGCTGGCGAAACGTGGCGATGGCGGGCGTGAAGAGCGAGCCGCCCATCGGCGGAATGCCGATGGTGAGTTCGCCGCGCCCGAGCGTGCCGAGATCGGCGAGTTCGGCTTGTAGCTGCGCCTGGGCGGCGAGCACGTCCTGGCCGCGCTGGTAGACGATGCGCCCGGCGTCGGTGAGCACCATCTGGCGCGCGTCGCGCAGCAAAAGCTGCGTGCCGGTTTCGTCTTCGAGCGCCTTCACCATCTTGCTGATGGTCGGCTGCGTGACGTGCAGTTTTTCGGCCGCGGCGGTGAAGCTCTGTTGCCGTACCACTTCGATGAAATAGCGAAGCGCGCGCAGTTCCACGATCGGGACTCCACAAATGTGCAGGAAGCACGCCCAGCCGGTGCCGGGTTGGTGCATTCCATTATGGAATGAAATGGATGATCCTAAGTCATTATGTTTATGCTGCGCTGCACCCTATACTAATTTCCATTCCAGTGTCACTCAGGGTTTGCCATGACTGCTCCGACGACCGCGAAAGTCTCCGAAAGCGCCACGCCGGACGTGGGCGGCGTGGCGAGCGTTGGGCGCCATATCGGCCGCATTGCCGCGCAGTCGGCGCTGCTCGCAGGCGTCTGGTACGCCGCCGACGCCCTCACGCGCCTCACGCACCTGCCGGTGCCGGGCGGTGTGGTCGGCCTCGTGCTGCTGCTCGCGCTGCTTTTTTGCGGCGGCGTTACGCCGCGCTGGGTGAAAGCGGGCGCGGACTGGCTGCTTTCCGACATGCTGCTGTTCTTCATTCCGGCCGCCGTGGCTGCCGTGAAATACGGCGGTCTCTTTCGCGCCGATGGCTGGCGCCTCGCGCTCGTCGTGATCGGCGGCACGCTGATGGTGATGGTGGCCGTGGCATTCGCGGTCGAACAGGCCGCCAGGCTCGAACGCCGCCTCGCGCTGCGCCGCGTACGCCATTCGCGCCACCTGGCGCGGGCTTGACGCGGCAACGTCCTGAACAGAAAGGGTAACGCCGTCATGAACACGTTTTATTCGTCGCTGTTCGCCGACGACGCGGCGCGGCTCATCGCCGCCGGCTGTTTCATCCTCACCGTTGCGCTCTATTTCGCGTCGAAGGCGCTCTACGCGCGCTTTCGCTCGCCGTGGCTCACGCCGCTCGTCGCGGTGCCCGCGGTGCTGGGCGCGCTCGTGCTCGCGCTCCACATTCCGTATCCCGTGTACTTCCAGGACACGCGCTGGCTCATGTGGCTGCTCGGCCCGGCCACGGTGGCCTTCGCGGTGCCGATCTACGAATATCGCGACCTGCTCAGGCGCCACTGGATTTCGCTCACGGTGGGCGTGACGGTTGGCATCGTCGTGGCGGTGGGCGGCTCGCTCGCGCTGGCCAAGCTGCTGCATCTTTCGCCCGATCTCCAGCGCAGCCTGATGACGCGCTCGATCTCCACGCCGTTCGCGCTCGCGGTTTCGGACAAGATCCACGCGCCGCGCGACCTCACCGCGCTCTTCGTGATCGCCACGGGCGTGTGCGGCATGCTGTTCGGCGAACTGGTGCTCGGGCTCGTGCCGCTGCGCACCCGGCTGGCGCGTGGCGCGCTCTTTGGCGCGGCGGCCCACGGCGTGGGCACCGCGAAGGCGCGCGAGTTGGGCAGCGAAGAGGGCGTGGTGGCGAGCCTCACGATGATGATCGCGGGCGTGGTGATGGTGCTGCTCGCGCCGGCGCTGGGATTCCTGCCGGTCTGATCCGGCGCGCGGCTGCCTCGCGCGGTTGCCTCTTAGGCGTCGGCTTTATCGGGATAGACCTTTTCCGGACGCGGGTAGGATTCGCCGTTTTGTCGTGTCAGCCGCTCTCGGATGCGGCTTACGGGCATTGTCTGTCATCTTCATCCCTGTTCCATGCAATCCATCACCATCATCGTTGCTTGCCGCAACGGCGCGGCCACGCTTGGCCGCGCGCTCGATAGCTGTATCGCGCAGCCCGAAGCCGAACGCATTCTCGTCGTCGACGACGGCTCGACCGACGCCTCCGCCAATGTCGCGCGCATCTACGCGCTGCGCGAACCGCGCGTGCGGCTCGTGCAGATTCCCGACTCAGGCGGTGCGGCCCGCGCGCGCAACTGGGGCGCGCTGCAGGCGGCCACGCCGTACCTCGCTTTCCTCGACGCGGGCGACGAATACCTGCCTCACGCGCTCGCCGCGGCTCAAGCGCATCTGGAGCAACATCCGCAGGAAGCCGCGATCCGGCTCGACGTCGACTATGCCGGGTTTCCGGAGCGGCTCGCCGCGCACCCCGATTTCGCCAGGCTCACGGAAACGGTCAGCAACACGGTGCCGAGCAGCCTCGTGATCCGGCGCGGCGCCTTTCTCGCGCTGGGCGGCTTTCCCATGGACGAAACCTTTCGCCGCCACGGCGGCGAAGACGGCGCGCTCGCATGGGCGCTGAACGAAGCCTTCGGCCAGCGCCGCCTGATCGATGCGAAGCGGGTGCGTCTGCACTATCGCGAAGGCGTGACCGCGGAGCGCTATCTGAACATTCAGCTAGGCTTGCGCGAAGCACAGCCGTCGCTCCAGGGCGAAACGCTGCGCGCCTCGCAAGCCTTTCTCGCCACGGCAAAGGCGGGCGTGCAGCAGGCACGCGGGCTCGGCTTGCGCAGCCCGGGGCACTGAGAGCGGGGCAGCGGCGGTTCCAACCGGCCGTCCCAACCGGCCGTCCCAACCGGCCGTCCAACCCGCCGTCCCAATTTGATACAATCTTGGCTCGCTTTCGAGGAGCGTTGCGACGGGTTTTGGCATTCGAACAATGCGCCCGCCAGGCTCGAAGGCGCTCAATACGGTCGATTCGAGGGCGCAATGCCGCGAAATCGCCGCACTGAAAACGGCGCTCACGTCTTTAATTTCTAGTCACTTTTAGAAAGGAGGGCGTGATGAACGCCGCAGTTCCGCAAGATCAAGCCAAAGATTTCGTCGTCGCCGATATGTCGCTCGCAGCCTGGGGCCGCAAGGAACTCGACATCGCCGAGACCGAAATGCCGGGCCTCGTGCAAACGCGCGAAGAATACAAGGCGAAGCAGCCGCTCAAGGGCGCGCGCATTGCCGGCTCGCTGCACATGACCATCCAGACGGGCGTGCTGATCGAAACGCTGACGGCGCTCGGCGCCGATGTGCGCTGGGCCTCGTGCAACATCTTCTCGACGCAGGACCACGCCGCCGCCGCCATCGCCGCGGGCGGCACGCCGGTGTTCGCGTTCAAGGGCGAATCGCTCGACGAATACTGGGAGTTCTCGCACCGCATCTTCGAATGGCCGAACGGCGAGTTCGCCAACATGATCCTGGACGACGGCGGCGACGCCACGCTCCTGCTGATCCTCGGCTCGAAGGCTGAAAAGGACCGCTCGGTCATCGCGAAGCCCACCAACGAGGAAGAAGTCGCGCTGTACAAGTCGATTGCCGCGCACCTCGACGTCGATCCGCAGTGGTACTCGAAGCGTCTCGCGCACATCAAGGGCGTGACGGAAGAAACCACGACGGGCGTGCACCGCCTGTACCAGATGGAGAAGGAAGGGCGCCTGCCGTTCCCGGCCATCAACGTCAACGACTCCGTCACGAAGTCGAAGTTCGACAACCTGTATGGCTGCCGCGAGTCGCTCGTGGACGGCATCAAGCGCGCAACCGACGTGATGATCGCGGGCAAGATCGCGGTCGTGGCCGGTTACGGCGACGTGGGCAAGGGCTGCGCGCAATCGCTGCGCGGTCTGGGCGCAACCGTGTGGGTCACGGAAATCGATCCGATCTGCGCGCTGCAAGCCGCGATGGAAGGCTACCGCGTCGTGACGATGGAATACGCCGCCGACAAGGCCGACATTTTCGTGACGGCCACCGGCAACTACCATGTGATCAACCACGACCATATGAAGGCGATGCGCCACAACGCGATCGTCAGCAACATCGGCCACTTCGACTCGGAAATCGACGTCGCTTCCACGCGCCAGTACACGTGGGAAAACATCAAGCCGCAGGTCGATCACATCATTTTCCCGGACGGCAAGCGCGTGATCCTGCTGGCCGAAGGCCGCCTCGTGAACCTGGGCTGCGCCACGGGCCACCCGTCGTTCGTGATGTCGAACTCGTTCACGAACCAGACGCTCGCGCAGATCGAACTGTTCTGCGAAGGCCAGAAGTACGAGAACAAGGTGTACGTGCTGCCGAAGCATCTCGACGAGAAGGTCGCGCGCCTGCACCTCGCGCGCATCGGCGCGAACCTCTCCGTGCTGTCCGACGACCAGGCTTCGTACATCGGCGTCGACAAGAACGGTCCGTTCAAGCCGAACCACTATCGCTACTAAGGCGATACAACGCGATACAAAGTGGGCTGCGGTTTTAAGCCCGCTTTAAGCGGTCAAGCGGATGCTGACCCCCATCCCCGCGCATGGCGCGCGGGGACCGCGGGCGGCATCCGCCGCCGGCACCTGGCGATAAAAAAGCAACGACGCAAAAGGAGTCCTTATGACCGTGCTGCTGACCTGGTTGATCAACGCGCTCGCGCTCCTGATCATCACCTGGCTCGTTCCGTCGATCCATATTCGCAGTTTCGGCACCGCGCTCATCGTGGCGATCGTGCTCGGCCTCATCAACGCCGTGCTGCGTCCGCTGCTGATCGTGCTCACGCTGCCCGTGACCATTCTCACGCTCGGGCTATTCATCCTCGTGGTGAACGCGCTGTGCTTCTGGCTGGCGGCGTCGCTCCTCAAGGGCTTCGAGGTGTCGGGCTTCTGGTCGGCGTTTTTCGGCTCGATCCTGTACAGCATCGTGTCGTGGCTGCTGTCGGCGCTGATTTTCGGCAACCGTACCCTCGGCTGACCTCATCAACATGAAACCGATCGAACTCTCATTCGAATTCTTCCCGCCGAAGACGCCGGACGGGCTGGAAAAGCTGCGCGCCACGCGGGCCGAACTCGCCACGCTCAAGCCGAAGTTCTTCTCCGTGACGTTTGGCGCGGGCGGCTCGACGCAGCAGGGCACGCTCGATACCGTCGTCGATATTGCGAAGGCGGGTATCGAAGCGGCGCCGCACCTGTCGTGCATCGGCTCCTCGAAAGAGAGCCTGCGCGCGATTCTCGGCGAGTACCGCTCGCACGGCATCCGCCATATCGTGGCGCTGCGCGGCGACCTGCCCTCGGGCATGGGCGCGGTGGGCGAGCTGCGTTATGCGTCGGAACTCGTCGCCTTCATCCGCGAGGAAACGGGCGACGCGTTCCATATCGAGGTGGCCGCGTATCCCGAGTACCACCCGCAGGCGCGCTCGCCGCGCCACGACCTCGAAGCGTTCGCGCAAAAGGTGAAAGCGGGCGCCAATTCGGCCATCACGCAGTACTTCTTCAACGCGGACGCGTATTTCCGCTTTGTCGACGACGCGAGGAAGCTGGGCGTGGACATTCCCATCGTCCCCGGCATCATGCCGATCACGAACTACTCGCAGCTCATGCGCTTCTCCGAGATGTGCGGCGCCGAAGTGCCGCGCTGGGTCGCGAAGCGTCTGGAAAGCTTCGGCGACGATCGCGAGTCGATTCGCGCGTTCGGGCTCGACGTGGTGACGGACCTGTGCCGCCGCCTCGTGGACGCGGGCGTGCCGGGCGTCCACTTCTACACGCTCAACGCGGCGGCGCCCTCGAAGGCGATCTGCGAGCGGCTGTTCGCCTGATCGACATACGGCATGGCGATGGCGCGCGCGAGCAGCGTTGCGCGCCAAGCCACGAATCGCGCGGCGCCGCTTTGGCGGGCCGCGCGGTTTTTTTTGCCTGCGGAGTTTGGGCGCGCCTGCACGATTTCACCGATGTTTCGGCTGACGCAGATCAGCCAGCCGCGCAGGAGATCGGCCGCCGCAATTTGAGATGTGACGAAAATCAAGGTTTTCTCGTTTTCCGGCGGGTGTAAGCGCGGTGCGTGCCGCATGCCGTGTATCGCGCTTCTCGCGCCTGCGACCGCCGCTTTCGTCATGACTGCACCCGCCCATTCCTCTTTCGCCGCGTCCACGTTCGACAAGGCCGTGACGGCCTGGCGCGCCGGCGCGAACGACGCCGCGCTGGCCGCTTGCGAGCAACTGCTCGCCGTCGATCCCCAGCATTTCGATGCGCTGCATCTCGCGGGCATGATCCAGCTACGGCGCGATCGCGCGGCGGCGCGCGCGCTGTTCGAACGCGCGCTCGCGCTGCGCGAGGCGCCCGATATCCTTGTGAGCTTCGCGCTCGCCTGCGACGGGACCGACCCTGCCCAGGCCGCGCAGGCGCACGCGGCGTTGCAGCGCGCGCTCGAACTCGATCCGCACCAAGCCGACGCGCTCAACAATTTCGCGAACCTGCACGCGGCGCGCGGCGACTTCGCCACCGCCATCGCGCTGTTCGAACGCCTGATCGCCGAACGTCCCGGTAACGCCATCGCGCACTATAACTACGGCAGCCTGCTGCTCACGAGCGGACAAAACGCGCGCGCCGTCGCGCCGCTCGTCCGCGCGATCGAACTCGAACCCGCGCACGTGAGCGCGCATGTCAATCTCGGCAACGTACTGATCGCGCTGAACCGGCTCGACGAAGCGCTCGCGGTGCTCGCAGCGGCGCGAACGCTCGACCCGGACGCGTCGGACGTCCTCACCAATCTCGGCTGCGTGCAGCGCCTGCTCGGGCGGCACGACGAAGCGCGCGCGCAGCTCGAGCGCGCGGTCGCACTCGCGCCCGGGAACGCCTCGGCCTGGAACAATCTCGGCAACGTGTTCTACGACCTCGGGCACATCGACGAGTCGCAGGCGGCTTCGCTGCGCGCCATCGAGCTGCGGCCGAATTTCGCGGACGCGCACTGCAATCTCGGCAACGCGCTGAAGTCGATGGGCGATGTCGAGCCGGCGCTCGCGGCGTATCGGGGCGCGCTTGCCTGCGACCCGGACCATCGCGGCGCGGGCGGCAATCTCGTCTACATGCTCGCGTTCGCGACCGAAAACGGGGCCGAAATCCGCACCCAGGCCGAAGCCTTTGCCGCGCGCCACGAGGCGCCGCTGCTCGCGCAGCCGGTCTCGTACGCCAACCTGCGCGATCCGGCGCGGCGGCTGCGTATCGGCTACGTGTCGCCCGACTTCCGCAATCATTGTCAGTCGCTGTTCACGCTCCCGCTGTTCGCGCATCACGACCGCGCGGCGTTCGAGATCGTCTGTTATTCGACGCTTACGCAGCCGGACGCGATCACGGCGCAACTGGCGGCGCATGTCGACCGCTGGCGCGACGCGCGCGCGCTGACCGACGCGCAGCTCGCGCAGCAGATTCGCGACGACGGCATCGACGTGCTCGTCGATCTCACCATGTACATGGCCAACGCGCGGCGCGAGGTATTCGCGCGGCGGCCGGCGCCGGTGCAGGTCGCGTGGCTCGCGTATCCGGGCACGACGGGCAGCCGTGCGATCGGCTGGCGGCTCACCGATCCCTGGCTCGATCCGCCCGGCGTGCCCGGCATCGACGCCCAGTACACCGAACGATCGCTGCGCCTGCCCGACACGTTCTGGTGCTACGCGCCGCTCGACGCGCCCGCCGAGGTCGGGCCATTGCCCGCGCTAGCCGCAGGGCACGTCACCTTTGGCTGCCTCAACAATCCCTGCAAGATCACCGACGCCACGCTCGCGCTCTGGTCCGGCGTGTTCGCGGCGCTGCCCGACGCCCGGCTCGTGCTGATGGCGCCGCCGGGTCAGGCGCGCGCACGGCTCGCCGGGCGCCTGACGGCACATGGCATGGACGCGGCGCGCGTGAGCTTCGTCGGGTTCCAGCCGCGCGACGATTATCTGCGCACGTGGTCGCGGGTCGACATCGCGCTCGACACCTTTCCGTACAACGGCCACACCACCAGCCTCGATGCGTTCTGGATGGGCGTGCCCGTGCCCACGCGCGCGGGCCGCTCCGCGGCGAGCCGCGCGGGGCTGTCGCTGCTCGCGAATCTGGGCCTGCCCGAACTGGTCGCGCACCACAACGCCCACTACGCGCGCATCGTCGTCGAACTCGCGCGCGATTTGCCGCGCCTGGCCGCGCTGCGCGCCGGCCTGCGCGCGCGCATGGCCGCTTCGCCGCTCATGGATGCCGCCCGCTTCGCGCGCGGCATCGAGGCTGCGTACCGGTTTATGTGGCTAATCGCGGTCTAACCCCGTCTAAACGTGCCCAAACCGCCCGCGGAGCCTCCAGGCGGGCGCTGTGCACTGCAACATGCCAAACCCTGCGCGCTGTCAACCCGGCGTTTTCCACAGGCAAAGCGGCTTTTTGGCTGGCTTGTGGCACTGGCGCGCGGTCGGTAAGATCGCGCTACGCCGGCTCCGGCCGGCATTGAACTGGAGGAAACATGAAAGAAAACAAACTGTTGCGCGCTGCCCGATTGACGTCTCTCGTGGCGCTCGCAGCGGCATCGATTGCTGGAGCCCCGCTCGCGCACGCCGCGCAAAGCATTCCGAACAAGACGCTCGTCTACTGCTCGGAAGGCAGCCCCGCTGGCTTCGACCCCGCCCAATACACCACGGGCGTCGACTTCACCGCGAACACGTTCACCGTCTACAACCGTCTCGTCGAATTCGAACGCGGCGGAACGAAGGTCGAACCGGGCCTCGCGCAGTCGTGGGATGTTTCCCCTGATGGCAAGACCTACACGTTTCATCTGCGACATGGCGTGAAGTTCCAGACCACCTCGTTCTTCAAGCCCTCGCGCGAATTCAACGCCGACGACGTCGTGTTCACGTTCGACCGCATGCTCGATGCGAACAACGCGTTCCGCAAGGCGTACCCGGTGTCGTTCCCGTACTTCACGGACATGGGCCTCGACAAGCTGATCGCGAAGGTCGAAAAGGTCGATCCGTACACGGTCAAGTTCACGCTGAACGAGCCGAACGCGCCGTTCATCCAGAACATGGCGATGGAATTCGCCTCGATCCTCTCGGCTGAATACGCGGATCAACTGATGAAGGCCGGCAAGGCCGCCGACATCAACCAGTTCCCGGTCGGCACGGGTCCGTTCATCTTCAAGAGCTACACGAAGGACGCGACCATCCGTTTCGACGGCAATCCCGACTACTGGAAGCCGGGCGCCGTGAAGCTCTCCAAGCTGATCTTCTCGATCACGCCGGACGCGAGCGTGCGCGTGCAGAAGATCAAGCGCGACGAATGCCAGGTGATGAGCTATCCGCGCCCCGCCGACATCGCGCCGCTGAAGGCCGAGGCCAACATCGCGATGCCGTCGCAGCCGGGCTTCAACCTGGGCTATCTGTCGTACAACGTCACGCACAAGCCGCTCGACAACGCGGACGTGCGCCACGCGCTCGACATGGCGATCAACAAGAAGGCGATCATCGACTCGGTGTACCAGGGTGCGGGCCAGCTCGCGACCAACCCGATGCCGCCGACGCAATGGTCCTACGTCAAGAACCTGCCGGCCAACGCGTACGACCCGGCGAAGGCCAAGGCGCTGCTCGCCAAGGCCGGTCAGCCGAACGGCTTCGAGATCACGCTGTGGGCCATGCCCGTGCAACGCGCCTACAACCCGAACGCACGCTTGATGGCCGAAATGATCCAGGCCGACTGGGCGAAGATCGGCGTGAAGGCGAAGATCGTTACGTATGAGTGGGGCGAGTACATCAAGCGCGCGCACGCGGGCGAGGACGACTCGATGCTGATCGGCTGGACGGGCGACAACGGCGACCCCGACAACTGGCTCGGCACGCTGCTCGGCTGCGAAGCCGTGAACGGCAACAACTTCGGCAAGTGGTGCTACAAGCCGTTCGACGAACTGATCCAGAAGGGCCGTCAGACCTCGGACGTGGCGCAGCGCACGAAGTTCTACCAGGACGCGCAGCACATCTTCGCGCAACAACTGCCGTTCTCGCCGATCGCTCACTCGACCGTGTATCAGCCGGTCAGCAAGAAGGTGATCGACATGCGCATCGAACCGCTCGGCTACGCGCGCTTCGACGGCGTGGGCATGCAGTAAGTTTTATCGCGAGTCTATCGGTTAGTTTTCGCCCGGCTTTCACCTGATCGAAAGCGGGCGAAATATGGTCCGGCGACCGGGGTCACGAGCCCCCGTCGCCGGTTGCGTTTCATTTCAAGCTTTTGGGGGAACACCACATGTTCCGCTTCGTATTGCGCCGTATCGGCATGGTCATACCGACGTTCATCGGTATCACCATTCTGGCGTTCGCACTCATCCACCTGATTCCGGGCGATCCCATCGAAGTGATGATGGGCGAGCGCGGCGTCGATCCGCAAATGCACGCCGACGCGATGCACCGCCTGGGGCTCGACGAGCCCTTGCCGATGCAGTATCTGCACTACGTCTGGCACGCCGTTCACGGCAACCTCGGCACTTCGATCATCACCAACACGAGCGTGATGGGCGAGTTTCTCGCGCGCTTTCCCGCCACCGTCGAGCTGTCGATCTGCGCGCTCATTTTCGCGCTCGCGGTCGGCTTGCCCGCGGGCGTGTTCGCGGCGCTCAGGCGCGGCACCGTCGTCGATCACGGCGTCATGGGCACCGCGCTCACCGGCTATTCCATGCCGATCTTCTGGTGGGGGCTCATCCTCATCATGGTGTTCTCGTCGAAGCTCGGCTGGACGCCCGTGTCGGGCCGCATCGCCGTGGAATTCGACATTCCGCACGTGACCGGCTTCATGCTGATCGACTCGCTCCTGCCCGGCACGGACGAAGGCTCGTTCCGCTCGGTCGTGAGCCACCTGATCCTGCCCGCCATCGTGCTCGGCACGATTCCGCTCGCCGTGGTCGCGCGCATGACGCGTTCTTCCATGCTCGAAGTGCTGCGCGAAGACTACATCCGCACGGCGCGCGCCAAGGGCCTTTCGCCCGCGCGCGTGATCGTCGTGCATGCGCTGCGCAATGCGCTCATTCCCGTGGTGACCGTGATCGGCCTGCAGGTCGGCACGCTGCTCGCGGGCGCGGTGCTCACCGAAACGCTGTTTTCCTGGCCCGGCATCGGCAAATGGCTGATCGATGCGATCAGCCGGCGCGACTACCCGGTGGTGCAAGGCGGCATTCTCATGATCGCGACGCTCGTGATCGTCGTGAACCTGTTCGTCGATCTGCTGTACGGCGTGCTCAACCCGCGCATTCGACATACGAGGTAAGCGAGCCATGACAATGCGAACCCCACAACACAACATTCGAAACCAGGAGGCATGATGGCTGACATTCAGAACACCGTGCCTCGCGCCGTCACGCCGCCTTCGGGCCGCGCGCTCGTGCTGCGCGAATTCTGGGCGAACTTCTCGCGCAACAAGGGCGCAGTGGGCGCGGGCGTGATCGTGCTCTTGCTCATCTTCATCGCGATCTTCGCGCCGCTCATCGCGCCGCACAGCCCGATCGAGCAATACCGCGACTACGTGAAGATTCCGCCCGCGTGGCTCGACGGCGGCAACTGGAAGTTCGTTCTCGGCACCGACGAAGCGGGCCGCGACATCCTCTCGCGTCTCATGTACGGCGCGCGGCTCTCGCTGTGGATCGGCTGCGTTTCGGTCGTGCTCGCGCTGATTCCGGGCATCGTGCTCGGGCTCGTGGCCGCGTTCTTCGAGAAATGGGCCGACACGCCGATCATGCGTCTCATGGACGTGCTGCTCGCGCTGCCTTCGCTGCTGCTGGCCGTGGCCGTGGTGGCGATCATCGGCCCGGGTCTCACGAATACGATGCTCGCCATCGCGATCGTGGCGCTGCCGGGTTACGTGCGTCTCACGCGCGGCTCGGCGCTGGGCGAACTGCACAAGGAGTACGTAACCGCCTCGCGCGTGGCCGGTGCCGGCACGCTGCGCCTGATGTTCTCGCAGGTGCTGCCCAACTGCACGGCGCCGCTCATCGTGCAGGCGACGCTCGGCTTTAGCTCGGCGATTCTCGACGCCGCCGCGCTCGGCTTCCTCGGTCTCGGCGTACAGCCGCCGCGTGCGGAGTGGGGCGCGATGCTCGCCTCGGCGCGCGACTATATCGACAGCGCATGGTGGATCGTCACGATGCCGGGTCTGTCCATCCTCATTTCGGTGCTCGCGATCAACCTGCTCGGCGACGGGCTGCGCGACGCACTCGATCCCAAGCTCAAGCGGATGGCCTGATCATGACTCAAGACCTTTTGACCATCCGCAATCTGGCGGTGAACTTCAACGGCCTGCCCGCCGTGGACCGCGTGAACCTTTCCGTCGGGCAGGGCGAAGTGCTCGGCATCGTGGGCGAATCGGGCTCGGGCAAGAGCGTGACGATGATGGCGCTCATGGGCCTCATCGACGCGCCGGGCAAGGTCACTGCCGATTCGATCACGTTCGATGGGCGCGATCTCCTCAACGCCACAGGCAAGCAACGCCGGCGCAT
Source organism: Paraburkholderia sp. J76 (assembly GCF_905220295.1). Taxonomy (NCBI): domain Bacteria; kingdom Pseudomonadati; phylum Pseudomonadota; class Betaproteobacteria; order Burkholderiales; family Burkholderiaceae; genus Paraburkholderia; species Paraburkholderia sp. J76. Next base: position 305,491 of record NZ_CAJMZJ010000008.1, read on the forward strand.
CGTGGGCAAGGACATCGCCATGGTGTTCCAGGACGCGCTCACGAGCCTGAATCCGAGCTATACGGTCGGCTACCAGATCAAGGAAGTGCTCAAGCTGCACGAAGGCCTGCGCGGCTCGGCGCTTCATGCGCGCGCGCTGGAACTGCTAGACCAGGTGGGCATTCCCGACGCGAAGAACCGCATCGACAACTTCCCGCACCAGATGTCGGGCGGCATGAACCAGCGCGTGATGATCGCGATGGCCGTGGCCTGCAACCCGAAGCTGCTGATCGCCGACGAGCCCACCACGGCGCTCGACGTGACGATCCAGGCGCAGATCATGGAACTGCTCGTGCGCCTGCAGAAGGAGCGCGGCATGGCGCTCGTGCTGATTTCGCACGATCTGGCCGTGGTTTCCGAAGTCGCGCAGCGCGTGGCCGTGATGTACGCGGGCGAGATCATCGAAACGAACCGCGTGCCCGACATCTTTTCGCGGCCGCATCATCCGTACACGCAAGCGCTGCTTGCGGCTATCCCCGAGCACAACAAGGGGGCGATGCGGCTGGCCGCGCTGCCCGGCATGGTGCCCGGCCGCGACGACCGGCCGAGCGGCTGCCTGTTCGCGCCGCGCTGCAAGTATGTGGTGGACGACTGCATGAAGGCGCGGCCCGCGCTCGACGCAGTGGCGGACGAAAGCAGCTACGCGCAGGTGCGCTGCATCAAGCCGCTGAACGCGGCGGTGACTCAATCCAACGGAGGCGCGCGATGAACGCAGTCCAGCAACACGCGGCTCACGAGGACCATAAAGACGACAAGGTTCTGGTCGCGGAAGATCTCAAGAAGCATTACTCCGTCAAGCGCGGCATGTTCGGCACGGGCACCGTGAAGGCGCTCAACGGCGTGTCGTTCTCGCTCACGCGCGGGCGCACGCTTGCCGTGGTGGGCGAGTCCGGCTGCGGCAAATCGACGCTCGCACGCCAGCTCACGATGATCGAGCCGCCTACCGCGGGCAAGCTCACCATCGACGGCGAGGACGTGGCGCACGCCAACGCCGCGAAAATCGCCGCGCTGCGCCGCCGCGTGCAGATGGTGTTCCAGAACCCGTTCGCCTCGCTCAACCCGCGCAAGACCGTGGAGCAGACGCTCGGCGAGCCGCTCGCCATCAACACGCGGCTCACGGCGAGCGAGCGCGCGGACCGCATCGCGCACATGATGCGCATCGTCGGCCTGCGGCCCGAGCACGCCAAGCGCTATCCGCACATGTTCTCGGGCGGCCAGCGCCAGCGCGTGGCGATCGCGCGCGCGATGATTCTCGATCCGCAGATCGTCGTGGCCGACGAGCCGGTTTCCGCGCTCGACGTCTCGATCCAGGCGCAGATTCTCAATCTGTTCATGGACTTGCAGGAGCAGTTCCGCACCAGCTACGTGTTCATCTCACACAACCTGGCCGTGGTCGAGCACATCGCCGACGACGTGATGGTGATGTATCTCGGCGGCGTGGCGGAACTGGGCGACAAGGAAACGGTGATCTCGCGGCCGCGCCATCCGTACACGCGCTCGCTGCTTTCGGCCACGCCCGCGATCTTCGAGGCGGACCGCCGCGTGAAGATCAAGCTGGAGGGCGAGCTGCCTTCGCCGCTCAACCCGCCGTCCGGTTGCACGTTCCACCAGCGTTGTCCATACGCGATCGACAGGTGTCGTAAGGAAGTTCCTGCCCTTCGCGAAGTGGACGGCCGTCAGGTATCCTGCCATCGTGCAGAGGAGGTGGGGGAAGAGGATGGGCGGCCCATGCCGGCCTGAAGCGACGGCGGCGCGTCGTTTTATCGTTACGCGCCGCTCGTGGATGGGCGGCCGTCGCGCCGCCTTTTTCACGGTTTTTTCCTCCGTTTTCTCCGCCGCTCTTTCGATCGTTCCGGTTGCCGTTTTTGACGTGCTTGCCGGGCTGGCGGGTCGCGTGACATTCGGGGTGGCTTCGGGTTTGGCATTCGGTGTGGCATTGGCTGTGGCGTGGCGTGCGGCGCGGAAGTCGGCGTTGCGCGGGGCGCTACGCGCAGCGCGCTCGCTGGCGCTTGCGTTCGGGGCGCTCAGCGCGCTCGGTATGCTCGCGCCGTGCGTGGCGTTAGCCGGGAGCGCCGTGGCCGACACGCCCGGCGTGCGGCCCGCGGTGCCCGTTCCGCCAGGTGCGGCGCGGGGCGCGAACGGCACAAGCGGCGCAAGCGGCGCAAGGGGCGGCATTCCCGGCTTTCACGCCGCGCCCGCCGTGCCGAGCTACGCCTCGGGCACGACGGCTGGCGGCCCGGTGCGCACGCAACCCGCGCGCATGCCATTCTATGTCGCCACGCGCGGCAATCTCACGATCTATCTGCTCGGCACGCTCCACGTGGGCGACCCCGCCGATTACCCGCCCGGCCAGCCGTTTCGCCCGCCGATTCTCGCGGCGCTCGCCGCGTCGCCCATTCTTGCGCTGGAGCTTTCCCCCGACGATCTGCTGGTTTCCCAGGACGACGTCTCGAAATACGGCGTGTGCAAACGGCCCTGTCTGCCGGGCCTCCTGCCCGAACCGCTCTGGCAGAAGCTGGAGGCGCGCATGCGCGGCAACCCCGAGGCGCTGGCCGAAATCCGCAAGATGCGGCCGTGGCTCGCCTCGCTGCTCGTGGAAACCTACGATTCGCTGAGCGCCGGGCTGCAGACCGAGTACGGTACCGAGGCGCAGCTACAGAACGTGTTCCTGCGCTGGAAGGGCCGCCGCATCGTCGGTCTGGAGACGCTTTCCGAGCAGATGCGCGCCTTCACGAACCTGAGCCTCGCGCAGCAGCGCGAGATGCTCGCGCAGGATCTCGGGCAAACGCCCGCGCAAAACGTGTCCGACGTGCAGACGCTCCTGCGCCTGTGGCGCGTGGGCGACGCCGACGCCATCGCCGCCTGGGAATCGGCGCGCACCGAAAAGCTTTCGCACGACGCGCGCGTGGCGGCGTCGGTCGACAACCGCATCGTCTACGAGCGCAACCGGCGCTTCGTCGCGCGCATGCAGCAGTACGTGGCGCCCAACAAGCCGCTTTTCGTGGCCGTCGGCGCGCTGCATCTGGGCGGCCCGAAAGGCGTGCTCCAACTGCTGCGCCAGCGCGGATTCAACGTCGATCCGGGTTGAGCCGCATCGAATCTTTGCGCTCGATCAAGAGCGGACTCATTTAGTCAACGTTCGATATCGGCGGTTCGAACGTGCACCTACCATGCGGTTTTTTGCTGCGGAGGTTGCCTCCATGTTTCCTTCGTCCGACGTCCAGGCGAAAGCGCCCAGCGTGAGCGTCATCACGCCCACCTGGAACCGCGAAGCATTTTTGCCGCTCGCGTACCGCTCGTTCGCGTCGCAGCGCGCAAGCGGGCTCGAATGGATCGTGATCGACGACAGCGATACGCCCAGCGCCTTCATGGCGAGCCTGAACGACGAGCGCGTGGTGTATCGCCACTTGCGTACGCGTTTGACGATTGGCGAGAAGCGCAATCTCGCGATCGAGCTTGCGCGCGGCGAGGTGATCGCGCATTTCGACGACGACGAGATCTACGCGCCCGACTACCTGAGCACGATGCTCGCGCACATGCGTCTGCACGACGCGCAGTTCGTGAAGCTCGGCGCGTTCTTCCTTTACAGCCGCGTGTACGGCCAGTTCGCGTACTGGGACCTGATGCGCAAGAGCGGCCTGCATTTTGGCTGGAGCGACCAGCCCATGACGGTGCTCAATTTCCCGCAGGACAACGCCGCCTTCGCCGACAACCACCTGGGCTACGGCTTCAGCTACGTCTATACGAAACGCGTGTGGGCGGCGCAGCCATTCGAGCCCCGTTCGTTCAACGAAGACGGGCGCTTCATCACGGCTGCGCTCGCGCGCGGCGCGCGCATCGCGCTTGCCACCGACGACGTCGGCCTGTGCCTGCACGTGCTGCACGCCCACAACACGTCGAAGTGCTTTCCGCAGTATCTGCTGCCCGAGGTGCTCGTCGCGCGGCAGTTTCCGCACCTTTGCCAGGCGCTCGAGGCTGCTTCGCTGCACCCGGCCTGAACGAAAAAAGCCGGCTTTCCGCCGGCTTTTTCGTCACTGCGCGCGTGCGCCACTTCAAAACCCGAACACGTTCAGCAGCACGATGTTCGCGGCGAGTATGCCCAGCGCCGTGGGCACCTGCACGCGTATCACGGCGTTCTTGTCGGGCAGTTCCAGCAGCGCCGCGGGCACCATGTTGAAGTTCGCGGCCATCGGCGTCATGAGCGTGCCGCAGTAGCCCGAGAACATGCCGATGGCGGCCATCATCGCCGGATTGACGTGGAACACGCCCACCAGCACCGGCACGCCCACGCCGCCCGTCATCACCGGAAACGCGGCAAAGCCGTTGCCCATGATGATCGTGAAGAGCGCCATGCCCACGCAATAGACCACCACCGCGACGAAGCGCACGTCCATGTTGATGTACGACGTCGTCACGTGCGCGACGGCCTTGCCCACGCCCGCATCCGAGAACACGAGGCCGAGCATGCCGAGCATCTGCGGCAGGACAGCGGCCCACGAAAGCGCATCGACGAGACGGCGCGTCTCCTTCATCGACTGGCCGACGCTGTCGCGCGTGATGATGCAGGCAATGAGGAGCGCGATCACGCAGCCAATGCCGAAGCCGATTAGCGTGACGTTTTTCGGGTCGATGAGCGGTTTGCCGCCGAATACGAGATGACTGGCCGCGAGCGTGAGCACGACGGTGACGACGGGAATGGTGAGCGCGGGCACGAAGAGTTTATTGCCCAGGCGCTTCGCACTGGCGAGGCGCGTTTCGAGCGCGAGCACCCTGGGTTTCGCGGCGGTCACGCCGCCGAGACCCGCGATCAGCGCCATGGCGAGCACGAGCACGCCGACGACCTCGGCGGGCAGCAGATCGCCGACGAGGAAGATGAGCGCGTAGAGCAGCCAGAAGCCGCCCGCCGTGAAGCGGCGCGGATGCTCGCGGTCCATCACGATCATGCCGCCCACGATGAGCAGCACGATGCCGAGCAGCCAGAAGAGCCAGTTGAGGGTGAGCGTCATGCTTCGTCTCCCCGCGCCCGGTCGGCGGCCGCTGCGTTGCCGTTCGCGTTGGCGTTGCCATTGGCCGCGTGGCGCAAGCCCCCAAGCTCGCGTTCGAGCTTGCGGTCGAGCAGCCAGAGCCGCGCGCCGTGAATCAGAAACGCGCAGATCGCCGTGGGAATGCCCCAGAGCGCCACGTGGATCGGCTCGACCGAAACGCCCGCTTCCTTGAGCAGCGTGACCATCAGCACGATCGCGCCGAACGCGACGAAGATGTCCTCGCCGAAGAAGAGGCCTACGTTGTCGGTCGCGGCCGACCAGGCGCGCAGCTTGTAGCGCACGGCGTCGGAGAGCTTGCCGAATCGGTTTTCCGTGGCGCCTTCGGCCATCGGCGCGATGAGCGGGCGCACCATCTGCGGATGCCCGCCGAGACCTGTCAGGCCAACGGCGGCGGTGAGTTCGCGCACAAGCAGATAGACGATGAGCAGACGCCCGGCCGTGGCCGCCTTGATGCTGCCGATCCAGATCTGCGCGCGCTCGCGCAGGCCGTGGCGCTCCAGCAGGCCGATCACGGCGAGCGGCAGCAGGATGATGAGCGGAATGTTGCGGGTCTTGATGAAGCCGGTGCCGATGGCGGCAAGAATCTTCGCCACCGGAAAGCCGCCGGCGAAACCGGTGACGACGGCCGCCGCGGCGACGATCAGCATCGGATTGAACCGTAACAGGAATCCGGCGATGATGACGGCCACGCCGATCAGCGGCCATAAGTTGACGGTGCTCTGCATGTGGATCTCCAAACGTATTGGCTTGTCGTTGATTGCCGCGGATAGCGGCGTTGACTTCGCGGCTCTGATGGCCGTTCGTACAACTACGAACCTGCTGGGTACAACTACGTCTGCAACTTGCGCTGCCGTGGGATTGCCTTGCGAAAACCTTCGATGATCGAACGGCGCGCGGCCCTCACCGCGCGCTTTGCTGCATTCAGGCTGGGGATGCGTCAGGCCTCGCCCGCGCCCGCCGCGCGAACGCCGATGCCCGCCTCGTCGAGGGCAGTGCGGATGCGCCGCGCGAACGCGAGCGCATGCGGGCCGTCGCCGTGCAGGCAGATGGTCTGCGCGTTGAGCGGCACCCAGGCGCCGTTCACGGCCTGCACGCGCTGCTCGCGGATCATCGCGAGCGTGCGCGCGAGCACGGCGTCTTCGTCGTCGAGCAGCGCGCCCGGTTCGCTGCGCGGCACGAGCGAGCCGTCCGCGCGATAGCCGCGGTCGGCGAACACTTCCTCGATCGCCACGAGCCCGGCCTCGCGCGCCGCCGTGACGAGGCCGCTGCCCGCGAGCGCGAACACCGTCACGGACGGATCGAAGTCGTGCACGGCGCTGACGATTGCCTCGGCGATCTGCGGGTCGCGCGCTGCCTGGTTGTAGAGCGCGCCGTGCGGCTTCACGTGGGCGATGCGGCCGCCTTCGGCCTGGGCGATCGCGGAGAGCGCGCCGAGCTGATAAAGCACGCCCGCGTAGATTTCCTCGGCCGGCAAGGTCATCTCCTTGCGGCCGAAGTTCTCGGGGTCGTTGAAGCTCGGATGCGCGCCGATCGACACGCGTTTTTCCACGGCCCAGCGCACGCACTCGCGCATGGCGTTGGCGCCGCCCGCGTGCCAGCCGCACGCGATGTTGGCCGAACTCACGAGGTCGAGCAGCGCCTCGTCGGAGCCGCAGCCTTCGCCGAGATCGGCGTTCAGATCGATGGTGGTCATGATGTGTTCCTCTTGCTGCTCGTCTTGCCGATGATGCTTGAAAATCACGCGTCTGCTGCCGCGCTTGAAATCGCGTCTGAAATCGCGCCTGAAACCCTGTTCGCGGGGCGGCTCGCCAGGCGCTCGTCGTGCATGGCGATCGCGGCGTCGATCTGCCGCAAGTACGCCCGTTCCTCTTCCAGCGCCGCGCGCGCGACGGCCGCCGTCGCTTCCACGAAACGCACGCCGCCCGTCAGCCGCACCTGGGCGAGCTTCCACCAGTCGGCGCGAATCACCGCGCCAATCTTCGGATAGCCGCCCGTGGTCTGCGCGTCGGCCATCAGCACGATGGGCTGGCCGCTCGGCGGCACCTGGATCGTGCCGGGCAGCACCGCGTGCGAGAGCAGGTCCGCGCCGTTCGTGCGCGCGAGCGGTGTGCCCGTGAGCCGGAAGCCCATGCGGTTGCTGTTGGGGGTGATCTGCCATTCGTCGGACCACAGCGCGCGCTGGGCCTCGGGCGTGAAGCTGTCGTACTCGGGGCCGCGCAGCACGCGCACGGGCGCGGCCCATGCCATGCCGTCCGGGTGGCGGCCGCGCCGGTGATGCGGCTCGTCGGCCAGCGCGAAGTTGCACCACGCGGGCGCCTTCACGCCGAAGGCCGGAGCGCCCGGGTCGAGCGCGGCGCGCTCGCGGCCCGGCGCGAACGAGGCGCCCGTGGCGAGGCGGTCGCCGTCCTTGAGCGCGCGCCCCGCAAGACCGCCGAAGCCCGCCGCGAGGTCGGTGCTGCGCGAGCCGAGCATGGGCAGTACGTCGATGCCGCCCGCCACGCATACATAGGCGCGCATGCCGCGCTTCGCGCCGTTGAGCACGAGTTCTTCGCCGGCGGCCACGGGCAGGCTCCACCACGACCAGACCGGACGGCCGCCGAGCGTGGTGCCGAAGTCGGTGCCCGTGATGGCGACGCGCGTGGCGCGCGCAAAGCGCAGCGCGACGGGGCCAAAGGTGATTTCGATGCCCGCCGCGTCGGGCCGGTTGCCGACGAGGCGGTTGCCCACTTCGAGCGCGAGCGTATCGAGCGCGCCGCCGGTGGCGACGCCCAGATGCCGGTAGCCGGGCCGGCCGAGATCCTGGACCGTGGTGAGCAGGCCCGCGCGCAAGACTTCGATCATGCGTGAAGCTCCGCGATGGTGAATCGCACGCGGTCGCCGGGCATGAGCAGCGTGGGCGGATTGCGCGCGGGGTCGAACAGCTTCGCGGCGGTGCGGCCGATCAGTTGCCAGCCGCCGGGCGACGCGGCCGGATAAATGCCCGTCTGCTCGCCGCCGATGCCCACCGATCCGGCCGGGACGGCGAGGCGCGGCTCGCGGCGGCGCGGCGTGTGCAGCACGCGTTCGAGGCCGCCGAGATAAGCGAAGCCCGGTTGAAAGCCGAGGAAAAACACCGTGTAGACGCCCGCGGCGTGGCGCGCGGCGACGTCGGCGGCGGGGAGCGAGCAATGCTGCGCGACCGCTTCGAGATCGGGCCCATTCTCGCCGCCGTAGATCACGGGTATTTCGATCTCGCGGCCGGCTTCGCTCGCGTCTTCGGCGTCGCGCCACGCGTCCCGCAGCGCGCCTGCGAGCGCGGCGGCGTCGGCGGCGAGCGGATCGAAGGTGATCGTCAGGTTGTTCATGCCGGGCACCACTTCGCGCACCGGCGCCCAGTCGCGCGCGAGCGCGGCGACGGCCCAGACGCGGCGCTGGACCTCGAGCGTGGCGGGCGGCGGCGCTTCGCAGACAAGCGCTTCGTCGCCGAGGGGAAAAATGCGGGGGTCGGAATTCGGCATGTTGGATCGATCAGGGGACGGGTTCGACCAGTCGAAAACGGCGCACGCGGGCGGCCATGGCATTTCTGCCTAGCGTACATTGTCGATAATTTATCTACAATTTATCAATAAGCGTTTTCGCCAGGCGCACCGAAAACGCGCTGCAATTACACTCACGCCACACCGCTTTGCCTCTTCGACCACCGACTACCGGGTTATCTGCCATGTCGCGCCAGCCGACCAAGATCGTTTCGTCCGAACATCTCGTCTCCGAGTCGAGCGCCGAGCTTTCGGAATTCGAGTACGCGCTCATCATGGCGAGCAACGCGTTCAACCGCTGGATGGTGCGCTGCATGTCGGCGGCGGGCGTGAAGGACATGACGCCGATCGAGGTGTCGCTGCTCCATCACGTCGGCCATCGCGAGCGGCGCAAGAAGCTCGCGGATATCTGCTTCGTGCTCAACATCGAGGACACGCACGTGGCCACGTATGCGTTGAAGAAGCTTGTTTCCAGAGGGTATGTAAAAAGCGAAAAGACCGGCAAGGAAGTCTTCTTCTCGGTCACGCCCGAAGGGCAGGCGCTATGCCTGCGCTACCGCGACGTGCGCGAGAGCTGCCTCATCGCGACGCTCAAGGAAAGCGGCCTCACGAACCAGCAGATCGGCGAGGCCGCGCAACTCATGCGCAACGCGTCGGGGCTCTACGACACGGCCGCGCGCGCGGCGGCTTCGCTTTGATCGGCTGAGGCGCTTTCAGCGCCCGCGCGAACGTTGGCGCAGATGCGTGGCGGCTTCGGTCACCACGGCGTCAAGCGGCAGGTCGTGCGCCTCGCGCGCGAGCACGCCGTCGTTGATGCGGCACGCTTCATACGCAATGCCCACCGTGACGGGCAACTCGTCGCCCGGCCAGGCGGCCAGCGTGCGGTCGTAGTAGCCGCCGCCGTAGCCGAGGCGATAGCCGTCGCGATCGAAACCCACGCACGGCACGAGGAGGAGATCGGGCACGATCGCTTCCTGCGACTGCGGCTCGAGTATCCCGTGATGGCCTTCGCGCATCGGTGCGTCGGGCGTCCAGGCGTGAAACACGAGCGGCGTGTGGCGCTCGGGAATGGCGGGCAGCGCCGCGCGGCGCGATGCATCGGCGGCGAGCCACGCGGCGATCCAGGCGCGCGCATCGAACTCTCCGCGAAGGGGCCAATAGAACGCGATCGCGCGCGGCGCAAATTGCGCGACGAGCGCATCGAGACGAGCCGTCAGCGCAAGACCGATTGCCACGTCGGAAGCGGCCTCAATTCGCCGAGGAAGCAGCCTTGCACGCCAGTCCTTTTTGGATTCCGTGTGGGGGTTGCGTGCTATGCTTGGGTTCACCTCGCGCTCCAGAAATAACGATGTCCAAACGCCTTGTCCGAGTATATCGCGTGGTCGGTCTCGCACTGACTGCCGCGGCGCTCGTAGCATGCAGCACGGCGGACGCCGTGCGCCCCGTCGCTCTGCCCATAGGCGCAGTCCTTTCCAGTGACGATCAGACCTTCATCCAGCTTCGCGAAGCCGCGCGCACCAACGATCCCGCGCGCGCCGCGCAACTCGCTGCGATGATTCCCGATTACCCGGCGCCGTCGTATCTCGAATACTTCCAGCTCAAGCCGCAACTATTCGATTCGCAAGGCCACGCGCGCGTGGACGCGCCCGATGCGCCGGTGCTGTCGTTCCTGCAGCGCTACGATGGCCAGGCGATCGCCGACCGTCTGCGCAACGACTATCTGCTCGTGCTCGGCGCGCGTCACGACTGGGCGAATTTCGACCAGCAGTACCCGCGCTTCGTGCTCAACGACGACACGCAGGTGAAGTGCTACGCGCTCGAATCGCGCGCCGCGCGCGGCGAGAACGTCGCGAACGATGCGCGCGCGCTGCTCACCGAGCCACGCTATTACGGCGACGGCTGCGTCGATCTCATCACGGCGCTTGCGATCAAAGGCCAGTTCTCCAGCGACGACGTCTGGCAGCAGATCCGCCTCGCCTACGAGCAGAACCAGACCTCGACAGGCGCGAAGCTGCTCGACGGCCTCTCGCAGCGTCCCGACCCGACGGCGTTCAGCCAGGCGGTGAGCACGCCGCCGCTCACGCTCGCGCAAGGTGTCGGCGCCGATCCGCAATCGCATCAGCTCGCGCTGCTCGCCGTCACCGTGATGGCGCGCAACGATCCCGCCATGGCCGCCGCAACCTACGCCGCGGTCGCGCCGCAGCTCACGTCGCCGGAGCGCGCGATCGGCTGGGGCACGATCGGCTATCAGGCGGCGCAAAAGCGCTTGCCCGCCGCGCTCGACTGGTATCGCCTCTCGGCCAATGCGCCGCTCTCCAAGCCGGCTTACGAATGGCGTACGCGTGCAGCGCTGCTTGGCGGCGACTGGACCATGGTGCGGTGGTCGATCGAGCAGATGCCGGCCACGCTGCGCGCGCAACCGTCGTGGGTCTACTGGCACGCACGCGCGCTCAAGCAGGCCGGCGAAACGGGGCAGGCGAACCAGGAGTTCGCATCGATCTCGCAGGGCTATAACTTCTACGGCCAGCTCGCCACCGAAGAACTCGGCCAGAAGATCACCATCCCGCCCAAAACCACGGTGAGCGACGCGGAAATCGCCCAGGCCGCGCAAACGCCGGGCTTCGCGCTCGCCCAGCGCTTCTACGCGCTGAACCTGCGGCTCGAAGGCAATCGCGAATGGAACTGGCCGCTGCGCGGTATGAGCGACCGGCAACTGCTCGCCGTGGCCGAATACGCGAAGCGCATCCAGTTGCTCGACCGCACCGTCAACACGGCCGACCGCACGCAAACGGAGCACGACTTCTCGCTGCGCTACATCGCGCCGTTCCGCGACGTGGTGGAGCGCGACGCGCAGACCAACGGCCTCGACGTCGAATGGGCCTACGGCCTCATCCGCCAGGAGTCGCGTTTCATCCTCAACGCGAAGTCGGGCGTGGGCGCGAGCGGGCTCATGCAGATCATGCCGGCCACGGCGCAGATGGTGGCGAAGAAGATCGGCCTCGGCCCGCTGTCGCGCGACCAGTTGAACGATCTCGACACCAACATCCTGCTCGGAACGAACTATTTGTCGATGATCTACAATCAGTTCGACGGCTCCGCCGTGCTCGCCACCGCGGGCTACAACGCCGGGCCGGGCCGCCCGCGCGCATGGCGCCAGACTTTGCAGGGCGGCGTCGAGGGCGCCATCTTCGCGGAAACCATTCCGTTCCAGGAAACCCGCGATTACGTGAAAAACGTGTTGTCGAACACGGTCTACTATGCGGCGCTGTTCGAGGGCCGTCCGCAATCGCTGAAGGCGCGTCTCGGCTACATTTCGCCGTAAGCGCCTGGCCGTCACGCCGCGCCGCATCCCAGAGGGCGCGCGCGGCGCGATGGCACGCTGCGTGCTGCGCCTTCAGGCTGGCGCGCTGCGAGACGAACCGGACCTCTTGCGCGGCGGCGCCGCCTGCCCGAGGAGGTCGAAGATGAGACATCAAGCCATTGCGGTCATCGGCGGTTCGGGATTCATCGGCAGCCATCTCGTCAATGCGCTCGTCGAGGCGGGCAAGGACGTACGCATCGCCACGCGCCGCCGCTACAACGCGCGCCATCTCACCCTGCTTCCCGTCGACGTGGTCGAGGTCGATGTGTCCGATCCGGTCGCGCTCGCGGCGTTCGTCGAGAATGCGGACGCGGTCGTCAATCTCGTCGGCACGCTCAATGGCGGACGCGGCGATCCCTACGGGCCCGGTTTCGCGAAACTGCATGTGGACCTGCCCACGAAAATCGTCGCCGCGTGCGAGGGCAAAGGCGTGCATCGGCTCATCCACATAAGCGCACTCGGCGCCGACTCGCGCGGGCCGAGCATGTACCTGCGCTCGAAGGGCGACGGCGAAAAAGCCGTACACGCGGCCACGGCGCTTGCCACGACGATCTTCCGGCCTTCGGTCGTGTTCGGCCCCGAAGACACCTTCCTCAACCGCTTCGCCCTGCTGCAGCGGCTTTTTCCGATAATTCCGCTCGCCATGCCCGACGCGAAGTTCCAGCCCGTATTCGTGGGCGACGTGTCAAAGGCGATCGTCAATGTGCTCGATCTCGACGCCGCGAGCGGGCACACTTACGAACTTGGCGGCCCGACGGTCTACACGCTCGAGCAGTTGGTGCAGTATTGCGGCGAAGTGCTGGGCCGGCACGCGCGCATCATGCGGCTGCCCGATGCGTTCGGGCGGCTCCAGGCGCTGTCGTTCGAGATGGCGCCAGGCGTGCCGGTGCTCACGCGCGATAATCTCGATTCGATGAAGGTGGACAGTGTGCTGACCGGGCCGCTTGCACCCGAACTCGATATCGAGCCCGCGAGCATCGAAACGATCGCGCCGCTGTATCTCGCCGACGCCTCGCTGCGCTCGCGGCTGAACATCTTTCGCGCGAGCGCCGGACGGTAGCTGAAAAGCGGACTATCCGCCGGCGCCCTTTCAACTCATTACGGTATGTGAACAATGAAGCTCGTAATCGGAGACAAGAACTATTCGTCGTGGTCGATGCGTCCGTGGGTGCTGCTCAGGCACTTCGGCATTGCGTTCGAGGAAGTGCTGATCGAGCTGGACGAGCCGGCCACCAAGTCCGCGATCCTCGCGTTCTCGTCCTCGGGCAAGGTGCCGTGCCTCGTCTGCGACGACGGCTTTACCGTGTGGGATTCGCTCGCGATTGCCGAAACGCTCGCCGAGCGTTTTCCGCAGCATGCGCTGTGGCCGCGCGACGCGAACGCGCGGGCCCGCGCGCGCAGCGTGAGCGCCGAGATGCATTCGGGCTTCGGCGAAGTGCGCAACCACATGCCGATGAACATCCGCAAGGTGAAGCCCGGCGCGGGCGCAACGCCTGGCGCGCTCGCCGATATCGCACGCATCGACGCGCTCTGGCGCGAGTGCCTGGCCGCGAGCGGCGGCCCGTTCCTGTTCGGCGAATTCACCATTGCCGACGCGATGTATGCGCCGGTCGTCATGCGCTTCAATAGCTACCAGCCGAAGCTCTCGCCCGAAGCGGCGGCATACGCGCAGCGCGTGAGCGCATTGCCCGCGGTGGCCGAGTGGGTGGAGGCCGCGCGCCGCGAAACGCACATCGTCGCCGACGACGAACGCGACGACGAATGAAGATCTATGTCGTAGGCGGCGCGATCCGCGACGAAATGCTCGGGCTGCCCGTGCGCGACCGCGACTATGTCGTGGTGGGCGCGACGCCCGAGCAGATGGCCGCGCAGGGTTATCGTCCGGTCGGCAAGGATTTTCCTGTCTTTCTGCATCCCGAAACGCACGAGGAGTACGCGCTCGCGCGCACCGAGCGCAAGACGGCGGCGGGCTATCACGGCTTCCAGTTTTTCTACGCGCCCGACGTGACGCTCGAAGAAGACCTCGCGCGGCGCGACCTCACGATCAACGCGATGGCGCAGGAAGTGCAGCCGGGCGGCGTGCTCACGGGAGAAGTGGTCGATCCGTTCGGCGGCGCGCGCGACCTCGAAGCGCGTGTCTTTCGCCATGTGAGCGAAGCGTTCCTCGAAGACCCCGTGCGCATTCTTCGCATCGCGCGCTTTGCCGCGCGTTTCGCCGATTTCACCGTCGCGCCCGAAACGCTCGAACTCATGCGCGCGATGGTCGCATCGGGCGAAGCCGATGCGCTCGTGCCCGAACGCGTGTGGCAGGAAATCTCGCGCGGCCTCATGGAAGCGAAGCCTTCGCGCATGTTCGAGGTGCTGCGCGATTGCGGCGCGCTCGCTCGCGTGCTGCCCGAACTCGACGCGTTATGGGGCGTGCCGCAGCGCGCCGACTATCACCCGGAAGTCGATACGGGCGTGCACGTGATGATGGTGATCGACCATGCGGCCGCGCAGGGCTACACGCTGCCCGTGCGCTTCGCGGCGCTCACGCACGATCTGGGCAAAGGCACGACGCCCGAAGACGTGCTGCCGCGTCACATCGGCCACGAAGGGCGCAGCGTCGATCTGCTCAAGCCGCTTTGCGACCGTTTGCGTGTGCCCAACGATTGCCGCGAACTCGCGGTGCTGGTCGCGCGCGAACACGGCAACGTGCATCGCGTGATGGACATGGGTGCGGCGGCGCTCGTGCGCATGCTCGAGCGTTGCGACGCGCTGCGCAAACCGGCGCGTTTCGCGGAGGCGTTGCAGGCCTGCGAATCGGATTTGCGCGGGCGGCTGAACTGGGAGAACGCGCCTTATCCGCAGGCCGAACGCTTGCGCGTGGCGCTCGTGGCCGCACGCGGCGTGGATGCCGGGGCGATTGCGCGCTCGATCGAACGCGGCGGCGCCGAGAAGATCAAGGAGGCGGTGCACGAAGCGCGCGTGGCGGCGGTGGAGGCTGCGCTCGCTACGGCATGAGCGAGTCGTGCGTGCGCTTAGAGCGCACGCACTAGAAACGAAAGCGCCATCGAAAGCACGAGCGTCGACATGAACGGCAGCGGATACTCGCGGCCGAATATGCGCAGCGTGACGTCCCCCGGCAGGCGCCCGATGCCGAGCTTCCTGAGCCACGGCTGCGCGCTGGAGAGAATCGCGACAGCGATGAAAGTGGTGAGGAACCAGCGGATCATGGTGGCGTGGCGTGGCGTGAGCGTCAGAGTGTGTGGCTGCGGTCGCCGCGCGCGAACGCCGCGATGGTTTCGTCGATGCCGCGCGAAAACGCAATCACCTTGAATAGCTCGCCCATCTCCGCTTCGGAAACGAGTTTCTGCACCGCGTTCGCGGCGGGCAGGAAGCGCTGCGCATCGCGCGGATCGATTTCGCTCAGTACGTCGGTAATGCCCGCGTTCATCAGAAAGCGCGCCTGCGTGGTGTAGCCGAGCAGGTCCGCGCCCGCTTCGACGCCCGCTTCGGCGATGCCCGAGAATTCCACGTGCGCCGTGATGTCCTGCAAACCGGGGTAGAGAAATGGGTCGCCGTGCGCACGGTGCCGGTAGTGGCACATCAGCGTGCCTTGCTCGCGCTGCGCATGGTAGTACTCATGGCGCGGAAATCCATAGTCGATGAAGAACGCCGCGCCGCGCTTAAGCATCGCGCAAACCGTGCGCGTGAACGCGAGAGCGGCTTCGTGCGTTTCGGTCACGTAGTCTTCGCTGCCTTCCACGCCCGCTAGCGCGCTCTCGGGGGCGCCGTTTGCCCAGTTGGCGTCGCGTCCGGAATTCGCGGGCTGATCGGCGAACGCGAGGGCGCCTTGCGCGTTCACGCTCACGCCGCGCTCGTGCCACACGGCGTCCTTGCGCGCGAAGAGGCGCACGGGCATGGCGTCGAGCACCTCGTTGCCGATCACGACGCCTTCGAACTGTGCGGGCAGCGCGTCGAGCCATGTCACGCGATCCAGGAGCGCGGGCGCGAGTTGCGCAATGGTGTTGCGCTGGCGCTCGCGCAACTCGCCCGAGAGATCGACGATGGCGTAGGACTCGAACGTCACACCTGCTGCTTCGAGTGCGAGCATCACGCCCGCCGCGAGGCGGCCGGTGCCCGCGCCGAACTCCATCAGGCGCTGCGTGCCGCTGGCGGCGAGCGCTTCGCCCACGGCGCGCGCGAGCGTCGCGGCAAAGAGCGGGGAAAGCTCGGGCGCGGTCACGAAGTCGCTGCCGTCTTCGGCGAAAAGGCCGAATTTGCGCGCGCCGCCGCTGTAATAGCCGAGTCCCGGCGCGTAGAGCGCGCGCTCCATGTAGCGGTCGAACGGGAGCCACCCGCCCGCCGATGCGATCTCGGCGCGCAGCGTGGCCGCGAGCGCCTCGGACTGCGCGAGCGCGATCGGCTCGGGAACAGGTAAACTATCGGGTTCGTGAGCTTTCGGATTCATCCCGGCATTGTAAATGAGCGCAACTCCCGGCATTCGCCCGGCTGACGCCGACATGAGCGCCTCCGGCAAAGGATCGCGCCCCAATTCCGACATGGCGGCGCCCGTGGTGCTGGTGACGGGCGGGGCACGCCGCATCGGCCGCGAGCTGTCGCTCGGCTTTGCGGCGCGCGGCTGGGACGTCGCGGTGCATTACGGCGAGTCGCGGGAGGCCGCCGCCGAAGTCGTCGAGCAGATCGCCGCAATGGGCCGCAGGGCCGTGGCGCTGCACGCCGACCTCGGCGACGAGGCTCAGGTGGCGCGGCTCGTGCCGGACTGCACGGTGGCGCTCGGTCGTCCCGCGTGTGTGCTCAACAATGCCTCGCGCTTCGACGAGGACACCGCGCGCGACGTGGGCTACACGAAGCTGCTGCAGCTCATGGCGATCAATGTGGGCGCGCCGCTCGTGCTCGCGCGCATGCTGTTCGAGGCGACGCCCGAGGCGGCCGTGAACGACGAGACGCTGCGCACCTGCGTGATCAATGTGCTCGACCAGAAGCTGTACAACATGAACCCCGACTATCTGTCGTACACGCTGACGAAGGCCGCGTTGCAGAACGCCACCGTCGCGCTCGCCCAGGCGCTGGCGCCCAAGGTGCGCGTGGTGGGGCTCGCGCCCGGTCTCACGCTGCAGTCGGGCGACCAGACGCTGGAGAGCTTCGCCGCCGCGCATCAGGTCACGCCGCTCAAGCGCGCGTCGCGGCCTGCGGATCTCGTGGAAGCCGCGCTGTATCTCGCGCGGGCTTCCGGCGTGACGGGCACGACGCTCGTCGTGGACGGCGGCCAGCACCTGGTGCCGCTGCCGCGCGACGTGATGTTTTTGACGGGCGGCTGAACGGTTACGCCGCCCGCTGGTTGCAGCCATATTTGCAACTAAATGCATAGCCCGCCGGGTGCAAACCTGCAAACTCGCGGTGCTGACGAATACAAAGGAACGCAAGCCGCCGCGCACGAGCGGTTTTGCAGACCGGCTGAACGACCCGCCGGGCGCGACGCGCCGGCATACGTGCGAGAGAACGCACGCTTTTATCGACTGGAACCTGTATGTCCACCGTTTTGCTTCACCCCCGGCTCGCCGATTGCCGCCGGCTCTTCCTGCGCGACTACGAAGTGCATATCAACATCGGCGTGCATGAGTTCGAAAAGCGCGGCGAACAACGCGTCGTCATCAACGTCGATCTGTTCGTGCCGCTCGCTTCGACCACGCCGCACGAGGACAAGCTGCGCGAAGTCGTCGATTACGACTTCATGCGCTCGACCGTTGCCGAACGCGTGGGCAAAGGCCACATCCATCTACAGGAGACGCTCTGCGACGATCTCGCCGCGGCGCTGCTCTCGCACGAACTCGTGCGCGCGGTGCGCGTCTCGACGGAGAAGCCCGACGTTTATCCGGACTGCGACGCAGTGGGCGTCGAGGTCTTTCGCATCAAAGAGGACTGATTCATGAACGCCCCCGAAACGCTACCCGTTGGCGAGGACGCCGCGACCGAAGAAACGGGCCGCCAGGCGCTCACGCGCCGCGAGCAGAAGGAAGCCTACGAGAACAACAAGCTGTTCAAGCGCATCGTGCGTCAGGTCGGTCAGGCGATCGGCGACTACAACATGATCGAGAACGGCGACAAGGTCATGGTCTGCCTGTCGGGCGGCAAAGATAGCTACGCGATGCTCGACGTGCTGCTGCGCCTGCGCGAGCGCGCGCCGATTCACTTCGACATCGTGGCCGTGAACCTCGACCAGAAGCAGCCGGGCTTTCCGGAGCACGTGCTGCCCGAGTACCTCGACAAGGTGGGCGTGCCGTATCACATCGAGAACCAGGACACGTACAGCATCGTCAAGCGCCTCGTGCCCGAGGGAAAGACGACGTGCTCGCTGTGCTCGCGCCTGCGCCGCGGCATTCTCTACCGCGTGGCGGGCGAACTCGGCGCGACCAAGATCGCGCTCGGCCATCATCGCGACGACATTCTTCAGACGCTGCTGCTGAACCTGTTCTACGGCGGCAAGCTCAAGGGCATGCCGCCCAAGCTCCAGTCGGACGACGGCAAGAACGTGGTGATCCGTCCGCTCGCGTACGTGAAGGAAACCGATCTGGAGAAGTACGCGGTGCTGCGCGAATTCCCGATCATTCCGTGCAACCTGTGCGGCAGCCAGCCGAACCTCAAGCGCGCGGAAATGAAGGCGCTGATCCGCGAATGGGACAAGCGCTTCCCGGGCCGCGTGGAGAACATGTTCAACGCGCTCGGCAACGTCGTGCCCTCGCACCTCATGGACGCGAACCTGTTCAACTTCGCTGGCCTGCGCGCGACGGGCGTGGCCGATCCGGCGGGCGATATCGCGTTCGACGAGGAGCCGTGCTCCACCGACCCGGCGCCCGCGGAAGGTACGGCCATCAAGTTCACGCCGCTCGACGATCTATAGGCCGCGCGTTCCAGGCCGGCTCCGCGATTTTTCTTAAACGCTCCGACCCCGCATCGGAGCGTTTTTCATTTCGGACCGATTGCTCTGAAAAGCAGTTGTAAAACAGTGTTTATCGGAGCGCGAGCGCCCGCGTGGCCGGCGGGTCGGGGATATCCCGCATGCTAAAATCGGCCGCTTCATCCCTCATCCAGTCACCGATGCAATGAACATCGTGATCCTCGCGGCAGGCATGGGCAAACGCATGCACTCCGCGCTGCCGAAAGTGCTCCATCCGCTCGCCGGCAAGCCGCTCCTCTCGCACGTCATCGATACTGCCCGCACGCTTTCGCCCACGCGGCTCGTGGTCGTGGTCGGCCATGGCGGCGAGGCCGTGCGCGAAGCCGTTGGCGCGCCCGACGTCCAGTTCGCGGTGCAGGCGCAGCAGCTCGGCACGGGCCACGCGCTCGCGCAGGCGCTGCCGCTGCTCGACGCGAACGTGCCCACGCTCGTCCTCTATGGCGACGTGCCGCTCACGCGCGCCTCGACGCTCAAGCGCCTCGTGGATACGGCAGGCCCGAATGGTTACGGCATCCTCACCGTCACGCTCGACGACCCGAACGGTTATGGCCGCATCGTGCGCGACGCGGCGGGCAAGGTCGTGCGCATCGTCGAACAGAAAGACGCGAACGAAGCGCAACGCAAGATCGCCGAGATCAACACGGGTATCGTCGTGACACCTACGGCGCCGCTCGCGGGCTGGCTTTCGGCGCTCAAGAACGACAACGCGCAGGGCGAGTACTACCTCACCGACGTCGTGGAAGCCGCGATCGCCGCCGGTCATCCGGCCGTGACCGCGCAGCCCGACGACGAATGGGAAACCCTCGGCGTGAACAGCAAGCAGCAGCTTGCGGAACTCGAGCGCGTGCATCAGCGCAACGTGGCCGATGCGCTGCTCGTGGCGGGCGTGACGCTCGCGGACCCGGCGCGCATCGACGTGCGCGGCTCGCTCACGTGCGGGCGCGACGTGTTCATCGACGTGAACTGCGTGTTCGAAGGCGAGGTGACGCTGGCGGACAACGTGAGCGTGGGCCCGAACTGCGTGATTCGCAGCGCGTCGATCGGCGCGGGCACGCGCGTGGACGCGTATACGCACATCGAAAACGCTACGGTTGGCGCGAACGCGGTGCTAGGTCCCTATGCGCGGCTGCGCCCGGGCGCGAAGCTCGCCGACGACGTACACGTGGGCAACTTCGTCGAAGTGAAGAACGCGAACATCGGCGTGGGCTCGAAGGCCAATCACCTGAGCTACGTGGGCGACGCCGATGTGGGCGCGGGCGTGAACATCGGCGCGGGCACCATCACCTGCAATTACGACGGCGCGAACAAGCACCGCACGATCATCGAGGACAACGTGTTCGTGGGTTCGGACACGCAGTTCGTCGCTCCCGTGCGCGTGGGCCGCGGAGTGACCATCGCGGCGGGCACGACGGTGTGGAAGGACGTGCCCGAAGCCACGCTCGTGCTCAACGAGAAAACGCAGATCGCGAAAACCGGCTACGTTCGCCCGGTCAAGAACAGGAAGTGAACGGTTGAAACCCGGCGCCGCTGCCCAAAAAAGGCGCGGCGCCCACGCCTCTCATTGCAAAGGATCGAATCCATGTGCGGCATCGTCGGCGCAGTATCGCAACGTAACATCGTTCCCGTCCTCATCGAAGGACTGCGGCGCCTCGAATATCGCGGCTACGACTCGTGCGGCGTGGCCGTCGTGACGGCCGACGGCCCGCAGCGCGTGCGCAGCGTCGCGCGCGTGGCCGAACTCGACGAGCAGGTGCGCGAGGCGCGCTTCGAAGGCGTGACCGGCATCGCGCACACGCGCTGGGCCACGCACGGCGCGCCCACGGTGAACAACGCGCATCCGATCTTCTCGCGCGACACGCTCGCGATCGTGCACAACGGCATCATCGAGAACTACGAGTCGCTGCGCGACATGCTGCGCGCGAAGGGCTACGAATTCGTTTCGCAGACCGACACCGAAGTCATCGCCCACCTGATCCACAGCCTTTATCAAGGCGATCTGTTCGCCGCCGTGCGCGCGGCCGTGCAGCAGCTTGCGGGCGCGTATGCGATCGGCGTGGTGCACAAGAGCCAGCCGCATACGGTGGTCGGCGCGCGCGCCGGTTCGCCGCTCGTGGTGGGCTATGGCAAGGGCGAAAATTTCATCGCGTCGGATGGACTCGCGATTGCGGGCAGCGCGGAACACATCAGCTATCTGGAAGAGGGCGATGTGTGCGAGATCACGCTGGAAGGCGTGCGCATTGCCGACCGCGCGGGCAACATCGTGACGCGCGAAATGCGCGACGTGCAGGCCTATGGCGCATACGGCGGCGCGGTCGATCTCGGCCCGTATCGCCATTACATGCAGAAGGAAATCTTCGAACAGCCGCGCGCGATTTCCGACACGATTCCCGCCGCCGACGCCTTCACGCCCGAACTCTTTGGCGACAACGCGGGCGAGGTGTTCAAGGGCATCGACAGCATTCTGATTCTTGCGTGCGGCACGAGCTATTACGCGGGCCTGACGGCCAAGTACTGGCTCGAATCGGTCGCGAAGATCCGCACCGAGGTCGAGATCGCGAGCGAATACCGTTATCGCGAGTCGGTGCCGAATCCGCGCGCGCTCGTCGTGACCATCTCGCAGTCGGGCGAAACCGCCGACACGCTCGCCGCGCTCAAGCACGCGCAATCGCTCGGCATGGAGCACACGCTCGCTGTGTGCAACGTGGCGACGAGCGCGATGGTGCGCCTCACCGAACTCAGGTTCCTCACGCACGCGGGGCGCGAGATTGGCGTGGCGTCGACGAAGGCGTTCACCACGCAGCTCGTGGGCCTGTTCATTCTCGCAGTCACGCTTGGCAAGCTGCGCGGTCATGTGAACGGCGCACAGGAAGCCGCGCACCTGAAGCTGCTGCGCCACCTGCCGGCGGCGCTCAACGGCGTGCTCGCGCTGGAGCCGCAGATCATCGCGTGGTCGGAGGAGTTCGCGCGCAAGGAAAACGCATTGTTCCTCGGACGCGGGCTGCATTACCCGATCGCGCTCGAAGGCGCGCTCAAGCTCAAGGAAATCTCGTACATCCATGCCGAGGCGTATCCGGCGGGCGAACTCAAGCACGGGCCGCTCGCGCTCGTGACGGAGGCGATGCCCGTCGTGACGGTGGCGCCCAACGACGCGCTGCTCGAAAAGCTCAAGTCGAACATGCAGGAAGTGCGCGCGCGCGGCGGCCAGCTTTACGTGTTTGCCGACGCCGATACGCACATCACGAGCGAGGACGGCATCCACGTGATCCGCATGCCGGAGCACTACGGGCTGCTTTCGCCGATCCTGCACGTCGTGCCGCTGCAACTGCTCGCGTATCACACGGCGTGCGTGCGCGGCACCGATGTGGACAAGCCGCGCAATCTCGCGAAATCGGTGACGGTGGAGTGAGATTCGTCGCGCGCTGATCGTTTGGCGGTGTTGTGAAAGAGGGATGCCATTGCGGCATCCCCTTTTTATTTGGCCGATTATTTTTCCGATCGCGCGGAAGCGTTGTGAGGCCGCCCATGCGGCCGCCGCGGTTCGCTGCATACGCCGGGCCGCCCGGATGCCCTGCATCGCCCCTGAGCCCCCTTCTTGGGCCCCTGAGCGTGTCCGCCCTTGCGCACCTCAGCCGAAACATCGCCGTAAGGTCATAATGTCGCCGTTCGATCAAGGAGGCGAAAAGTGGCAAACGTGGCGCAATCCCGGCAACCGGGGCAGTCCGGCAGGCTCCCCCGCCTGTTCGTGTTTTCCGGCGCGGGCCTTTCGGCGGAGAGCGGCATTTCGACGTTCCGCACCGGCGACGGCATCTGGTCCCACGCGAACATCGACGAGGTCTGCAACTACCTCACGTGGCGCCGCAACCGGCCCGCGGTTTTCCGTTTCTACAACCAGCGCATTGCCGAGTGCGGCGACGCGCGCCCCAACGCCGCTCATCAACGGCTCGCGAAGTGGCAGGACACCTGGGGCACGGAGCGCGTGCACCTCGTCACGCAGAACATCGACGACATGCTCGAGCAGGCCGGCGCGCGCCAGGTCACGCATCTGCACGGCGACATGATTTCGCTTTTGTGCACCGACTGCGACTACCGGTTTCCCGCCTCCGGCCGCGCGCTCGATCCGCAAGCCGCTTGTCCGTCGTGCGGGCAGGCGGAGGGCGTGAAGCCCGGCGTCGTGTTCTTCAACGAGGCCGCGCCCGAGTACGAAACGCTCTGGCGCATTCAGCGCGATATGACGCCGGACGATCTCTTCATCGCCGTGGGAACGGCGTTCGAAGTGATTCCGCCTGAACGGCTTTTGCCGCCGGAGCGTTGCGGGGATTACGCGCGCAATTTCCTCGTCGATCCCGCGCCGCGCCGCACGGAGTGTTTCGGAGTGGTCGAGGCCAAGCCCGCGACCGTCGGTTTGCTCGATCTCGAACCGACTATCGAACGGATGATGGCGGGCGAGTAACGCCGACCCAGCGTGGAATGGTTTTGCGCGAATGCGCAGCACGCGAGCGCAGCGAGCGTCGGGCGTTTCCCCATAGTCTTTTCAGTATTTATATTTATAAGTAGTAGCAGTTAACAAGTCCTGGCATTAACTGTGGACAACAGGAAAATTGCCTGACGGTTCATATCGCTGCAAAACGGATAGCCATGCGGACAAAGCTTGTACGCGCTGCGAGCACCTGGGATAACTTTTCAGGCCGCAACGCCTGGCGCCTGGTTATCAAGAAGTGATCCACAGGTCGTTCGCCAGGTCGTCCCCAGGTTGTCCAGAGGTGAGCGTGGATAACCTGGCTTCGGCGCCGCGCAATCACGCGTTATCCACACGAAAAAAATGGCGTCGCTCGAGAGCGACGCCATTCGTTCACAAGAACCGCAGCGCGCGATGTCAGCGCCGGAAAATCGTGTGGAGTTTTACGCCGTTTCGGCGGGCTGTGTGGTCGCGCGCTGACGGGCGCGCAGGCGTGCTTGCCAGGCGGGCAGCAATTGGCAGGCGAGCAAGCCGGCAAGCATGAGCGCGCAGCCGGCAAGCGCGCGCGGTGTGAGCGTTTCGCCGAGCGCGGCCCAACCCGCGAGCGCCGCGAACACGCCCTCCATGCTGAAGATCACGGCGGCGTGCGCGGGCGCCGCGTCGCGCTGCGCGACGACCTGCAGCGTATAACCGATGCCCACCGAAAGCGCGCCGCCATAGAGGATGGTGGGCGCGGCGCGCACGATGTCGGCCGCGCGCAGCGGTTCGCACGCGAGCCCGATGGCGAAGCACACCACGCCGCAGGCGACGAACTGTACGATCGAAAGCGCGAGCGGATCGTGGCGCGGCGCGTAGTGGCCCACGAGCATGACCTGAACGGAAATCACGAGCGCGCAGCCGAGCTGATACCAGTCGCCGTACATCACCGAAAAATGCTCGTTGATGCTGAGGAAGTAGAGCCCAACCGCAGCGAGCGCCGCGCCGACCCACGTGCCGATTCCCGTGCGATGGCGCAGCAGCACGCCCAGCATCGGCACGATCACGACGTAGAGCGAACTGATGAAGCCCGCGTTGGCGATCTTCGTGTAGCCGAGTCCGATCTGCTGAAGCGAGATGGCGACGGCCAGCACGAGGCCGAGCACGGTGCCCGAGCGCACGAGCGCGGCGTTGAACAGCGCCGGGGCCGCCGCATTGTTGCTGCTCGCAGCGCGGCGCGCGCTGGCGCGGCGGCGCGCAAGCATAAAAGTGGCGACGACGCCGGCGCCCAGCAGGAAACGCAGGCCGGTGAACAGGAACGGGCCGATGGCGTCGAGGCTCAGGCGCTGGGCGACGAACGCGGAGCCCCAGATGAGGGCGGCGGTCAGCATCAGCAGATTGGCGCGCAGGTGGCGGCGGGTAGCGGATTGCAAGCGGAGATCTCTTTTCGCGGCGAACGGGGGCGGCAACGTTTTCGGCGGGTGGCGCGCGGCGCGCCCCGTTGCGCAAGGACAGGTTGCCCATTTTCTCGCGATTGCAACCGAACCGGGCGACAATCCAGCCCGAACTTGCGCGGGAAAGGCCTATTCAGCGTATTACGTGAAAAGACAACGAGCTGCCAGAAAACGAACGCGTAAATCGCGATCGTATCCGAATTGAAAGGGAATTGTCTCCCGGAAAATACACCGGCCCATTAGCGGATGACAAACGCCCTACGCTGCGTAATACTGCTTCGCGCGAAACGCCCGCCCAGATCGGCAAGCGGATCGTTTCGCCGTTTCAGGCTGTTCTAATTCACAACGTGCCGGTCATTATTTGTCAGGTTTGGGGAACAACAGATGAAAAAGATTCTCGCCTCGCTCATCGCAGCATCGTTCGCACTGGTTACGGCTCAGGCATTCGCGCAAGACGCTTCGGCTCCCGCTGCAGCCAGCGCACCGGCCAAGGCCAAGAAGCAACACAAGCAACTCAAGCACCACGGCAAGCGCGCCGCTGTGTCGGAAGGCGCATCGGCCGCCGGCACGGCAGACAAGGGCCAGGCTAACTAAAGCCCCCTTCAGCCGTAAAAAAGCCAGAGCATCTGCTCTGGCTTTTTTTTTGCGCTCGCCGCGGGTGAGCGTTTCAGGACGCGTCGTTTGCGAGCGCGGTTTCGAGCAATTCGGCGAGCAGACCGTTCACGCCGCCCGGGTGACCCTCGGCGCGCGCTTTCAGCTTCTCCACGAGATCGGCGTTGAGCTTGCACGCGAACGGCACGAGCCCTTGCGCCTGGTCGAGCTTGCGCTGTTCGCGGCGGTCCAGCGCCGGTTGCGCCGAGCCTTTGCCGAAGCGGTCGGGCCCGCTCTTGTTCGTCGCTTGCATCAGTTTCAGCGCCTTGTTCTTCTCAAGGTCGGTTTTCTTCATGGCCATGTGTCGTGCTCCGGTGTTGGGCGGTGGCGCGCATTGTACGCAAACGCGTGCGCGCGTCCATCGCGGCTATGGGCTTATCGAACGCCTTTGCGCCGCGGCGCGTACCCGCGAATGCCGTCAGGCGCCCGTGTTTCCTTCCGGCCCTTCATGGCCGTTGTGCCGGTCGTGTGCCGTGGGCGCTTCGTCCGCGCGGCGCGTCAGGCCGTCGATCAGCGTGCGCATGCGCTGCCAGTGCGAGCCTTCCCAGAACACCCGCCGGCAGACATCGCAGGTCACGAAGCGCGTCTGCCGGTCGTAGACGCCGGCGGGCACACGCTCGCGCACGGCCGCGCGCTCGATCGGCCGCAGCGGCGCGTTGCACATGAGGCAGAGCCGGAACGGCCGCGCGCTCGCCGCGAGGTCGAGGCGCTCGAAAATCTCGTGGACCTGAGCGCGCGGCTTGAGCGCGCGCACATAGCAGCCATGAGTGATGCTGCGTCGCTTGAGCAGTTCGCGGTCGCGCGTGAGAACGATGCGGTGCTCGGCGGCGGCGAGCGCTTCGATCTCGTCGTCGGGGAAGTGGTTGTCGTAGAGCGTATCGAAGCCGGCCAGCCGCAGGAGTTGCGCGAGGCCGCCGAGATGAGCATCGGCGACGAAGCGCAGTTCGCGCAGCGGCGCGTCGCGCACGCGCAGCAGCGGCCGGATGTCGAGAGCCTCGAACTTCGGGTAGACCGCCACGCGGTCGCCGTCCGCGAGCGGATGTTCGAATCCCACTGATTCGCCATTCACGAGGATCAGCTCGACTTCCGTATGCGGCACGCCGAGCGCTTCGATCATGTGTTTCGCCGTGGCGTTGCGCGCGCAGGCGCAACTGAACGCACGCCGGCGCAGCGGCCGCGCAAGAAAGTCGTTCAGCTCCTCGTAAAAGCGGAAGGTGGCGGTGACCATGCAAAGCAGTATCGCACCGCGCGCCTGAGCGCGTGCGGGCGCACGGGCGACGCGGGCGCCGCCTGCAGCGCGGCCCGCGTTGTGCTGTACTGCACCTTTCCCGGATTTCCCCGCGTTTTCATGCAAGGAGCAGGCGATGGACATCGGATTTATCGGTCTTGGCGAAATGGGCGGCGCGATGGTCGGCAATCTGCTGAAGGCGGGCCACACGGTGCGCGTGTGGAACCGCACGGCGGCGAAGGCGCGGGCGCTTGCCGACGCGGGCGCGCGCATCGTCGGCAGGCCGGACGAGGCGTTCACGGGCGACGCCGTGATCTCGATGCTCGCCGACGATACGGCGCTGCGCGAAGTCATCGATGCGACGCTGCTCGACCACGCGCCACAAGGTCTCGTGCACGTGAATATGGCGACGATTTCCGTCGAACTGGCCCAGGCGCTGACGCAGGCGCATGCCGGGCGGGGCTTGCACTACGTGGCGGCGCCTGTGCTCGGGCGTCCGGACGTCGCGCAGGCGGCGAAACTCACGATCATGGCGGCAGGCGCTGCGGAGGCGATCGACCGCGTGCAGCCGCTTCTCGACGCCATCGGTCAGAAGACGTGGCGCGTGGGCGCAGAGCCGCAGCAGGCGAACGTGATGAAACTCGCCGCGAACTTCATGCTGGCTTCGGCCGTGGAGTCGCTCGGCGAGGCCGCGGCGCTGCTCGACGGCTACGGCGTCGCGATGCGCGATTTTCTCGACGTCGTGACGGGCGGCCCGTTTCCGGGCCCGGTGTATGCCGGCTACGGCGGCATGATCGCGCAGCGGCGCTACGAGCCGGCACTCTTCAAGGCGCGCCTCGGCCTGAAGGACGTGCGGCTCGCGCTGGCCGCCGCCGACTCCGCCGCCACGCCCATGCCGCTCGCGAGCGTGCTGCGGGACAGTCTGCTCGAAGCGGTGGCGCACGGCGACGGCGAGCGCGATTTCGCGGTGCTCGGCAAAGTGGCTGCGCGGCGTGCTGGGCGCGGCTGATCAGTCTGCGTAAAACGAACGGGCCAATGAGGTGCGGCGAACGTTCGCAGTCGGTTTGCGCCCAAAATCTTCAGGCGACCGCTCGGTGACGCACAAAGACGCGGCGCGCCGCTGAGCACAATGTGGCGCATCTCGATGGAAGGCGTGCGCGTTTGCGGCGCCGGCCGCGATGTGGGACGGGGAACCGAAGACGACGACAGGGCACGCACCAGGTCCAGCCGGAACTGATTGCGAGGCCACCTCAGGGTAGGAGAACGGCGGATGGAGACGCGCATCCTGATCGCCGATAACGACGAGAAGTCGCTGGACGGTCTCAGCACCTTGCTGACCGATCTGGGCTATAGCGTATCCTTGGCCCGCACGCTGGAAGAGGCGTTCGATCTCGCCGCGCGCGGCGCGCCCGACGTGGCGATCGTGGCGCTCTCGCTCGCGCACGACGCGCCCGGAACGATCGTGCGGCGTTTGCGCGCGGTGAGCGGCGAGCGAACTCCGCTCCTGATCGCTCTCGCCGGTTGGGGCGAATCGCGCCATCGCGACGAGGCGCTCGCAGCGGGCTTCGATGTGCATCTCGTGCGGCCAGTGGGGCTCGACCAGTTGATGTTTATCCTCTCGATGACCGGGCAATGATAAATGTGTTGTTATGATGCAACATTCAGGGTGCGCACTACTTTACATGTTGCATTGCATCACGCTAGTCGATATACTCGTTTCTGTCTCCTCCATGTCTCCTCTGATATGGATTCAGCCCGCCAAACATTTGGCGGGCTTTTTTTCGTCCGGAGGTTTTGCATCGGCGCAAAGCCAGGACGCAGGGGCGTAAAAAAACCGGCTCAGCGAGCCGGTTTTTTATTCGGGAAGCGCAAATGCCGCCGCTTCAGGCATGCAAGCCCGTGTTTTCCGCCGCGCCAATCGCGAGATTCATGCACTGGATAGCCGCGCCCGAAGCGCCCTTGCCCAGGTTGTCGAGGCGCGCAACAGTGACGAACTGCTCGTCGTTGCCGAACACGAACAGGTCCACGCGGTTCGTGTCGTTGTTCGCCTGAACGTCGAACATGCCGCCGTCGAGGTTCTCATCCGCGTTGAAGGGCGCCACGCGCACGAACGGCTCGCCCGCGTAGTACTCGGCGAACAGCGCCTGCACGTCCTGCGGCTTTGCGCCGCGCGCGAGCTGCTTCGGCGAAAAATACGTCGTGACCGCGAGGCCCTTATAGAACGGTCCGACGATGGGCGTGAACACCGGCGCCGACTTCAGGCCGCCATGCACCGCCATTTCCGGCAAATGCTTGTGCGTAAGGCCGAGCGCGTAGGGGCGCGGGCTCGCGAGCTTCGCATTGCCGCCTGCTTCGTACTCCGCAATCATTTTCTTGCCGCCGCCGCTGTAGCCCGTGAGCGAGTAGCTGTGCGCGGCGAAGTCCGGCGCGACGAGGCCGCCTTCGACGAGCGGACGCATGGCGAGAATGAACGCCGAAGCGTGGCATCCCGGCACGGCGATGCGCTTCGATTTGCGCACCTTCTCGCGCTGGGCTTTGGTCAGCTCGGGCAGGCCGTACGCCCAGTCGGCCTGCGTGCGGAACGCCGTGCTCGCATCGATGAGCACGGTGCGGTCGTTTTTGACGAGCGACGCCGACTCGCGGGAGGCGGCATCGGGCAGGCAGAGAAACGTGACGTCCGAAGCATTGATGAGACGGCGGCGTTCCTCGACGTCCTTGCGCTTCGCGTCGTCGATACGCAGGATCTCGACGTCGGTGCGCGGCGACAGGTATTCAAAAATCTTCAGGCCGGTCGTGCCTTCCTGTCCGTCGACAAAAACTTTCGTGCTCATCTCAGTCTCTCTGAACGCGGGATTGCGGGGCGCCATCATCCAGGGCGGCGCTGGAACGGTATTTTAAGACTTCATGCGGACGTACGTGTGAACGCGTCCGGAAAAAATCCGGGCTTACCCTCGGGACACATCCGCCGGCAGAGGCTCAGGCGTTCGCCGCGCGGCCGGCCAGCCAGCGGTCCGTGACGGCGGCAACGCGTACGCCGAAGGCGCGCGCCGTTTCCAGGTCGCCTGCGGGCGGCGCTTCTTCAGGCGTGGCGTCGGCCGGCGACTGCGCGAGCAGCCCGGTAAAGCCGCCCACGAAGTTGACGTCGTTGCGCGTGGCCGCCTTCGTGTTCGCGGGAAGCATGCCGGTGCCGGTCCAGACCATGCCATGCTGCATCGCCAGCGTGACGAAATACTGGATGGTCGAAAATTTGTCGCCGTTCATGGTCGCCGAGTTGGTGAAACCCGCCGCGATCTTGTCTTTCCACTTTTGCGTGAACCACGCCTTCGAACTGGCGTCCGCGAACTTCTTGAAGTCGGCGGACGGCCCGCCCATGTACGTGGGCGCGCCGAACACGACAGCGTCGGCGGCGTCGAGCGCGTCCCAGCCCGCATCGTCGATCTCATTGACGGCGATCATCTTTGCGTCGGCGCCCGCACCCTGCAGGCCCAGCAGTACGTTCTCCGCGAGTTTCTTCGTGTGGCCGTAGCCGCTGTGATACGCAATGACGATCCTGGACATGGACGACTCCTTGCAGGGAAGGGAACGATGCGCCGCGCCGCAGCCCGCGCCGTTGGCACGGGAACGTAACGCGTCATCTTAAACAGTTCCGTCGTGCAGCATCCGTCGTACGGCCAGCGATCGGGGCGCCGCGCTAGCGCGCCCGGTCAGCGGCCATATGTCACGGTGAGTTGCGCGCTTCCGAGCGTCGAGCCGCTGATTTCGCGATCGAACAGCGCGGCGGGGCGCCCCTGGCTGAGCGGGAGCGTGTCGACATTCAGCGCGTAAACAGTGATGACGTAGTGATGCGGACTGCCCGGTGGCGGGCACGGTCCGCCATAGCCTTCGACGTTGAAGTCGTTGCGCGACTCGATTGCGCCGAGCTTGCGCAGTGCGCCCGAAGCGCTGGCATTCTCGGGCAGGCTCTGTACGTTCGCGGGAATATTCGCGACGGCCCAGTGCCACCAGCCGCGCCCGGGCGCGTCGCGATCGAAGATCGTGATGGCAAAACTGCGCGTAGCGGCAGGAGCATTGCGCCAGGTCAAGCTTGGCGATTGATTCGGCCCCTTGCAGCCTGCATCGTTGAAGATCTGACGAGGTCCGAATTTTCCGCCGTCGCTGAAGTTGGCGCTCGTCACTATGAAGTTTTCGCCCGCACAGGCTACGTTGGCCGCCATCACGACGCTCATGCCGAGCCACGCGAGCAGGCTTGCGCGGCGCGGGCAAGATGGCTCAAAGTCATGGGGAGTGCGCATCAGCGAGTTCTCCTTTAGTTTGTTAAATTCGGACCATGCATTCCTGTCGGAAAGTTTTTAATTGTTCCCTAGTCCGAATTTGATCAAATATAGCGGTATAAACGAAGCGAGTTTTCGCCTGCGCGCGTACAGATTGAGCGCGAGGATTCCGCTATAGTCATATATTCTCTTGCTTGGGCACGTGAAAGCCGTCGGGCGCCGGAAACAAAAAGCCAAAATATGGCCGCGCGCCTGAGCAATAAGCAGGTTTGCCTACACGGAGGGGTAATGCAGCAACCAATCAGGGTCGTAGTCGCCGACGATCATCCGGTGATCTTGTTTGGTGCGGAACATGCACTGCTCAATTTTCCAGGGATCCAGGTCGTTGGCCGGGCGCGCCAATCCACCGAACTCGTCAAGGCGCTGCAAACGGTTCCGTGCGACGTACTCGTGACGGACCTCGCCATGCCCGGCGGCCAGTACGGCGACGGCTTGCCGCTAATCGGCTATCTGCGCCGCAACTTCCCGAATGTTCCCATTGTTGTCCTGACGATGCTCGAAAATGCCGCGCTGCTCAAACGCCTGGGCGAGCTTGGCGTGATCGCGGTAGTGCACAAGTCCGACGACCTGAGCCACATCGGCCTCGCGGTGCAGCATGTCAGCCGCAATCTCGAGTATATGAGCCCGCAGGTGAAGGTCGCGCTCGATCAGTTGCGCATCAACAGCGGCGGGAAAACCGAGGAGGTAATTCTTTCCAAGCGAGAGCTGGAAGTTGTGCGGCTCTTTGTTTCCGGAATGACGATTAAGGAAATATCCGAAAAGCTGAGTCGAAGCATTAAGACGATTAGTACGCAAAAAAACACGGCGATGCGTAAGCTCGGACTCGATAGAGACTCCGAACTGTTTCAGTACGCGCAGAGCAATGGCTTGCTCAATCTTTCTTCGCACGCGCCCGATGTGCCTGACGAAGGTAGCGAGGCACGCACGGCGCATTGATCGGGTTGCGCTGCGCCGGCCATAAAAAAGGCCATCTGCCCCATGAGGGCAGATGGCCTTTTTGCTACGTGCTATGTGCTCGCGGGCTTCGGGCGCTTACTGCGGTGCCGACGTTGCGCCGCCGTGCGCCGCCGACCATTCGGCCGGTGCGTGCAGGAATTTCTCGACTTCGTCGAGCGTCTTCGTTTCGAAGTAGCCCGATTCCTTGGCGACGCGCAGCACGTCCCACCATGTAGCGAGTGCGTGCAGATCGACGTCGATGTCCTTCAGGACCGAGACGCTTTCCTTGAAGATGTTGTAGTGGAACAGCACGAAGCAGTGGTTCACCTGCGCGCCGGCCGTGCGCAGCGCGTTGATGAAGTTGATCTTGCTGCGGCTGTCGGTGGTCAGGTCTTCGACGAGCAGCACGCGCTGGCCTTCGGTGAGCAGACCTTCGATCTGCGCGTTGCGGCCGAAACCCTTGGGCTTCTTGCGCACGTACTGCATCGGCACCATCAGGCGGTCCGACAGCCATGCCGCGAACGGGATGCCTGCGGTTTCGCCGCCGGCGACGGCGTCGATCTGCTCGTAGCCGACGTCGCGCAGAATCGTGGCTTCGGCCATTTCCATCAGGCCGCGGCGCACGCGCGGATACGAGATCAGCTTGCGGCAGTCGATGTAGACCGGGCTCGCCCAGCCGGAAGTGAAGATAAAGGGCTTTTCGGCATTGAAGTGCACGGCCTTCACTTCGAGCAGCATTTTCGCGGTTGCGTCCGAGATCGTCTGGCGATCGTAGCCTGTCATGGGCGAATCCTTGGATATGAGTGCGGGAGGGGGCGGGCGCGGGGCCCGGTGGCGCTGGCACGGCGGCCCGAAGCGTGGCTTCGGCCTGCGGTGCGCGGCCCGAAGGCGTGGATCGTTCGACCTTTGGCGCAGCTTGGGGTCAAGGCGACTCGCACAGTCCGGACGGCTTCTCTTGCGCGCGTAGGCCGGTATTTTACCTGACTTGACGATTGCCGACGAGTCGCGATGGCAACCATCGGATGGCAATCGTGGGTGTCGATGTGGGGCGCGAACGGCAGGGGCGCCACGCTGCGCGCGGCTGGCAGCGTGGTTGTGAGGTGCAGGCCACCCCTTTACACTCACGCCGGTTTGCGCGCCCGTGAGCGCACGTTTCCCAGGATTGTCCACATGACCGCCGTCTCTACCAACCCAGCCGCCGCCACGCGCGGCCACGCCCTGCGTGCGCTAGCCGCTTCGGTGCTCGGCTACGCCATGGACGGCTTCGATCTGCTGATGCTCGGCTTCATGCTGCCCGCGATCAGCGCCGATTTGCGTCTCTCCGCCGCGCAGGCGGGCGCGCTCGTTACGTGGACGCTCGTCGGCGCAGTGGTGGGCGGCATCGTGTTCGGGCTGCTGAGCGACCGGTATGGACGCGTGCGCGTACTTACGTGGACCATCCTGCTGTTCGCCGTCTTCACCGGCATGTGCGCGCTCGCGCGCGGCTACGGCGACCTGCTCGTGTATCGCACGATCGCCGGCATCGGGCTGGGCGGCGAATTCGGCATTGGCATGGCGCTCGTGGCCGAGGCCTGGCCCGCGCATCTGCGCGCGCGGGCGTCCTCGTACGTCGGGCTCGGCTGGCAACTGGGCGTGCTGGCCGCGGCGCTGCTCACGCCGCTGCTGCTGCCGCTGATCGGCTGGCGGGGCATGTTCGCCATCGGGCTGCTGCCGGCGGTCGTTTCGTTCGTGGTGCGGCGGCGCGTGGAAGAGCCCGGGCTTTTCGTCGCGCATGCACAGCGTGTGGCCGTTGCGGCCAAGGCCGAGCGGCCGCGCGCGCTGCGCATGCTCGTGGCCGACGCGCGCACTGCGCGAGCGAGCCTCGGCGTGGCTGTGCTGTGCTCGGTGCAAAACTTCGGCTACTACGGGCTGATGATCTGGCTGCCCGCGTATCTTTCGAAGGCCTTCGGCTATTCGCTCACGAAGTCGGGGCTCTGGACCGCCGCGACGGTCGCCGGCATGGCGCTCGGCATCTGGCTTTTCGGCATCGCCGCCGACCGCTTCGGGCGGCGCCCCGCGTTCCTGTTCTACCAGGCAGGGGCCGTGGTGATGGTGTTTGTCTACGCGCAGCTTTCCACCCCGTTCGCACTCCTGATTGGCGGCGCGGCGATGGGCGTGTTCGTCAACGGCATGATCGGCGGCTATGGCGCGCTTATCTCCGAGCTGTACCCGACCGCGGCGCGCGCGACCGCGCAGAACGTGCTGTTCAACATCGGCCGCGCGGTGGGCGGCTTCGGGCCGCTCGCCGTGGGCGCACTGGCCGCGCGCTATTCCTTCACAGCGGCGCTCGGCATGCTCGCCGCCATCTATGTGCTCGATATTCTCGCGACCCTTTTCCTGATTCCCGAACGGCGCGGCGCGGCGCTCGAATGAACGCGGCGCATCCCTAAGACGAATATGCGCGTCAAATAGCGGCGCTTGATCGCCTGCGCGAATTCCCGGTATCAGTCATTGACCCACGTGGAGGCGAAGAGCGCCAGGTGTACACTAATCGGCCCTGCTGGAACGCTCGTGCCGCGCGAACCGGCGGGCCTACGACCATAAAAGCTTCTCTCTCTTACGTCTCTCATGTCCAGGCAGGCCTGAAAATGGATGAACAACTGAAGCAAAGCGCGCTCGCGTATCACCAGAATCCGAAGCCCGGCAAGATCTCCGTCACGCCGACCAAACCGCTCTCCAACCAGGTCGATCTTTCGCTTGCCTACTCGCCCGGCGTTGCCGCCGCTTGCGAGGCGATTCACGCCGACCCGCTCGATGCACAGAAGTACACGTCGCGCGCCAACCTCGTCGGCGTCGTGACGAACGGCACGGCCGTGCTCGGCCTCGGCAACATCGGCCCGCTCGCGGCCAAGCCGGTGATGGAAGGCAAGGGCTGCCTCTTCAAGAAGTTCGCCGGCATCGACGTGTTCGATATCGAACTCGACGAACTGGACCCGGACAAGCTCGTCGACGCCATCGCCATGCTCGAGCCCACCCTTGGCGGCATCAACCTCGAAGACATCAAGGCGCCCGAGTGCTTCTACATCGAGCAGAAGCTGCGCGAGCGCATGAAGATTCCCGTTTTCCACGACGACCAGCACGGCACGGCCATCATCGCTTCGGCTGCGATCCTCAACGGCCTGAAGGTCGTGGGCAAGGATCTCGGCAGCGTGAAGCTCGTGTGCTCGGGCGCGGGCGCGGCGGCGATTGCGTGTCTGGACCTGCTCGTGAAGCTCGGTCTGAAGAAAGAGAACATTCTCGTCACCGACTCGAAGGGCGTGATCTACGAAGGCCGGGGCAATCTCGATCCGTCGAAGCAGCGCTACGCGGCGAACACGGAAGCGCGCACGCTCGGCGACGCGATCAAGGGCGCCGACGTGTTCCTCGGCTGCTCGAGCGCCGGCGTGCTCAAGCCCGAGATGGTCAAGGAAATGGGCGACAAGCCGCTGATCCTCGCGCTCGCGAACCCGGAGCCGGAAATCCGCCCGGAAGAAGCGAAGAAGGTGCGCCCGGACGCAATCATCGCCACGGGCCGTTCGGACTATCCGAACCAGGTCAACAACGTGCTGTGCTTCCCGTTCATCTTCCGCGGCGCGCTGGACGTGGGCGCGACGACCATCACGGAAGAGATGAAGCTCGCGTGCGTGCGCGCAATCGCGGAACTCGCCGAGGAAACCGATCAGGGCGACGAAGTGGCGAAGGCCTATGAAGGCCACACGCTCGAATTCGGCCCGGAATACCTCATTCCGAAGCCGTTCGACCCGCGCCTCATCATCAAGATCGCGCCGGCCGTGGCGCAGGCAGCGATGGATTCGGGCGTGGCCACGCGTCCGATCCAGGACATGGAAGCCTATCGCGAGCAGCTTGGCGCGACGGTGTATCGCTCGGGCATGGTGATGCGGCCCGTGTTCGCGGCGGCGAAGGCCAACTGCGCGCGCATCGTGTTCGCCGAGGGCGAGGACGAGCGCGTGCTGCGCGCCGCGCAATTCGTGCTGGCCGAGAAGATCGCCAGGCCGATCATCGTGGGCCGTCCGTCGGTCGTGGAAATGCGCCTGAAGAAGATGGGCTCGAAGCTGCGTCCGGGCACCGATTTCGAGATCGTCGATCCTGAAGACGATCCGCGCTTCCAGAAGAGCTGGCAGGCGTACCACGAACTCGGCGCGCGCCAGGGCATCACGCCCGATGTGGCGAAGGCTTCGGTGCGCAAGTTCAACACGCTGATCGGCGCGATCCTCGTTCATCTGGGCGACGCCGACGGCATGATCTGCGGTCTGCTCAACAGCTTCGACTATCACCTCAAGTTCGTCGATCAGGTGTTCGGCAAGGCGAGGGAGGCGCAGAACTACGCGGCGATGAATCTGCTGATGCTGCCGGGCCGCAACATCTTCATCAGCGATACCTACGTGAACGAAGTGCCGAGCGCCGAGCAACTCGCCGACATGACGATCCTCGCCGCGCGCGAAATCGAGAAGTTCGGCATCGCGCCGAAGGTCGCGCTGCTTTCGTCGTCGAACTTCGGCAGCGTGCGTTCGTCGACGTCGCAGCGCATGCAGGCCGCGCGCGAGCTGATCGCCGCGCGCGATCCGCAACTCGAAGTGGACGGCGAAATGCACGGCGATGCGGCGCTCTCCGAGCTGATCCGCAAGCAGTCGTTCCCGGGCACCACGCTTACGGGCGAAGCGAACCTGCTGATCATGCCGAACGTGGAAGCGGCGAACATCGCGTACAACCTGCTGAAGGTGATCGGCGGCGAAGGCGTGACGGTCGGCCCGTTCCTGCTCGGCGCGTCGAAGCCGGTGCACATCCTCACGCCGGCGGCGACTGTGCGACGCATCATCAACATGACGGCGGTGGCTTCGGCTAACGCGAAAGTGGAGAAGGCGGCCGCGAAGTAAGCGCGCTTTCGGCAATCGCCTGATGTGATGTGAAAAGGGCGCTCCGCGGGGTGAATCGACCCCACGGAGCGCCCTTTGTTTTTTACTGCTTCAATCAAGCATCAAGCCGCGTGGCGTGCCACGCTGTTTTCCGGCGAGCGCCACTTCGCGAGCAGCGTGCTCCACTTCGCGCGCGTGGCCTTGAGGTTGTTTTCCTTGATGTGGCCGTAACCGCGAATGGCGTCGGGCAGGTTCGCGAGTTCCACCGCGAGCGGCAGATTCGCCTCGCTCAATCCGCCGATCACTTCGCGCATCAGCGCTTCGTACTCGCCGATCAATGCACGTTCGTGGCGACGTTCCTCCGTGCGGCCGAACGGATCGAGCGCCGTGCCGCGCAGGAACCGGAACTTCGCGAGCACGCGCATGGCGGTGAGCATGCGCGGGCCGTACTGCTTCTTCTGCAGATGGCCCTTGTCGTCGTGCTTCGCGAACGACGGCGGCGCGAGATGGAAGTTCACCTTCCAGTCGCCTTCGAAACTCGCCTTGATCTTCTCGATGAACGCCGGATCGGCGTAGAGGCGCGCGACTTCGTACTCGTCCTTGTACGCCATCAACTTGTGCAGATTCTTCGCCACGGCTTCGGTGAGCGGTTGCTGACCGTCTGGACGCTCGAGCTTCGCTTCGGCCTCGCGCACGTTTTCGACGAACGCACGGTAGCGCCGCGCGTATGCCTCGTTCTGATACGCGGCGAGATACTGCGCGCGCTTTTCGACGAGCGTGTCGAGCGCCTTGGGCGTGTGCAGCGAGACGATCTTCGCGCCGGTGGCGGTTTCCAGGCCCGCGGCGTTCTGCCCGGGTGCAGGTTTTTTCACGAGTTGATCCACGGCCGCGCGATCGTGCGCCACGCGGCGCCCCCATTCGAACGCCGCGAGGTTCTTCTCGACCTGCACGGCGTTCAACTCGATCGCGCGCACGAGCGATTCGTGCGTGAGCGGCAGCCAGCCCTTTTGCCACGCGTAGCCGAGCACGAACGGGTTCGTGTAAATCGCGTCGCCGAGCAGCGCGAGCGCGTAGCGGTTCGCATCGACGGTCGCGACGTTGTCGGTGCCTGCCGCGGCGCGCACGTCGGCTTCGGTGTTGGAGCCCGGGAATTGCCACTGCGGGTTCTTGATGAACTCGGCGGTCGGCGTGGGCGCGCTGTTGAGCACCACGTGCGTCATGCCTTCCTGCATGCGCGAGACGCAGTCGTCGCCGGCCGTCACGATGGCGTCGCAGCCGATCACGAGATTCGCCTCGCCCATGGCGATGCGCGTGGCGTGAATGTCGTCGGGACGATTGGCGATCTGCACGTGGCTCATCACCGCACCGCCCTTTTGCGCGAGGCCGGTCACGTCAAGCACGGTCACACCCTTGGCTTCTAGGTGCGCGGCCATGCCGAGCAGCGCGCCGATCGTCACCACGCCGGTGCCGCCCACGCCCGTCACGAGCACGCCGTAGGGACGGTCGATTGCCGGAACGTCAGGCGTCGGCACGCCGGGCATCGACTCATTCGCCACGCTGCTCGCCTTCGGCTTGCGCAACTGACCGCCTTCCACCGTCACGAAGCTCGGACAGAAGCCCTTCAGACACGAGAAGTCCTTGTTGCAGGTGGACTGGTTGATCTGACGCTTCGTGCCGTATTCGGTATCGAGCGGCTCGACGCTCAGGCAGTTCGATTGCACCGAGCAATCGCCGCAACCCTCGCACACAGCCTCGTTGATGACCACGCGCTTCGCCGGGTCCGGATACGTGCCGCGCTTGCGGCGGCGGCGCTTTTCCGTGGCGCAGGTCTGGTCGTAGATCAGGATCGTCGTGCCGGGAATCTCGCGCAGTTCGCGCTGGATGGCGTCGAGCTGATCGCGGTGGTGGATCGTCACGCCCGGCGCGAGCTTTGTGGCGACTTCGCCTTCGTACTTCTCGGGTTCGTCGGTGACGATCGCGATTTTCGCTGCGCCTTCGGCCGCGACCTGATGTGTGATCTGCGGCACCGTGAGCGTGCCGTCGACAGGCTGGCCGCCCGTCATCGCCACGGCGTCGTTGTAGAGAATCTTGTAGGTGATGTTCGCCTTCGAGGCGATGGCCGCGCGGATGGCGAGCAGGCCCGAGTGGAAATAGGTGCCGTCGCCGAGATTGGCGAACACGTGCTTGTCGTTCGTGAACGGCGCCTGGCCGACCCACGCCACGCCTTCGCCGCCCATCTGGCTGAAGGTGCTCGTGCTGCGGTCCATCCACACGGTCATGTAGTGACAGCCGATGCCCGCCATCGCGCGCGAGCCTTCGGGTACGTTCGTCGACGTGTTGTGCGGGCAGCCGGAGCAGAACCACGGCTTGCGCTCGGCCTGCACGCGCGGTTTCGCGAGCGCCTTTTCCTTCGCCTCGATCACGGTCGTGCGTGCGGCAATGCGCGCGCGCACGTCGGAGGGCAATTCGAACTTGTCGAGCCGCGTGGCGATCGCGCGGGCGATGATCGCGGGCGACAGCTCGTAGTGCGCGGGCAGGAGCCAGTTGCCCATCGGCACCGACCATTCGCCGCCGGCGCCGTCCTTCTCGTCGAACTTGCCGTACACGCGCGGACGCTGCGCATCGGGCCAGTTGTACAACTCTTCCTTGATCGCGTATTCGAGAATCTGGCGCTTTTCCTCGACCACGAGAATCTCTTCGAGCCCGCGCGCGAAGGCGTGCGCGCCTTGCGCTTCGAGCGGCCACACGCAGCCCACCTTGTAGAGCCGGATGCCGATGCGCGAGCAGGTTTCGTCGTCGAGGCCGAGGTCGGTGAGCGCCTGGCGCACGTCGAGATACGCCTTGCCGCCCGTGATGATGCCAAAGCGCGCATGCGGCGAATCGATCTCGATGCGGTCGAGCTTGTTGGCGCGCACGTAGGCGAGCGCCGCGTACCACTTGTAGTCGAGCAGACGCGCTTCCTGCACGAGCGGCGGATCGGGCCAGCGGATATTCAGGCCGCCCGCGGGCATCGCGAAGTCTTCGGGCAGGATGATGTTCGTGCGATGCGGATCGATCTCAACCGAAGCCGACGATTCGACCACGTCGGTCACGCATTTCATCGCGACCCAGAGGCCCGAATAGCGGCTCATGGCCCAGCCGTGCAGGCCGAAGTCGAGATATTCCTGCACGTTCGACGGGAACAGCACCGGCAGGCCGCACGCCTTGAAAATGTGTTCGGACTGGTGCGCGAGCGTGGACGATTTCGCGGCGTGGTCGTCCCCGGCGAGCACGAGCACGCCGCCGTGGGGCGAAGAGCCCGCCGAATTGCCGTGCTTGAATACGTCGCCGCTGCGGTCGACGCCGGGGCCCTTGCCGTACCACATCGAAAACACGCCGTCGTATTTCGCGGACGGGTACAGGTTCACCTGCTGCGAGCCCCAAACGGCGGTCGCGGCGAGGTCTTCGTTCACACCTGGCTGAAATACGATTTGATGCGCGGCGAGATGCTGCTTCGCCTTCCAGAGCGACTGATCGAGACCGCCGAGCGGCGAGCCGCGATAGCCTGAGATGAACCCCGCGGTATTAAGACCGGCGGCCTTGTCGCGTTCCTGTTGCAGCATCGGCAGGCGGACCAGCGCCTGGATGCCGCTCATGTACGCGCGGCCGCGTTCGAGGGTGTATTTATCGTCGAGCGTGACGGAAGCGAGTGCGGCTTCGAGCGAAGCGCGCTGACCTGCGTCTAGCGGGGCATTCATTATGTGTCTTCCTCCATCCAACCAATCCGTTGTGGGATCGCCAGAACTTCAGGGCCTCGGCATCTTGTGAATGCGTTGGCCGGGGTCGCCATATTGGCTTCTTTCTTTCGATAGTAGCACTCGGATAAACCCGCCGCTTCGAGGTCCCGGGCGCCGCGCCGCAGGGTGTTGCATGTTTCGGGCCTGCGGCGCCCGTTTATCGCCCAATCGCCCTGAAACGCCTATGTAAGAAAGGATGTATCGAATTCGTCTGATGAGTAACAACGTGTAAAACTTGCATTACCTCGGAACCGATCTTGAATATCCTGTCTAACTCCCTCACCTGTGCGAACCGCGCAGCTTCCCTGGCTGTTATCAGTGATTAGAAGCAGTGATTGAAAGGGGCACTACTGCGAGAGGCAGTCTATAAAAAAGGAGTCCAGCATGAATAATCGACATATCCAGACCTTCCTGACGGTCTCGGCCGCGTTCTTCGCCATGAGTGCGCCGCTGCATTCCAACGCCAGCACGCGAAGCGGCGAGAGTGTGACGACCCGATGCGCCCAGTACACGCTGAGCACGAAGGCTGAAACGAACGCCATGCCGGCCGCGAAGGCCGAACGCAAATCCTGATGCCGCGCTGATCCGCGCGACATTGCGTTACCGAATGCGTCGCCGGGGTGTGCGGCGGCGGATTCTGAAAAGAAAAGGGCGAAGATCGATTGATCTTCGCCCTTTTTGTCTGCTGATAGCCAATATGGCGGCTGCGGCGTCAGGTCTTGTCCTGCACCACGCCGCGGCGGATCTGGTCGAGTTCGATCGACTCGAACAGCGCCTTGAAGTTGCCCTCGCCGAAGCCCTGATTGCCCTTGCGCTGGATGATCTCGAAGAAGATCGGCCCGATCTGGTTTTCCGTGAAGATCTGCAGCAGCAGGTCTTCGGGCATGCCGTCGATCAGGATCTTGCGCTTCTTCAGTTCGTCCAGCGGCTCGGTGTGGCCGGGAATGCGGCGGTTCACGAGTTCGTAGTAAGTGTCGATCGTGTCGAGCAGCGTGATGTTCGAGGCGCGCAGGCCATCCACGGTACGGTAGATGTCGTTCGTGCCGAGCGCGATGTGCTGGATGCCTTCGCCGTGATAGGCGTCGAGGTACTCCTGAATCTGACCGGCCTGCTCGCCGCCTTCCTCGTTGATCGGAATGCGGATCTTGCCGCACGGCGAGGTCATCGCCTTTGACTTGACGCCCGTTACCTTGCCTTCGATGTCGAAATAGCGGATTTCGCGGAAGTTGAAGAGGCGCTCGTAGAACTCGGCCCACTCGGCCATCCGGCCGCGGTGCACGTTGTGCGTGAGGTGGTCGATATAGGTGAGGCCGTGGCCGACCGGATTCTGCTCGGCGCCCGCGATCGGCTCGAAGTCGACGTCGTAGATGCTGATGTCGCCGATGCTGCCCGGCGCCGCGCCGTTCTTGCCGCGCCAGCGGTCGACGAAATAGATCAGCGAGTCGCCAATGCCCTTGATCGCCGGAATGTTCAGCTCCATCGGGCCCGTCTTGTTGTCGAAGCCCCACGCGCCGAGTTCGAGCGCATGCCGGTAGGCCTTGGCGGCGTCCTGCACGCGGAAGGCGATTGCGCAGATCGACGGGCCGTGCAGCCGCGCGAAGCGCTGGGCGAACGAGTCGGGCTCGCCGTTGACGATGAAGTTGATGTCGCCCTGGCGGTAAAGCGTCACGTCCTTATGGCGATGGCGCGCAATGGCGGTGAAGCCCATGCGTTCGAACAACTTGCCGAGCGCCTTGGGGTCCGGCGCGGTGTATTCGATGAACTCGAAGCCGTCGGTGCCGACGGGGTTATCCCAGTTGGGGATCTGCATGGTTGTCTCCTCGCTGATGTAGATCAGATTCGTGGGGCAAAGTGTAGTCCGCGGCATTGGGAGAAAACTTGCGAGTTGAGTCGATGTTCCGTCGATCTGCGCTATAAAATGCCTTGAATAAGTCATGGGAAGGCAGAAGATGGCAATCATCGATTTGGATGTGATCGACCGGCGCATTCTCGCGATCCTTCAGGAGAATGGGCGCCTCTCGAACCAGGAGATCGCGGAGCGCGTGAATCTGTCGCCGAGCCCGTGTTTGCGGCGCATCCGCCGACTCGAAGAAGGCGGCGTGATTCGCGGCTACGTGGCGCTGCTCGATGCGCAGAAGCTTGGCCTCGACCTGCTGGCCTACGTGAACGTGCGGCTGGAAAAGCGCGGGCCGACTGCGGCCGGGCGCGAGGGCGTGACGCATGCCGAGCTGTTTCGCGCGGCGGTGCAGACGTGGCCCGAGGTGGTGGCCTGTCACGCCATGACGGGCGATATGGATTTCCTGCTGCGCGTGCAGGTGGAGGACATGGCGCATTTCTCGCGCTTCGTGCAGGACCAGTTGCTGCACCATCCGTCCGTGATCGACGTGAAGTCCAGCTTTTCGCTCGACACCTTCAAGGAAACGACAGCCCTGCCGATCCGCTGATCGCCCGCGCGTGTGTGGGGCCGAAAACGCAAAAAAGCGGCCGAAGCCGCTTTTCAGTGCGTTAGTTTGTCCCGAGGGGCAGGAGTCATGCCGCGACAGCTTGCGGCAGGACCGTTTCCATCAGCTTGCGAGCCTGGCGCGCCTGGCGCTTAAGCGCGTAGTCGAACACGGCGGCTTGCTCCTGGAGCATTTCGGCGATGATGCTGCTCTGATCGGCCGGCTCGAGCGAGAGATACGCGTCGGCTTCGCCGTAGGCGTACTCGATCTTCATGCCCGACTTCTTCGCGATGTGCATCATCGTCGAGTTGCGCGAGAGGCAGTGCATGTAAAGCGTGGTGACGTGCGTGTTGCGGCTGCGGATGGCGGCGCGCTCGAACAGTTTCGAGCCAATGCCCTGGCCGCGCGCGCTTTCCAGCACGGACACGCCGAACTCGGCCGTGCGGCCGTTGCCGTCCGCCGGCAGGTAGGCCAGATGGCCGACGCCCACGAGTTGCAACTGGTGGTCGAACACGCCGAACACGGTGTCGCGCGCGAAGTCCATCGAGCGGACGTACTTTTCGATCACGTGGTCGGGCGCGGCCTGGCCGAAGCGCAGCAGGCGGTCGTCGATATCGAGCGTGAGAAAGTGCGCGAGCAGGCGTTCGCGATCTGCCGAGGTGAGGACTCGCACCATGACGGGCGCATGACCGGGCGTCAGCGGACGGGCGGACGACAGCGTCGGCACGTTGGCTTGGGTCGAAAGCGGGTTCATGGTGGGTTCTCCTTAGGAATGCATGCCGCATGATGCAGCGCAAAACGCATTCTAGCGGAAACCCTGGGTGCACTCTAGGGAAAACCCGGAGTGTAAATTTGAGTGTAGCGCCTAATTAATAGAGAGATATCTGCAAGCTATTGATTTCAAATTGGTATTTTTTCGGGTCATTTGACTGTGCAACTGTTGCGATGGTGCATCATGTCGCACCGCAGCAATCCGGCCCGAAAATTTTACCGGCGCAGCGGCCGCTCAGGCGCCCTTTAAACCGTGGTCGACCATGGCGATCACCTGCTCGGCGAAGTCTCTGTAGCCCATGCGGCCGCCCGGCTTGAGCCATGTGAACGTCCAGTTGATCATGCCGAACACCATCATCGTCAGAGCGGTCTGGTTTTCGCTCGTGACCTGCCCCGGATACGCGCGGGCGAGTTGGCGCGTAAAGGCAGCGACCACGTCGCGTTGACGGTTCAGGATGATTTCGCGCTGGGTGTCCAGGAGGTATTTGACGTCGTTCAGGAGCGCCACGTGGCGGCTGTGCGATGTCTCGTATTCCGTGAGGAATGCGCGAATCAGCTCGGCAAAGCTTTCGCGCTCGTCATGCCCGCGCCGCTGGCTCGCGCCTTCCACTTCCGCGATGATCAGCATGAGCCGCTTGGTGTAGCGGTCGAGCAGATCGAAGAGGATCGCTTCCTTGCTCTCGTAATAGTGATAGAGCCGCGCTTTCGAGGTCCCGCTTGCGGCGGCGAGGTCCGACATCGAGGTGCTCGGGTAGCTCGTTTGCGCGAATTTGGCGGCTGCGAGTTCGAGGATCTGGTCGCGTTGGGTTTCGTGGTCGGGCGCTCGGGTGCGTGCCATGGGATTCAGCGTGGGAGGGAAAGGTGCGCGGCGTTTTGCGGAAGCGGCGCACGCGCGGCGCGCGCGGCGGCG
Organism: Paraburkholderia sp. J76; assembly: GCF_905220295.1. Classification (NCBI taxonomy): domain Bacteria; kingdom Pseudomonadati; phylum Pseudomonadota; class Betaproteobacteria; order Burkholderiales; family Burkholderiaceae; genus Paraburkholderia; species Paraburkholderia sp. J76. Next base: position 350,234 of record NZ_CAJMZJ010000008.1, read on the forward strand.
GCAAGCGGAGCGCAGGCGGCGCACATATCGTCGCGCAGGCGCAGTTCTTCCGCCGCGCATAGCTCGCGCAGGCGCCACTGCACGACCGGTTCGGCAACCGTGAAGCCGGCGCCGCCGCGCGTGAGTTCGGCGCCGAGCACGTCGCTGGCGAGCCACGATGCGCCCGCCGGACGGTCCTCGTGAGCGTCGAGCACGTCGAGAATCATGGCGTCGAGGTCGCTCCACGTGCCGCTCGTGAACGTGTTGTCGCGCCAGCGGCGCGTCTCGCCGTTGGCGAACTTGGCTTCCTGCCACTCCAGCGCGAGACGCGTGATGCGCAGCACGGAGATAGGCGCGGCGTCCGGCACGCGCGCCTCGATGCGGGCGGCGGCGTTCGGGCCCGAAATTTCGTCGGCGGCGAGGCGAACTTCGTTCAGGCGTTGCGGGACGTCGCGCAAACGGTAGCAGGCACGCCGCAGCGCGAGCTGATGCGCGGCGTCGTGCGTATGCCAGATCACCACGTGGGAGCCGTCGGCTTCGAGGGCGGTCAGCGCCGCGCAGTCGCCTTGCGCCAAGGCTGGCGGGATATCGTCAAGGCGCTCCCAGAAAGCGGCGCGTTGCGCCACGCCTGGGTCGCCGGCCACGTCGATGTCGCGCAGCGGGCCTACTGTTAGATCGTCGCGCAGTGCGATCACGCGGTCCGGACGGGACGCCGCGTCGAAAGCCTCACGCAGCGCCGCCGCGGCTGGCTCGCCGTAAATTAGATGAATCGTGGTCATCGACAAGTCGCTGCGTTCACCGCGAACGCCCAGTAAATCCGCCAATAGCAAAAAGGAGCCGCCCGTTGGTGTCGCAGCGCTGCGCTGCAACACCGACGGGCGGCCCCTAGTGTAAGCGGATAGCCTGTAGGCCGAAAGCGTGCTGTTGCTCTAACGCCTTAACGTTCGTCGAAACTTACGACCACGCGCTCGCTCACCGGGTGGCACTGGCAAGTGAGCACGAAGCCGTCCTTCACCTCCTGCTCCTCGAGCGTGTAATTCTTGTCCATCTTCACTTCGCCTTCGAGCACCTTGGCGCGGCAGGTGCAGCACACACCGCCCTTGCACGCGTAAGGCAGCGCCAGACCGGCCTTCAGGCCGACGTCGAGCAGGCTCACGCCCTCGTACGGCAGGCGCATCTTGCGCTTCTTGCCGTCGATGACGATTTCCAGCTCCGCGGCCGGCGTGTTTTCGGTGATCTCGACGTTCGGCACGCCTGCCTGCGGCAGCGGCGAGCCGAAGCGCTCCACATGCACCTTCTGCGGCGGCACGCCCGCGTCCTTGAACGCAGCCTCGGCGGCGTCCATCATCGGACCCGGGCCGCAGACGAACGCTTCGTCGATCTCGTCCGCGGGCAGCAGCGTTTCGAGGAAGGCCGCGCATTTCGCCTGGTCGAGCACGCCATTGAAAAGCTCGACGTCCTGCAAGTCGTCCGAGAGCACGTGATAGAGGCGCAAGCGGCTCATGAAGCGGTTCTTCAGGTCTTCCAGCTCTTCGGCGAACATGATCGCGTCGACGCTGCGGTTGCCGTACACGAGCGTGAAGGCGCTGCGCGGCTCGGTTTCGAGCGTCGTCTTGATGATCGCGAGCACGGGCGTGATGCCCGAACCGCCCGAGAACGCCACGTAGTGCTTGCCGTGCTCGGCGTTCAGGTGCGTGAAGAAGCGGCCATCGGGCGTCATCACCTCGATTTCGTGGCCCGGTGCGAGCTGGTCGAACGCGAAGTTCGAGAAGCGCCCGCCGCGCACGCGCTTGATGCCGATGCGCAGTTCGCCGTCGCGGTCGTAGTCGGTCACGCCCACGCAGATCGAGTACGAACGGCGCGTTTCCTCACCGTCGATATGGGTCTTGAGCGTCACGAACTGCCCCTGGGTGAAGCGAAACGCCTCGCGCAGTTCGGGCGGGACTTCGAAAGCGACGGAGACCGCGTCCGCGGTTTCGGGCCGCACTTCGCGGATGCGCAGCGAATGGAATTGCGGAGTGGCCATATCAGTACGGTTTGAAGTAGTCGAAGGGTTCGCGGCAATCGATGCAGCGGTAGAGCGCCTTGCACGCGGTCGAGCCGAACTGCGCGAGGCGTTCGGTGTGCTTCGAGCCGCAGTGCGGGCAGGCGGGCGCGGGCAACGGCTTCGGTTTCGGTTTCGCGATGAAAGTGATCGGCTGTTCGGCCGGTTGAGGCGCGGAGCCGCAGTTGCCGCAGCTGTCAGCAGCGGGCGGCGCGATGCCATAGGCGCGCAGTTTCTCGCGCGCTTCGTCGGTGATCCAGTCGGTGGTCCACGCGGGCGTGAGGGTCGTCGCGATGCGGTACGGCGCGAGTGCGGCGGCGTCGAGCGCGTGCGCGACGTCCTCCGCGATCTGCGACATCGCCGGGCAGCCCGAGTAGGTGGGCGTGATGACCACTTCGATCTGACCGTCGTCGGCGCGGCGCACGTCGCGCAGAATGCCCAGTTCGCGGATCGACACGACCGGAATTTCCGGATCGGGCACCGATTCCAGCACTTCCCAGGCGCGCGCTAGCGCGTGATCTGCCGTTGCTTGCATCGTGACTTCCTCTTTTCCTGCGCGGTGCTTACCAGCGCGCGTTCGGGTGCTGGCGCGCGAGGCTCTGCATCTCGGCCAGCACGAAGCCCATGTGCTCCGAATGCTCGCCGTGCTTGCCGGTCGTGACGTGCTTTACCGGCGCGGGCACGGCGAGCGTGGCTTCCTCTAGCGCGGCCTCCACATCGACGCGCCACGCCGCTTCGAGCTGGGCAGCGAGCGGTGCGATGCCGGCTTCGGCTACGGCCGTTTCCACGGCGTCGGTGCTGAAGAACTCGCGCGTGTAGGGCATCAACCAGTCGATAGCTGCCTGCGCACGGCGGTGCGATTCGTCGGTGCCGTCGCCGAAGCGGATCAGCCACTCGCGCGCATGGTGCACGTGGTAGCGCGTTTCCTTGATCGAGCGCTCGGCGATTGCGGCCAGTTGGGGATCGGCGGAGCGCAGCAGCGCGGTCCACAGATGCCCCATTAGCGTGGCGTAGAGGAAGTTGCGCACGATCGTCACGGCGTAGTCGTTGGCCGAATGCGTCGTGCCGGCGAGCGGGCCGAAGTGCGGCAGCTCGGCGAGCGTGTAGTTCGCGAACTCGCGCTCGGCGCGGAAGTAGGCGTAGTCGTCTTCGGTGCGCTCGCGGCCGGTGAGCGCCTTTTCGAGCGTGGCAGCGTGCGTGTAAAGCAGCCGCGCCTGGCCGATCAGGTCGAGGCTCATGTTGGCGAGCGCGATGTCTTCTTCGAGGATCGGGCCGTGGCCGCACCATTCCGTGTTGCGCTGACCGAGGATCAGCGCCGTATCGGCGAGGCGCAGCACGTACGCGAGGTGTTCTTGCGTGGGCGTCGTCATGGGGCGCTCTTACATGTGGTTGACTTCGTCGGGCAGGGTGTAGAACGTCGGGTGGCGATAGATCTTGTCGCCGGCCGGCTCGAACAGTTCGGCCTTCTCGTTCGGATCCGAAGCCGTAATTGCCGACGACGGCACCACCCAGATGCTCACGCCTTCCTGGCGGCGCGTGTAGACGTCGCGCGCCATGCGCAGCGCCATCGACGCGTCGGAGGCGTGCAGGCTGCCACAGTGTTTGTGGTCGAGGCCTTGCTTGCTACGCACGAACACTTCCCAGATCGGCCATTCCTTGTTCATCGTGGATCTCCTTCCTCTGATTCCAATGTCGGTTGCGCTCAGGCGGCGTGCTTTTCGGCGCGCTGACGCTGCTTTTCGGCGTGCGCGAGGGCGGCTTCACGCACCCACGCGCCTTCGTTGTGCGCCTTCACGCGCGTGCCGAGACGCTCGCGGTTGCACGGGCCGTCGCCGTTCACGACGCGCCAGAATTCTTCCCAGTCGATCGTGCCGTAGTCATAGTGGCCGCGCGCTTCGTTCCATTTCAGATCGGCGTCGGGCAGCGTGACGCCCAGCACCTTGGCCTGTTCGACGGTGGCGTCGACGAACTTCTGGCGCAGGTCGTCGTTGGAGATGCGCTTGATCCCCCATTTGGCCGACTGATTGCTGTGGACCGAATCGGCGTCGCTCGGGCCGAACATCATCAGGACGGGCCACCACCAGCGGTTCACGGCCTGCTGCACGAGTTCACGCTGCGCTTCGGTGCCGCTCATCATGGCGAGCAGGGCGTCGAAACCCTGGCGCTGGTGGAACGATTCTTCCTTGCAGATGCGGATCATGGCGCGCGCGTAGGGGCCATACGTGCAGCGGCACAGCGGAATCTGGTTCATGATCGCCGCGCCGTCCACGAGCCAGCCGATCACGCCAACGTCCGCCCAGGTGGGCGTCGGGTAATTGAAGATGCTCGAATACTTGGCCTTGCCGGCGTGGAGTGCGTCGACGAGCTGATCGCGCGAGACGCCAAGCGTTTCCGCTGCGCTATAGAGATAGAGGCCGTGGCCCGCTTCGTCCTGCACCTTGGCGAGGAGGATTGCCTTGCGCTTGAGGCTGGGCGCGCGCGAGATCCAGTTGCCTTCCGGCAGCATGCCGACGACTTCGGAGTGCGCATGCTGCGAGATCTGGCGCACGAGCGTCTTGCGATAGGCTTCGGGCATCCAGTCCTGCGGCTCGATCTTGCCGTCGGCGGCCATGATCGCGTCGAACTGTGCCTGTTCCGGCGAGGCTGCGTCCGCGTCGAGCGGCGCCACATTGCCGGGAATGTCGAGGGATTGCGTGTACATGGAGACGCTCTCGTCGAAGTTGGGTAGCGGGGGTTTGGGTACGGTGAGCAGTATAAACCAACCGACCGGTCGGTAAATGAATTTTTTGAGGTGGCTCAAAAAAGTTTGCGGCTCGGTATTGAGTTTTAGCGGGCGGGTGGCTCGCTCATGGGTGTTTGCGCGCCGACTGTCAGGCGGATGGAAGGCTCCACGCCTGGCCATGGGGCACAATGCCCCTTTGCCTGCGCACTCGTTCACGGATGAAGACTTCTTTTGCTCCTCTCGCGGCTGCCGCCGCTGTGTTTATTTCCCTGGGCGCCGCGTCGCCGGTGTTCGCGGATCAACCCTCCGGCCCTTGGGTCACGAGCTGGGCGACGACGCTGCAGTCGATTCCCGAGCGCGGCGCGCTCCCTGCGCTATACCGCGCCCCTGATGTCGCCGGGCGGACCGTTCGGCAGATCGTGTATCCGACGCTGGGCGGCACGGTTGCCCGGGTGCATGTCAGCAACCTCTATGGGCGCACGCCGCTTGTGATCGAAGCGATGGCCATTGCGCCGTCTGCGGGCGGTGCGGCGGCGAGCGAGGCGGGTACGGCGCATGTCACTTTCGGCGGGCGGCCCTCGGTGTCGGTGCCGCCAGGCGCTGCGCTCGATAGCGATCCTGTGCAGATCGATCTAAAGGCGCGTGCGCCTTATGCCATCAGTTCCTATATGGGACCCGAACAAAAAATGGTGGCGTGGCACCGCGTGGCGAATCAGGTGAACTACGTCTCGCGTCCGGGCAATCACGTCGCCGATCCTTCGATTGGCGCGTTCACCGAGCGTTTTACGCAGTACGCGTGGGTCACGGGGCTGGCGGTCGAGGCGCAGGGTGCGTCGACGGTCGCGGCGATCGGCGATTCGATTACCGATGGCATGCGTTCCACGATGAACCAGAACCGTCGCTGGCCCGACGCATTGGTGCGCCGCATCGCGCAGTCGCAGCGCACGGATCTCGCCGTGATCGATCTCGGGATTAGCGGCAACCGGCTGCTGAACGATTCGCCTTGCTACGGGGAGGCGCTCGAGCGGCGCTTCGGCCGGGACGCGCTCGGCCATCCCGGCGTGAAAACGGTGGTACTGCTCATCGGCATCAACGACATCAACTTCCAGGCGATGCCGGCGCGATCCGGCCTCGATTGCGACTTTCCTCATACGCACGTGGACACGAACGACCTGATCGCGGGGTATCGCCGGGTGATCGCTCAGGCGCATGCGCGCGGCGTGCGTATTTTCGGCGCGACGCTCACGCCGGCTTCTCTGCCGCCCGAGCGCGAGGCGATCCGCACGGCGGTGAACCAATGGATCCGGACGAGCGGAGCGTTCGACGGCGTGGTCGACTTCGATGCGGCGTTGCGCGACCCGGCCGACCCGGCGCGCCTCCGTTACGGGTATGACAGTGGCGACCATATCCACCCAGGCGATGCGGGCTACGCCGCGATGGCGAATGCGGTGCCGCTGGAGGCGCTTAGCCGGAAGTAAGAATATTTGCCTCGCCCCCTTGCGCCGCGCCGCGCGGA